>NZ_JAELXR010000006.1:0-335689 GCF_016427455.1 Hymenobacter miniatus
GGAAATAAAGCGGCCCAACGGCAGCGCCAACCTGAACCTGCGGCACGCTTTTGCCGACTCGGCATCGGCCGCCAGCCTGACGGCCGATGCCGACTACGCGCAGTACCGCACCACCCGCGCCCTCGACCTGCGCACCAGCTTTCTGGAGCCAACGCTTGCGCCGGCCCTGCTCACGGGCGAACAGCGCAGCGACCTGACCATTGCGGCCCTGAAGCTGGATTACAGCCGCCCCCTGCCCCGCCGCAGCCGGCTCGACCTGGGCGGCAAGAGCACGCGGGTGACCTCCGCCAGCGCGGTGGCCTTTCTCGAAAACGGCGTCTTTGCGCCCTCGATATCGAGCGCCTTCGACTACTATGAAAACGTGAACGCTGCCTACGCCAGCGTGCGCGGCGGCCGCGGCAAGGCCGGCCTGCAGGCCGGCCTGCGCGCCGAGCAAACCACCATTCGCACCACCCTCGCGGGCGAGGGCATGCACGAGCGCCGGTACCTGCAGTTGTTTCCCACGGCCTCGTTGCAGGTGCAGCTGGCCGCGCAGCACGCGCTGGCCCTGGCCGCCGGCCGGCGCATCGACCGACCCAACTACGCCCAGCTAAACCCGTTACGGGCCTACGTCGACGCGGTTTCGTACCGGTCGGGCAACCCCTACCTGGTGGCCCAGACCAGCTATAACGTGGACCTGACGCACACCTACCGCCAGAAATTCAGCACGGCCCTCACCTACGCCCACACCCGCCAGCCCATCGTGACGGTGGTACAGCCCGCCCCCGACGGCGGCCGCCAGGTGGTGAGCCGCGAAGTGAACCTGACCAGCCAGGACTACCTCGCCCTGACCCTGACCGCGCCCGTGGAGCCCACCAAATGGTGGACGCTCTACGCCAACGGCATTTTCTACGTGTCGCGCTTTCGCGGCGAGCTGGCCGGCACCCTGCTCGACCGCCAACAGCCGGCCTGCCAGCTCACCGCCAACAATACGTTCAGCCTGCCGCACGGCTGGTCGGGGGAGCTGAACGGGTCCTTTCAATCGGGCGAAATCTGGGGCTTTGAGCGCGCCCGGTCCCGCGGGCAGCTGCTGCTGGGCCTGCAGCGCAGCTTCTGGGGCAAGCAAGCCACCCTGCGGCTGAACGTTTCGGACGTGCTCTACACGTCCGTTTTGCGCTCTACGTCGGTATACACATCTTTTTCCGAAAGCTTTGTGACGCGGCAGGACACCCGCGTGGCCACGGCCGCCTTCACCTACCGCTTCGGCAACGGCAAAGTGGCCGCCGCCCGCAAGCGCGCCGCCGGCGCCGAAGACGAGCTGCGGCGGGCGGCCGGGCAATGATGCCGCAGGCGTCATTTACCTTCGCGGCCAATGTAGCTTGTATCCGGCTGCTTCCCTTCTATGCAAGTATCCAAGATGGCCGCCGGCCTGAGCGGCTCCGAAATCATTCGCATTGGCAACCAGGTAAGCGAGCAGGTGCGCCAGGGCGCCAACATCTGCAACCTGACCATCGGCGACTTCGACCCGAAGATTTTCCCCATTCCAACTGCGCTTAACGAGGGCATCACCCGGGCCTACCAGGCCGGGCTGACCAACTACCCGCCCGCCGCCGGCATCAACGAGCTGCGCCAGTCGGTGTCGGATTTTCTGAAAACCCGCCAGGGCCTGGAGTACGGCCCCAACGACATTCTGATTGCCGGGGGCTCGCGCCCGCTCATCTACGCTACTTACCGCTCCCTCGTCGACCCCGGCGACCGGGTCATTTTCCCGCTGCCCAGCTGGAACAACAACCACTACTGCCACCTCACCGGCGCCACGCCCGTGGCCGTGCCCACCCGCGCCGAAAACAACTTCATGCCCACGGCCGCCGACCTGGCTCCGCACCTGCCCGGCGCCACGCTGCTGGCCCTGTGCTCGCCGCTGAACCCCACCGGCACGGTGTTCACCAAAGCCGGCTTGGAAGAAATCTGCGACCTGGTGATTGCCGAAAACAAGCTCCGCGGCGCCGATGAAAAGCCGCTCTACATTCTCTACGACCAGATTTACTGGCTGCTCACCTTCGGCAGCACCGAGCACCACGACCCGGTGAGCCTGCGCCCCGAGCTGCGCGACTACGTCATCTACATCGATGGTATTTCCAAGTGCTTTGCCGCCACCGGCGTGCGCGTGGGCTACAGCTTCGGCCCCCCGGCCATCATCGAGAAAATGAAGTCCATTCTGGGCCACGTCGGGGCCTGGGCTCCCAAAGCCGAGCAGGTCGCCACGGCCCATTTCATGCCTGAAACCGAAGCCGTAGATGCCTTTCTGGGTGAGATGAAAACCAACCTGCAAGGTTCGCTGCAAGCCTTATTTGACGGCTTGAAGGAGTTGCAGGCCGCCGGCTACCCCGTCGACGCCGTAGCCCCGGCCGGCGCCATCTACCTCACCATCAAAATCGACGTGCTGGGCAAAACCGCGCCCGATGGCACCGTGCTGGCCACCACCGCCGAACTCACGTCCTATTTGATTTCGGAAGCCAAGCTGGCGCTGGTGCCCTTCTCCGCGTTTGGTTCGCCGGCGTCGGAGCCGTGGTTCCGCGCTTCGGTGGGCGCCGAAACGGTGGTATCCATTCAGTCGGCGCTGCCGCGGCTGCGGGCAGCGCTGGACAAACTCAAATAGTTAACTCAACCACGCCAAAGCAAAGAAGGCCGCCTGGTAAAAGGCGGCCTTCTTTGTTCTTGAAAACTATTTCAAATTAGCCTTTCGGCGTGAGCGTGATATACGGAATGATGCACTCTTCGAGCGAGATGCCGCCGTGCTGGAACGTGTCCTTGTAGTAGTTCACGTAGTAGTTGTAGTTGTTCGGGTAGGCGAAGAAGTAGTCGCCGATGGTGAACACATACGCGGTGCTCACGTTTTCACGCGGCAGGAAAATGCTTTCCGGCTTGCGCACCACATACACGTCGCGCGAGTCGTCGAAGCCCAGGTTTTTGCCGTGCTTGTAGCGCAGGTTGGTGTTGGTGTTGCGGTCGCCCACAATCTTGTAGGGACGCTTGCAGCGAATGGTGCCGTGGTCGGTGGTGATGATGAGCTTGCCTTTTTTCTCGGCAATCTGCTGCATCATCTCATACAGCGGCGAGTGCAGGAACCACGAGCGAGTGATGCTGCGGTAGGCCGACTCGTCGGCGGCCAGCTCCCGAATCATGGCCATGTCGGTGCGGGCGTGCGAGAGCATGTCCACGAAGTTGTACACGATGACGTTGCACTTGTAGTTGTTGTGCAGGTTGCTCATCTTGCCCAGCAAGTCCTTGCCGGCCTGCAGGTTGGTCACCTTGTTGTAGCTGTACTTGGCCTTCTGGTTGTTCTTCTGGAAATTGATTTCCATGAACTCGGCCTCGTGCAGGTTCTTGCCCTCGTCGTCGTCGTCAGTCACCCACAGGTTGGGGTACTTCTTCTGAATCTCGCCCGGCATCATGCCCGAGAAAATGGCGTTGCGTGCATAGGCCGTGGTAGTCGGCAGAATGGCGTAGTACATCTCCTCGCTGTCCACCGTAAAAAACTCGGTGATGATGGGTTCCAGCACTTTCCACTGGTCGTAGCGCAGGTTGTCGATGAGCACGAAGTACACGGGCGTGTCGCCGGTAGCCTTCAGCGTGGGGAACACCCGCTCCTTGAACAGCTGGTGCGACATGAGCGGGGCGTCCTTGTCGTCGCCGTTCACCCAGTCCTCGTAGCTCTCCGTGATGAAGCGGCCGAAGTAGGTGTTGGCCTCGTCCTTCTGCATGTTGAAGACTTCGGCCATGCTCTTGCCTTCGGTCTCGTTGATTTCGAGCTCCCAGTACACCAGCTTCTTGTACACTTCGGCCCACTCCGAGGGCGAAAGCCGGTCGGAGAGTTGCATGCCGAGCTGGCGGAAGTCGCGCTGGTAGCCCGAGTTGGTGGCTTCGCTGATGAGGCGCTTGTTGTCGAGCACCTTTTTCACCGACAGCAGAATCTGGCTGGGGTTCACCGGCTTAATCAGATAATCGGCGATTTTGGCGCCGATGGCCGACTCCATGATGTGCTCTTCCTCGCTCTTGGTAATCATCACCACGGGCACGGTGGGCCGAATGGCCTTGATTTCGCTCAGCGTTTCGAGACCGGTGAGGCCGGGCATGTTCTCGTCGAGAAACACGAGGTCGTAGCTCTTTTCCTGAATTTCCTCGATGGCGTCGGCGCCGCTGTTGACGGGCGTCACGTCGTAGCCTTTTTCCTTGAGAAACAGCAAGTGCGGCTTGAGCAAGTCGATTTCATCGTCGGCCCAGAGAATGGTGGTTTGTTGCATAGTAGGGACTTGGGGTCTTGGGGACTTGGCTTACGCTGACCTTCGGTGGGGGTGTTGATTTCAGTAGGTAACGTAAGCCGGCCCGAATAGATATAGCGAAACGACGCTACGGGTTGCAACCGCGTTTGGGGCGGAGTGTTGAGCTTGCCCAAACGACGGGGCGTAGTTTCGCGTTCAGTCATGGACGGACCGCGGCTGCAAATGTTGCCGGTTTATCGGCAGCAGCGCCGCAACTTCGCTTTCCGGTTTCGGCCCGTCATCCTGCCCCCGCCCCCACTGTGAACAAAAAGAAAATCTTCAACGACCCCGTCTACGGCTTCGTCACCATCCCCACGGAGTTCCTGTTCGACCTGATTGAGCACCGCTACTTTCAACGGCTGCGGCGCATTCAGCAGCTCGGGCTCACGGGGTTTGTGTACCCCGGGGCGCTGCACACGCGCTTTCACCACGCGCTGGGCGCCATGCACCTGATGAGCCTGGCCCTGCGCACGCTCAAGGACAAGGGCGTGAAGATTTCGGCGGCCGAGGGCGAGGCGGCCATGGCCGCCATTCTGCTGCACGACGTGGGCCACGGCCCCCTTTCCCACGCTCTGGAAACGGCCATTTTCCAAAATGTGCCGCACGAGCAGGTGTCGGTTTTCCTCATGCAACGGCTGAACGCGGAGTTTCACGGCAAGCTGGGGCTAGCCATTTCGATGTTTGACGGCACGTACGGCCGGCCGTTTTTTCACCAGTTGGTGAGCAGCCAGCTCGACATGGACCGCCTCGACTACCTCAACCGCGACTCTTTCTACACCGGCGTGGAAGAAGGCCGCCCCGGCGCCGACCGCCTCATCAAGATGCTGCGCGTGCACGACGAGCGCCTGGTGCTGGAAGAAAAAGCCGTGTACTCGGTCGAGAACTTTCTGGTGAGCCGCCGCCTGATGTACTGGCAGGTGTACCTGCACAAAACCGTGACCTCGGCCGAGCAGATGGTCATTCGGGTGGTGCAGCGGGCCCGCGACCTGGCCCGCCAGGGCGTGGAGGTGCCCGCCAACAGCTGCCTGGGCTACTTCCTGGGCCGCGCCGTGAGCCTGGCCGAGTTTGAGAAGGACGACAAAATCCTCAACCACTTCGTGGAGCTCGACGATTACGACATCTGGTCGGCCATCAAGACCTGGGCCGGCCACCCCGACACCGTGCTCAGCTACCTCGCCAAGAGCATCCTGCACCGCAACCTGCTCAAAATCGTGCTGGCCCCCGAGCCCTTCGACGAGGAGTTTCGGCTCGGCATCCGGGAGCTGATTGAGGAAAAATTCAACCTCTCGCCCGAGGAAGCGGCCCTGCTGATGATATCGGGCCGCCTCAGCAACAGCGCCTACAACGCCGAAAGCCAGGAGCCCATCGAAATACTGACCAAAAAAGGCGACGTGGTGAACGTGATGGAAGCCTCCGACCTGCCCAACATCCGCGCGCTCAGCCAACGAGTCGAGAAGTTCTACATCTGCTACCCGAAGGAAATAGTTTAGTTGTCAGTTGTTGGGTGTCAGTTGTCAGGCATCTAGGCCGGGCACTCCCCCGTGCATTAACCGGAACCTGACAACTGACAACCAACAACTGACACCTAATTTTGCCGCCTATGGAATTTACCGTTCAGCAAATCGCCGAAGTGCTCGGCGGCACCGTGGAAGGCGACGCCTCCCAGCGCATTTCCAGCCTGGCCAAGATTGAAGAAGCCCAAGCCGGCTCCCTTACTTTCCTCTCCAACGCCAAATACGAGCCCTTTTTATACGAAACCGGGGCCTCGGCCGTCATCGTCGGCCAGAACCAGGAATTGCGGCAAGCCGTGAAACCCACGCTGATACGGGTTGAAAACCCCTACACGGCCTTCAGCCAGCTGCTGGAATTCTACGCCCAGGCCACCCGCACCGGCAAGCGCGGCGTGGAAGAGCCAGCTTTTATCGGCAAGTCGTCGGAAATTGGCGCCGGGCACTACCGAGGGGCGTTTTCCTACATCGGCGAGCAGTGCAAGCTGGGCGACAACGTGCTGGTATTCCCGCACGCCTACATCGGCGACCGGGTGACTATTGGCGAAGGCAGCGTCATCCACGCGGGGGCCAAAATCTACCCCGATACCGTCATTGGCAAGTTCTGCGTCATCAAAGCCGGCGCCGTGGTGGGCTCCGATGGTTTTGGCTTCGCGCCGCAGCCCGACGGCTCTTACAAGGCCATTCCGCAAATCGGCAACGTGGTGCTGGAAGACTACGTGAGCATCGGCGCCAACGCCACCGTCGACTGCGCCACGCTGGGCTCGACGCGGGTGGGCCGGGGCAGCAAAATCGACAACCTCGTGCAGCTGGCCCACAACGTGGAAATTGGCCGCAACACCGTCATTGCGGCCCAAACCGGCATCGCCGGTTCGGCCAAAATCGGCGACCAGTGCGTGCTGGCGGGGCAGGTGGGCATGGCCGGCCACGTCACGCTGGCCAACAAAACCACCGTCACGGCCCAATCCGGCATCGGCAAAAACGTGAAGCAGGAAGGCACCATCCTGCAGGGCTCCACGGCCTTCGACTTCAAGCAAAACCAGCGCGCCCAAATCGTATTCCGCCGCCTGCCCGAGCTCGAGCAGCGCGTGACCGAGCTGGAGAAGGCGAAAAACGCGACGGAAAAGCCCTAGCTTTGCAGCTTCTTAGTTGTTCGTTGCTAGTTGTCAGTTGTTAGGCCACCAGGCTTTAAACGACTAACAACTAATAACAAACAACTGACAACCAATGAAATGAACGACAAGCAACACACCATTCAGGCGCCCGTGACGGTGCGCGGCATCGGACTGCACACCGGCGTGGAAGCCACCATGACGTTTTGCCCCGCGCCGGTGGGCCACGGCTACAAATTTCAGCGGGTCGACATGCCCGGGCAGCCCATCGTGGACGCCGACGTGGACAACGTGGTGGACCTGAGCCGCGGCACCACCATTGAACAAAACGGCGCCCGCGTGAACACCGTGGAACACACGCTGGCCGCGCTGGTGGGCCTGCAACTGGACAACGTGCTCATTCAGCTTTCCGGCCCCGAGCCGCCCATCATGGACGGGTCGTCGGCCGAGTTCATCAAGGCCATTGAAACCGTGGGCCTGCAGGAGCAGAACGCCCTGCGCAACTACTACGAAATTCCGGAAAGCATCCGCTACGTCGACAATGCCCGCGGCGTGGAAATTGCGGCCCTGCCGCTGTCCGACTACCGCCTCACGGTGATGGTGGACTACAACTCGCCGGTGCTGGGCTCGCAACACGCCACGCTGGCCGACATCAACCAATTTGGCGACGAAATTGCCTCGTCGCGCACGTTCTGCTTTTTGCACGAGCTGGAAATGCTCTACAAAAACAACCTCATTCGCGGCGGCGACCTCTCGAACGCCATCGTGGTGGTCGACCGCGTGGTGAGCGACGACGAGTTGACCGACCTGGCCAAAATGCTGGGCAAGCCCCGCGTGTCGGTGAAGAAAGAAGGCATTCTGAACAACGTGGACCTGCGCCACAAAAACGAGCCCGCCCGCCACAAGCTGCTCGACCTCGTGGGCGACCTCGCCCTGGTGGGCCGCCCGCTGAAAGGCCAGATTCTGGCCGCTCGCCCCGGCCACGCGGCCAACGTGGCCTTTGCCAAACGCATCAAAAAGAAGATGCTGGAGGCCCGCAGCAACCCCGTGCCGGTGTACGACCTGAACCGCGAGCCGGTGATGGACATCAACCGCATCATGCAGGTGCTGCCCCACCGCTACCCGTTCATGATGATTGACAAGGTCATTCACCTTGACGACCAGGTGGTAACGGCCGTGAAAAACGTGTCCATCAACGAGCCTTTTTTCCAGGGGCACTTCCCCGGCAACCCGGTGATGCCCGGCGTGCTGCAGATTGAGGGCCTGGCCCAAACCGGCGGCATTCTGGTGATGAACACCGTGCCCGACCCCGAAAACTACTGGCAATACTTCCTGGGCATTGAAAATGCCCGCTTCCGGAAGAAGGTGCTGCCCGGCGATACCATCATTTACCACTGCCAGTTGCTGGCGCCCATCAAGCGCGGCATTGCCAAAATGCGCGGCCAGGCTTTCGTGAATGGCAAAGTGGTGTGCGAAGCCGAAATGAGCGCCGCCATCGTCCGCAAAGACGCCTAGTTTCAGTGAACAGTTATCCGTGAACAGTGCACAGCTTTTTGCTTCGCCTTCATTCTTTAACTGTCTGCTGTTAACTGTTAACTGTTAACTGTTTATATGCTTTCTCCCCTCGCTCACATTCACCCCGATGCTCGCCTCGCGCCCGGCGTAACCGTTGAACCGTTTACGACCATTGCGGCCGATGTGGAGATTGGCGAGGGCACCTGGATTGGGCCCAATGTGACCATCATGAGCGGGGCCCGCATCGGGGCGCACTGCCAGGTGTTTCCGGGCGCCGTGATTGGGGCCGTGCCGCAGGACTTGAAGTTTGCGGGCGAGCAAACCACCGCCGTGATTGGCGACCACACCGTTATTCGGGAGTGCGTGACCGTGAACCGCGGCACTGTGGACCGCGGCGAAACCCGCGTGGGCAGCCACTGCCTGCTGATGGCCTACGTGCACATTGCCCACGACTGCGTCATCGGCCACCACTGCATCCTGGCCAACACCGTGCAGGTGGCCGGCCACGTCGAAATCGGCGACTACGCCATTGTGGGCGGCTCGTCGGCCGTGCACCAATTCGTGAAAATCGGCGCCCACGCCATGATTTCGGGCGGCTCGCTGGTGCGCAAAGACGTGCCGCCGTACGTGAAGGCTGGCCGCGAGCCTTTGTCCTACGCCGGCGCCAACTCGGTGGGCCTGCGCCGCCGCGGGTTTTCGGAAGAGGCCATCAACCAGGTGCAGCAGCTGTACCGCACGCTGTTTTTGGGCGGCCTGAACAACCACGACGCGCTGGCCCAGATTGAGCGCGAGCTGCCCGCCACGCCGGAGCGCGAAACGGCGGTAGGCTTTGTGCGGGCGGCCACGCGCGGTATCATCAAAGGCCCCAAGCGCGGCCGAACCGACGGCAGCGAGGCCGAATAATCTTTCTTGTTCAGTTGCTACTCACTGCCACCGGCCTGGGCAAGCGCTTTCAGCGCGACTGGATATTCCGGGGCCTGACGCGCACGTTTCGGCCGGGCAGTGCCACGGCCGTGCTCGGGCCTAACGGCGCTGGCAAAAGCACGCTGCTGAACACCCTTTCGGGCCAGCTGCTGCCCACCCAGGGCGAGCTGACCTATGAGCTGGCCGGCCGGGCGGTGCCCGTGGAAGACGTGCCCCAGCACCTCGCCTACGCCGCCCCCTATCTGGAGCTGCTGGAAGAGCTGACGCTGCTGGAGCTGCTGCAGTTTCACACAAGTTTCAAGCCTCTGCGGCCGGGCATCACGCTGGACAAGCTCATCGACGTGATGTACCTCGAAAACGCGCGCCAGCAGTTGGTGCGCGAGTTTTCATCGGGCATGAAGCAGCGCCTGAAACTGGGCCTGGCGCTCTATGCCGCCGCCCCCCTGCTCCTGCTCGACGAGCCCACAACCAATCTGGACGCAACGGGGGTGGCCTGGTACCAGGAGCACGTGCAGGCCACGCGCGCCGGTCGTACGCTCCTGCTCAGCTCCAACGTGCCGGCCGAATACGCTTTCTGCGACGAGCAATTGCTGGTGACAGATTTCCAGAAGCGCTAAGGCCGGGTGTCTGATGCTATGCTAGCTCCAGCCAGCCGCACGGCTAGTTGCTCAATGTCAGCCCGCCGAGCCAACACGGCCAGCCACTCGTCTGGAATCGCAGCTTCACCGTAGGCCAGGCCCGCGAGGCCACCAGCTACAGCGCCGGTGGTGTCGGTGTCGTCGCCGAGGTTCACGGCGGCCAGCACCGTGGCGGCGTAGGTATCGTGCCGCAACAGGCACCAAAGGGCTGCTTCGAGGGTGTGGACGACGTAGCCGGAAGAAGCAATTTTGCTTTCCGGTTGGTCAGGCAATGCCCCTGAAAGCACCCAGCGGTAATACTTGTCCTCCACCACGGCCGGTATACTGCCGTGTTCGAGCCACGGGTTCGCTAGCTCGCGCATGGCGGCATAAGCATCGGCGGGAGCTAAACCGGCCAGCAGCCCCCGCGCCACCAGCAGATAGATGAAGCAGCCCAACGTAGAGCGCGGGTGCCCGTGTGTGACGCTGGCCGCGTTTTCGGTCAGAACCCAAGCGGCATCTAAATCGAGGGTTTCGGCCCGCCAAGTTTCATGGAAGGCCAGCGGAAGAATGCGCATGAGTGCGCCGTTGCCGTTGTCCTCCTCGGAGCGGGGGCCGGCGGCCGTGGGGGTAGTGCCGCGCCGCAGCCGGTTGATGGCCGTGCGGGAGGTATTGCCCACGTCGAAAGTCTTGCCGTGAGCAGTCCAGTAGGCGCTATCGAGCCAGTTGATGCTGCGCCGGGCGAAGTCGGCCAGGTCGGGCGCGGCCGTGCGGCCAGCGGGCAAGGCCAAGGTTTCGGCCAGGCAGAAGGTGAGCGAGGAGTCGTCGGACCAGGTACCGGCGGGCTGGTGGTGGGTTCCAAAAGCGCGCATCCCGGTCACGGGGTCTTTCTGACGGGCGGCGCGGGACAAAAACTCCACCGGAACGCCAAGGGCGTCGCCCACGGCCAGGCCCAGCAAGGCGGCACGGGCTTGGGTGGAAAGGGTTGCAGTTGACATGGTCGGCATGGAAGGGACGAAGAATGCGCGAAGCTACTACTGCGCCCTGGTCAGCTCAGCCGTGAGCAGCACCGCGCAGCCGGGCCACAGGCGCCGCTGCCGCAGCCCGCCAAAACCGGCCTGCCGCAGGGCGTGGCGCAGCTGCCCCAGGTCGGAGCCGCGCCGGAGGTAGCCGGCCAGCGCGGCGTGCACCGCGGCGGCCGGGCACAGCCACCGCACCACCGGCATCAGCGCGGCCAGATACGCGGGCAACAGCCGCCGCAGCCAGCCCCGCGCGGGCAGCACCACTTCGAGCAGGGCCAACTGGCCGCCCGGCCGCAGCAGCCGGGCCGCCTCGCGGGCCAGCGCGGGGTAGGCGGCCGGGTCCAGGGTTTTCAGCCCGAAAGTGCTGGTAACAACGTGTGCCCGGCCCGCGGGCAAGCCGGTGGCCAGCGCATCGGCCGGGTGCAGCGTCAGCCCGGGGCCGGCCGCGTGCCGGCTGGCCCGGGCGAGCATGGCGGCCGAAAAATCGACGGCCGTGAGGTGCAGGCTGGGCCCAAGGTGGCGGCTGAGGGCCGGCCACAGGTCGGCGCCCCCGGCCATCAGGTCGACCACCCGCACCCGATGGCCGGGGGCCGGCGCGTGCAGGCCGTGCACCAGTTGCTGACGCCAGCGGCCCAGCATCCCTCCCGACAGCCAGGGCGCAAAACCGTAGGTGGGCGCCATGGCATCGAACAGAGCCCGCACCCGGGCGGGGGCATAGGCCGAGCTGCCGGTTGTGCGCGGCGCGACGCGGATGCCGGGAGAGCAAGGCTTTTCCAACGTCTTATTCATGAGTGCGGCTAGCTTCAGCCTGTTCTTTCAGGGTAGCCAGCACCTGGCCGTGCATGGTATCGAGCAGGTAGTCGCTCCAAAGCTGCCAGTAAAACTGCGGGCCAATGGAGTGGCGGTACACCGTGCGGGCTTCGAGCAGCGTGCGCCCGCCCGGCAGGGGCTGCAGCCGGAACGTGCCGCTGTCGACCCGAAAAAACCCGTGTAGGTGCGGCGCGTGCACGCTGGGGTACGGGCTAAGCTCGCGCATGGGCGCGGGCATGCTGGGCGGCGGCACGGCAAACGTGAGGCTGCGGCCGGGCTCCCACCCCACCACCGGCAAGTGGGCCAGGCCCTGCGAATACCGGCACACCAGCGTGCGGCGGCCGGTGGCCGAATCGAGCGCGAAAGCCGTGCGCGTGGGGTACACCACGCCCGCCCGAAACCAGGAGTTGGCGGCCGGGTACGTCACGGGGCGCATCAGCACGGCCCACACGGCGGCCGGCGGCGCGTTCACCACCCGGTGCGTCGTCACGCGCCGGGGCAGCACCGGGGCTGGGCGGCGCACTTCGTACTCCTGCGCGGCCGGGTACAGCAGCACCACGGCGGCCAGCACGGGCAGGGGCCGGCGCGGGCCGCGCATTTCCACCACCGCCTGCCCCAGCAGCCCGCCAACCAGTGCCAGCACCAGGGCAAAAGGCAGCGCCATCAATACGCAAATGATGCCTTCGCCCCCCGAAGAGATGAGCAGCAGCATCGAAGCCAGCACCGCCATAATGGCCACCACCGCCCACGAAACCGACCACACGCCACCCGCTTGCTCGGGCTGCTTCCGCCGGTACAGCAGCACCGCCACGAAGCTGCAGATAGTGGGCGACAGGCAAAACAGCGTGGCCCCATACGACTCGTACCGCCGCAGCGACAGCCACATCAACAGCGTGCCCACCACGCCGGCCACCAGCGCCGTGCCCACAATGGCCAGCAACGCCGAGCCCCAGGCACTGCCAGGCATTTCCTCTTCGGCCTGATGCGCGAAGTCGGCACCGGCCGGCAGTTCCGGCGGGGTTTGGAACGGCGCAAAGGCCGGGGCCGCAGCCGGGTCATTCTCGGTGCGGTTAGGTTCGGTCGGCTCGGATTGATTCTCGGACGGCAGCATATGATTAACCTGAAAGAGTGAACAAAACGGCCAAGCCGACCGCCGGGCGGGTACTAATGACTTCTATTCTGCGACCAGATGTAGCGGGCTATACAGGCGCCCAACATAGCCAAGCTCAATACCAGCAATTGCAGTAAGAGACCATAGGTAAAAAGCACGACTACAGTAATTAATGGTGTCATCCCATTGCCAAAGCAGTAAACCAGTGCTGCAAACAGTAGCCAACCCCACACTGCAAACCCAGCCTGCATCAAATTTGGCTTCGGGGAGATTTTGCTTCGCTGAATCAACTTTTCTAGTGCAATTCCACTTAAAAATGGGGCTACCAAAACTGCGCAAAGCGCTACTACCCAATGCGAGATAGTGGAGGATAAATGCATAAACTGGTCACACAACACTCCGCCAGTAGTGCTCACAGAAACTGCCCCTACCACTGCAATAGCACTTGCTTTAAAAAGAGAAAATGTAGGTATTGTGCCTACCACATGCTGTTGTATCGGCCTCCGTAGCACAAACATTGTTCTAGCCAGTCTATCACGCTCATGCATAAACAGGATTCTGGTTAGGCGCTTTTCGCTACATAAACAGCTTCAGAAACGTGTTCCAGAACCAGCTTTTTTCGGCCTGCATCAGGCGTGTGAGCAGCTTATCCGACACGGTGGCCAGTTGCTGGATTTCGGTGAGCGTGGCGTGGAAGGCTCTGTATTCAGCATCGGCAGGGTCGCCGGGCAGGGCCGCGAGCTGGTCGAGGCTGCGCTTCATCTGGTCGAGTTCGCGGCGCTTGCGGGCTCGGATGATGCAGCGCGTCACCTGCAGCATGTCCTTTTCGGCCACGAAGTATTCGCGGCGCTCGCCGGGGCGCAGTTCCTTGTATATCAGGCCCCAGTCGAGCAGGTCGCGCACCGTCATGCTGGCGTTGCCGCGCGAGATGGTGAGCTGCTCCATAATGTCTTCGGTGCTAAGAGCTACCGGGCTCACGAGTAGCAGGGCGTGTACCTGGGCCAGGGTTTTGCTCACGCCCCAGCTGCTGCCTGACACGCCCCAAAGGTGAATAAACTGGGCTTTGGCATCGGCCAGCGAAAGCGGCGGCTGGTCATTCAATGGTTCCATGGTGGATGGTTGGGAAGCTAAGCAGGTCGCAGCAGGTCGTGCAGCGCGGCATCGCAGGTGGAAAAATCAAACTGGAAGCCCAACTCCAGCAGTCGCTGCGGGTACACTTTGCGGCTTTTCAGAATCAGCTCGGTTTCGGTGCGCAGCATGAAGGCCCCGATTTCGAGCAGCCAGCGCGGCTGGGGCAGGCGCAGCCAGGGCCGCAGCTCCCGGCACAGCAGGGCCATAAAGTCGCGGTTGGGCAGCGGCTGCGGGGCGCACAGGTTGAAGGCTCCGGCCGCCGTTGGCGCGTTGATGAGAAACTCCACGGCCCGGCAGAAGTCGACGATGTGCAGCCAGCTCATCCACTGCCGGCCATCGCCCTGCGGCGAACCCAGCCCGCGCCGGGCCAGCCGCGCCATCACCGGGAAGGCGCCGCCCTCGCGGCCCAACACAATGGCCGTGCGCAGCGCCACCTTGCGGGTGGCCGGCGCCGGGCAGGCGGCAAAAGCCGCCTCCCAGGCCCGCGCCACTCCCACCGAAAATCCCTCGCCGATGACGCCAGCTGCTTCGGTATTGGCCGGCTCCCCGCCTGCTGTGTCGGCGTAAATGGTGGCGGTGGAGGAGTTGAGCCACACCCGCGGCGGCACGGCACAGGCGGCCACGGCTGCGCCCAGCACACGGGTGCTCTCAACGCGGCTGGCAATGATTTCACGTTGGTTGGCCGCCGTGTAGCGGCAGTCGACAGTGCGGCCCGCGAGGTTTATCAGCGCGTCGGCCCCCTCCAGCTCGGCAGCCCAGGGGCCCAGGGTGCGACCATCCCAGCGCACGTAGTCGGGGCCGGAGGCCGCTCCCCTGCCCAGCAATACCACCCGGCAGCCCCGCTCCCGGAAATAGCCGGCCAGATGATGGCCCAAAAACCCGTTTCCTCCGGCAATTACCATTTTCAGCTGTGGCATACACGGGGGCCCGGCAAATGGCGCAGTCCCGGGACATTCCGGCCGCGCTTGCATCGGACTAGCAAATGTATCACAAGTTTCAATAATTATTGAAACTTGTGATACAATATTTTTATGCATCCACTTTTTCTCAAGCGTTGCTGTATGGCACTCCTGAAACACTCTGTGCGCTAATGCTACTTTAGCTACCGCGTTTATATAGCCTTATTTCCTAACTAATGCACAAAGGACGACTCGAAGCGTTCAGCGACGGCGTGCTCGCCATTATCCTCACCATCATGGTGCTGGAAATCAAGGTGCCGCATGGCGCCGATTTCGCCGCCCTGCGCCCGCTGCTGCCTGTGGCCCTTAGCTACTTGTTGAGCTTCGTTTACATCGGCATCTACTGGAACAATCACCACATGATGCTGGCCTGCACGAGTAGAATTTCCGGTGGCATCCTGTGGGCCAATCTGCACCTGTTGTTCTGGCTGTCGCTGGTGCCCTTCGCCACAGGCTGGATGGGCGAAAACCACTTCGCCAAGCCCGCCATGGTGCTCTACGGGGTGATACTGCTAATGGCCGGCGTGGCCTACTGGATTTTGCAGAGCCGCATTATTGCCCTCGAAGGCCCAAATTCGACGCTGGCCCGCGCCATCGGGCGCGACTTCAAGGGCCTGTCGTCGCCCCCGCTCTACTGCGCGGGCATCGCGGCCAGCTTCTGGAACCCGTGGGTGGCGGGCGGCATCTACGTGGCCGTGGCGCTGATGTGGCTCATCCCCGACCGTCGCATTGAGCGCACGCTGGTGGAGAAAGGTGATGGGAGACACGTTGGGTAACGGCGGCAGCTTCGCGGACTTTACGGGAGATAAGAGGGTTTAATAGCTTACATTCGCTCATCACAAACGTTTGCTTTCAAGCATGACTACTAAAGACGCTATCAACTACTCTATCAACAACGTCATTTCAGAAGGACTTACTGATATTTTCGATAAGCCATTTGAAATAGGCTTACTGGAAAAAGAGGCCTTTAGAGACAAGGTTTATCGCGAAGCAAAGTCAACTATTGATTCCTCAACATCTGATGATTCCGTCAGCGCTAATACCTCGTTACAGGAATTAAAGGTCCACCCTATTAATTACGTCCTATACCCCAAAAAGGAAGCGTTTGATTTTCGCAAATGTGCCCTCATTGACCCGCTAGACACAATTAAATACTCAGCACTTGTATTAATACTTGCATCAGAAATTGAAAAGGCACGAATCAACAAAACAGCAAAGCGTGTCTTCTCATATAGATTCAAAGTAGAAGAGGAAGGAAAGTACGTGTTCGACAAATCTTACACGTTTACTTCTTTCAACGATTATGTTGCTGAAAATATAAAGAAGCCCGAAATATCTGTACTGGCAAAGTGCGATGTATCCAACTTTTATGACCGACTTAACATACACAGATTAGAATCAATTCTACTATCCATAACTAAGAAAAATCAAAACACGGTTAAAGCAATAAATGAGCTATTGCTATTCTGGGCAAATAGAGACTCTTACGGCTTACCGGTCGGTTCAAATCCAAGCAGGATACTTGCAGAAGCAGCTTTAATAGACGTAGACAAGTTTCTATTGTCTCACAACATAGACTATTGTCGCTATGTCGATGATTTCAGGATTTTTGCTCCAAACGCCAAAACTGCCCACTATTGGCTATCTCTACTAGTTGAGAGACTTTCAATTGAGGGACTATTTATCAATCAAAGCAAGACGCTCATAGAGGATGTCTCTGATAAAGAAAAGTTTGTAATAACGCTTGCGGAGAGAACTGTTCAAAAAGCTGAAAAGAAAAAGGAAAGGCGAATTATTAGAAGCGGATACTCAGGAACCATTCCTACCAAATTCAGGAATCCATCCGAACATGAAATCCAGAGAATCAAAGAATCCACTATTGATATCACTAACGAAATTGAGAATGCAAAAATAATTAAGCCCGATGATTTCAAAGAATATTGCAAGCAAATCCTATACAAAGAGATGTTTGAAAAATTTAGAAATTTATCAAACATATTAGAAAAGTTTCCGCAATTCACTCCATATGTAGTTGATTTACTTATCAAACACAGCGATGCAATTCCTAAAGAAATAAAAACGTACTTAAAGAATCAGCTGTGCAAATGGCTAACAGATGACAAGTATCTTCCCGAATACATAGGAACTCATCTGGTTAAATTGTTAGCAGTTGATGGTTATAAAGACACGGAAGTTCTTTTCAATTACTTTAGGTCCCTAAGAAGAAATGCTGGCTCATATATAGGCAGAGCTACTTTGGAGTCTTTAGAGAAATCAATTCAACGAAATCAAGCATTGGAAATACGTCAGTATTATAACAGAGCAGACGTATGGGAAAAACGGCAAATAGCTAGAATCATTGACATACATTTACATAAGGAAGAAAAAAATGCGTGGTTTAAGAATCTAAAGATGAACGAAAGCAGCGATATTTTCCTAATGGGAATAATCGGAAATAAGTAGCTCAATGTCTATAACCGCGGGTCAACCGCCTCGCTTTCCAGCGCTAGCACACCGAAGACGCACTGATGCACCCGGCGCAGGGGCTGCTGGGCCACGAAGCGCTCCAGGCCCTCCACGCCGAGGGCGAACTCGCGCAGGGCGAGGTTGCGCTTGGCTTTCACATTGCGCTGGCGGAGGCGGTCAAGGTGGCCGGGCAGCAGGTAGTCGGGGCCGTAGATGATGCGCAGGTACTCGCGGCCCCGGCACTTGAGGGCGGGCTGGAGCAGGCCGCCTTTACCCTGGGAGATGAATTCGTAGGGCTTCATCACCATGCCTTCGCCCCCGGCGGCGGTGAGGTCGGTCCACCACTGGATGGCGGCTTCGACTTCGGCGGGGTCGTGTAGGGGGACGACGCGGTAGGGCGTGGCGCGGAGCAGACCGGGGTCGGCCTGGGCTAGGGTGCGCAGGGTTTCCATGTGCCAGGCGTGGTCGCGGTCGAAGTAGGTCTTGCCTTCGGTGGCCAATAGATGGAAGGGGGCCAGCTTGAGGTCGTCGAGGGAGTGCACGGGCCAGCAGTAGCGGCGGTAGGCGTCGGCATAGTGGGCGGCGGCCTGATGGCGGGCGGTGGTGCGGGCCAGCAGGGCTTCGGCGCCGTCGAGCTGGCGGGCGGCGGCTGCGGTAAGGGCGGCTTCGACCTGGGGCAGGGCGGCGAGGGCGGCGGCGGCCACGGCGGCGTACTGGGTTTTGACCAGTTCCTGGGCTTTGGCCGACCAGGGCAACAGCTCGGCATCGAGGCAGACCCAGTCGGTGTCGAATTTCTCCCAGAAGCCAGCGGTGCTCAGGGCGTCGCGCAGGCGGGCGAGGAAAACGGTTTCGAGGGCGGCGTCGGTGAAAAAGTTGCGGCCGGTGCGGGTGTAGACCTTGCCGATGCCTTCGCCCACGAGGCCGAGGCGGCGCTGGATGGCGGCTTCGTCGCGGCCCAGCACCACCACCACGCGGCTGCCCATGTGCTTTTCTTCGCACACCACGCGCTCCACGCCGAGGCGCTTGTAGTAGTCGAAGGCTTCGGCGGGGTGTTCGAGCAGGTCGGGCAGGGCCGACGTTTCGGTGGGCGACATGGTGGGCGGCAGGTACAGCAGCCACTTGGGGTGCAGGGCGAAGCGCGACATCACCTCCAGGGCGGCCACGGAGTTTTCCTCGCGGATGGTGACGCCGCGCATCAGCCGGGTTTCAATGAACTGCTTGCCGGTAACGTCGCGGATATCGAGCAGGTCGTCGTTTTCGTGCTGCGCATTGGTTGTCAGTTGTTCGTTGTCAGTTGTTAGGCTGTTCTGATTTTGAGCCTGCGCTTGGATGGCGCGGTAGTTGAGCGGACGTACAGGCTCGGAGTAAACCTGCGCGGCGGGCACATCCACAATTTCGCGCTCGGGGTAGCGCAGGGCGGTGAGGCGGCCACCGAACACGCAGCCGGTGTCGAGGTCGATGGTGTTGTTGAGCCATTCGGCATCGGGCACGGGCGTGTGACCGAAGGCGACCATGGCGCGGCCCCGGTATTCGCGGGCCCATTCGTAGCGCACGGGCAGGCCGAATTCGTCAATCTCGCCGGTGCTTTCGCCAAACAGCGCGAAGGCCCGCACGGCGCCCGAGCCGCGCCCCTGCATCTCCTCGGTGAGGCCGGCGTGGGCGACGACCAGCTTGCCGCCGTCGAGCACGTAGTGGCTCACCAGGCCGTCGAGGAAGCGCCGGACCTCGCTTTTGAAGGCTTCGGGCTCGGGTTCGAGCTGGGCCAGGGTTTCGGCCAAGCCGTGGTTGACGGTGACTTTCTTGCCGTTGAGGTGGCGCAGGAGCTTGATGTCGTGGTTGCCGGGCACGCAGAGGGCGCTGCCGTCGCGCACCATGCTCATCACGAGGCGCAGGACCTGCGGGGAGGCGGGGCCGCGGTCCACGAGGTCGCCGAGGAAGACGGCTTTGCGGGTCGTTCGGGCGGGCGCCTCACCCCCCGGCCCCCTCTCCGATAGAGGAGAGGGGGTGCGTTCAACGGGTGCATAACTGTGCATGTCCGGTGTCCCCTCTCCTTTTTCGGAGAGGGGGTCAGGGGGTGAGGCGCCCGCCTGAACAGCCAACGGTGCCACCACCCGCACGCCCAAATCCCGCACGTCATTGATTGGCTCTTCCAACACCTGATACCCCAGCTGCTCCAGCAGCGCGCGCAGTTCCTCGTAGCAGCCGTGCACGTCGCCGATGATGTCGAAGGGGCCGGTTTCCTCCTGGCGGTTGTTGTAGAGGCGGTCGCGGGTGATGGACTGGATGGCGTCGATTTCGCCTACGTTGCGCAGGTGGTGGATGTGCCGGAAGCCCTCCTGCTTGAGGTTGCGCAGGCTGCGGCGCAACTGCTGGCGGTGGCTGGCAATGACGTGCCGGCCCAGGTGGCGGCGGTCGGGGCGCTGGGCGTTGCGCTCCTGGGCCACGGCGTCGGGCACGTCGAGCACTATCGCCACGGGCAGTACGTGGTATTGCCGGGCCAGGGCCACCAGGGGCTTGCGGCCTTCCTCCTGCACGTTGGTGGCATCGACCACGGTGAGCAGCCCGCGCTTCAGGCGCTTGGCCACCAGGTAGTGTAGCAGCTCAAAGGCGTCTTTGCTGGCCGATTGGTCGTTTTCATCGTCGGCCACCAGGCCCCGGCAGGCATCCGACGACACGATTTCCGTGGGCTTGAACAAGCGCCGCGCAAACGTGGACTTGCCCGCGCCCGTGCTGCCAATGAGGATGATAAGGGAAAGTTCGGGGAGCTTGAGGGTATCTTGGGGCATTGGAATTTACAAGGCAGTAAGGGACGGCTTTTAAGCACTGTTCCTTTCTGCATATTGCTACTGTTTTACTAATCTGATGAAAACTTCTTTCACAACTTTCTTCACCACTTTCACTCTACTGTTCAGTATGCTTGGTTGCCAGAAAAAGAAAGAGGACAAAGCATTTTTAGTCTTTAACGAAGGGGTTTCCTTATCCTTAGATGCCCTAAGATTCTATGAGCGTGGAGACTACAAAAATTCAGAGGATGCCAATAAAAAGGCTATCTTGAAATTCGAGCAGACTTTGCAAATAGACTCAACTCATAAGGGAGCAAGAAGCGCTTTAGGACATAGCTTCTATCTTATAGGAGAATTCAGAAAGGCAATAATCTGGTTTGAGAAAGCAAACCAGATTGATGAACAAACGGCGCCTAACTTGAGAGAGCTTGGCCTTAGTAAGATTAATCTAGGGCAAGTGCCAGAAGGTCGTCAAGACTTGGAGAAGGCTTTCAAGCTCGATACTTCTCAGGAAATACGCAAGATTACCGCTGACGACCTGTATGACATTGGCAAGTTGGCCTTTGAATATGGCGAAGACTATATTGGGCAAGGGGAATCCGAGAAAGGAAAAACCTATAAGCTGTTTTCAATCGACGTTTTGAGATTAGGCTTTGAAATTGACAACGACCGAAAAGACATAGCCCGCACTATTGTAGTCTTGGCTAACAAAATCGGGGATAAAACCACGGCCGCCAAGTACAATGCCTACTAGGTCGCAGCTACCTATACCTTCAACTGTTCAAATACTGCCATCTGCGAAGGCGCGCCCACGCCTTCCACCTCCTCCCCCATGCTCTCCAGCCGCAGCTGATACCCGTGCCGCTCGGCCACGCCGGCGGCCCAGGCGGCAAACTCGGCGCGAGACCATTCGAAGCGGTGGTCGTCGTGGCGGAATTCCCCGGCGTTTAGCTTTTCGAAGAGATGATTGTAATCGGCGTTGGGGGTGGTGACGAAGACGTGCGCCGGGCGGGCCTGGCCAAACACCACGGCTTCAAGGGCGGCGAGGCGGTTGGGGTCAAGGTGCTCGATGACTTCGACCAGGGCCGCCGCGTCGAAGCCGGCGAGGCGGTCGTCGCGGTAGAGCAGCGAGCCCTGGATGAGGTCGATACGGGTGCGCTGGCGCGGGGGCATCTCGTCGAGGTGCAGGCGCTGGGCGGCGCGGGCCAGCGCCTGATGCGACACGTCCATACCGAGGATGTACTCGATTTTGGGCTGGCGCAGGAGCAGGCGCAGCAACTTGCCTTCGCCGCAACCCAGGTCGAGCACGCGCTTGGGGGCCAGCTGGTAGATTTCGTGGGCGACTTGCTGCAGGCGCTGGTCGTGGAGAGAGAGCTTGGGCTCCGTGCTAACGGGCGCCTCACCCCCCGGCCCCCTCTCCGAAGAGAGAGGGGAAGCTAGACGATTTTCATCCGTAGAATGACTAGCATCATCCAAGGCAGAACCGGTGTCCCCTCTCCCTTCGGAGAGGGGGTCAGGGGGTGAGGCGACCTCCTGAACTTCCCCTTCCATCAACCGCTCCAGCGTCGGATTCACATACGCCGCCAGGTACCGCAGGTAGCGCCGCGTGATAAAGCCGCGCTCCGGGTGCTGGGGCAGCCAGTCGCCGCCGCGGTGCAGCAGTTTCTCGGCCTCGTGCTCGCCGATATAGTAGTGCTTGTCGTTGTCGAGTACCGGGAGCAGCACGTAGAGGTGCGTGAGCACGTCTTGCAGGCGCAGGCCGGCGTGGCGCAGGTGCAGGGTGTAGTAGCGGCTATCGCCCCACTCGGGCATGGTGGGGTCGAGTGGCGTGGTTTCGATTTCCACTTCGTAGCCCAGCGGCTCGAAGAGACGGCGCGGCCAGTCGGGTCCGGGCGCCGATACTACGGCCACTTTGATGGCTAGCGGCAGGGCTTGGGCAGGTAGGTCGGGCTTGTCTTTGCAGGTGCCGTTCATGGCCGTGCCGAAAGCTTTGCTCAGGGCCGCGCTCAGGAAGGACGAGGCCACATAGGGCCGGTCGTTCACGTATTGCTCCAGGGCGAAGCCTTCGCCGGATGCGCCGGCCCGGCCGCGTACCAGGCCGATGGGGTCGAGGTCGAGGAGCAGGGCGGCGGTACAGCGCTCGGCGGTGGCTTCGGAGTAGAAGACGTGGGCCTGGCCGCCGGCTACTTCGATGCTCTGCAGGCGCGCCGGGTTCTTGTGCAGCAGGTAGCCTAGGTCGGTGGCGGGCTGGTAGGTGGTGGAGATGGTGAGCAGCATGGCGGTGCAGGAAGTGCGAAGAGTCGAAAGTAGCACCGAGGCGCACGAAGCAAGGATTTTTCAGCCATCCCGAAATAGGTTTGCGTACTCAATAGCCGTTTCCCTGTTGATGTCCTCTGTCTTTTAAGCAGCCGCACGTGTCCGATTCCGTTTCTCCTGCCGGCCCCACCGGGCCCACCCTCAACGATTTTGCCAGCTTCTATCTCTACGGCCTCACCAACAACCCGTACCAGCAATCCACTGATTTTGATAAGTTTGGGGAGCTGTACAACCTCGTCATCGGGGCGCATGGGGGCTTTAGTATCGCCAGCTCATTTCATCCCTACCAGCTGGTGAGCCCGGCCGGCGTGTCGGTATGGTACGCGGCCTACGCGCAGTTCTACTCGCAGCCCAACCGCGTCGAGATGTTTGGGGAAATGACGCTGGAACAGGCCAAGTTTGTGGTGACGCCCCCGGATTCTTTTGCGGCCTACCACGTGTGGCCCGACAGCCGGCTCATTCACGCCGAAAACCCCATTTTCAGCCAATACATCCCCTTTGTGCTGCCCTTTCTGGTGCGAAAAGACCCCGCCGCGCTGCGGTGGGACGCCGAAATATCGGCCGCGCAAGGCGACAAGGAGCGCCTCGGCTGGTACCACGACGCGGTGAACGAGGCCATCAAATTCATACAGCCCTCCCCTTCTTTTGTGCTCGGCTTCGAGGAATTCGACGAGCAGCACCCCGAGCGAGTGATTGAGAAATTCATGGGCTGCCGCGACATGCTGCGGGCGCTTTAAGCAGCTGAGCCGGACGCGCGCCTTGCGCTGGCCTTACTGCTGGCGCAAGGCGGCGCTCTGGCCCAGTTTCGCGCCAACCGGTGCGCCGCTCAGAAAATCCCGGTACCAGCGCCCGGAGTCTTTCACGATGCGCTCCTGGGTTTCATAGTCGACGTGGATTAGGCCGAACCGGGGCCCGTAGCCTTCGGCCCATTCAAAGTTATCGGTCAGGCTCCAGGCAAAATACCCGCCCACGTTCACGCCTTCCCGTTGGGCCCGCAGCACCTGGCCGATGGCGGCCTGGAGGTAGGCGCGGCGGGCTTCGTCGTGCACCCGCCCGCCCGTTGCCACATCCGGGAAGGCTGAGCCGCTTTCCGTGACGAGCAGTTTTGGGGCATTGGGGTAGGCGCTGAACTGTTTCAACATGTGGTAAACCGACTCTGGGTAAACTTCCCAGCCCATGTCGGTGTGGGGCACGCCGCGCTGCTTGGCGGGCACCAGGGCGGCCCATTGCAGCGGGAGCCAGGGCGAGAATTTCACCACCTCGCGGGTGTAGTTCTGCACGCCCCAGAAGTCGAAAGCGAAGGCCATGCGCTGCTCGTCGCCGGGCTTCTGGTAGCGCTCCAGCAGCCAGCGCAGGGCGGGCAGCTCGGCCACGGGGTAGCCCAGGCCCAGGGCGGGCTCCACAAAAAAGCGGTTCAGCACGGCATCGGCGCGGCGGGTGGCGGCTTCGTCGTAGCTGTTGCCGGGGCGGTGCGGCGTGAGGAAGGAGCAGGAAAACGTGGTGCCGATTTGGGCTGCTTCGGGCAACACGGCCCGCAGGGCGCGGCCGCCTTCGGCCTGGGCCAGCGTGGCGTGGTGGGCCGCCGCCAGAAAAGCCCCCAAATGCCGTCGCCCGGGGGCGTGAATGCCCAGCAGGTGGCCGGCGCCCACAAACACCATGGGCTCGTTCAGCACGGCCCACTGCGCCACCCGGTCGCCCAGGCAGCGCCCCATGAGCTGGGCATAATCGGCAAACCAGCCCACCACGTCGCGGTTGGCCCAGCCGCCCCGGGCCTGCAGGGCGCTGGGCAGGTCCCAGTGGTAGAGCGTGAGCCAGGGCCGCAGGTCGCGCGCCAGGCAGGCATCCACCAGGCGGTCGTAGAAGTCGAGCCCGCGGCGGCTCACGGCGCCGGTGCCCGCCGGCAGCACCCGCGACCACGCCGCGGAAAAGCGAAAATCGCTGAGCCCGAGCCCGCGGGCCAGGTCGAGGTCGGTTTCGTAGCGGTGGTAAAAGTCCGTGGCCACGCGGCCGTGCTCGTTGCGGCGGATGACGCCCTTGCGGCGCGTGAAATCGTCCCAGATGCTGGGCCCCTTGCCTTGGTGCTGCCACGCGCCTTCCGTCTGGTACGCGGCGGCGGAAGCTCCCCACGAAAAATCGGGGCCGAAATCGGCACGGGAAAACGGCAGCGGGGCCGACGGCGGGTAAAAAGCCGGCGGCAGCGGCTCAGCGTAGCGAGGCGGAAGGTGCATCATGCACAACGTGCGAAAAAATCAACTGAACGAATACTTACTCCGCGAAAAGACGCGCGCGCGGGTGGGCCCGGCCGTTGGCGGCCGGCAGCTGCTCGCGCAGCAACCGGTCTAATACGGCGGCGGTGCCGTCGGGGTAGTCAACGGCGATGGTGCGGTCTTCGTGCAGCCACTGGTCTACTGCGTCGAGGTGTTTGTCTTTCAGGCTTTTGATGACGGGCACGCCCATATGGGCCAGCGCGGCGGCGTTGCACTGCTGCTCATATTGCTGCTTCATGGGCATCACCAGCAGCTTTTTGCCCAGGTACAAGGCTTCGGCGGGGGTTTCGAAGCCGGCGCCGCACAGCACCCCGGCCGAGCGGGCCAAGCTGTCGAGAAATGCCGGGCCGCTCACCGGCCACACCCGCACGTTGCCGTGGGTGGCGGCCGTCGTGCTGTGCTTGCTAAATACCTCCCAGCGGGTGCGGCGGCTCAGGTACTGCAGGCGCTCCACCAGCAGCTTCTCTTCGTAAGCCGGCAAGTACACCGTGTAGTGGCCGTCGTTTGCGGCGCTGAGCCCGCGCACTTGCTGCCGAATGACGGGCGTGGCAATTTCGGGCGCATACGCCTGAAAATGAAAGCCGTACTGGGCCGTGCTCGGCGCGTAGTGCCGCAGCACGGCCCGGCCCGCTGGGTCTTCGGACCGGGGCCGCGGGGCCAGGGGGTGCAGCACCACGCTCTGGTGGCTCAGGGCCACGCAGGGCACCCCGCGCACTTTGCAGGCCCAACTGCTCACCGGCTCGAAGTCGCTGATGACCAAGTCGTACTGTTCTACCGGCAGCTGGCGCACTTCCCGCAGAAACGTGGCCGAATTGAACTGCCAGAAGGTTCTCACGAAGTTGATGCCGCCCTTTTTGCCGAACAAAAACCCCATGCCCTGGGCCCGGTACCTGACGGCAAAAGGCAGCGGCAGGTCGGCCGGCGGGCCGCTCACCAGCACGTCGACCTGCTCGCAACGGGCCTGAAGCAGGGGCACCACATCAAGGGCGCGGGCCAGGTGCCCATTGCCGGTGCCTTGGATGGCGTAGAGGATTCGGCCCATTTAATAGCTGCTTGTTCTTTTAGTTGGCGCGTCCTGCAAAGCACAGTGAAGCATCCTGCCCGTTACCACTAAGTGGTTGCAGCATGCGTACTGCTTTGCTGCGCTCTGCATGATGTTCTTCCTAATTAATTTAAGTTAAGCCTTCAGCTTGAACTCGGCCAGCAGGCCTTCCAGCAGCTGCGCGGGGTTGGCGTCGGTTAGCTCCTCGGCGGCATCGGGGGCTTCTGGGTCGGGGGCCTGCTGCATGCGGGGGTCGTCGTTGAAATAATACAGCTGCCAGCCGGCTTCGGACGTGTACTCCAGGGCCGTGAGGTTTTCCACCCAGTCGCCAGAATTCAGGTACACTACTTCCCCGTTGTGAGTGGGCAGGGCTTTAATCTCGGGCTGATGAATGTGGCCACAGGCCACGTAGCGGTACCCGTTGTCGGCAGCAATTTCGGCGGCGGTTGCCTCAAAGTTGCTCACAGCGGCCACGGCAGTTTTCACCCGCTCCTTCACCCGCTTGCTCAGGGCCACGCGGGGCCGGCCCAGCCGGGCCAGACCGTAGTTCACGAAGCGGTTCAGCAAAATCAGCAAATCGTAGCCGTGGCCACCCAGCCGGGCCAGCCAGCGCGAGTGGCGCATGGTCAGGTCGAACACGTCGCCGTGAAACAGCCAGGTGCGGCCGTGGGGCAGGTCGAGCACCAGCTTGTTGTCGAGCCGGAACTGGCCCAGGCGGAGGCCCGCAAACTTGCGCAGCAGCTCGTCGTGGTTGCCGGTGAGGTAGTGAATGGCGGTGCCTTTGGCGGCCAGGCCGGCCAGGTAGCGCACCACCCGCATGTGGGCCGGCGGCCAGTAGTTTTTGCTGAACTGCCAGATGTCCACGATGTCGCCGTTGAGCACCAGCACCTGCGGCCGAATGCTTTTGAGGTAGCGCAGCAGCTCGGTGGCGTGGCAGCCGTAGGTGCCCAGGTGCACGTCGCTAATCACGGCCACGTGCACGCGGCGCTTGCGCCGGGGCCGGGCGCGGGCGTCGCCCGGGCCAGCCGGAGCGCCGGGCACAAGCAAGGGGGAAGCAGCCGTGCTCATGCGGCGGCGGGCTGGGCCAGACGCCCCGGGCGAGTGGGGCCGCCCCCCGTGCGGCGGGGCCGTATGGCGGGGCCGCGGCGGGCGGTGCCCCACTCGCCTCCCCCGCCCAGCGCCGAGCGCAGGCTTGCCAGCGTGCGCAAGCCAAACGCCAGCCACAGCGCCACCTGAAACAATTCGTACACGAGCCAGCGCCCCAAGCGGCGCAGCCCCAGAACCAAAGCCGGAAAGTTCATGGCAGGAAGTCGGTGATGATGGTCAAATCCTGCGTTCAAAGTTCCGCCCCCGTTGTGAAGGCTTGATTACGCCGGGGTTACACTTCCGTCATCACCGCCCCTGGATGGAGGCCCGGGCGGCAGCAGTGGGCGGCGCCAGAAGCGGGATTCGCGCCGCACCGTGTTAATTTGGTCGGTAATTCCTACAGCGCCGCCATTAGTTTTCATTTGTTGCTTTCCAATTGCATTCCCCCAATTATGCCCACCGTTTCCCACTTCTGCCGCCACCTGCTGGCCCTGCTGGTCGTTAGTCTTTTTGCAGCTGGCGCGGCTCATGCCCAGCCCACCGGCAAAGCCGCCAAAGGCCGCAAGCGCTACACCTTCGCGCAGAAAGATGCCGTGTCGCCCTACGTGCAGAACGTAACCAAAAACACCGACGAGGAGCAGGACGTCGACGGCTCCTTCACCCGCCTGGGCTACCGCTCCTACACCGACCTGCTCACCGAAGTGGAGGCCCTGCGCAAGCTCAAGGACTGGGCCGACACCACCTACCAGCGCCGCGTGGCGGCCATCCCGCCCGGCGGCGTGCTGCTGGTCACCGTGCACCGCCAGGGCCCCAAAGGCGTGGAGCTGTCAAACCTCACGCTCACCGTCACCGACAAAGACGGCAAGGAAGTGCTGGCCCAGACCCTGGCGCCCGGCGGGGGCCGCTTCATGGGCCGCGACCTCTACCAGGGCCAGCGCCTCATCCCCTTCCCCAAAATGGAGCCCCAGGAGCTCACCGTGAGCATCCGCGACGCCAAGCTTTACCAGACCTTCGACTACATTCTGACCTTGCCCAAGGCCCAGTAGACGCGCAAGCACCTCAGTAGCTGCACCCCGGACACGGGGCGGACTCCGCGAGAGCGGGGCCGCCCCGTGTTCTTTTGGAGGGTCAGTGTTTTCGCCTTTTGAAATGTGCTCAGGACTGCTGCCGCAGGCGCACCCATTGCACGGCAATCACCGTTTTGGCGTCGCGCAGCGGCTCGGCCACCAGCGCTTCAAAGGAAAGCTCCACCAGCTCAATGTTTTCGTGTTCTTCGGCCAGCCCACCGCCTTCGCCGGATTTGTGGCTCACCTCGGCATAGTACACGGTTATTTCTTCCGAGCTCATGCCCGGCGAGGGCCAGATGCACACGATTTCCTCCAGCTTGTCGATTTCGTAGCCCAGCTCCTCGTGTATCTCGCGGCGCACGGCGGTTTCGGGCGTTTCGCCGCGGTCCATCATGCCGGCAGCAATTTCCAACAGCTCAGATTCGGGCCCGATGCGGTACTGGCGCGTGAGCACATACACCTGGCGGGCCGTGTCGTATACGAGCGCCGCCACGGCCTTGCCGGGCACAAATTGCTCGCGCTTCAGCTCGTGGCCGTCGTGCTGCACGATGAGTTGGTCGATTTTATAATGGCCGTTGAAAACGCGGGTGCGGTCGATAATCTGCATGTTCGGATTTAAGTGTTGTACCTTTGCTGTCACCAGGGCCGCCGTCGGAGCAGCCCGCTGCCCGGCTGCGTCGGGCAAAGCCCCGCGCCTCGGCTGTCTCCGCGAAGTAAGCGCACCTCACTACAATTCCTCTTCATCTCGGGAATCGGTCGGCCTCCGACGAGCCGCCCACCCTCCCCACGCCTGGCCCTTGCCGGCGTGGCCATGCCCGCCTATGCTACGGCGCAGGCTGAACCACTCATTGCGCAGGCCATTGCCTGCCACCATTTTACCGCGGCAGCTTCCTAGTAGCGCCCGGTATTCCCTACTTACCCCTCCACATGACGTTTGACGAGTTAAATCTGATTGACCCCATCCTTAAAGCCCTCAAAGAAGAAGGCTACACCACCCCCACGCCCATTCAGGAGCAAGCCATCCCGCACGTGCTCGAAGGCAAAGACCTGCTCGGCGTGGCCCAAACCGGCACCGGCAAAACGGCCGCCTTCACCGTGCCCATTCTGCAGGTGCTGCACCGCACGGCCCAGCTCGAGCGCCACGCCCCGCGCGCCATTCGCTGCCTGGTGCTCACGCCCACCCGCGAGCTGGCCATCCAAATCAACGAAAGCTTTGGCGCCTACGGCCGCCACCTGAGCCAGATTCGCCACACCGTCATTTTTGGCGGCGTGGGCCAAAACCCGCAGGTGCAGGCCCTTAAGCGCGGCGTAGAAGTGCTTATTGCCACGCCCGGCCGCCTGCTCGACCTCATGAACCAGGGCTTTGTGGACCTGCGCCAGATTGAGGTGTTTGTGCTCGACGAAGCCGACCGCATGCTCGACATGGGCTTCATCAACGACATCAAGCGCATCCTGCCCAAGCTGCCCACCCGGCGCCAGACCCTGTTTTTCTCGGCCACCATGCCCGGCCAGATTCAGGAGCTCGCCGCCACCATCTTGCGCCCCAACCCCGTGCGCGTGGCCGTGACGCCCGTGAGCAGCACCGCCGACACGGTGACGCAGTCGGTGTACTTGGTGGAAAACAACGACAAGCCGGCCCTGCTCCGTCACATCCTGCAAGACAAGGACATCAAGCGCGTGCTGGTGTTCACGCGCACCAAGCACGGCGCCGACAAAGTGGTGAAAGCCCTGGCCGCCAACCAGATTCCGGCCGAAGCCATTCACGGCAACAAAAGCCAGAACCACCGCCAGCGCGCGCTGTCGAACTTTAAAGCAGGCAGCACCCGCGTGCTCGTGGCCACCGACATCGCCGCCCGCGGCATCGACGTGGACGAGCTGACCCACGTCATCAACTACGAAATCCCCAACGAGCCCGAAACCTACGTGCACCGCATCGGCCGCACGGGCCGCGCCGGGGCCTTTGGCACCGCGTTTTCGTTTGTGGAAGACGAGGAGCGCGCCTACCTGCAGGACATCCAGAAGCTCATCAACCGCCAGATTGACGTGGAGGCCGAGCACCCGTTTGTGTCCGGCCGCATCAAGCCCGTGCTGCTGCACGGCAACGAGCGCATCATCCGGCCCAAAGGCCCGGCCGGGCGTCCGGCCCGCTCCGGTCCGCGCGAGGGCGGCAACGGCCGCTCGGGTGGCCAGGGCGGCGGCCGCCCCAGCGGCGGCCAGGGCACTGCCCGGCCCAGCGGCGACCGCAACGCCAGCGGCCGCTCGGGCGGTGGCGAGCGTAGCCGGCCGGCCGCACCGGCCCGGGAAGGCCAGTCGGACACCGCTCGCCGCTTTGGCAGCGGCGGCGCCCGCGTGAACGTGGGCGGCAACCGCGAAGGCGGCGACCTCGGCGGCCGTCGGCGCGGCGATGCCGGCGGCACGCGCCGCGGCTCGTTCTAGCCACGTTAGTTGCCGTCGGTGCGCCGCCATCAGGCGGGCCAACGGCTTAAGCTCATTACCTCTTCAAGTGCAACAGGCCCCGGAAAACCTTTTCCGGGGCCTGTTGCTTTTTAGCCTGATTACTTGCTTCGTTGGTAACTAATTTCTGCTCGATATGGCTCAGCCCACGCTCCCTGTTATCCAAGCCCTGCGCGACACCGCCCAACGCCTCGCCACCCAGGCGCCCTACCAATGGGGCCACATGGGCAGCTGCAACTGCGGGCACCTTGCCCAAACCGTCACGCGCCTGACCAAAGCCGAAATTCACGCCCGCGCCATGCAGCGCTACGGCGACTGGGAGCGCCAGCTCATCGACTATTGCCCCACCAGCGGCCTGCCCATCGACCAAACCATCGACGAAATGCTGGCCCTCGGCTTTTCGCGCCAAGACCTCACCCACCTCGAACGCATATCCGACCCCACCATTCGGGCCGCTATCCCGTTTGAGCGCCGCAACGCCCTGCGCCACAACCAGCGCGACGACGTGGTGCTGTACCTTCGCACCTGGGCCGACTTGCTGGAGCGCGACCTGCTGGCCGGCATCAGCCTGCCCGATTTCAATGCTGCGCCCGTTCCCACGCCGGCGCTGGCAGTGGCCCACTAATAACGGAGCTTGCCAGCCTTTCAGCCGCCGCTTACCCACGCAAAAAGCCCCCGTCAATTTCTTGACGGGGGCTTTACTTTTTCGCTGCCAACTCAACCATCCGAGCGCGCGGACAGTTGCCTGGGACTTATTGACGGGTGACGTTGGAACGCTGGGCCTCGCGATATCCTTCGGCACGGTGCGCGCGCTTGTAGGCGGCATCGGCCATGGGGTCTTTTTCAGCATCGGGGGCCTGAGAGCAAGAGGCCGTCAGGGACAAAGCCGCCACTGCGGCCAACCAAAGATTCGTGCGGGTCAGTTTCATGCTGCGAAGGTAGCCCAGCGCCGCCAAATGGCCAACCCCAGCTCACTCACGTCCTCCTGAGTTATGAGTCCACGGGGCTTTCTTTTTCTCCCAATTCAAACGCACGCTGAAGGCGCTACCCTACGAATCACAGATTAACATTTGACAACAGGCTGCATGTTGGTTCTATCGCAGCACTTCCCACAAAGGCGGTTTGGAAGGTTGAATTTGCTGCCTTTGTAGGCAGTCATTCCCAACGAAACAATCTCTTTGCACACTGCTCTCGCGGCGCAAACACCGCTCAAGCAATTAGCACCATACCCTTTGAATTCATGCTTTACTATTGCACTCAATCCCGGGCCTTGCCTGTCAACGCAGTTAGCAAGCAGCGAATGGGCCTTGCCGTGCATAAGGCTCCACTTCGCTGTGGGCACTGTTAGCAATATGTCAAACTTGTCAATGCAGCGACAAGAAAAAACTTAACACAATAAGGTTTATTCTGTGGTTTGATTAGTATTACAAATATCGTTGAAAACAAGCTACTTATGACTTAAAATATCCTTAGCTATCCGATACACAAAAATCACCTATTTTATTTAGCAAGACAAGGACTTTAATATTCTAATTAGAGAGTGTTTTAGCCATCTCATCTGTTTGTTGAATTACATGTTCTACTTGATAATTTTCTTTACTGCCAAATTGAATTAAACCTGCATTGCTACAAGCATACTGCTTGGCGCCATTTAGCGGAACTGGCAACGCACAACCAGCTTGTGGCTAAAGTTTGAAAACGTTTGACGGGCTGTTGCGAGCGGGCTGGCAGTAAGCTTAAGCGGGAATTCGGGCTACTACTTACCAAGGCGGCAGTTGCCGCCTGTGCGTTGCATATACAGAAGCCCGCCCTGACGCCCGTTGCTTACACAACGGGCGTCAGGGCGGGCAGCAGTAGCAGGGCAATAGACTACCGAACGGGCAGCGACAGACTATTCGGGTTGGTAGTCCGCGAACGAACCGTCCCGATAAAAAATCACTATCCGGCGAATGGGTTTTTCGGAGTTGGCCAGCAGTTGGGCGGCCATGTCGGGACCGGTAGCCTGCGGTGGTTTGGTAAGCCCCGCGGGGGAGGCGACTGGGGCTGGCTCATTAGGCGCAGATGCTACGGGAGCGGGAGTCGCTTTGAGTTTTGGTGCAAAACGTTTGGGTAGCGGTGCACTCGTTGCTGGCTTAGGCGCCTGACGCGGCCGTGAGGGCTGAGTTTCGGGCTTTGGCAAGCTGGCGGCTTCAGTAACAGGCTCTTGCTGTACTGCTTTTCGCGGCTCTGGAGGTGTGGCAGGCGCTGGTGCCAGCACGGGAGGGCTACTGGGCTGAGCCAGGGCCGCTGCCGGCGGCGAGGCGGCTTCTGAAGCCCCCACGGCAAGCATGGGCCCGGTGCCATTAAGCAGCCAGGGCATGGACAGGTCCGGCATGGCAGCCAAAATACGCTGCACCACTTCCAGACTGGGCTTGTTGCGGCCCGACAGAATGTGGCTGACAATGGGACGGGCTACGCCGATGGCATCAGCAAACTGGGTGGGAGTTAGTTGCCGAGCTTCCAGCAACGTCCTGATACGTTCAACCATTCTTCAGACAAAGCAATTAATAACAAATGTAAGTCTAAAAGAATAATGGTTCACCAGGAGACCCTAGCACAATAGTTCACATATCTACATGAACATCTGTGTAATTTACTTTTGTATTCGCATAGAAACTGATTGATTTTCTATCGAACTTCAATCATAATTAACATTTGCACTAATATAAAAGGCCCATCAGCACGAATGCTGATGGGCCTTTTTAGTGACGGCTGCTTTGGCCATCCGTTGTCATATCATGCCAGGTTGGTTGCACTGGGCTTGGCCACCTAGCAGGTGGCTTTTCACCCTAGTCGAAGAACTCCTTGGCGAGGGTCTTGTCGTGGCCGTAGATATCATCCCGGAAGTGGGGATGCCCGGCGGCGTCGGCCCAGGCCGTGAAGTAGACCAGGTAGACGGGTAGTTTTTCCTTGAGCGGCACGTATTTCTCGCGGCGCACGGCAATGGTATCGAGGATGGTTTGCTGGTCCCAGCCGGGCTTGTTGCGGAGCAGATAGGTGGCCAATTTGATGGGCTCCTTCACCCGTACGCAGCCGTGGCTGAAGCTACGGGCCGACTGCGAAAACAGGGCATCGTGCGGGGTATCGTGCAGGTAAATGTCGTTCGAGTTGGGGAAGATGAACTTGACATCGCCCAGGTCGTTGTCGGGTCCGGGGCGGCGGCGCAGCGTGTACTTAAAGGTTTGCTGCGTCACGTTGGCCCAGTCCACAGAGGTCGGGTCAATCACTTTAGCCTTGCGGCCAAAACCTTTCACCACCTCCATATCGAGGCGGTTGAGGGTGCCTACTGGGTCGGCTACGAGCTTGTCGCGCATCTCATTTTCGATGATGCTGAAGGGCACGTTCCAATACGGTGCGAGCACTACGTACTCCATTTTGTCGCTAAAAATGGGGGTTTCGTGCAGCACTTTTCCCACGATGACGGGCATCGAAAAAGCTTCCTTGTCGTTCTCCACCACGTGCAGCGTGTACTCCGGAATGTTCACCAAAAGGTAGTTTGGCTCGAAGCGTTTGGGCAGCCAACGCCAGCGTTCCATGTTCAGGATGAGTTGGTCGATGCGCGCGCCGATGGGCACGTTGAGTTGGCGCAGGGTTTCGCCGCCCACCACGCCGTCGGGCTTCAGGCCGGCATCCTGCTGAAACTGCTTCACGGCGGCCACCAGTTCGGGGTCGTAGGTGTAGGCGGCCGGCGCCGTCCCTACCCGCGTCGAGTCGGCCGGCGGCGTGCTGGCAGCTTCGCCGCCAGCGCTATTGAGCAGCCGCTTGCGCAGGGCCGCCACGGCCGGCGACGCCTGCCCTGGCTTAAGCTTGAGGCCGGCTGGCAGCGCGGGCCAGCCGCCGGCACGCTCCTGAGCACGGTAAATGGCCAGAGCCTTTTTCAACTGGTCGTACTCGGGGTGCAGCGGGGCAAACTCGTAGTACTTGTAGCGGCTTTTCCGCTCGCCCAGAAAGGTAAGCAGGGCCTTATTGAGTTTGATTTTGTTGGGCTTTACCTGCCAGGTCGTGCTCTTCAGGTCGCGCGGATTGGCCACGCCGCGGTAGTAGTCCGACGCCCACTTCATGTAAGTGCCGGTCAGCGCCACGTCAATTTCGCGCTCCAGCGCCGTACGCTTCGCCGAATCGGCCCGCACTTGCTCCAGCTTTGTAAAAAGCGCCTTAAAGTCCTTAAATTTATAATCTTTAGGGTCGAGTCCCTCATCCGATGCTTTAGCAATTATGTTCTGCAGGGTTTGCACCTGCGGAACGGGCTGGTGGTCTTTGAACCAAGCCAGCCGGAATTGTCGCTCCCGGTAGAAACGTCGGGCCGGCAGGAGTTGGGCCTTGAATTGCGGCTCGGCCCGAAACGTGCTGATGACGTAGGTACTGTCGACGAGGGGTTGGGGGCCCAGTTCGCGCGCAGCCGCGCTAGTGCCACCGCCGGCCGACTGGTTGCCGTCGGAGCCGCAGGCCTGTAAGGTGAAGCTGCCAATGACTGCTGCGAAAAGCACCCAGAGCAGCGAAGAAAATCGAAGAAGAAAAGACATTGAAAAAAATGAAGCAAGCGAAACAACTACCCCGGGCAACGGCCCGAAGCCGGCGGTTGTACTGCCAAGCTGAAGGGTAAGTTGCGTTGGGAATGGCCGCTGGCCGTTCGGCTGCAAATTACACTCTGGGCGGGCAAGGACTACAGTCGCCATGCCCGTAATCGTGCCAACTTCGTACCACCAAGGCCTGCTTTGAATGGCCAGCCACTCCCCCTTCTCGGTTAAACGCCTTACAAGCAGCACACTGATGACGCCCAGCCCCCGTCTGCTAAATGGCCAGGCGATGCTTTTAATTTGCCAACGGCCGCTGTGTTGAATGATGCATACCGGTGTTGGCATAATTTGACCTGGCTTGCCGTCGTGGCTTTACTGGTATCCATTGTTTTTTTGACTCGCTACCCATGCCTCCTTCGTATTCCCAGCCTCTTCCCCAGGACCCGCACAGCTACGCTGGCACCAGCCCGGCTCGAGTGAGCCATCTCGATTTAGAGTTGACCGTGGACTTTGCCACCCGCAGCCTCACGGGCCGCGCCACTTGGCGCCTACTGGCCGACCAGCTAGCTACTGAACTGGTACTCGACACGCGGGACCTGTCCATTGAACAAGTAGAACTGTTCGATGGCGGTGGAAATTCGACGCCGGCGGCCTTCTCGCTGGGCCCGGCTGATGCTGTGCTCGGCCAAGCGCTGCACGTGCCGCTGGCGCCCAATACGACGGCAGTGCGCGTGAGCTACCACACGTCGCCGACGGCGGCCGCCCTGCAGTGGCTCGAACCCGCGCAGACGGCCGGCACCGAGTCCTTCCTGTTCACGCAGTCGCAGGCCATCTTAGCACGTACCTGGCTGCCGTGCCAAGACTCGCCCGGCATCCGCTTCACCTACGATGCGACGGTGCGGGTGCCGCCGCATCTGCTGGCGCTGATGAGCGCCGAGAACCCCCAGACTCTGGACGCCCGTGGCGAGTACCGGTTCCGCATGGCCCAGCCCATACCGGCCTACTTGATGGCCCTGGCCGTGGGCGACCTGCGGTTCGCTCCGCTCAGCGGCCGCACGGGCATTTACGCCGAGCATGCCACCCTGCCCACAGCAAGCCACGAGTTTGCTGACCTCGAAAAGATGGTGGCCGCTGCCGAAGAGCTGTACGGGCCTTACCGCTGGGAGCGGTACGATTTGCTGGTGCTCCCGCCCAGCTTCCCCTTTGGTGGCATGGAAAACCCTAGATTAACATTTGTAACACCGACCATTCTTGCTGGCGACCGCAGCCTTACCAGTTTGGTGGCGCACGAGCTGGCTCACTCTTGGTCTGGCAACCTGGTTACAAATGCAACCTGGGATGACTTCTGGCTCAATGAGGGCTTCACGGTGTATTTCGAGCGCCGCATCATGGAACATTTGTATGGGGCTGAGTACGCCGACATGCTGCAGGTGCTGGGCCGGGCCGCGCTGCAGGAGACCATTGCCGAAATAGGCGTGGCCAGCCCCGATACCCATTTGCACCTGGCCCTGACGGGCCGCGACCCCGACGAGGGCCTCACCGAAATTGCCTACGAAAAAGGCTGCGCGTTATTGCTCACGCTGGAGTCGCTGGTGGGCCGGCCCCGGCTCGATGCTTTTATTAAAGAGTACTTCGCCCGCTTTAGCTTCCAGGCGATGGACACCGCCACCTTCCTGCATTATCTCCGCGCCGAGTTGCTCGACCAGGAGCAGGGCCTTGAAGCGCGCCTGAATCTGGCGGCCTGGGTGGAAGGCCCCGGGCTGCCGCCCAACGCACCGCCCGTTGCGTCGCGGCGCTTCGAGGCCGTCGACCAGGAACTGGGCCGACTGGCGGCGGGCGAGGCGCCGGCTTCCCTCCTGCCGGCCACTGCCGGCTGGAGCAGCCACGAGTGGGTCCATTTTCTGCACGGGCTTTCCGACTCGCTTCCGGCCGAACGGGTGGCGGAGCTCGACGCAGCCTTTCAGTTCACCAATTCCGGCAACGCCGAGATTCTGGCGGCTTGGTTTCCGCGGGCTTTGCGGGCCGGCTACGCGCCGGCCGACGCGGCGCTGGAAAATTTTCTGCGGCACGTGGGCAGGCGCAAGTTTCTGGTGCCGCTATACCGGGCCCTGCTGGCCACGCCCGACGGCCTTGCCCGGGCCCGCGCCGTTTATGCGCAGTCCCGGCCCAATTACCATTCCGTGGCCACCGGCACGCTCGATGCGCTGCTGGATGCGCGCACATAAGCGCGCCCGGCCCGAACTTTGCCGGGCGGTGGCCGCCGGCCCTTGCGCCGCGCCCGTTTGTTCAGCTCTTTTAGTACTACATATAACGAAGGCATCCATTGAAATCCATCATTCCGCTCGGCAAGCTCATCGCCGTGGGGGGCAACGAGGACAAGGGCACGTACCCCAACCCCCGGACCCGCCGCAAGTACTACCTCAACTTTTTTGAGTTGGGCATCCTAAAGCGCATCGTCCTCGAAACGGGCAAGGCCGACCCGCGCATCGAAGTCATCACCACGGCGTCGATGATTCCGGAGGAAGTTGGCCCGATTTATACGGGCTCCTTCGCCATGCTCAACTGCCTGAACGTGGGCATCATGGACATTCGCACGCCCGAAGACGCGCGCCAACCCGAATACCTGGAGCGCCTGCTGGCCGCCGACGTGGTCATGTTTTCGGGCGGCAACCAGTCGCGGCTGCGCGAGATGTTTGGCGAGACGGACTTTCTCGACCGCATGATTCAGCGGTACTACGCCGAGCCCAATTTTGTGATTGCCGGCACCAGCGCCGGCGCCATGGCCATGTCGCAGCACATGATTCGGGGCGGCTCGGTGCCCGACGCGCTGCTGAAAGGCGCCGTGAAGATGGGCAGCGGCCTGGGCCTGCTGCCGGCGGCCATCGTCGACTCGCACTTTGTGAAGCGAGGCCGCTTCGGGCGCCTGATTGAGTCGGTGGCGCTGCACCCCAAGCTCATCGGCATCGGGCTGGGCGAAGACACCGGCGTGCTCATCACCCAGGGCAACTGGGTCGAAACCATTGGCTCTAACCTGGTTATCATTCTCGATGGCCACGACATTCAGCACAACAACGCCGCCGCGGCCAAGAAAGGCACGGTGCTGTCCATCGAAAACGTGACCATGCACGTGCTGGCCAAAGGCAACGTGTACGACATGCGCGAACGGAAATTCTACGCGAGCAAGGACGCCCTGCCAGTGCAGGCCACCGCACCATTGGCCACGGAAGCGACGGCCGCAGCCCGCTAGGTTTAGCGACGACCTGCCAACAAAAAGCCCGCTCCTCTTTCCGAAGAGCGGGCTTTTTGTTGCGCACGTTGCCCGAAAGCGGCCGCTTACGTAAGCTCGTTGTGCCTTGCTTTGCACCTCAAGTCGCCACCTCCCACATCGTCTTCCATCAAGCAACCAACCTATGAACCACCGCAAGCTGGGCAAAACCGGCATCTCCGTTTCTGAAATCAGCCTCGGCACCTGGCAGGTGGGCGGCAAGTGGGGCGAACCCTTCAGCCACGCCAACGCCGACCAGATTCTGAACGCCGCCGTGGACGCCGGCCTCAATTTCATCGACACCGCCGACGTGTACGGCGACGGCGAAAGCGAAAAGGCCGTGGGCCGGCTGGTGCGCGCCCGCTCCGAGCGCATTGTTGTGGCCACCAAATGCGGGCGCCGCCTGCAGCCCCACGTGGCCGACGCCTACCAACCCGCCGCCCTGCGCCGCTTCGTGGAAGACAGCCTGCGCAACATGCAGCTCGACACCCTCGACCTCATTCAGCTGCACTGCCCGCCCACGGAGGTGTATTACCGCCCCGAAATATTTGAGCTGTTTGACCGGCTGCGCGAGGAAGGCAAAATTCAGCACCTCGGCGTGAGCATCGAAAAAATTGAGGAAGGCCTGAAGGCCATTGAATTCCCCAACGTCGCCACCGTGCAGCTCATCTTCAACATGTTTCGGCAGCGCCCGGCGGAGCTGCTGTTCAAGGAAGCTGCCCGGCGCGACATCGGCCTGATTGTGCGCGTGCCCCTGGCCAGCGGCCTGCTCACCGGCAAGTTCTCGGCCCAAACGGCTTTCGCGCCCGACGACCACCGCAACTTCAACCGCAACGGCGAGGCCTTCGACAAAGGCGAAACCTTTTCCGGCGTGGACTACGCCACCGGCCTGGCCGCCGTGGAAGAGCTCAAGCAAGCCTTCCCCCACCAGCCCCTGGCCGACGTTGCCCTGCGCTGGATTCTGATGTTTGACGAAGTGAGCTGCGTGATACCCGGCGCCTCACGCCCCGAGCAGTTGCTGCAAAACCTGCAAGCCACCGAAATGCCGCCCCTCACCGAAGCGCAAATGCTGAAGGTGCGGGAGATTTATGACCGCCGCATCAGGCCGCTGGTGCATTCCACCTGGTAGCCACCCAAGCAGCCACTTAAACCCCATGCCGCGCTGCGCGCGGCATGGCGTTCTTTTTTCACCGCCGCATTTCACCGACGCAAAAGTCACTCCTTATATATAGCCACCTGGGCGGCGCCTCCCTCCACGCGGCTGGCGCGATACATGCCGTCGGAATTGAAGGGCAACGTCACGTTGCCGGCCGCGTCCACGGCGATGAGGCCGCCTTCGCCGCCGGCCGGGGCCAGCTTGTCGTGCACCACCACGCGGCAGGCTTCCTCGAGGCTCAGGCCCTTGTATTCCATCAGGCAGGCAATGTCGAAGGCCGCCACGGCCCGAATGAAATACTCGCCGTGCCCGGTGCAGCTGATGGCGCACCGCTCGTCGGCCCAGGTGCCGGCCCCGATGAGGGGCGTGTCGCCGATGCGGGCGTAGCGCTTGTTGGTCATGCCGCCGGTGCTGGTGGCGGCCGCCAGGTGGCCGTATTGGTCGCGGGCCACGGCGCCCACGGTGCCTTTTTTCCAGTTGGGGTCGGCGTTGTCCACAAACTTTTCGGGCTCTTCAAGCGGCGCGGGGGCTGCGGCCCGGGCCTGGCTGTGGTCGAGGCGCATGCGGCCTTCCTGCAGGGCTTCCTGCAGTTGGTTGAAGCGGTGCTGGGTAAAAAAATATTCCGGCGGCTGCAGCGGCAGGCCGTGCTCGCGGGCCAGCTCGTCGGCACCGGGGTAGGCCAGCAGCACGTGCTCGGTGTGCTCCAGCACGAGGCGGGCCGCGCGGATGGGGTTTTGCACCTGGCGCACCCCGGCCACGGCCCCGGCCAAGCGGGTGTGGCCCTGCATGATGGCGGCGTCCATTTCGTGGTGGCCCTCGTGGGTGAACACGGCCCCGCGCCCGGCATTGAACAGCGGGCAGTCTTCGAGGCTGCGCACGGTGGCTTCCACGGCATCGAAGGCGGCACCGCCCTGGGCCAGAAGCGAATACCCCACGTGCAGAGCCGCGTCGAGGGCCGCGCGGTACTCGCGTTCGGCATCAGGAGAAAGGGAGGCGCGGGCAATGGTGCCGGCCCCGCCGTGAAGGGCGAGTGCAAACATTTTTTGTCGAAAATTTACGGCGAAAAGCGGCTGCAAAGGTAGCCGCGGGGAACGGCTAGCGGGCTGCTAGTGTTTTTTTTCGTAGGTTTGATGTTCAAGTTTATTACTACCAAAACACTCCCAATTTTATGGCATACGACGTAACCGGCCGGCTGCACGAAATCTTTGACGAACAGCAGGTAAGCGAAAAGTTTCGCAAGCGTGAGTTCGTGCTGGAAGTCCAGGACGGCCAGTATCCCGAGCATATTAAGTTTCAGATGGTTCAGGACAAAACCAGCCTCATCGACCCCTTCAAAATGGGCGACGAAGTGAAGGTGACCTTCAACCTCCGGGGCCGTGGTTTCAACAAGAACGGCCAGATGCTGTACTTCACCAACCTCGAAGCCTGGAAGATTGAGCCCGCCTCGGGTGGCAACGCCGGCAACAGCTACGGCGGTGGGCAGCAAGCCGCTCCCCGCCCCGCCGCGCAAAACCAGAACCCCACGCTGCGCGCCCAGCCCTCGGCGGCCCCCATCGCCAGCGACGACGACAACGACCTGCCTTTCTAAGGCACGCCAGCCGCGTAATCAGCCCGTTGCTTTCAGCAGCGCGGTCTGCTAAAAATGCCGCTTCCGACTAACGGGAGCGGCATTTTTTATTCCGGTTTTGCGTTTGACTAAGGTATGGATTTACACGAACTGATTAGGCGCGGCGAGGGCGAAGAGTTGGAATTCAAGCAAAAAACCACGCACCCGCACCGCATTTCGCGCACGCTGGCGTCGTTGGCCAACACCCGCGGCGGGCAGGTGCTGGTGGGCATCGACGACGCCGGCCGCGTGCTGGGCGTGCGCGACGCCGAGGAGGAGGTGTTTATGCTGCTGGATGCGGCCACCAACTACGTGGAGCCGCCCCTGACGGGGCTGCAGTTTCGCGAAATCGAAACCGAGGGACGGACCGTGCTGGTGGTGACCGTGCCCGAAAGCCTGAACAAGCCCCACCGCGCCCAGGTGGCCCCCGACGACTGGCGCGGCTACGTACGCGTGCGTGATTCCAGCGTGCAAACCAGCGGCCTCACCGAGAAGCTCCTCAACCGCCAGCAGCCCGATGCCCGCTTCGAGCACCTACCGCTCAACAAGCAGGAGCTGGCCGTCATCGACTACCTGAAAAACCATCCCCGCATCACCTTGGCCCAGTTCATGAAACTGGTCAATTTTGGCAAGCGCCGCGCTTTCCAGACGCTGATAAAGCTCGTGCTCCACGGCTACATCCGCCACCACGATAAAGAAAAGGAGCCGTACTACACGCTCTGACCCTCCCCCTGACCAACGCGAAAAGGCCGCTCGGATGAGCGGCCTTTTGTTTTCTGATTCCATGATATCGTGCACCAAATCCGAGGCTTCCAAAAAACAGCCTGAATTTGGAGTTCAGCAGCTATTCCTGCTTGCGGGCGCGGGCTACTTTCTTTTCCTCTTTCTCTGCTTTTTTCTCCTTCATGGATTTGGTGGGCTCTTTCTTTTTCTCTTTGCGGGCGTCTTGGGCTTTGGCCATGATTGAAAAGAAGTTTGGTGAGGGGTTCGTTCCGGGTATTTCAACGCACGGTCTGACCGGTGTGTTGTGGCGGGCGAAGGTATAAACTTTGCCTCATCCGTGCAGAATGGGCAGGTACCGCTCGCGAATGATGTTGAGGTGGTGCAGCTCGTGCCCGGCCGTGATGAAGAGCAGGGCGCGCACCGTGGCCGGGCCGTTGTTGGCGGTGCCGCGCCGGTTCAGCTGCTCTTCGGTGAAGCTCTCGGCCAGGGCCACGGTGGCGGCGCGCACGGCGTCGTACTCGGCCAGCAGGCTGGCCAGGGTGCGGGCGTTGGCGCCGCTGTGGGCCACGTAGTCGTCCTGCTCGAAGCCCAGCAGATTCTGGCTGTCGGCGCGGGCAAAGCGCAGCGCCCGGTAGGCGAAAATGCGCTCAGTGTCAATCTGGTGCAGCAGCATTTCCTTGAGCGTCCATTTGCCGGGCGCGTAAGCCTGCTCGGTCTGGGTTTCGCTCAGGCCGGCAAAAACGGCGTGAATTTGCTGCGGCTGGGTGCGCAGGGCTTCCACCGGGTCGGTGCCGTCGGGCACCAGGTTGATGTAATTGCCGGCATAGGGCAGAAAATCACCCTCAACGGGGCGCGTGGTGGACATAGGGAGTGGGCTTGATGAAGTAAAAAGGTCGGCGATACGGGTGCCGGGCTGTACCTCGGGTGCTGATTCGGTGGGCAGCACGAGGGGAACGGGCACGACAATCGGCGGCGCGTCGGCCGGCACAATAGTCGGGACCAGGGCGGGGTCGAGCTGCAGGCGCACCACGGGCAAAGGCGCCGGCAACGCCGCCGCGGCTTCCGGCCGCCCAAAAGCCCAGAGCAGAAAATCGGGCATGATGTGGCCCCAGGTACGCTGGTGGTGATGGCCGCCTTCCAGCTGCACATAGCGCAGGGCCCGTTGGGCATCAAGGCCTTTGTCAAGCAGCGCTTCGATGAGGTCGAGGCAGTCTTCGACGGAATCGATGACGCCGTTTTCGTTGCGGTCGTTGCGCTCGTCGAGGGTGCCGGTTTGCAGCCAGAAGCGGTGCGACGGATGCAGCTGCCCGGCCCGCACCAGCCCGTGCATGATGCGGTCGGCGGGCGTGTAGCCGGCGCCCACGGCCTTTTGCCGCCACCAGAACGAGCCCGAGAACACGCCGGCCCGCGTCAGCGCCTCGGGGTGGTGCCACGCAATATCAAAAGCCGACAGCCCGCCGAGCGAAAAGCCGGCCATGACGGCCTCCTCCGGGTTGGCCGAGGCCTGAAAATGGGCTTGGGCAAACGGCAGCAACTCTTCCAGCATAAAGCGGGTGTAAGCCCCGGCCAGACTGCCGCGGCCGTTGAAATCGGCGTGCGCGGCCGTGCCGTATTCCTGGGTGCGCAGCTCGTTGGCGTGGGGCGCCACCAGTACAAAAGGCCAAATGGCCTGACGGGCATAGAGGGCGTTCAGGGTTGCTTCCAGGTGCAGGCGTTCGAAATCCTGGCCGTCATTTAAATATAATACCGGGAAGATTTCGGCGACGGCAGCGGCCGGCGGCAGCGCAATGGTCAGTTTCACGTCGCGCCCCAAGCAATTGGAAACCAGCACTTCGCGTAAGATGCGGACACCAGTTGCGGATAAATGAGACGAGGTGGCATGAGGAAGCATGAAACAAAGTAACGCAGCCCGCCGGAGTTGAAACCAAAAACTGAAAAATCCAATGGGCTATGGCAGGCCGGTTATTTATGACTAGTTTGCCGTACAGCTTACCCCAAGCCGTGCCCTCCACCCCACCCTTTTTACGCCCCCGCCGTGCAGGAACAACACCGCCGCTTTTACTCGCACCACCTCGGCCAAGACATCGACATGCTGGTTTTTGGCACCTGGGGCTACCCGGTGGTCATTTTTCCCACCTCCGGCGGCCACACCAACGAAGCCCGCGACTTCAAGCTCATTGAAGCGGCCCGCCCGCTGGTGGAAGCCGGCCGGGTGAAGCTGTTTTGCATCGACAGCATCGACGCGCATTCCTGGTACGCCAAGCACCTGGAGCCGCGCATCCGGGTGCAAAACCACGTGTTCTACGACCAGTTTCTGAGCGAAGAGCTGGTGCCCATGCTGCAGCGCGAATGCCACGTCGACAAGATTGGCGTGGCCGGCTGCAGCTTCGGGGGCTTTCACGCCCTCAACTTCGCCTTCCGGCATCCCCACCAGGTGGCCCACCTGTTCACGATGGGCGCGGCCTTCGACATCCGGCAGTTTGTGGACGGCTACCACGACGACAACGTGTATTACAACAATCCGCCCGAGTACATACCTGGCGCGCAAAACGAGCATTTTCAGTGGATGAACATCATCCTGGGCACGGCCGAACACGACTTCTGCAAAGAGTCGAACTTTCAAATGGCCCGTCTTCTCAGCGACAAGGGCATTCACTACACTCTGGATGTGAAGCCCTTCGGCAACCACGACTGGCCGGTGTGGCGCGAAATGTTTCCGCAGTACCTGAACACCATTGGCTAACTCCTTCCCGCACTTCTTCTTATTACCAACTCTCTTTCACCCCCTGCCTACCGGCAAGCCAACACCCCAGCCATGAAAAAAATCGGCATCCTTTTCGGACAAGAAAACACCTTCCCCCAGGCCTTCGTCGACCGCGTGAACCAAAAGGCCGTGAACGGCATCACGGCCGAGTTCGTGAACATTGAGCAGGTGGAACAAGCCGTGCCCTGCGGCTACGACGTCATCATTGACCGCATTTCGCAAGACGTGCCCTTTTACCGCGCCTATTTGAAGAACGCGGCGCTTACGGGTACGGCCATCATCAACAATTCCTTCTGGTGGAGCGCCGACGAGAAGTTTTTCAACAACGCGCTGGCCGTGCAGTTGGGCGTGCCCGTACCCAAAACGCTCCTGCTCCCCAGCAAACACCGCCCCGACGACACCACCGAAAACTCCTTCCGCAACCTGGCCCTGTTCGACTGGCAGAAAGCCTTCGACCACATTGGTTTCCCGGCCTTTATGAAACCCCACGCGGGCGGCGGCTGGAAGAGCGTGTACAAGGTGGACAACCCCGAACAGGCCTGGCGCGCCTACGACGAAACCGGCCAACTGGTGATGCTGTACCAGGAAGCCATTGAGTTTGAAGACTATTTCCGCTGCTACTGCCTGGGCGGCAAGCACGTGCTCATCATGCCCTACGAGCCCCGCAATGCCCCCCACGAGCGGTACCAGACCACGATGAAAACAGAAGGCGAAGCCGGCCAGCGCCTGCTCGACACCATCAAGAACTACACCCTGCGCCTGTGCCAGGGCCTGGGCTACGACTTCAATACGGTGGAATTTGCCGTGCGCGACGGCATTCCCATTGCCATCGATTTCGGCAACCCCGCCCCCGATGCCGACATCAACTCCGTTGGCCCCGAGAACTTTGAGTGGGTGGTGGAGCACGCCGCGCAGCTGGCCATTGAGCGCGCCCAGTCCCACCGCGCCGGCCGCACCAACCTCACCTGGGGCACGTTCGTGCAGGATTCGGTGCGTGCCGCGCCCAAAGGTTCGCCCACCATTGGGGCCAACGTGCAGATGGGCCAGGCCGTGCGCGAAACCAACGACCTGGGTGCTACCGGCGCCCCCAAGCCCGCCGCCAAGAAAGCCGGGCCCAAGAAAGCTGCCGGCGCCCCCAAGCCCGAGCCGCCCACCGGGGAAGTCTCGGCCAGCGAGCAGTCGGCGGCCAAAAAAGGCGCCGCTCCGGCCAAAAAGGCCGCGGCGCCCAAGGCCGCTGTCGCCAAAAAAGCCGCTCCTAAAAAGACCGAGTAGCCCCTACCCCAACGCAGGCACTGCCCGGCGTGCGGCCTTCGCGCGCCGGGCAGTACTGCGTCTGTCCTCCTTTCCTTCGCATTCGTTCTCCGTATGTCCATGCCCACGTTTACCCTCGGCATCGAGGAAGAATTTCAGACCATTGACCCCGAAACCCGGGAGCTGCGCTCCCACCTCTCGCAAATAGTAGAAGGCGGCCGGGTGACGCTGCAAGAGCAGGTGAAAGCCGAGATGCACCAAGCCGTGGTGGAAGTGGGCACCAACATCTGCCACAACATTGCCGAGGCCCGCACCGAAGTGCTGCACCTGCGCCGCCAGGTGATTGAGCTGGCCGACCGCCAAAATCTGAAGATTGGCGCGGCCGGCACGCACCCGTTTTCGCGCTGGCAAGAGCAGCCCATCACGCCCGACGCCCGCTACGACAAGATTGTGGAAGAGCTGCAGGAAGCCGCTCGCTCCAACCTTGTGTTTGGCATGCACGTGCACGTGGGCATCGAAAACCGCGAAATCGGCGTGTACATGATGAACACGCTGCGGTATTTCCTGCCGCACCTGTTTGCGCTCAGCACCAACTCGCCGTTTTGGGAGGGCCGCGAAACCGGCTACAAGTCCTTCCGGACCAAGGTGTTTGAGCGGTTTCCGCGCACGGGCATTCCGGGCTACTTCCACAGCGCAAGCGACTACGACGAGTTTGTGCAGCTCCTGATAAAGACGGGCTGCATCGACAACGGCAAGAAAATCTGGTGGGACGTGCGCCTGCATCCCTTCTTCGACACCATCGAATACCGCATTTGCGACATGATGATGCGGGCCGACGAAACCATTGCCGTGGCCGCCATCATGCAGGCGCTGGTAGCCAAAATCTACAAGCTGAAAGCCCAGAACCTGAACTTCCGCATCTACCGCAGCGCCCTCATCAAGGAAAACAAGTGGCGGGCGGCGCGCTACGGGCTCGACGGCCAGATGATAGACTTTGGCAAGCAGGAAGAGGTGCCCACCCGCAAGCTCATCCTCGAGCTGCTCGACTTCATCGACGACGTGGTGGACGAGCTCGGCAGCCGCCACGAGGTGGAGTACGTGCTGAAAATGATGGAGATGGGCACCGGCGCCGACCGCCAGCTGGCCGTGTTCCGCGAAACCAACGACCTGAGCAAAGTGGTCGACTACATCCTGTCGGAAACCACGCAGGGCCTCTACTAATTGTATCTTTGCCCGTGCAACGCCCGCCTTCCGGCGGGCGTTGCTTCTTTTTTTCACCGGGTTTGTTGCACAGGCTGGCTTCGGCCGGCCCTTTTTCTGATACTTATTTTATATGGAGACTATTCGCATTGCTATTCTCGACATGTACGACAATGCCCGCAACGAGGGCATGCGCTGCATTCGGCAGCTGCTGGCCCGCGGGGCGGCCGAAAACGGCGTGGCGTTCGACATTGATACCTATAATGTGAGGGCCGAAAACGTGGTGCCGGGCCTCGATTACGACATCTACATTTCAAGCGGCGGCCCCGGCAGCCCCCTGCCGTCGGACGAGCCCTGGGAGCGCCACTATTTCAATTTCATCGACGCGCTGCTGGCCCACAACCAAACCCAGGAAGCCAAAAAGCACCTGCTGCTGATTTGCCATTCCTTCCAGCTGGTGAGCCGGCACCTGGGCCTGGGCACCGTGAGCCGGCGCAAGTCGACCTCGTTTGGCGTGCTGCCGGTGCACCTCACGCCCGCTGGCCTGGCGGAGCCCGTGCTGCAGGGCCTGCCCGAGCCGTTCTACATCGTCGACTCGCGCGACTACCAGCTGACCAATCTCGACCTCGCCCGCCTCAATGCCTACGGCGCCCAGGTGCTGTGCCTGGAAAAAGAACGGCCCCACGTGCCCCTGGAGCGCGCCGTGATGGCCATTCGCTTCACGCCCGAGGTGGTGGGTACCCAGTTCCACCCCGAGGCCGACGGCGAAGGCATGCTCCGCTACATGCTCACCGACGAGCGCAAGCAGCAGGTCATCGAAACCTACGGCGAGGCCAAGTACCACGAGATGGTGCGCCTGCTGGCCGACCCCACCACCATTGAGCACACCGAAGCAGTGGTGGTGCCCACCTTCCTGCGCCGTGCGCTGGCCGGGCTGGGCCAATTTGCCAACGCCTAACCCCATTCATTGTCGCTGCCTCCGCTCATGATTCCGGAACCCCGCCACGCCTTCAATGCCGCTTTCAGCCCGGCCCGCTACCAGGAAATGCTTGCCGACATCGAGCAGCAATTGCCCGGCCAACTGGATTTCCGCGTGGCCGAAACGCCGGTTTTTGTGCCGGCTGGCTTGCGCGACAAGCTGATTGCGGCCGGCGAAAGCATCATCCAGGTCATTGAGCGGCCCGACTTTAAGGGCCTAACCGAGGCGGCCATCCCGCCGCACCAGCGCGTGCCCAATGAGGATGCGCGGCCCGAATTTCTGACATTTGACTTCGCGGTGTGCCGCGACGCCAACGGTGAGTTGGAGCCGCAGCTGATTGAGATGCAGGGATTTCCGTCGTTGTACGCGTTTCAGTCGTGGCTGCCCGGCGTGTTTGCGCGCCACTTCCCCATTCCAGATTCGGTGACGCCGTTTTTGGGCGTGGCCGATTTTGAGGCGTACCAGCAGCGCATGCGGGACTTCATTCTGGCCGACCAGCCCGCCGAAAACGTGATTTTGCTGGAGCTGTTTCCCGAAAAGCAAAAAACCCGCGTCGACTTTGCGCTCACCCACAAGCTGTGGGGCATCGAGGCGGTGTGCCTCACCCGCCTACGCCGGCGCGGGCGGCAGCTGTTTTATGAGAAAGACGGGCGGGAAATTCGGATTACGCGCATTTACAACCGCGTCATTTTCGATGAATTGGCGCGCTACCCGGAAGTAAACCCGGAGTTTCACCTCACTGAAGACGTGGACGTAGCCTGGGTGGGGCACCCCAACTGGTTTTTCCGCATCAGCAAGTTTACGCTGCCGCTGCTGCAGGGCCCCTTTGTGCCGCCAAGCTACTTTTTGCACGAGCTGCAGGAATACCCGGCCGACCTCGAAAATTATGTGCTGAAGCCCTTGTTTTCATTTGCCGGAGCCGGGGTGCGTCTGCATTTCACCGCGGCCGAGTTGGATGCGCTGCCCGACAAGCAGCACTATTTGCTGCAGCGCAAGGTGACGTACGAGCCCGTGGTGCAATCGCCCGACGGCCTAGTGAAGTGCGAAATCCGCCTGCTCTACATCTGGCCCGTGGGCGAACCCCGCCCCCAGCTGCTCACCGGCCTGAGCCGCCTGAGCCGGGGTGAGATGATTGGCGTCGATTTCAACAAAGACAAGGACTGGGTGGGCGGCACCACGCCGCTGTTTGCCCGCTAGCGCCCGCGGCCGGGCACGGAGTTTGACTACGGCCAAACAACGCCGGCTGAACCTTGCGCGTAAAGTCAGCCTCACCCCCACCACTTTACTCATGTCATCACTTTCCGAAAAAGGGCTGAAGCTTTCCAAAAACGTCATCTTCAACGTCTTCATTGCGCGGGCCACCAAGCTGCTGGGCCGTCCGTTCAAAGTTGTCACGGTGCTCAACGAAGCCGCCGACAAGCTGGCGGACCAAAAAAGCCACACCAACAAGTTTCGCCAGCTTTTCGACGTCGCCCTCACGCTGGTGCGCCTCGTGCGCAGCTACATCAGCGGCGAATACCGCGAGATTTCCACCAGCACCATCATTTCGGGCCTGGCCGTGCTGCTGTACGTGTTGTCGCCCATCGACCTGGTTCCCGACTTTATTCCCGTGGTCGGCTTCCTCGACGACCTGAGCCTCGTGAGCTGGTTCGTGGGCAAGTTCCAGGTCGAAATCACCAAGTACCGCGAGTGGGAAGCCACCGCCCGGGGCCAAGCCGAGGGCACCGAACCGACCCTGGCCCAGCCCGACGCTGCAGCCGAACCGGCCAAAGGCGACGCCGCGCTGCCCAGCGTAGCCGAGTTGGGTCATTCGTAGGGTCCGGCAGGCTTACCGAGCGCTCCCGGCTACCGGGCTACCATATTTTCCTGCGCGCGTAGCGTCTCTTAGCCGGATGCGCTACCTTTCCGGCCTTCCAGCTTCTTTTCTTTATGCCCACGTTTGTCGTTTCCCTTCGGTTGCCGGAAACTTTCGATGAGGAATTTATCTCACTCATTCCGAGCCACCGGGCCTTCATCAACCAGCTACTGAGCGAGAAGATTGTGGAAGTATACGCCATCAGCAGCGACCGCAGCCGGGGCTGGGTAACCATGCACGGCGACGATGCCGCCGCAGTGCGCGCCGTGGTGGAACAATTTCCGCTGTTTCATTTTCTGGAAGGCGTGGAAATCGACGAGCTGTTTATTTTCGACAGCACCGCTTCGCGCTTCCCGCATATCAGCCTAAACTAAGCCATTGGCTCATCCTAGAGCTGCATTTATCTGTTTTTATACCCTATGAGGCCCTTTTTGACTGGTTCGGTTTTTACTTTTCGCCTGGCCGGTGTGGCCGGCGCGCTGGCTGCCGTGACGGTGGCCGCCACCAGCCCGCCGCCCGCCATCACCACCGAGCAGCTGACCACCCGCATGAGCGCGGCCATCGAAGGCCTGAAATACTTGCGTTGCACGGTGAAAGCCCAGGAGCGCATTGGGGGCAACATCAACCAGGCGCGCAGCATCATGAAGCTGACCTACAAGCCGCTGCGCATCTACATCAAAAACCAGAAAGGCGTGGAAGTGCTGTGGCTGCAGGGCCAGAACGACGGCGATGCCTGGGTGTACCCCGCCAGCTTTCCCTACGTGACCCTCAGCCTGGACCCCAACGGCAAGCTGATGCGCAGCAACCAGCACCACACGGCCCTGCAAGCCGGTTTCGGCACTATTTCGGACCTGCTGCGCACCACCGGGCTGCGGCAGGACAACTCCTATAGTCGTTCGTTCCGCTACGTGGGCGACACCACTCTGCAGGGCCGCACCGGCTACGTGCTGCGCTCCGACTATCCCCAATTCCGGTACGTGAGCTACAAAGCCGGCAAAAACGAAACCATCGAGACGGTGGCCGAACGGTTTGGCTGCGGCGCCTACCGCGTGGTGGAGCGCAACAACCTGAGCATTGGCGAGAAAATACCCGAAGGCAAAGTGCTGCAAGTGCCCAATGCCTACGGCCGCCGCACGGTGCTCTGCGTCGACCCCAAGACTTATCTGCCCATGCTCGTGCAGGTCAACGACGACAAAGGCCTATTCGAACGGTTCGAGTTTCAGGACGTGGTGCCCAACCAGCCCATCCCGCTCGAAGAATTTTCGAAGGAGTATAAAGGGTATAAATTCTGAACCGCGGATTCGGACGGATTTTTCGGATTGCCCGGATTTTGTGCACGTTTATTATCTGACGTAAACCAAAAAGGCTTGCCAAACGGCAAGCCTTTTTGATGATTATCCGTTAGCTGGGGTCGCCAAAATCCGGGCATTTCATCTCAATTCATGGTTTAGCGGCGCATGGTCTTTTCGATTTGGTCCCACATGGCGGGCGTCAGCATTTCCAGCTTGTTGAATTCACCGGCGCCGTTGAGCCACTCGCCCCCATCGATGGTCACCACTTCCCCGTTCACATAGGCTGAGAAATCCGACACCAGGTAAGCGGCCAGGTTGGCCAGCTCCTGGTACTGGCCCACGCGTTTGAGCGGCACGCTGGCCGCCGGGTCGAGTTTGCTGGCCAGGGGCTCGGGGAACAGGCGGCTCCAGGCGCCTTCCGTCGGGAACGGGCCGGGTGCAATGGCATTGGAGCGAATGCCGTACTTGGCCCACTCCACCGCCAGCGAGCGGGTGATGGCGAGCACGCCCGCCTTGGCCGCTGCCGAGGGCACCACAAAGGCCGAGCCCACCGAGGCATACGTCGTCACGATGTTGAGAATGGTACCGGGCTTCTGGTCGGCAATCCAGCGCTTGCCCACGGCCAGCGTGCAATTGTAGGTGCCGCGTAGCACAATGTCCACAATCACGTCGAAGGCTTTGTGCGACAGGCGCTCCGTGGGGCTGATGAAGTTGCCGGCCGCATTGTTCAGCAGCACGTCGACGCCGCCAAACTCCTGCACGGTGCGCTCCAGCATGGCTTCCACCTCGTCGTACTTGCGCACGTCGCAGGCCACGGCCAGCACCTTGCCGCCGGTTTGCTGGCGCAGCTCCTCGGCGGTTTTTTCCAGCACCTCAAGCTTGCGGCTGCTGATGGTGACGTTGGCCCCCAGCTGCAGGAAATAGGTGGTCATGGCCCGGCCCAGGCCAGTGCCGCCGCCGGTCACGATGATGGTTTTGCCGGCCAGCGCGTTGTCGCGCAGCATGGGTTGCGTGTAGGGAGTGTTCATGCAAGTGAATAAAAATGGGTGGGAAGCGCGGGCGTGTCCGCCACCCGAAGGTACTAGGCCCCGACCATCTACCCGCAACCGGAAGACGCCGTCCCATTTCACCTGTTAAATATAGTATTACGTATTTTTTTTCGCAACTTCGGGCCATCAGGCCAAATTAATTGTTGAGGTTACATGACAAGTTCCAATTCCGGGGGCTCCGCGAGCACGACATCTGGAGCGGAACACCCCACCGTATTAGTGCTGGGCTGCGGCTGGCTGGGCCTGTCCCTGGCCCGCGCCCTGGCCGCCGCCGGCCACGTGGTGCTGGGCACCACCACCACCCCCGAAAACCTGGCCGGCATGGAGGCCGCTGGCATACAGTCGCATCTGCTTCGCCTGGGCGCTGATTTTAATGCTCCGGCCGAAGCCCTGCTCCTGCGCCTGCTGGGCGCGGCCGATGTGCTGGTGCTGAACGTACCACCCCGGGCCGCCCCCGCCGGCGCCTATCCCTCGCTGCTGCGGCCGGTGCACCGGGCCGTGGCCGCCGCCGGCACGCGCCACGTGCTGTTTGTGAGCTCCACCAGCGTGTATCCGAACGAGCCGCGCCTGATGCGCGAAGCCGACGCCCTCAGCACCCGCGACGCGGCTTCCGATGTGCTGCGCGCCGAGGGCCACTTCGTGCCCCGCTATGGGCAATGGAAAAGCACGGTGGTGCGTCTGGGGGGCCTCATGGGCCCCGACCGCGCCCCCGGCCGCTTTCTGGCGGGCCGCCGCGAGCTCGAACAAGGCAACGCGCCCGTTAACCTGGTGCACCTTACCGACGTGGTGGGGGTGCTCTCGGCCATCATCCGGCACGGCGTGTGGGGTCACACCTTCAATGTGTGCGCCGAACAACACCCAACCCGTCGTGATTTTTACCCGGCCGCGGCGCGCTACCTCAAGCTGGAAGCCCCCACCTTCAAAGACGAAAAGGGCGTGAGCGGCAAAACCATCGACAGCAGCCTGGTGCGCTCGTTGGTGCCTTATACGTTTCAGCACGACGACGTGCTGGCCGCCTTGGAGCACTGCTAACCGGTGGCCCAAGCAGGCCCGCTGTACCTTTGCGCGGTGAAAACCGATGCTACCCCTCCCCTGATGGCCGTGCTGGGCGGCGGCGCGGCCGGCTTCTTTGGTGCCATTGCCTGTGCCGAAGCCAACCCGCACGCGCGGGTGCTGCTGCTGGAAAAAACCGGCAAGCTGCTGAGCAAAGTGCGCGTGTCGGGCGGTGGGCGCTGCAACGTCACGCACGCCTGCGAAACCGCGGCCCAGCTCGTAGCGCACTATCCGCGCGGCAGCAAGCAGCTCAAAAGCGCTTTTCAGCGCTTTGGTGTGGCCGACACCATTGCCTGGTTTGCCCGGCGCGGGGTGGCGCTGAAGACCGAGGCCGACGGCCGCATGTTCCCCACCACCGATTCGAGTGAAACCATTGCCCGCGCCCTGGAAGAAGCTGCCCGCCGGGCCGGCGTACAGATACTGACCAATACCAGCGCCGACGACATTCAGCCCCTGCCCACGGGCGGCTTACGCCTGCGGCTGAGTGGCACCGGCGCGGCCGGGCTAGGCCCCACGCTGCACGCCCATCAGGTGCTCATTGCCACCGGCGGCAACCCCAAAAGCGCCAATTATGACTGGCTGCGTCACCTGGGCCACCGCATTGCCGAACCGGTGCCGTCGCTCTTCACCTTCAACGTGCCGGAGTCGCCGCTGCAGGAGCTTATGGGCGTGAGTGTGCCGCAGGCCCGCGTGGTGCTGGCCGGCGAAAAGCTGCAATACGAAGGCCCGCTGCTGGTGACGCACTGGGGCGTGAGCGGGCCGGCGGTGCTCAAGCTCTCGGCCTGGGGCGCCCGCCGGCTCAGCGAGTTGGGCTACGTGGGCACGGCCCTGATTAACTGGATTCCCGCGCACACCGAAGAAACGCTGCGGCCCTGGCTGCAGCAGTTCCGGCAGGAAAACGGGAGGAAAACCGTGGCATCCAACCCCCAGTTTGGCTTGCCCCAGCGCCTCTGGCGCAACCTTACCGAGCAAGCCGGCATTGCGCCCGACACCCGGTGGAGCGACCTCCCGGCCAAAGCCCAAAACCGCCTGCTGGAGCTGCTGCTGCGCTCGCCCCTAGCCGTGCGGGGCAAAACCACTTATAAAGAAGAGTTTGTGACCTGTGGCGGCGTGGTGCTCGACGAAGTCGACCTGAAAACCATGGAAAGTCGCCGCGTGCCCGGCCTGTATTTCGCGGGCGAAGTGCTCGACATCGACGGCATCACGGGCGGCTTCAACTTTCAGGCGGCCTGGACAACCGGATTCCTGGCCGGCCAGGCCATGGCGGCACATGAGAAAGAGGACACGAAGAATTTCGATGCCAAGGTTCGGTAACCCGTTCGCTCCTTCTTCATTGCGCGCAGCGTCTGTAACCTTCCCGTAGGTGAGGCAGTAAACGGAGCATACTTTCCAACTTACTTTTCTCTTTCCCAATGGAAGCCAAAGCCACCACCGCCCTCCTCAACGAACTGGTTGAAACCCTTAAAGATGGCCAGAAAGGCTACGCCGACGCCATGACCGACGTGGAGGACAGCAGCCTGAAAGACACGTTCAAGAAATACGCCGCCCAGCGCGCCAGCTACATCACCGAAATCGAGGACCAGATGTTCAAGCTGGACCTCAAGCCCGATGAAAGCTCGTCGATAACCGGCACCGTGCACCGCGCCTGGATTGACCTGAAATCGGCCCTCACCAGCAAAGACAACAAAGCTGTGCTCAACGAGTGCGAGCGCGGCGAAGACTACGCCGTGAAGGCCTACCAAACCGCCCTTAAAGCCCAGGACCTGCCCAGCAACCTGAAATCGGTTATCGAAAAGCAGTACCAAGGTGTGCAGGAAGCTCACAACACCATCAAGGCCCTGCGCGATTCGTCCAAATAGGCTCTTTCTTCTTAACTGTTAAGGCAACAAAAAAGCCGCCCAATGGGCGGCTTTTTTGTCTTCTAACCTTCTTCTAATCTATTCACACACAATCGTCACCTAATCTGGTTAACCCAGGTAATCAGCCTATTAGCGGCTATTCGTCGAAGCTCTCGTTGCGGGGAGTACGGGGCGTGCGCGGGGTTTCGTACTCGCGCGGCGTGCCGTAGCTGGGCTTGTTGCCGTAGCTGGGACGGTCACCGTAGCTCGGGCGGTTGCCGTAGCCCGACTTACCGGTGCCGCCTTCGCGGCGGTCGCCGTAGCTGGGACGGTTGCCGTAGCTGCTGCCGCCGTCGCGGTTGCCTTTGTAGCCACCGCCGTAGCCGCCTTCGCGGCGCTCGCCGCCGCCGAAGCTGCCACCGCCGCGGTTGCCGCCTTTGTAGCCACCGCCGTAGCCGCCCTCACGGCGCTCACCGCCATTGAAGGGACGACGCTCCCGGTCGCCACCGAAACCGCCGGGACCGCCGCGGCTGAAACCTTCTTCCTTGGCGGCGCCTTCCTGCACGGGAGTAGCAACGCTAAAGCTCACCGGCGAACCCTGGATGCTAGTGCGGCCCAGCTTGCTCACGATTTCGTCGGCAAATTCCGACGGCACTTCCACAAAGCTGAACTTGTCGTAGAGGGCAATATCGCCCACTTTGGCACCGGTTAGGTTGGTCGATTCCGAAATCAGGTCCACGATATCGCGGGGGTGAATCCGGTCTTTCTTGCCCATGGTCACGAAGAGGCGGGTGTAGCCGGGACGAGCCGAGCCGGCGGCCTTGCTGGCGTCGAGGCTCTGCTGAGCGCTCTTGTCCTCCTTCATGGTCATCTTGAGGAGCGCCGCGGCGATGTCGAGCGAGGTGATTTCCTCGCCCTGGTCGAGCAGGCGCTGCACGCGGCCCACATACTTGTCGAGGTTGCCTTTCTCGATGATTTCCTTAATCTGGTTCAGGAACAGCGTGGTTTTCACCTCCGACACGTCGGCAAACGACGGTACCTGCGCCAATTTGATGTCGGCCTTAGTGAAGCGCATGATGTCGCGCAGCTTATAAATGTCGCGGCCGCTCACAAACGTGAAGGCTTTGCCCGACTTGCCGGCGCGGCCCGTGCGGCCGATGCGGTGCACGTAGTATTCCTCGTCGGCAGGCAGGTCGTAGTTCACTACGGCTTCCACGTTGTCCACGTCGATGCCACGGGCGGCCACGTCGGTGGCCACCAGCACTTCCAGCGTCGATTTACGGAATTTATCGAGCGTGTTCTGGCGCTGCTGCTGGCCCATGTCGCCGTGCAGGCCTTCGGCGAAGTAGCCTTTGGCTTGCAGGTCGGCCACGATTTCGTCCACCATGCGCTTGGTGTTGGCGAAAACGATGGTCGACTTCAGGTTGTACATGTCGAGCAAACGAGTCAGCACGTCCTTTTTCTGGGGGCCGCGCACCTCGTAGTAGCTCTGCTCGATGTTGGTCACCGTCATCGTCTTGTGGTTCACCTTCACAATCTGCGGCTCGCGCTGATATTTCTTGGTGAGCTCCATGATGGGCTTGCTCATCGTAGCCGAGAAGAACACCGTCTGGCGGTCTTCGGGCATCTTGGTCAAGATGAACTCGATGTCGTCGCGGAAGCCCATGTCGAGCATTTCGTCGGCTTCATCCAGAATAATCTTGGTGGTTTTGTCGAGGCGTAGGGTGCCGCGTTCGATGTGGTCCATCACCCGGCCGGGCGTGCCGATTACAATTTGCACGCCGCGCTCCAGGGCGCGAAGCTGACGGTCGTAGGGGCTGCCACCGTAAATGGGCACCACCATCAGGCCGCGCTTGTATTTGCCCAGCTTCTGGATTTCGCCCGACACCTGCACCGCGAGCTCGCGGGTGGGGCAGAGCACCAATACCTGCACGTCTTTGCTCTCGGTATCGATGTTGTCGATGGCGGGAATCGAGAAAGCGGCGGTTTTGCCAGTACCCGTCTGGGCTTGGCCGATAACGTCTTTGCCAGCGAGCAGCACGGGAATGGCAGCGGCCTGAATGGCCGAGGCTTCCTCGTAGCCCATCTCGGTGATGGCGCGTTGTACTTCCTCGGAGAGGTTCAGTTCGTCAAAGCGAACTACAATTTTTTCAGCTTCCATGAATGTGGAATTGGTAAGGGGTAAGAGACTCGCTCCGAAAACAGCCGTACTCAGCGACGTTTCCCCTCCTTCTACCTTTTCACAATCAGGCGGGAAAAAACAACCAAAAAACTACGCGACCAATGCGTTAGCGCCACTCTCGGGCTTGCGCGGACTTAGGCCGTCCTCAAATGCGGGTGCAAAGGTACGGGTTTTATTTTGGAAAAGCTAGGGCGTGGTGAATAAGAATTTGATAGAAAGTCATGCTGAGCGAAGCCGAAGCATCTCGCGTGTGGTAGTAATCAATCGTCGAAAAAGGATTAGTGATGGCACGCGAGATGCTTCGACTTCGCTCAGCATGACGTTCCCGTTGTTCGGGCACCGTTCTGCTGAACACAAAAAAAAGCCCACCAAAGGCGGGCTTTCTTAGATTGCAAAGCTTGAGCTGAATTAAACCAGCGATACTTTTACTGCGTTCGGGCCTTTTTTGCCTTGAGCTACTTCGTATTGAACTTTGTCGTTTTCGCGAATCGAGCTAACCTGGAGGTCGCTGATGTGAACGAAGATGTCTTCGCCAGTTTCGTCGTTTTTGATGAAACCAAAACCTTTGGTGTCATTAAAGAATTTTACCGTTCCGGTGGGCATGGTGGTTGGTTGTGGAGTTTCCCTAAGCGTTTGGGCCACCGTGGCTTGGTTTCTTAGGTTGCGTCAAAGATAGGCAGAATTTCCAAATGACCAAGTCCATAGATATTTTTTTCAATGGCTTGGAACGCTAGCGGAGAAGGTCTTGCCCTATGATGCTGGGGGCGCCAGGGGGCACAGCCCCGTGGTTCGGCTACATGGAATTGAAAGTAATGGCTTCACTCGCGCATTGCCTCGCTGCGCCCGGTATGACGTTCTTTTGTGTCTTGCGCGCTGCTTTATTTCCGCCTTCTCCCTTTTCTTACCTCTTACCCATGCCCGACGCGCCCTCCCACGCCTTCTCGCACGAATTTCAGGTACCGGCCAGCGCCATTGATGCGCTGGGCCATGCCAATAATGTGGAGTACGTCCGCTGGGTGCAGGACGTGGCCGGCGCACATTGGCTAAGCATCTGCCCGCCTGAGTTGCGCGACCAGATTATTTGGGTGGTGCGCGAGCACCGCATCCGCTACCTGCAATCGGCCTTCTCGGGCGAGACGCTGCGGGCCACCACCTGGGTGGGCGAAACCAGCGGGGCCACGTCGCTGCGCTACACCCGCCTCAGCCGCGTGAGCGACGGCGTGCTGCTGTGCGAGGCGGAAACGACCTGGGTGCTGCTCGACCCCAACAGCGGCCGGCCGGTGCGGGTGACGGCGGAGATGGTGGGTTGGCTGACAAACGACGTGACTTAATCTACTTTTTCTTTTACTCAACTTCTCAGAATAGTAGGATGCTTTCTTGAGCTCACTTTCTCTGTAGATACTTGTTCTGGAACATAAACCCGCATAGAAATAGCGCACGCTGTCATTACTAGTTCTGCTTGAAAAAGAGCAAGATTTGGCGTACACTAAATACGATTTACCTTCTTGAAACATTATGCCACAATCGGCGCCCCCACTTCCTGTTGCTACAACTACGGTATCAGAATGTACCAGACCCTTTCCTTTGGCTTGCACCAATAGAGTAACCAACTTTCCAACCATTGAAATGCCTTGCCATCTCAGGTAATCCACTCGCTTTACAGATAGAACTTTACCGCCAAAAACAATATCTGAATTACTCACTGCATCTTTTACACTTGCCTTGCCACTACAAGAACACGCAAACGAACTATTGGCAGTAAGTAGCAGAGCAAGAATTACAGCTATTGTCTGAGAGTATTTCATTCGCTTTATCTGGTTTTGCAAGTTGATGCTCGAATCAAACAAAGTACATATGCCTCCCTCCTTCCGCATCTACTCCTCTTCGGCCGGCTCGGGCAAGACGTACCAATTAACGAAAGAATACCTGCTGCTGGCGCTGGGCGCCGACGACCCGGCGTATTTCAAGCGCGTGCTGGCCATTACGTTTACCAACGACGCGGCGGGGGAAATGAAGGAGCGCATTGTGGGGGCGCTACGGCGCTTTGCGTACCCGGAAAGCGGTAAGGCCGACGGGCTGCTGACCGACATCGCGGCCGAGCTGAAGCTGCCGGAAACGGAGGTGCGGCGGCGGGCAGCCGAGACCTTCCGGCTGGTGCTGTACCACTACGCCGATTTTGGGGTGAGCACGATTGACTCGTTTGTGCAGCGGATTGTGACGGCGTTTACTCGGGAGCTGGGCTTGCCGGCCACGTTTGAGGTGGAGCTGGACACGGATGCGGTGCTGCAAAGCGCCGTGGCCGCGCTGCTCGACAAGGTGAACCGCGACCCCAACAGCCGGCTGCTTTCCCAAACGCTGGCCGAATACGCGCTGGGGCAGGCCGACGAGGGCAAAAGCTGGAGCCGGCTGCCCGAGGAGCTGGCGGGCTTCGGGCGGGCGCTGTTTAACGAGACAGTGCAGGAGGCGGTGACGCAGCTGGGCCGGCTGACGCTGGCCGATTTCCGGCGGCTGGATAAGCAGATTCGGGCGAAGCGGGCGGAGATTGAAGCGGCCTTTGCCCAGACGCGGGAGGCGGCGCTGGCGGTGCTGGAGCAGGCCGGCGTAGCGGAGGGCGACTTTTTCCAGGGCAAGCGCGGCATTTTTGGGTACGTGCAGAAGGGCGTGGACTTGCTGGCCCCGGAGGCCGGGCCGAACAGCTACGTGGCCGCCACGCTCAGCGACGACAAGTGGTACAGCGGCAAAATCAAAACCGAGGCCGACCGCGCCCGCGTAGACGCGGTGAAGGAGCCGCTGCGGGCGGTGGTGGCGGCCGTGGAGCAGCTGCGCGAGGCGTATTTGTCGAGCTACGTGCTGCTGGCGGCCATGCAGCCGTACCTGTTTCATGCCTCGCTGCTGAGCGAATTGAACAAGGTGGTGGAGCAAATCAGCCGGGAGCGCAACGTGGTGCTGATTTCGGAGTTTAACCGGCGCATTGCCAGCATCGTGCTCACCGAGCCGGTGCCGTTTTTATACGAGCGGCTGGGCGAGCGGTACGAGCACATCCTGATTGACGAGTTCCAGGACACGTCGGTGCTGCAATGGAACAACCTGCTGCCGCTGGTGGAGAACACGCTGGCCAACGGCCACAGCAGCCTGGCGGTGGGCGATGCCAAGCAGGCCATCTACCGCTGGCGCGGGGGCGAGATGGAGCAGATTCTGCGCCTGCACCAGAACAACACCGCCGCCCTGGTGGCGCGGGCCCGCGAGCCCGAGATGCGCGAGCTGCTGCGGCTGCGCTACGAAACCCTCGACCCCGTGCTCGAACCCAAAGCCCTGCAGGTGAACTACCGCTCGGCCCGCGAAATCGTGGACTTCAACAACGCCTTTTTCAAAGCGGTGAGCGACCGGCACGCCACGCTGGGGTTGGTGGCGGGCATATTCGACAACCACTTTGGGCAGCAGGTGCCCGAGTCGCAGAGCACCGCCCAGCAGGGCCACGTCGAGCTGCTGTTCACCCAAAAAGACGCCCCGGCCCTGCGCTACGGCGCCGCCACTGGCGCCTACACGCCTGAGGCCCTCCCCGGTCACCTGCCCGAGGCGGTGCTGGGCTACGACGAAAGCACCTGCTACCTCACCCTGCAGTTGGTGGAGCAGGCCCTGGCCGAGGGCTACGAGTTGGAAGACATTGCGGTGCTGTGCCGCACCCGCTACGCCAGTAAAATCATTGCCAAGTTCCTGAAAGAGCGGGGCTACCCCATCATTTCGGCCGACTCGCTGGCGCTGGAATTTGCCGAGGTGGTGAACCTGCTGGTGAGCATCCTGCGGGTGCTGCACCAGCCGGCCGATACGCTGGCGCGGGCCGAAGCCCTGCTGCTCGTGGACAAAGTGGTGCGCGGGCTGGCCCCCACCCCGGCCCGCGCCCGGCACATTGCCGAGGTGGCCAACGCGGCCGGCGGCCACTCGTTTTTCGACGAGCTGCGGGCGTTGGGCTACGACGTGCGCGAGACGGAAACCGGCAACCTGGGCCTCTACGAGCTGGCCGAGCGGCTGCTCAACCTCTTCGGCCTGCTGGGGCGCAACGGGGAGAGCGACTACCTGTTCCGCTTCCTCGATTTGACGCTGGAATACAGCCTGCGCTTCGGCAACAACCTGGGCAATTTCCTCACCTACTGGGAGGAGCGCAAGGGGCGCATCAGCATTAATGCGCCGGGCGGGCGGGCGGCCATCACCATCACCACGGTGCACAAGGCCAAGGGCTTGGCGTATGGCGTGGTCATCGTGCCGTTTGCCGACTGGAGCCTGGAGCCGCACCGGGGCACCCTGCTCTGGGGCCACCTGGAGCCCGACGAAAAGCCCCTCGAAAACATGCCCGAAGTAGCAGTGGTGAGCCTGCAAAAAGGCATTCAGCAAACGGCGCTGGCGGCCCAATACGACGAGGAGCGCGAGAAAACCTTCCTCGAAGGGCTCAACACGCTGTACGTGGCCTTCACCCGGCCGCGCCACCGCCTCTACGTCATCAGCAAAAAGCCTGCGGCAGTTGGTAGTTCTTCGTTGTCAGTTGGTAGTTCGAAGGAAGGCAAAGAGCCGCAGGGCAGCGCCTCTCCAGCTCGTAATGTCGCCGACCTGTTGCACGGCTATTTAGAAGAGCGCGGCGAGTGGCAAGATGAGCAGGTGTCTTTTGTGGTTTCTAAAGGCACCCCGGCCGCTCGGAAAAAATCTGACAACGGACAACTAACAACGAACAACTACGAGCTAACCAACCTGGCCGCCGCGCCCTGGGAAGACCGCCTCAAGCTGCGCCGGCACGCCACCACGCTCTTCGATTTTGACGAGCAAAAAGAGCAGGGCGAGTGGAACCGCAAGCTGCACTTCGGCCTGCGCCGCCTGCTCACGGCCGCCGACGTGGGCCGCGTGGCCAGCCAGCTCGTGGCCGAGGGCATCCTCAGCGCCCGCGAACGGCCCCGGCTCGTCGACAGCCTCGAACGGCTGGTGCTCGACCCGCGCCTGGCCCCCTACTTCGCCCCGCACCTGAGCGTGGAAACGGAGCGCGAAATCCTGGTGGGCGGCGTGAAGCTGCGCGACTACAAGCCCGACCGCATCGTGCTCGAACCCTCCCTAGAAGAACACCACCGCCTCGGCGGCCGGGTCACGCTGCTCGATTTCCGCCTGCCCCCGCCGCAGGAGAAACACCGGCGCCTGCTGCGGAACTACGCCACGCTATTTGAGCAGTTGGGGTACGCGGAGGTGAAGGGCCTTATTTATTATTTCGGCACGGGGGAAGTGGTAGAAGTGTGAGAAATCAAAATAAAACCTCAACTGATGAGAAAATTATTGACGCTAAATGCACTTGTAATCATTGCTTCACTAACCGCCGGAATATATGGCAGTTTGCATGACCAGATTACCTATACAATCTCGCCAGAATATTACACAAAATTCAAATTCATCCAATTCGATTTTGTTGTAATGGGCAACGAGGCTATTCTTCCAAACCCAAGATTATACGTTGCATTCGTAGGTTTTTTAGCTACTTGGTGGATGGGAACAATATTGGGCTTCATTTTAAGCTTGGTTAATTTAATTCAGCCCGATTGGAAGACGATGCTTACCGTTGCAATTAGGGCTTTTTTTGTTACGATGCTTGTTGCTTTTACAACTGGAATTATTGGCCTTATTTACGGCCACTTTTTTCTTGCTAAAAATCCTAAAGACGCTTTCGAAAATTGGTTTATTCCGAATAATGTGATTGATTTCACAAACTACATAAGCGTTGGGTCCATGCATAATTTCAGTTATTTAGGCGGAGTAATCGGCTTAGTTGCTGGGATTATATACAGTCTGCGGCAAAAGCAGGAACGTTCAGAATTGGCTACATTTTAGTTTCTCCTCCCCGCCAAACCGACGCCTGAACATTGCGCCCATCCTCGCCACAGGCGCTGCTCCAGGCCGATGAGGCGCCCTGGTGGAGCCCAAGGGTCACTTTTTCATCGTGAACGCCTCTATCGGGCGACCTTTGTCCCGATGCATACCCTTCACCAACTCCGCACCGGACAGCTCCGGGGTCTAAAACGCCTCGACCTGGCTGCCGGCCTCACAGAGTTCCCCCGCGAGATTTTTGACCTCGCCGACACGCTGGAAGTACTCAACCTCACCGGCAACGCGCTGTCCTCCCTTCCCGACGACCTGGGCCGCCTGCGCCACCTGCAGGTATTATTCTGTTCTAACAACCGCTTCACCGAAGTGCCGGCCGTGCTGGGCCAGTGCCCGCAGCTGCAAATGGTGGGCTTTAAGTCCAACCAGATTCGAACGCTGCCGGCGGCCGCCCTACCGCCGGCCCTGCGCTGGCTCATTCTCACCGATAATCAACTGGAGGCGTTGCCCGAGGAAATCGGCAACTGCCAGAAGTTGCAAAAGCTGATGCTGGCCGGCAACCGCCTCACGGCGCTGCCCGAAACCCTGGCTCGGTGCACCAAGCTGGAGTTGCTACGACTTGCCGCCAACCGCCTGACCGAGCTGCCGACGTGGCTGCTGGCCTTGCCGCGCCTGGCGTGGCTGGCCTACGCAGGCAATCCGGCTTCGGCCGAACTTGAGCGGGCCGCCGAGCAAAACCAGCCCATTGGCCCCATCAACTGGGATTCGCTGACGCTCACGGAGCAGCTGGGCGAAGGCGCGTCGGGGGTCATTTCACGGGCTTGGTGGCAGCACCCCAACACCGCCGCCACCGAAGTGGCCGTGAAGCTTTTTAAAGGCGCCGTTACCAGCGACGGCCTGCCGCACTGCGAGATGCTGGCTTGCCTCAAAGCCGGCGCCCACCCCAATTTAATTGCCGTGGAAGGCAAAGTGCACCGCCACCCGGCGGGCGCCGAAGGCCTGGTCCTGGAACTCATCGACGAGTCGTTCGGCAACCTGGCCGGGCCGCCCAGCCTGGCCACCTGCACCCGCGACGTGTACGCGCCCAGCACCCGGTTTTCGCTGGAAACGGCGCTCAGCATTGCCCGTGGCATTGCCGCTGCCGCCGGGCATTTGCACGACAAAGGCATCCTGCACGGCGATTTGTACGCCCACAACGTGCTGACTACCACCGACGGCAATGCGCTGCTGGGCGACTTTGGAGCGGCCAGCTTCTTCGCACCCGACGGCGAGGCCGCCCCTGTCCTGCAGCGGCTGGAAGTACGCGCCTTTGGCTGCCTGCTGCAGGAATTATTGGCGCATTGCCCCGAAGCGGAAGGCTCCCCGCAGGCAACAAGACTCCAGCAGCTCCAGCACCAATGCCAGCGGCCTGACGTGGCCGCTCGGCCCTGTTTTGGCGAGATTCAGCAGGTGCTGGCTGGCTTGTAGCAACGCCCCCTATTTATTCAGCCAGCCATTGGCGTCCAACCAGTTGCGCAGGCGGTCGGTCCAGAGGTCTTTGGTGGTTTTGTTGTTGAGACCGAAGCCGTGGCCACCTTTGGGATAAAGGTGCAGCTCGGCGGGCACGCCGTGGCGCAGGCAGGCCTGGTAGAATACGATGCTGTTGTTGACGGGCACGGTTTTGTCGTCCTGGGCGTGCACGAGGAAGGTGGGCGGCGTTTGGGCCGTCACCTGCAGCTCGTTGGAATACTGGCGAATTTGCTCCGGCGTAGGCGTTTTGCCCAGCAGATTATCCCGCGAGCCGCCGTGTTTGAGCGTGTCGCTGAAGCTGATGACGGGATACATCAGCACCAGAAACGCCGGCCGCACCGATACCGGACCGGGCTTGTCTCCCACCGGCCGCGCAAACTGCGTGCCCGCCCAGGCCGCCAGGTGCCCGCCCGCCGAAAAGCCCATCAGGCCGATGCGCTCGGGGTTGAGGCTGTACTTGGCGGCTTGCTGGCGCACCAGGCGCAGGGCCTGCTGGGCATCGAGCAAGGGCGCGATGGATTTGTCGGGCTGGCTTTGGTCGTTGGGCAGGCGGTATTTGAGCACGAAAGCCGTGACGCCCATTTCGTTGAGGCGCTTGGCCACGTCGTAGCCTTCGCTGTCGATGGACAGGCGTGCGTAGCCGCCGCCGGGGCAAATGACGACGGCCGTGCCATTGGCCGTGCCCGCCGGCGGCACAAAAACCGTGAGGTTGGGCTGCACCACGTTGGAGATGCGCACCCCGCCGTTGGCCAACGTGAGGCTGGTTTCTTGCACCGCGCTGGGCTTGGAATTGGGAATGGTGCCGGTGTAGAGCGGGAGAGTTTGCTGGGCACGGAGGTGGCCTGCAGAAGTAGCGGCGAGGGCTAATATGCCGAGGATAAAGTACTTTTTCATAAGCAGGACAATTGTACGCAGAAAAATATTTTATGGCCAAGGAGTGGCACAATATGAAATCGCAGTAGAACTTTTCAAATAAATTCTCAGAAAACGCAACCCAAAATGAACCATGCCGTAGCGGGGCGGGTCTGGGGAACATGCGAAAGACCACTCTGCTGGCCGCCGCCGCCCTGCTGGGCAGCCCCGGCCTCACCCTGGCCCAAAACACCGCCGAGGAAAACAACCCCAATGTGGATGCCCCCTTCGTGCGGAACATTCGCGCCGACCGTCCCGGCCAAACCATCACCGCCCAAGTATTGCAGCCCGGCCGCTTTCAGCTCGAAACGGGCTTTCAGCGGCAGTTTGGCGGCAGCAGCTTGGCCCAGAGCCTAAGCGCGGCCACGCTGCGCATCGGTTTTTTCAATAGCATGGAGCTGCGCGTGACGCAGGGCTACCGCCACAACGGCCCGCTCTCCGCCACCGAGGCCGGCCTAGTGGAGGCCCGGGGCTACGCGCCCACGGTCATCGGCACCAAGCTCATGATTTCGCCCAACTACGACACCCGCACCCAAGTGGCCATCATGGTGGAATCGGCGGTGCCGGGCACGGGCAGTGCGGCCCTGCGGGCCACCACCTGGGCCCCCGCCGGGCGCCTGCTGGTGAGCGAGCAACTCGGCGAGCGGTTTGGCCTGGAAGGCAACTTTGGCTTTAGCCAGCCCGGCATCACGACGGCCGACATCAGCAAAGGCCAGTTCCTCGGCTCGCTGGCCCTCAACGGCCCGCTGAGCCAGAAAGCCGGCTTTTTTGTGGAAGCATTCGGCTACGGCCGCAGCGGCCTCAACACGGGCACCACGGCGGGCCTCTACATTCGCCCCGTGCCTGCCATGCGCCTCGACGTGACGGCCGGGCAGGTATTGGGCGGCACGGCGGCCGGAACCACCACGGTGGGCGCCGGCCTCACGTTCAAAGTGGGCAACTAGCGCAAGCTCATCCTTAGCACCGCCAACATTCAGCAAAAGCCTGCGTACTCACGCAGGCTTTTTGCGTTTGGAAAGTCCTTCAATTGCGTTCCGCTATGCGTTTCTCCGTTCTGATTCTGGCCCTGCTAGCCGCCGGCTGCAATACCCGCCCCACCCAGGAAACCGCGGCAACGGCCCCATCGGCCCCCACCACGCCCCGCGCCCCGCTGCGCGAAACCCACTGGGTGCTGCGGCAGTTGGCCGGCAAGCCCATTTCGGTGCCCGCCAATACTCGTGAGCCCTACCTCACGCTCCGCGCCGACGGCACCGCCGAGGGCAACGGCAGCTGCAACCGCTTTCGGGGCAGCTTCTTTAGCGAAACCGAGCGGGAGCTGAAATTCAGCCCGCTGATGAGCACGCGCATGAGCTGCCCGGCCATCGACACCGAAAACGCCTTCACCGGGGCCCTGGCCAAGGCCAACAGCTACGAAATCAGCGGCGACACCCTGCGGGTGCTGGACTCCAGCGGCGCGGCCGTGGCCCGGCTGGAAGCGGTATATCTGAAGTAGAAGTAGGTGAATGGGCGAATAGATGATGAACTCCCCATTCGCCCATTGCCTATTTCCGGTCGTCCGTCAGCGGGGGGATGCGGCTGGGGGTTTGGCGGCCGGCCACGATACCGCTGGCACTCTGCGCAATGGCCTGAATGACGGCCGTCATGTTGGTCAGGTCGAGGGTTTCCACTTCGTCGTCGACGGAGTGGTAGAGGCCGTCGGTCGGAATCTGGTCGGTGCTGATGGTGTGGGCCGGCACGCCTAGGCGGGCCAGGGTGGCGTTGTCGGACCGATAAAACAGGTTTTGCTCGGGGTACGGGTCGGGCTCGAAGCGAAATTTGCTGCCCGTGAGGTTGTCTTGCAGCAGCTTGCCGAAATCGGACCTCTCGTAGCCCGTGATAAAGGCCGTATTGGGGCCGAATTTGGCTTCTTTGCCAATCATCTCGATATTGAACATGGCCGTCACCTGCGCGGGGTCGAGCTGACGGGAGAAGAACTGCGAGCCGAAACCGCCCACCTCCTCTGCAGCGAAGGCCACGAAGATGAGCGGGCGGGCGTTGTCGTTGCGCTTCTTGAAGTATTCGGCCAGGGCCACCACGGCCGTGGTCCCGCTGGCGTCGTCGTCGGCGCCGTTGGCAATGGAGTCGCCGGCAGCCGTGGGCTTGAGAATGCCCAGGTGGTCGTAGTGGCCCGAAAACACCACGTTTTCTTTGGCGCGCTTGGGGTCGCGGCCGGGCAGTTGGCCCACAATGTTGCGCAGCTCCACGGGCACCACCACGGCGTTGGCACTGATGCGGTAGGTGAGCGTGGCCGGGCGGGCGCCCAGCACAAACACCGTGGCGAAGGGCTTGGGCGGCTCGGCGCTAGTGGTGCCCCGGCCCAGGTAGCCCTGCAGCTGGCGGAAAGCCTTGGTCTGGGCCGTGTCGACAAACACCAGCGTGTTGGCCGTGGGGTTGAGGTAGCCAAACAGCTTGCGGTGCTCAACGGGCTCGGCGCCAATGACGGCCACCGTGGGCGGCTGCGCATCTTCGCTCGACCAGTTGATGGCGGGCTGGCCAGAAACGGCCACTACCTGCGCGGGCCCCAGGGCTTGCCCATTGATGAAGGCCCCCACCGGGCCAGTCTGGCTCTGGTACACGGTGAGCTTCTGCTCGAAGCCCGCCTGGCCCGCCAACGGCTTCAGGCCAATGCGCTTAAACTCGCCGGCCAAAAAATCGGCGGCGCGCTGGCCCCCGGGCTGGCCCGTGCCGCGGCCTTGCATGTCGTCGGCGGCCAGGGTTTGCACCACGCGCGTCACGGTGGCGCCGGAAACGGCAACGGCTTTGGCAACCGGCTTGGCAGCGGGTTTGGCGGCTTTTTTCTGCGCGGCGGCGGGCAAGGCAGCCAGCATGCCGCCCAGCAAAAGAATTTTGTTCATCGGGTTAGTTTAGGGTCAGCACCAAGTCATCGGCAGCCACGCGGGTGCCTTCGTGCAAAACTATGTCGGCCACGGTCAGGTCCTGCGGGGCGGTGATGGTGGTTTCCATCTTCATGGCCTCGATGACGAAGAGCGGCGTGTTTTTGGTGGCCGTCTGGCCGGGCTTCACCAGCACTTTGCTGAGCATGCCCTGGAGCGGGGCGCCCAGCTGGCGCGGGTTGGCTTTGTCGGCCTTGGCGTTGCTGATTTTGGTGACGGCCACCGACTGGTCGCGCACCTGCAGGTTGCGGGTCTGGCCGTTGAGGGTGAAGAAGATGGTGCGGCAGCCTTCCTCGTTCAGCGTGCCCACCGACTCCAGGCGCACGATGACGGACTTGCCGCGCGCGATTTCAATAATGGTTTCTTCGCCCGGCTTCAGGCCGTAGAAGAACACCGAGGTAGGCACCTTGCTCACGTTGCCGAATTTCTGGCGGTGCGCCCAGTATTCCTCAAACACCTTGGGATAGAGCAGCGACGACAGCAAATCGGTGAACTTGGCGCCGGGGAATTTCTCCTGAAAAGCTGTCCACTCCTGGTCGAAGTCGATGGGCGCGAGGTGCTCGTTGGGCCGGTCGGTGAAGGGCGTTTCGTTCTTCAGAATAAGCTTCTGCAGCTCCTGAGGCCAGCCGCCTTCGGGCTGGCCGATGTCGCCGCGGAACAGCTCGCGCACCGACTCGGGGAAGTTCAGGCCCTCCCCGCGTTCCATCACGTCCTGGGGCGTGAGGTTGTTCGACACCATGAACAACGCCATGTCGCCGACCACCTTGCTGCTCGGCGTCACCTTCACGATGTCGCCGAACATCTGGTTCACGTCGGCAAAGCGCTGCTTCACTTCCTCAAACTTATCGATGAGGCCCAGCGAAGCCGCCTGCGGGCGCAGGTTGGAGTACTGCCCGCCCGGAATCTCGTGCTGAAACACCTCAGAAGTGCCCGCCTTCAGGCCCGACTCGAAGGGGTAGTACATCTCGCGCACGGCCTCCCAGTAGTTGCTGAATTCGTTGAGCGAGGGCTGGTCGAACTCGCGGTGGCGCGGCGTGCCCCGGAACATTTCCACCACCGAGTTGAAGTTGGGCTGCGAAGTGAGCCCCGACAGCGAGCCAATGGCCACGTCGATGACGTTGACGCCGGCCTCCACGGCCTTGGCGTAGGTGGCGGGCTGCAGCGACGACGTGTCGTGCGTGTGCAGGTGGATGGGCAGCTTCACCGTATCGCGCAGGCCCTGAATGAGCTCAGTGGCAGCGTAAGGCTTCAGCAGGCCAGCCATGTCCTTGATGCACAAGATGTGGGCGCCGGCGTCTTCGAGCTGCTTGGCCAGCCGGAGGTAGTAGTCGAGGGTGTATTTGGTGCGCTTGGGGTCCAGAATGTCGCCGGTGTAGCAGATGCTGGCTTCAGCCAGCCGGTCGGTTTTGTTGCGCACAAAGCCGATACAGGCTTCCATGCCCTTCATCCAGTTCAGCGAGTCGAAAATGCGGAAGATGTCGACGCCGGTTTCGGCCGCCTGCTGCACAAACCGCTCGGTGAGGTTGTCCGGGTAGGCCTTGTAGCCCACGCCGTTGGCCCCGCGAATGAGCATTTGGAGCAGGATGTTCGGAATGGCTTCGCGGAGCTTGGCCAGGCGCTCCCAGGGGTCTTCGTGCAGGAAGCGCAGGGCCACGTCGAAGGTGGCGCCGCCCCACACTTCCAGGCTGAAGGTCTGGGGGTGCATCTGGGCGTAGGCGCGGGCCACTTTCAGCATGTCCCAGGTGCGCATGCGGGTGGCCAGCAGGCTCTGGTGGGCGTCGCGCAGGGTGGTGTCGGTGTAGTGCACCAGCGGCTCGTCGCGCAGCCATTGGGCAAAGCCTTCGGGGCCCAGCTCGTGCAGCTTCTGCTTGGTGCCGGGCGCGGGCGCCTCGTGGCCCGAGTGCGGAATGTGCGGCCGGCGCGGGTTGGCGCGCGGGTCGAGCAGGTTTTTCACGTCGGGGTTGCCGTTCACCACCGTTTCGCCGACAAAGCCCAGCAGGCGGGTGGCGCGGTCGCGCCGGGTTTCGAACTTGAACAGTTCGGGGTGGTCTTTGATGAAGTCGACGGTGGCGTGACCGGTCTGAAACTCCTCGTTGCCGACGATATTCTTCAGGAACTGAATGTTGGTTTGCACGCCGCGCACGCGGAATTCGTCGAGCGCGCGCAGCATTTTCTGGGCCGCGGCGTGCAGCGTCGAGGCGTGGGCCGACACCTTCACGAGCATGGAGTCGAAAAACGGCGACACCACCACCCCCTGATACACCGAGCCCTCGTCGAGGCGAATGCCGAAGCCGCCCGCCTGCCGGTAGGCCACAATGGTGCCGTAGTCGGGCTTGAAGTCGTTTTCGGGGTTTTCGGTGGTCACGCGGCATTGCATGGCAAAACCGGCGCGCAAGGGCTTCACGTCGGGCCCGAGGCCGATTTCGGGGTCGCTGAGCTTGTAATCGGCCGCGATGAAAATCTGGGTTTTGATGAGGTCGATGCCCGTAATCATCTCGGTCACGGTGTGCTCCACCTGGATGCGCGGGTTCACCTCAATGAAGTAGATGCGGTCGTGCTCGGGGTTCACCAGGAATTCCACGGTGCCCACGTTGTCGTAGCCCACGGCCCGCCCGATGCGCAGGGCGTACTCGTACAAGAGGTGGCGCTGGTGGTCGGGCAGGTTCATGGCCGGGGCCACTTCCACCACTTTCTGAAAGCGGCGCTGCACCGAGCAGTCGCGCTCGTAGAGGTGCACGAGGTTGCCGTGGTGGTCGCCCACCAGCTGCACTTCGATGTGCTTGGGCTTCTCCACGAACTTCTCCAGAAACACGGTGTCGTCGCCGAAGGCGTTCAGGGCCTCGTTGCGGGCTTCAAAAAAGCCCTTCTCCAGCTGCTCGTCGTCGCGGATGACGCGCATGCCGCGCCCGCCGCCGCCGGCCGCCGCCTTCAGCATCACGGGGTAGCCGATGCGGTTGGCCTCGGTTTTGGCGGTGGCGAAGTCGACCAGCTCGGCCTCGCTGCTCTCAATCTGGGGCACCTGGCACTGCTGGGCCACTTCCTTGGCGCGCACCTTGTCGCCGAGGGCTTCCATCACCTCGGGGCGCGGGCCCACGAAAATGATGCCTTCCTCGGCGCAGCGGCGCGAGAGCGTGGCGTTTTCGGACAGGAAGCCGTAGCCGGGGTGAATGGCGTTGGCCCCGTTTTCCTTGGCCACCCGCAGGATGCTCTCGATGTCGAGATAAGGCTTCAGGGGCTCGTCGTCGCGGCCTATCTGGTAGGCCTCGTCGGCTTTGTAGCGGTGCAGCGAGTACCGGTCCTCATAGGTGTACACGGCCACCGTGGGGATGTTGAGCTCGGTGGCGGCGCGCATGACGCGAATGGCAATTTCGCCGCGATTGGCGACCAGGAGTTTAGTTATGTTCATATGCGAGTAGTGGGATAAACGCGCTTACGGCGAAACTACGCCAAAGGCTGCTACCAACCTGCGTTTCCCCATTTTTTCCAGCGAAATTTCGCTAGAAGAGAATCTTCGGCAAACGTTTGCATTTTCATTCGGCAGCCTTTCCGCCGAAACTTTCGCCCTGATACAGGGTTAGCAAGGCATTCGCACAGCTAAGCTTTCCCGCATGGATTTTACGGACAAAAACATTCTGCTCATCGGCGCCTCGTCGGGCATTGGCCTGGCCACGGCCCGGCTTCTGCGCTCCCTCCACGTCAACTTATTCACGGCCTCGCGCCACCTTTCGCCGGAGCTGGCCGAGTTGGGCACCACCCACATAACCTACGACGCTACCCAGCCCGTGGGCACCGCCTTCGATGCCCTGCCCGACGTGCTGCACGGCGTGGCCTACTTCCCCGGCAGCATCAAACTGCGGCCGTTTGAGCGCATCCCGACCGATGATTTCCAGGCCGATTTCGACCTGAACGTGCTGGGCGCCGTGCGCGTCATCCAGGCCACCATCAAACGCCTGAAAAAAGCCGAGGGCACCGCTTCCATCGTGCTGTTCAGCACCGTGGCGGCAGATACGGGCATGAGTTTTCACACCAGCATTGCCACGGCCAAAGCCGCCGTGGAAGGCCTGACCCGCGCCCTAGCCGCCGAGTACGCCGCCAGCGGCGTGCGCGTGAACTGCATCGCGCCCTCGCTCACCAATACGCCCCTGGCCGCCGCCCTGCTCAACTCGCCCGAAAAAGTGGAGGCCGGCGGCAAGCGCCACCCCCTGCAGCGCATCGGCCAGCCCGAGGACCTGGCCTACACCGCCTCCTTCCTGCTTTCCGACCACAGCTCGTTCGTGACCGGCCAGGTGCTGGCCGTGGATGGCGGCATGAGTAAATTGAAATAGGTAAAAAACGTCATGCAGAGCGCAGCGCAGCATCACGTTCTGCTTTGCATAGATAACCCAACTTACCAACATGAAAGTCTGCCTTTTCTGGCACCGGCGCGACCTGCGCATTCACGACAACGTGGGCCTGGCGGCCGCGCTGGCCAGCGGCCTGCCGGTGTTGCCGCTGTTCATTTACGACCGCGACATTCTCGACCATCTGCCCAACAAGGCCGATGCCCGCCTCACCTTCATTTATGATGAAGTAGAGAAGCTGGCGCACGAAACCGAGGCTGCCGGCGGCACCTTTCTGGCGCGCTACGGCCAGCCGCTGGCGGTGCTGGCGCAACTGGTCAAGGACTTCGACGTCGCGGCCGTGTACACTAACGAAGACTACGAGCCCTACGCCACCGAGCGCGACACGGCCGTGGCCAAGATGCTGAAGAAGCACGGCGCCGAGTTCCACGCCTATAAGGACCAGGTCATCTTCGCCAAGGATGAAATCATGACCAAATCGGGCACCGTGCCCAAGGTGTTCGGGGCTTACCTGAAGGCCTACACGGCCAAGCTGACCCATGAGCTGCTGGCTCCTTCCGATTCTAGGCAGCAGTTCAAAAAAGCCAACTTGCACCACGTGCCGGCCGACCAAGCTGGCCGGCGCCCCACGCTTGCCAGCATGGGGTTTGAGCGCAAGGAGCAGTATTTCCCGCCGGTGAAGCTGCCGGCTGAAGGCGTGGTGCGCAACTATCACAAAACGCGCGACACGCCCGCCGATGAGCACGGCAGCACGCGCGAGTCGCTGAACCTGCGCTTCGGCACGCTGAGCGTGCGCGAGGTGATGAAGCAGGCCAAAGAGCTGAACCCGAAGCTACTGGCCGAAATCATCTGGCGCGATTTCTTCATGATGCTGCTCTGGCACTTCCCCAACACCGCCACCGAGAGCTACGACCCCAAGATGCGGAAGATTCCCTACCGCAACAACGAAGATGAGTTTCGGGCCTGGTGCGAGGGCCGCACCGGCTACCCGCTGGTGGACGCCGGCATGCGCCAGCTCAACGAAACCGGCTACCTGCCCAACCGCGTGCGCATGACCGTGGCCGGCTTTCTGGTGAAGCACTTATTCATCGACTGGCGGTGGGGCGAGCGGTATTTCGCCGACAAGCTGCTCGACTACGACATGGGCAACAACGTGGGCAACTGGCAGTGGATGGCCGGCACCGGCGCCATCTCGGCCCCGTGGTTCCGGGTGTACAGCCCCGAAAGCCAGCAGGCGCAGGTCGACCCCCAGATGAAATACATCAAAAAATGGGTGCCGGAAGTGGGCACGGCGAAATATCCCAAACCGATTGTGGACCACAAGTTTGGGCGCGAGCGGGCCGTGGAGGCCATTCGGGCGGCGCGCATTGCAGCCTCGTAGCGTGTACCCTGCGAGTCCGCGCTTTGCAGAATGGTCGCATGGGCCAGACTCGCAGAGTCCACGCTGCAATCCGAACCTCCCGCCTACTCAACCGGTTGTACTGCCATGGAAAAGGACCGCATCAAACAAGTCTATCTCGACTTTGTACTCAACGAAGGCCACCCGCCGCAATCGGTGTTCAAGCTCACCCAGCAGCTGGGCGTGGCCGAAGCCGAGTTCTACCAGCATTACCCCAACTTCGAAGCCATTGACCGCGAAATCTGGGCTGATTTTGGGCGGCAGGCGCTCGAAACAGCCGCGGCCGAGCCGGTGTGGGAGGGCTACGGCAGCCGCGAGAAGCTGCTGGCGTTTTACTACACGCTGCTCGAAATCCTCAAAAATAACCGTTCCTACGCCCTGATGAGCCTGCGCCGCTCTCTGCACCGCATCCCGGCGCTGTCGCCGCGCGTGCTCGATGACTTCCGGCAGGACTTTGAATACTTCGTGAGCGACCTGCTCAGCGCCGGGCGCGTGAGCGGCGAAATTGCGAACCGCACGCTGGTGCAGGACGGCTACCCGCGCTTCTTTTGGCAGCAGGCGCTTTTTGTGCTGGGCTACTTCGCCAAAGACGACACGGTGAACTTCGAGCGCACCGACGCGGCCGTGGAAAAAGCCGTGACGCTCAGCTTCGACCTCGTGGGCCGCAACACGTTGGATTCGGCCGTGGATTTCGTGCGGTTTCTGGTGCGGCGGTAAATAGCAGTGAACAGTTATCAGTGAGCAGTGAACAATACTGTTCGGCAAATTCCTGAAAACTGTTCACTGCTCACTGATAACTGTTCACTGATTTAATGGACGAACCCCAAACCTCCCTGCCGACCACCAAAGTGGCCCGCGCCGCCCGCTTCGCCAAAACCGGCTTCAACGTCGGCACCAACTACATTAAGCACTACGCCAAAAAGGCCGTGGGTGCGGAGTCGACCACCGAAGACCTGCACGCCGCCAACGCCGCCGAGCTCTACGGCACGCTGAGCGAGATGAAAGGCTCGGTGCTGAAAGTGGCCCAAATGCTGGCCATGGAGAAAAACATGCTGCCCACGGCTTACGCCGAGCAGTTTGCCCAGGCCCAATACTCGACGCCGCCCCTCTCGGGCCCGTTGGTGGTGAAGGCGTTTCGGGATGCCTTCGGCAAGTCGCCGTTTCAGCTCTTCGACGAGTTCGAGCCCGAGGCCCGGCAGGCGGCTAGCATCGGGCAGGTGCATTTGGCTCGCAAAGACGGCAAAGCCCTGGCAGTGAAGGTACAGTACCCCGGCGTGGCCGACAGCATCAAGTCGGACATCCGCCTGGTAAAGCCCATTGCCCTGCGCATCATGGGGCTGAACGAAGCGCAGGTGCGGCCTTATCTGGAGGAAGTCGAGACCCGGCTGCTGGAGGAAACCGACTACAAGCTGGAACTGCGGCGCGGCCAGGAAATCGCAGCCGAGTGCCAGAGGCTGCAGCATTTGGAGTTTCCGGCCTACTACCCCGAGTTTTCTACGGCGCGCATTCTCACCATGGACTGGCTGCCCGGCCAGCACCTGAAAGAATTTCTGGCCACCAACCCCAGCCAGGAAGTGCGCAACCAAATCGGCCAGGCGCTGTGGGATTTCTACGAGTTCCAGTTCAACACCCTGCATCGCCTGCATGCCGACCCGCACCCCGGCAACTTCCTAATGCGCGCCGACCACGGCGGCACCCTCGGCGTGCTCGATTTCGGCTGCGTGAAGGACGTGCCGCAGGACGTGTACCTGCTGTTCACCGCCCTGCTGGCCCCCGAAACCATTGCCGACGAAGCCCGCCTGGCCGAGCTGCTCACCCAGGCCGGCGTGCTGCGCCCCACCGATGCGCCGGCCATGCGCGCCCTTTACTTGCGCACCCTGCAGGTATCACTGGAGCTGGTGGGCCGCCCGTTCCGCCAGCCCACTTTCGATTTCGGCGACCCCGCCTACATGGCCGCCCTCTACACCCTCGGCGACGACCTGATGGCCGACCCCGAGCTGCGCAAGCAGCGCGAGCCCCGCGGCTCCGAGCACTTCATCTACCTGAACCGCACCTACGTGGGCCTGTTCGCGCTGCTCACGGAGCTGGGCGCGGCAGTCGAAACGGGCATGATGTAGCACGTACGTCGGCTTTTGCCCGTCCGAACGCCCCTCCGGGCACAAACCGACGCAGGTGCTACATTTCGGCAATGAACCTCCGAACCGAGCTGCTGCGGGAACACTCGGCGCGCCAAACCCAGCGGCTTGCCGACTACGCCAGCGCCCACCCTACCGCCTTGGCCGAGTTGCTGCAGCTGTTCTGGTACGGCGCGGAGCGGGAGCGCCAGTTGGCCGCCGACGTGCTGGGCTGGGTGGGCGAGCGTCGGCCGAAGTGGCTGGTGCCGCATTTGCCCGGCCTGCTGGCCGCTGCCCAACCCAGCCCCGACCAACATCCGGCCGTGCGGCGGGCGGTGGTGCGGGTGCTGCAGGTTGTGCCCGTGCCCGAGGAATGGCAAGCCCTGGCTTTCGACACGTGCCTGAAGTTGTTGCGGGCACCGCGCGAACCGGTGGCCATTCGGGTCTACGCCCTCACGGCGGCTGCCCGGCTGGCCGGCCCCTACCCCGAGCTGGCTGCCGAAGTGGTATTGGCCATCGAAAACGCCTTGAGCACCAGCACGTCGGCGGCGCTGCGCAGCCGGGCGGCACGGGAGCTGCCAAAACTTCGCCACCTTGCGCGGGAAGTTTTGCCGGATTAGCTGTTGCGCTTGCTCATTTGCATTCATTCTTACCCAACCCGATGTTCTCTAAAAAGCTATTCACGCTGGGCGCGGCCCTGCTCAGCCTCACGTTCTCGACTTCGGCCCAACAGGTGGCCAGCTGCTGCGCCCGCCCGGCCGCCAACCTCTCGGCTTCGGCCACCGAGGCTTTTGCCATGCTGGCCAGCAACAAAGATTTTTCGGGTGGCCACGACGCGCCGCTGCCCTTCGTGTACGAGGGCACGGGCAAGGAAATCACCTTCAAAACGCCCGATGGCAGCACCGGCAAGGGCTTCGAAATCAAGAGCGCCAAGGCTAGCAACAAGTACCTGTTCGTGGTTCACGAATGGTGGGGCCTGAACGACTACATCAAGAAGGAAGCCGCCACCTTCGCCGCCGAGATGCCCGACGTCAACGTCATCGCCGTCGACCTCTACGATGGCAAAATTGCCACCACCCACGAAGACGCCGGCAAATACATGGGCGAGGTGAAAACCGAGCGCGCCGTGGCCATCCTCAAAGGGGCGCAGGCCTACGCCGGTCCCAAGGCGCAATTTGCCAGCATCGGCTGGTGCTTCGGCGGCGGCTGGAGCCTGCAGGAAGCCCTGCTCGGCGGCAAGCAAACCGTGGGCTGCGTGATGTATTACGGCATGCCCGAGAAGGACGTGGCCAAGCTCAAAACCCTGAATTCCGACGTGTTGGGCATCTTCGCCAGCCAAGACAAGTGGATTAACCCCGAGGTGGTGGCCCAGTTCAAAAAGGACATGACGTCCGCCGGCAAAAGCGTCACCATCGAGAGCTACGACGCCGACCACGCCTTCGCCAACCCCTCGAACCCCAAGTACAAGAAAGACGACGCCGCCAAAGCCCACGCTCACGCGCTGGCCTACCTGCGCGGCCGCTTCAAGTCGAAAGCCTAAGGGTTTAGCCCAGCCGTAGAAACGCGACACTTCGCGCCTCTACCCCGTGCTACAAGCGCCTTCCCACATGGGAAGGCGCTTTTTTTGCTACTTTGGTACACACTCCGCTACGCAAATTCCCACCACTATGGCCCCGCTTGCTTCCCTCCTCTCCGAATACGGCGAAAGCCACCAGAACCCCACCAACAAGCTGGTGCACTGGGTGTGCGTGCCGCTGATTATGTTCTCGCTCCTCGGCCTGCTGTGGTCGGTGCCGGTGCCGGCCGCCGTGCAGCACATCAGCCCCTGGCTGAACTGGGGCACGCTGGTGATGGCGCTGGCCCTCGTGTATTACGTGCGGCTGAGCGGGCGCCTAGCCCTGGGCATGGTGCTGGTATGGGTGGCCATGGCGCTGGCCCTGCGCGTGGTGGCAGGCGCGGCGGTGCTGCCGCTGTGGGGCATCTGCCTCATCATCTTTGCATTGGCGTGGGTGGGCCAGTTCTGGGGCCATAAGGTGGAGGGCAAAAAACCCAGCTTTCTCAAGGACCTGCAGTTTCTGCTGATTGGGCCGCTGTGGCTGCTGCACTTCGTGTACCGCCGGCTCGGCTGGGAGTACTAACGGCGCGTTGCCGGGGCTATTTCACCGCCGCGCCCGTGGCGGAAACCGGTTCGTAGGTCATGGCCAGCTGCTTGGTATCGCCCGTGACAGTGAGGTCGAGCACGGCTTGTTTGGAAGTGGGGTTGAGCAGCACGGCCGTGGAGCCCTCGGCAAACCGGAGCACGCCGCGCTGCCCCGGAACCAGCGTGGTTTTGCCAAAAATGCCGCCGCCCCGCGGCCGCTCCCGAATCTCAACGGGCACCGGCCCCACGTTGTGCGCCGATACCCGGAAGGCTCCGGGCTGCCCACCGCCCAAAATGAATTGCTTGCCCGCCTCAATGAGCAGGTGCGAGTGAATGGTGCCCGCGAGGCCCAGTAGCGGCAGCAGCCCAATGGCAACGAAACCCACCAGCCCGGCTCGTTGGCCTGCCAGCGGTCTAAATAGCTTTTTCATGAGAAGTGCGGTTAGTGAATTGATGCCCAAAGGTCTTTCTTCACCAAGCGGCCCGCGCTTCAACTTATGGCTTGGGCCCTACCGGCTTACGATTTGGGACGCGCAACTTCTCCCGGCGTGCGCCCCGTCAGCTTCTTGAACACCCGATTGAACGTGGATTTCGAGTTGAAGCCTGACTCTAACGCAATGCCAACCAACGAGTAATGCGCCAGACGGGGGTCTTGCAGCTTGCGCTCGGCCTCGGCCACCCGGTAGGTGTTCACAAAGTCGTTGAAATTTTGCCCGCAGCCCGTGTTGATGACGTGCGAGAGCAGCGAAGTGTTGGTACGCAGGCGGTGGGCCAGTTCGGCCAGGGTTAGCTCGGGTTCCAGCCAGGGCTGGTCGTTGGCCATCAAAGCCAGCAGCTTCTCCCGCCACGGCTGGAGCTCGGGCGCCAACGCATCGGCCGGCGCGCCGGCTACCGGCGCCTCAACGGGCAAAGGCGCCGCGGCCATGGCGGGCGAAGAGCCGGATGTAGGCACAGCTTCCAGCAGCACATCTTTCGTGGCAACTTCTGAGGCCGGTGGCCTTGGCGGTACCGCTTCTGCTGCCTCCGGCTGGAAGCGTAGCGGCGTCACGGCCGCGAAGTTGGCTTGCAGGCCTACTATGCTTAAGTAGTATATCAGGGCGCCATTGGCGAAGTATGCGTACCAATAACCGCCGTAGCCCAGCGGTCCAAACGCCCGGTTTACCACTTCGAAGCTCAGCCACAGCACCAAGCCTAGCAAGGCCGCTACGAGCAAATCGCGGAGCCCCCGGAACCGCAGCCGCTCCGTATCGGAAAAATTGTCGTCGAGGTAGCGGCGGTAGCGGCGAAAGAGCCGGAGGGTGGCCAATCCGTAGCCCAACATCAGCGCGTAGCCGAGCCAGCCGGCGGGCGCCCCCAGCACGTCGAGCCAATGGGCGGCTTCGCCCTTGGTGCCAAAGTGAAAGGGCAAGGCCCGTCCGTGCAGCGCCCGCAGCCACACCAAATCGTAGAGGGCTGCCGCCGCATAAAGCCCCGCGAAGATTAGCCCGGGCAACAGGTGCAACCAATGCCTCCGCAAGGAAAACTCCTGATTGGTAAGGCTGCGGAAATACAAGTAGAACGCCGGCCCCCAGGCCAGCCACGGTTGCCAGGGCACGTAGAACATGGCCGTCGAATGGCCGTCGTGGCTGTCATACCAGCCGGCGAAGCCCAGCATCCATTGCGCTACGGGCAGCACGTTCAGCAACAGCAGCAGCGATAGGAGTACGTCGGGAAGCGCGCCGAAGCGCACCGCTTTTATGAGCAAATGCCCCGCCAGTGCCAGCCCGGGCACCACAAACGGCAACAGCAACGCACTATGCGCACCAAATTCGAATAGCATAAGCGCGAAGCTACTGCATGGGGCGAAGCTCCTGCTTAGTTTTCAAGAATATGCTTAGCAAACTCCCGTTCGGTGGTGCGCTATCGAACGGGAGTTTGCTAAGCATTTCAGTTAGCGCAGCGCCAGAATACCCGTCAGTTCCTCCACGCATTCCGTGAGCCGCTCCCAAGCAGGCAACATGAAGTACTGATGTTGGTAGCGCGCCCCGGTTACGGGTGTGTTCAACACAGTAGCGAGGTCGAAAGCCGGGCGTGGCGTGAGTTCGTTCACGCAGTGGTGGATTTCGCCGGCCGACGAGAGCAGACCCGCGCCGTAGAGCATAGGCCGGCCATCGTGTTGCACCATGCCAAACTCGGCCGTGAAGAAGTAGAGCGCCCACAGCTGCTCGCGGGCGGGCGAGCCCGCGGGCAGCGCTACATAAGCCTGCCCCAGTTCGTGCAGGAAGTTGGCCAGGCCCTCATCGAGCAACATGGGCACGTGCCCGAACAGGTCGTGGAACAGGTCAGGTTCGGGGCTGAAATCGAAGGCGTGCATCGCCCGGATGCGCGTCACAATCGGGAACTTCCGCTCGGCCAGCAGGGCGAAAAACGCGGCCGGCTCGAAGGGGCGGCCCACCGGGGCCAGTTGCCAGCCTGTTTCTGCCTGCACCACGGCGCTCAATTCCCGGATGTCGGGGATGGCTTCGCGCCGCAAGCCCAGCCGGGCCAGGCCCTCCCAAAACTTCGGCACGGCGCGCCGGTGCAGCAGCGCCGTCTGGCGGTCGAACAGGATTTTCCATACCAGCTGGTCCTGGCTGGGAGCGGTGACGGAAGTGCGGTTGATAATCATAGCTGGTTGGCAAAAAAAAAGCCCGATATCCTGGCGGATTCGGGCTTTCAGTGGTTTCTAGTTAAGGTCGGGCTTCATGCCTGATATTTCCTTACCGCCAACAGCAGCCCGCTCCCGCCCTGTTTGGGGCAAGTCAGTAGCATGTTGATATTGACGAATGGGTGGCGCATGAGTGAGACGAATTTAAGAACCGATTTTGAATATGCAAGCATTCGCTTTGTTAAAAAAACATTAATCGGCCTTGTTCTAGCCTTATTCCAGCTGGCCGCGCATCTCGAACACCCGCCGCAGGTTGCGGATGAGCTTGGCCGACTCATCAAAATTCAGGGTTTGTTGCCCGTCCGAAGCAGCCGTTTCGGGCGTTTCGTGCGTTTCGTACACAATGCCGTCGGCCCCGGCCAGTACACCGGCCATGGCCATCTGCGGCACGTAGTCGCGAATGCCAATGCCGTGCGATGGGTCCACGATGACGGGCAGGTGGCTTTTCTCTTTCAGAATAGGTACCGCATTCAAATCCAAGGTATTGCGACTGGCCGTTTCGAAGGTTCGAATGCCGCGCTCGCAGAGCATCAGCTTCTCGTTGCCCCCCGAAAACACATACTCGGCCGACGACAGCAGTTCCTCAATGGTACCCGATATGCCGCGCTTGAGCAGCACGGGCTTATCTACGCCGCCCAGGGCGTCGAGCAAGTTGAAGTTTTGGGTGTTGCGGGCGCCTACCTGGAAGACGTCCACGTAGTCGTGCATTTCTTCCACTTGCGACACCTGCATCACTTCGGTCACGATTTTGATGCCGCGCGCCCGGGCCATGCGGTGAAAATCCTTTAGGCCATCCATGCCCAGCCCGCGAAAAGCGTAGGGCGACGAGCGGGGTTTGAACACGCCGCCGCGCATTAGGCGCACGCCGTTGTCCAGGAGGTGGGCCATTACCTTTTCCATCTGGGCTTCGCTCTCGATGCTGCACGGGCCGGCGCAAATGGCCAGGCCGCCTTCCCCGATGCTCACGCCGTCGCCCAGGTCGAGCACCGTGGGCTTTACGCGCCACTTGCGGCTCACGAGCTTATAGTCGTCGGACACGTGGTGCACGTCGCGCACCCCGGGCAATTGGCCAATGGTACGCAGGTCCACGTCTTTTTTGCCAATGGCCACCAAATAGTGCGCGTGCTGGGTGGTGACTTCGGTGGTTTTGTAGCCATGCTGCTTCAGGTGCTCGGTGATGACCGGCACGGAGGCGCTTTTTTCGAGTTGGATTATCATGTGGAGATGCTCACGCTTGAATCTCGCGGCAGACTCCTTCCTCTGTATTCGAAGAAAGCTGCTTAGAGAAACGCCTAGCGTTTAAACAGGAAATGGGGTTTAGAAAACAGGCAGTTTTTCCCTTACAGAGAGAGGAATCGGAGCACGACTACTGCGCCTTAATTCCGCGCACGAACCGGGCCGCTTCGGCCGGCGCATCGGGCACTCCGTCAAGGGCGCGAATGAGGGCCGAGCCGATGATGGCGCCTTCGGCGTGATTGCAGGCGCGGTCGAAGCCGGATTTATCGGCAATGCCAAAGCCGATGAGGCGGGGGGTATTCAGGCCCATGCCGGCAATGCGTTCGAAGTACGATTTTTGCATTTCCTCATCGGGCAGCGTGGTGCCGCCGGTGGTGCCCGGCCCCGAAACCAGGTAAAGAAAGGCTTCCGACAAGGCGTCGAGGCGACGAATCCGCTCTTCCGACGTTTGCGGGGTAATAAGGAAAACCGCTTTCAGGCCGTAGTGCTGAAACAGCGGGTGGTACAGTTCCTCATACTCGTCGAGAGGCAGGTCGGGCAGAATCAGGCCGTCGACGCCCACGGCAGCCGCTTGCTGCAGGAATCGTTCCACGCCGAATTGCATCACCGGGTTGAGGTAGCCCATGAGCAGCACGGGCGTGTCGGGCACGGCGCTGCGCAGCTCCCGCAGTTGCTCAAACAGCACCGGCAGGTTCATGCCGTTGGCTAGCGCGGCCGAACTGCTGCGCTGAATGACCGGGCCGTCGGCCAGCGGGTCGGAAAACGGCATTCCGATTTCGAGGATGTCGGCCCCGGCCTCGGCCAGGGACTTGGCCAGCGGCAGGGTGTCGTGCAGGCGGGGGTAGCCGGCGGTGAAGTACACGTTGAGCAGCTTATGGTTGCGCGCAAAGGCGTTGGCTATTCGGTTCATTATGTTCGGCAGGAAGTTGTAGCAGCGGGTCGCGGACAATGGTCATCCGCAGCCGTCGCGGGGCTTCTTAAATGAGCTTGTCCATGTTTTTCAGGTAGGTTTCCAGGTCCTTGTCGCCGCGGCCGGAAAGGTTCACCACCACCACGTCGTCGGGGCCGGCACCGAGTTGGCCCAGAGCCGCCAGGGCGTGGGCCGTTTCCAAGGCCGGGATGATGCCTTCGAGGCGGCTCAGTTCGCTCACGGCCGCTAGGGCGTCATCGTCGGTAATGGCGATGAATTCGGCCCGGCCCGAGGCGCCCAGGTGGGCGTGCAGCGGCCCGATGCCCGGGTAGTCCAGGCCCGCGCTCAGCGAGTAGGGTTCCGTTATCTGGCCGTGCTCGTCCTGCATCAGCAGGGTTTTGCTGCCGTGGATGATGCCCGGCGTGCCCAGCACCGACGTGGCCGCCGAGTGCCCCGAGTGAATGCCGTGCCCGGCTGCTTCTACCGCAATGAGGCGCACGGCGGGTTCGTCCAAGAAATGGTAGAAGGCCCCGGCGGCATTAGAGCCGCCGCCCACGCAGGCCACCACGTAGTTGGGCAGTTCGGAACCGGTTTTTTCCAGCAGCTGCGCCCGCATCTCCTCGCTGATGACCGCCTGCAGGCGCGCCACCAAATCCGGGTACGGGTGCGGCCCCACCACCGAACCGATGATGTAGTGCGTGTCGACGGGATTGGCAATCCAGTCGCGAATGGCCTCGTTGGTGGCGTCTTTCAGGGTTTGGCTGCCGCTTTCGGCGCGGCGCACCTCGGCCCCGAGCAGGCGCATGCGGGCCACGTTGGGCGCCTGGCGCTCAATGTCGACGGCCCCCATGTACACCACGCAGGGCAAGCCCATCAGGGCGCACACCGTGGCCGTGGCCACGCCGTGCTGCCCGGCCCCGGTTTCGGCAATGATGCGCTTCTTGCCCAGCCGCTTGGCCAGCAGAATCTGGCCCACCGTGTTGTTGATTTTGTGGGCGCCGGTATGGCACAGGTCTTCCCGCTTCAGAAACACGCGGGTGCCGTACCGCTCCGACAGGCGGCGGGCCGCAAACAGCGGCGTGGGCCGGCCCACGTAGTCGCGCAGCAACTGCTGCAGCTCGGTCTGAAAGTCCGGTTCGGCCAGAATGTCGAGGTAGCGGGTGCGCAGCTCTTCCACGTTCGGGTAGAGCATTTCGGGAATGAAAGCACCGCCAAATTCGCCGTAGTAGCCCCGGGCCGTGGGTTGCTGATAGGAAGGAGTCATGGGAATGTATGTTTGATTGCCAGCGATGCCGGGGCGGCGCTCGCACAGGCATGCTGATTGAGTTACTGTTGCGCCTCGCGCTGGGTGGGCAGCGGGCGCAGGGCGGCCAGCATCTGCCCTACCCGACCGGCGTCTTTCACGCCGGGGGCGGTTTCGAAGCCGCTGTTTAAGTCGACGCCCACCAAGCCCGGCAGTTGCAGCGCAGCCAGTTCGGCCGCGTGTTCCAGCCCAAGACCGCCGGCCAGGAAATAGGGCACCGGCAGGTTGTAGGACGCCAGTAGCTGCCAGTCGAACACCATCCCGTTGCCGCCCGGCGCGCCCCCTTTGGTGTCGAATAGAAAGAAGTCGCAAAACGGCACGTAGGGCAGCAGCGTGGGCAAATCGACGGCATTGCCCACCGAAATCGCTTTTATCACCAGCAGGCCGGCTGCGCCCAGCTCCTCGCATTGCGCAGGTGGTTCCTGCCCGTGCAGTTGCACGGCCCCCAAGGCATACGTTGCGGCCGCTTCCAGCATGGTTTCGGTGGTCGAATTGACAAAAACGCCCACCTTCCAGATTTCCTTGGGCAGCCCCTCAAGCAGCTCGGGGACCAAGGCCGTGCCCACGAAGCGCGGCGAGGCCGGCGCAAAAATGAACCCCAAAAAGTCGGGCTTCAGCGCCGCCACCTGGGCCAATGCCTCAGGGTCGCGCATGCCACACACCTTCACCAGCAACCGCGGCGGTTGGACCGGCACGGGCGCACCCGCCGCGGGCAGGCCAGCGGCGAGGGCTACGTCGGGAGGCAAATAACGGGGCGTTTTCATGCCAGGTTTTGGGCGAAAGCGGCGGTTTTAGGCAGGACGGCTAGCTCTTGCACCAGGGCGGCGCAGGCGCGCTCGGGCCGGGCGTGGCGCATGAACGCTTCGCCGAGCAGAAAGCCGCGGTAACCGGCCCCGCGCAGCTGGGCGATGGCCGCCGCGTTGGAAATGCCGCTTTCCGACACTTTCACAAACGAGTCCGGAATGGCAGAGGCCAGCTCCAGGGAGGTATCGAGGCTAAGGCTGAAGTCGTGCAGGTTGCGATTGTTCACCCCGATGAGGTCTACGGCATCGGCGTTGGCCGAGCGGGCCAGTTCGCCGGCGTCGTGCACTTCGAGGAGTACCTCCAGGCCCAAAGAACGGGCCAGCGTGCCCAAGGTCGCGATTTCGGCCGGGGTGAGTACGGCCGCAATCAGCAGCACGGCATCGGCCCCAATGCTTTTGGCTTCCAGCACCTGGTATTCATCCACCACAAAATCCTTGCGCAAAATGGGGCAGAAATTGAAGCGGCGGGCCACTGCCAGGTCCTCGTTTTTACCGCCGAAAAACGCGGCATCGGTGAGCACGGAGAGGGCCGCCGCACCGGCCTGCATGTAGCCCAGCGTGGTGCGCTCCACGGGCGCATACTGGTTTATCCAGCCTTTGGAGGGCGACTTGCGCTTGAATTCCGCAATGAGGCCGCTGCCATTTTCGCGCAATAGGTAGTGACGGAGCGACAACGGTTTAGAGGCAAAATACAAGCTGGTTTCCAGCAGCTTGACGGGTACCAGCTCGCGCCGGGTGGCCACTTCTTTCCGCTTGTGCGCAACGATGGTTTGAAGGATGGTGGGCTGTGACATAGTTAGCAAACAGAAGTAGGAAGCAATTGCTTCGCGAGAGGAAGAACTAGGGGTGCTTGATGTGCCGTGCTTAGTGGGTAGCGAGCATGGTGTCGAAAGCGCGTTTGGCTGCGCCCGAGTCCAGCGACTCGCGGCTTTGACCCAGGGCCTCGTCCCAGCTCAGGCCGGGGTGGGCGCATTGCAAGGCCAGGGCAGCGTTGGCCGTCACCACGTTGCGTTGAGCGGGCGTGCTCTTGCCTTGCAGCACTTCCGCAAACAGTTCGGCGGCGGCGGCCACGGTGCTGCCGCCAGCCAGGTCGTCGGCCAGGCAAGTAGCCAAGCCCAGCCCTTCGGCGCTCAGCACTCGCTCGCCCCCAAACGACGACACCACCTTGGCCGGGCCGGTGAGGGCCAGTTCGTCGTAGCCGTCGAGGGCGTGCACCACGGCGTAGCGCGTGCCGGTGGGCTGCATCAGGTAGTGGTACACGCGCTGCAGCTCCAGGCTGAACACGCCCAGCAGTTGGGCCGCCGGCCGGGCTGGGTTCACCAGCGGGCCCAGAATGTTGAAGAAGGTGCGCAGGCCCAACTCGCGCCGGACGGGCCCGGCGTGCCGCATGGCCGGATGAAAAGCCGGTGCGTGCAGAAAGCAGATGCCGGCCCGGTCGAGCTGCCGCCGCAACTGGTCGGAACTGGCTTCAAAATCATAGCCAAAATGCGCCAGCACGTTGGACGCCCCCGACACCGACGACACGCCAAAATTGCCGTGCTTGGCTACCTTAACCCCCGCCCCGGCCACCACAAAACACGCCAGGGTGGAGATGTTGAGCGTGTTTTTGCCGTCGCCGCCCGTGCCCACAATGTCGAGCACGTCGGTGGTGCCCAGCTCGGGGTCGCGGCTCAAATCCAGCAGCGCCTGCCGGAAACCAGCCAGTTCGGCCACGGTGATGGGGCGCATGCGGTACACCGCCAGAAAAGCCGCCGTTTCGGCAGCATTGGCCCCGCCCTCGCCCAGTTGGCGCATGGCAGCGCGCGCCTCGGCATGGGTCAGGGGCTGGTGGTCGAAAAGCTTGGTGAGAATCTGTTTCATGTTAAGTCTTTCCCGAACGCCATGCTGAGCGCAGCCGAAGCATGACGTTCTTTTTTACGTTTCTATTTCAACCAATTTTCCAGCATCTGGGCGCCGTGTTCCGTGAGGATGCTTTCGGGGTGGAACTGCACGCCGCGCACGTCGTACTCGCGGTGACGGAAAGCCAGCACCTCGCCGTTGGCGTCGCGGGCCGTTACTTCCAGCGTCGCGGGAACTGACTCGGGCCGCACCGCCCAGGAGTGGTAGCGCCCCACCTGGAACCGCTCGGGCAGCCCGGCAAACAGGCGCTCGTCGGCTACCGTGACCTCGGCTTCGTGAGCCACGCCGTGCAGCACGGCCGGAATGTTGTAGAGCTCTGCCCCAAAGCTTTCGGCCAGGCCTTGGTGCCCGAGGCACACGCCCAGTATGCGCTTGGTGGGCGCATATTTTTCGATAATGGCCGGCATCAACCCCGCTTCGGTGGGAATACCGGGCCCGGGCGAAAGCAGAATGGCGTCGTAGGCCGCTACCTCGTCCAGCGTCAGCTGGTCGTTGCGCGTCACGGCCATATTTGGGCCGTGGCCGAGGTCGCGCAACAGGTGCACCAAATTGTAAGTGAACGAGTCGTAGTTATCGAGAACCAGGATTTTCATGGCGAAAGACAGAAATTATGTGACGTTTTCAGCCGCCCGCAGCGCGGCGCGCAGCGCCCCCAGCTTGTGGTGCACCTCCTCTAGCTCCGACTGCACGCTGGACGCGGCCACTACGCCCGCGCCGGCCTGGAAATAGAGTTGGTTGCCGGTGCTCAGGAACGAGCGAATCATGATGGCGTGGTTGAAATTGCCGTCGAAACCCAGGTGGCCAATGCAGCCCCCGTAGTAGCCGCGGGCGGTGGGCTCCAGCCCATCAATCAGCTGCAGGGCACGGTGCTTGGGCGCGCCCGATAGCGTGCCGGCCGGGAAGGTATCGGCCACCACCTGCAGGGTGTCAGTGCCCTCGTCGAGTTGGGCCGTCACGTGGCTCACCAGGTGAATGACGTGCGAGTAAAACTGGATTTCGCGCAGCGTGCGCACTTGCACCTGGCTGCCGTGACGGGCCAGGTCGTTGCGGGCCAGGTCCACCAGCATCACGTGCTCAGCGTTTTCCTTGGGGTCGGCGGCAAGGCGCTGGGCGGCGGCGGCATCGGCAGCGTCGTCGCCGGTGCGGCGGTAAGTGCCCGCAATGGGGTACAAGCTGGCTTCGCGGCCTTGCACCAGCACCTGCGCCTCGGGCGAAGAGCCAAAAATTTTGTAGTCGCCGTAGTCGAAGTAAAACAGATAAGGCGAGGGATTGATGGACCGCAGTGCCCGGTACACGTTAAACTCATCGCCCGAAAAACCCTGCTGAAACCGACGCGACAACACAATCTGAAACACGTCGCCGCGCCGGCAGTGCGCTTGGCCCTGGGCGAGGCGCGCCAGAAATTCATCGTCGGTCTGGTTGCTGACTTCCTCTCCTACCGTGGCAAAATCGAAGGCTGGCACGCTGGGGTTGCGCACCAGGTTTTCGAGCCGGTCGAGGCCGTCATTCGTGGCACGTTCCTCCCCGGCTATGCCGTGCTCAAACAGGAACAGCTCCTGCCGGAAGTGGTTGAAGGCAATGACGTAGCGGTACACGCCGTAGCGAATCAGGGGGACGTCGCCAGCCGGCACTTTGGCTGCGTCAAAGGTTACGTCCTCAAAGCTTTGCACGGCCTCGTAGCCCATGTACCCAAACAGGCCGTTGCTGATGAATGGCATCTTGGTGGCCGCCTCGTCGGGCTCAAAAGCGGCGGCAAATTCCCGCAGGCGAACCAGCGCCTGACGTGGTTCCTGCAGTAGCTCCCGGCGGTCGGCTTCGCCGGGCAGACGCTGCCGCAGCTCGCTGCCCCGACGCAACTCGAAAGTGCCCAGCGGCTCGCACACCAGGTAGCTGAACGCGTTTTGCTGGCCGTGGTAGTCGGCGCTTTCCAGCAGCAGGCAGTTGGCATACTGGTCGCGAAGGCGCAGGTACAACCCTACGGGGGTCACGGTATCGGCCAGCAGACGGCGGTGGCGGGTGATAAGTTGGAGCGGCACTTTAAAAAAGTAGGAATACGGTTGAAAACAAAAAAGCCCGGCGGACGGCCGGGCTTTTGTCGTTGTTAGCGAAAGAATCTGTTGACTTCGCTAGGCACGCAGGCAGGCCGGACCGAGGTTTCGGAACTGCCACCACCAAGCCTGGGAAGTACGATGTGAAATCATGAGAGAAACCATGCGCTTTGAAAGCACGCCGCAAAGATATGGCAATTTTCTTGAAATTGCAGCAACGCCTTTTGCCATCTATTACAATAAAATCACCAACAAGGTTGTGCATCCACCGAATTCACAAACCAGCCTTATGCTGGTTTGCCTCTACTTTATTTGGTCTTTGCCTTGCTGCCAACCGACAAGGGCTTGACGCTGAACAGGAAACGGTACGCCGTTGGAAATTCCCGCCGCCAGAACCATTCGCGGTGCTGGCCATCGGCCGGGGCCCAGAAAGCCACGTGGTTGGCCGGCACGCCTTTGGCACGCATCAGGTCCCGCCACTGGGCCATCAAGGGCAACATGGTTTCGGACTCGGTAGTACCGCATACGAAATAAAACCGGGCCGTGGGTGCTGGTGGGTGCGTTTTGGCAAATTCCCGCAGCGAATCATTGCAGACCCAAAACGCCGGCGAAAAAGCCCCAACCAGCCCAAAGACGTTTGGGTACTTCAAGGCCGCGTATACCGAAATGAGCCCGCCCAGGCTGGAGCCGGCGATGCCGGTATGGGCTGCGTCGGGCCGGGTGCGGTAGTGCGCGTCGATATAGGGCTTAAGCGTACGTGCCAGAAAGTCGACGTAGGCGCCGCCCTCTCCGCCCCGGTGGGGCTGGCCCTTAAGCTCAGCACTAGGCCAGGGAATGTACTCGTCGGAGCGAAACTGGTCGCCGTTGTCCACGGCCACCACAATGCTGCCGGTGGCGTCCTGCCCGGATTTGCGCAGGCGGTCAAGGGTTTCGTCCACGCCCCATTCGCCGCCGAAGCTGGTGGCGTCGTCAAACACGTTCTGGCCGTCGTGCAGGTAGAGCACCGGGAAGCAGCGGGACGGGCGGGCAGCATAGTCGGCGGGCAGGTACAGCCACACGCGCCGTTGCCGGCCCAGTTGCGGCATATTGAACGCCGCCGACAACACCCGCACCTGCGGCGTAGCGGTGTGCTTTTTGGCAACCCCGCTCTGGTCGCTCCACGCCAGCACTTGCACGGTTATCTCGCGGCCAGTCGTCAGGTTGGCCGTGCGATTGGCAACTTGGTCGCCCTTTCCGTCTACCTCCACCGTGGGCCAACTGCCGCGCGTGAACTTGTATTCAATGTTGCCCAGGCTGGCAGGCAAGCGGAGCTGATAGCTGCCGTCGGCCTGTCGGCGCAGGGCGTGGGCGCGGCTGTGCGGGTTCCAGCTATTGAAGGAACCCGCCACGAAAAGAGTATCGGTGGCCGGCGTGGTGGCGGGCACCTGGGTTAGTTGGAGCAAGACCTGAGCATTGGCCGTACCCCACGGCAGGGCCAGGACGCCGAACAGCAGCGCCGCACATTTGGGCAGTAGTTGCTTCATTGAATGGGTTTAGCGGATGGTTTCGCCGGAGCCGGCGCCACGCTCGGCCGCTTCCATCTTGCGCAGCGTGTACACGGCGCGCACCGAGTCGACCCCGGGCAGGCCGTTGGCCTGAAAGTCCAGAAACGACCCTTTCTTCTGCGGCCCCTTCACGAAATGCCGGTATTCTTCGGCCGATTCGAGCACCACGTATAAGTAGCCCGACGAGGGGACTTTCAGGCGGGAATAGAAGTTGCGGCCGTCGCCCACGGGCCGGCGCGTGTCCTCGGCCACGGCGCTGGTGCCCAGCAGGCGGTACTTGGTCACGTCGCTGCCCGGCAGGGCCAGGTTGCCGAGGCCGTCGACGAAAACTTCCCGGCGCATCATGAGGTGCTCCAGGTCGAGGGTTTTGAGCAAGCCCAGGTTTTCCTCCGACATGATGAGCTGTTGCACCGATTTGCCAGGGGCGGGCTCTTCGTAATACACCAGCACCGGCTTTTTGAGTTTCACTTTGTTCACCACTATGGGCTGGGCTGTGGGCTCGTCACCATTGCTCTGCGACTGAATGGGCGAATACACCGGCGGGGGCTTGGGGGCCGCTTTGCCGGCCGGCTGCTTGGTTTTGCCTTTGGGTGCCGGCTTGCGCGAGCCGGGGCGGCTTTGCGCACTGGCGCTGAGCCCGGAAGTCACCAAAAGCAAGGCAATGAGCAGGAGGTGCTTTTTCATTTTCTAAGGAAAAGCCAAAAGTAACGACGACGGCGTGCTGGAGCAAGGCCACTGGCAGCCCAAGACCGCGCCCGAGGCGCAAGATAAGCACCGCCAAAATTCAATTTGCCTGACTGGCGTGCCCCCGGCCCCAAGTTAGCAAGCTCGCGGCATTTTCTGGCCTCGGAGCCGTAAGGCCCGACTTGGCCCCGCTTCTCATAAGCTGCCCCTGCCGAGCGCGGCAACCCAAGAAACGCATCCGGCTGCCACGACAAAGCCGGCCTCAAACTATCCACAATTATTCTCCAAAAAAATAGGTACTTGAAGCCCATTGTGCAAACGTTTGCGTACCTTAGTTTCGCCTTTCCGATGGCTGGCTTTGTTCCCCGCATGTATCTTTTACATCATTTTATTGATTATCTGACCATTGCTTCCAATTTACTGGCCTGAGGCCGCCACCAGCCCGGACTGCCCCAGGGACATCTGATAGCGTCAACAATATTGTTCGAATGCTGTCTTACACCTCAGCTGACGCCTTTTTTTAGGCAAATTGTTGGCCGGCTCGCACCCAATCGTTTTTGCTGTTTCCCAATACTTTTTACACACTCCATTACCCGCTCACATTTTCCCACCAAATTCCCGTTTTCATGAAACACCCTTATCTAGCGAAACTACTGTTTCTGCTACTGTTCGCCGCCTACGGCTTCCCCTCAACGGCCCAGGCACAAACCGGTACCATCAGCGGCCGCGTTACTGATGGCAAGAACGAAGGCATTCCGGGCGCTACGGTCCTCATCGAGGGCACGTCGCTGGGCAGCTCTTCGAACGTGGACGGTACTTTCTCGGTGCAGAACGTGCCGGCTGGTCCCCAAACCGTGGTGATTTCGTTTGTGGGCTACAACTCGGTGCGCCGCCCCGTGACGGTGGTGGCGGGCCAGAACGCTGAAGTAAGCGCTTCGCTGGCCGAAAACACCACCCAGCTGTCCGAGGCAGTGGTGGTGGGTTACGGCACGCAGCGCCGCCAAGACATCACCGGGGCCGTTTCAACGGTAGACTCGCGCCAGTTTGTGCAAGGCCAGATTACCAACCCCGAGCAATTGATTCAGGGCAAGGTGGCCGGCGTAGCCATTACTTCGAGCGGTGGCGCGCCCGGCGCGGGCAATACCATCCGTATTCGCGGCAACTCGTCGCTCAACGCGAACAGCGACCCGTTGTATGTAATTGACGGCGTGCCCGTGGACAAAGGCAGCATCAGCGGCACTTCCAACCCGCTCTCGCTGATTAACCCCAGCGACATCGAAAGCTTCTCGGTGCTGAAGGACGCTTCGGCTACGGCCATTTACGGCAACCGGGCGGCTGGCGGCGTTATCCTCATCACCACCAAGCGGGGCCTGCAAGGCGACAAGCTGCGCGTGGAGCTGAACTCGCAAATCGGCGTGTCGACGGTTGCCAAGCGCTACGAAACCCTGTCGACCGACGAATTCCGCCGCTTGATTCAGGCCAACGGCTCGGCATCGCAGATTGCCACGTTGGGTTCGGCTAACACCGATTGGCAGAAAGAGATTTTCCGCACCGCCGCCACCTACGACAACACCGTGAGCCTGATTGGCAACGTGGCCAAGGTCCCGTTCCGCGTGTCGTACGGCAACCTCTACCAAGAGGGCATTGTCATCACCAACAGCCTGAAGCGCAACTCGGGCTCGGTGAGCCTGACCCCCACCCTGCTTGACAACCACCTGCGCATTGACGTGAACGCCAAAGGCTCCATCGTCGACAACCGCTTTGTGGACTATGGCACCGTGGCCGGCGCCGCACTCTACGACCCCACCCAGCCGGTTACTTCGACCGAGGCTCGCTTTGCGCGCTACGGCGGCTACAACCAGTTCACCAACTCGGTGGGCCAGCCGTTGGGCAACGCCCCCGGCAACCCGGTGGCCGCCCTCCAAAACTCCAACAACACCAGCACGGCCAAGCGCTTCATCGGCAATGTGCAGCTGGATTATAAGGTGCACGGCATTGATGGCCTGCGCGCCAACCTCAACTTGGCCATGGATGCTTCGCGCGGCCGCGGCAGCAACGTTATCCAGCCCACCGACTTCGGCAACTACAACACCGACGCCGCCGCGGCTACCAACGCTGGCCTGAACGGGCGCTACACGCAGTACTCGCAGGACAAGGACATGAAACTGCTTGAAGCGTACCTGGCCTATGGCAAGCAACTGGGCGGCACCAAGGTTGACGTGCAGGTGGGCCATGCCTACCAGTCGTTTGTGGACCAAGGCCCCAACTTCTTGGATTACCGCTTTGACCGCAAAACCAAAGTAAACCGCACCGACACCCTGCTGCTGCCGGCTTACTACAACAAGTATGTGTTGCTCTCCTACTTCGGCCGTGCCACGGTGAACGTGCAAGACAAATACCTGTTGACGGCCACTCTGCGCAACGACAACACGTCGCGCTTCCGCGAGGGCTACCGCAGCGGCTGGTTCCCGGCCCTGGGCCTGGCCTGGCGCGTGAAAAACGAAGCTTTCCTGAAGGATAACACGGTGATTTCGGAGCTGAAGCTGCGCGCTGGCTACGGCCGCACCGGGCAGCAGGACGTGGGCGGCGCCTACGACACGCAACCCCGTTACCTAGTAACCGGCTCCACGACTTCCTATCCGTTGGGCGGCACCGGCGGCACCATTGTGCCGACCTACAGCGTGCAGGGTTACAACGCAACCTTGACCTTCGAAAAGACGAACACCCTGAACGCCGGCCTCGACCTGGGCTTTTTCGACAACCGCTTCACGGCCACCGTGGACGTGTATGAGCGCAAAGCCACCGACCTGCTGGCGCTGGTGAACTTCTCGGCCGGCTCGAACTTCACCAACCAGTTGAACAAAAACATTGGTTCGATGACCAACCGCGGCGTGGAAGTGGGCTTGAACTACGACGTGCTGCGAGGCGAAAACCTGAACTGGAGCGTGAACCTGAACGGGGCTTACAATGTTAACAAAATCACCGCCTTGGACCAGCAGCCCGAGGGCATTTCGCCCTACAAAGTGGGTGGTATTGGCGGTGGCACCGGCAACACGATTCAAATCAACGCTGTGGGACAGCCTTTCAACACCTTCTTCGTAGCGCAGCAGGTGTACGGCCCGGATGGCCGCCCCGTGGAAGGTCTGTACGTGGACCGCAACGGCGACGGCGTCATCAACGACCTCGATTACGTTTACTACAAGCGCCCCTATCCGCTCGTGACGCTGGGCTTCAGCTCCAACGTAAATTACAAGAAGCTGTCGCTGGCCTTCACGCTGCGCAGCAACCTCGGCAACTACGTGTACAACGCCAACGCTGCCAACTTCGGCACCTACGCCAACGCGCAGGGCTCGACCAACTTTGTGAACAACCTGAGCCCCGACGTGCTAAACACGGGCTTCACCCGTCAGCAGGTGTTCTCGGACTACTACGTGCAAAACGCCTCGTTCCTGCGCTGCGACAACATCTCGCTGGGCTACAACGTGGGCAAAGTGTTCGGCGCCTCCACGCTGCGCATCGCCGGCAACGTACAGAATGCCTTCGTGGTGACCAAGTACAAAGGCCTCGACCCGGAAGTGCTGAGTGCGGCTTCGCCCACTTCGGGCGCCACGTTCGGCATCGACTCTAACTTTTACCCGCGTGCCCGTACCTACACTCTGGGCCTTGCTCTCGGCTTTTAATTCCCACCACTCATGAAAAAAGCATTATACCGGGGGCTGACGGCCCTCACCCTGAGCACGGCACTGGCCGGCCTGAGCACGTCCTGCACCAAGGACCTGGACCAGACGCCCAAGTATGAGCTCACGCCCGACAAAGTATACGTGAGCCTGCCCGCTTACAAGCAGGTGCTCGCCAAGCTCTACGGCGGCTTCGCCCTGACGGGCCCCTCGGGCCCCGGTTCGGGCGACATTGTGGGCATCGACGCGGGCACTTCGGACTACATCCGCCAGTACTGGAGCGCCCAAGAGCTGACCACCGACGAAGCCGTGATTGCCTGGAACGACCCGGGCGTGCAGGAGTGGCACCGCATGAACTGGGACGCCACCGACCCGCTGACCCGCGGCCTGTATAACCGGATGTATTACGAGATTGCCATCTGCAACGAGTTCATTCGCGAAGCCTCGGACGACAACCTCAGCAGCCGTCTCGGCAGCGGCGACCAAGGCGAAGCCAAGCGCTACCGCGCCGAAGCCCGCTTCCTGCGCGCCGTAGCTTATCTGCACGTTATTGACCTGTTCGGCAATGGTCCGTTTGTGACGGAAAAAGACCCCATTGGGGGCCCGCTGCCCAGCTACGGCACGCGTCAGCAGCTGTACAACTACGTGGAGAGCGAGTTGCTGGCCCTGACCACGGAACTGGCTCCCGCCCGCACCAACGAGTACGGCCGCGTAGACCAAGCTGCTGCCTATGGCATGCTGGCCCGCCTGTACCTGAACGCAGGTGTATATACCGGCACGCCTCAGTACGCCAAAGCTGCCGATGCTGCCGACAAGGTTATTAAATCGGGTTATAGCCTGAGCGCCACTCCCTCCGGGCGTGTGTCGTCGGCTTACGGCCGCCTCTTTTTGGCCGATAACAACCTGGCTCCGGCCAAAGACGAAATCATCTGGCCCGTCATTTTTGACGTGAACAGTGTGCAGAGCTACGGTGGCACCACCTTCTTGGTGAACGGCGCCACGAGCGGTGCCGACGCCGGCTGGCAGCGCCTGGTGGGCCAGTCAACTGGCTGGGGCGGTCTGCGCACCACCAGCGCCTTGTTCGACAAGTTCTTCCTGGCCGGTGGCGACACCGCCAAGGACCGTCGGGGCCGCTTCTACACCAATGGCCAAACGCTGGCCATCAACGACCTGAGCCAGTTTACCCAAGGCCTGGGCGTACTGAAGTACCGCAACATCAATTCGGCCGGTGCGCCCCAGGGTGCTTCGCTCAACTTCTCGAGCGTGGACTTCCCCATGCTGCGCCTGGGCGACATGATGCTCATTTATGCCGAAGCAGCAACCCGCGGCAGCGGCGACCGCGTTGCGGCTCTGAACTACGTGAACCAGTTGCGCCGCCGCGGCTTTGGCCTGCCTATCACGACGCCCAGCGCCTTGGCCGACATCACCGACGCGCAGATGACCAGCGCCTTCATTTTGGATGAGCGCGCCCGGGAACTGCACTGGGAAGGCACGCGCCGCTCCGACCTCATCCGCTACAACCAGTTTGTGGAAAGCACTTACCTGTGGCCCTGGAAAGGGGGCGTGGCCAACGGCAAGGCTGTTGACGCCAAATACAAGCTGTTTCCGCTGCCGGCTTCGGACCTCGCGGCCAACCCCAACCTGAAGCAAAACACGGGCTACTAGCCTGTGCCTGGGAGGAACTGTCGCTGGGCAGTTCCTCCCAAATTTTGCTTTCATTTTTTTAGATGACGCGCACCGCTGCTCCCGGTGGCAGGCTTTCGCCCACTGCGAAGCCCGGTTCCGGAGTACGTACCGTTTCTGTTTACTCTTTTCATAATTTCCTATAACCATGAAAAATTGGCTTACCCAAGCAGCCGCTGGCCTGTTTGCCGTAGCTGCGCTGGCATCTTGCTCCAAAGACGAGAACAAGGTTACCGTGGCGCCTTCGGCTACAAGCACGCTGACGGCCTCCGCCAACTCGGTGGTACTGACCCAGGCAAACGCAAACCAGACGGCCATCACGTTTAACTGGACGCCGGTGACTTTTGCGCTGAGCGGCACCGAATACAACAAGGCCCCGGTGGTGACCTATGAACTGCAGGTGGCAAAGTCCGCCGATGGTTTCGGCTACCCCGGCATCATCAGCGTGACCGGCACGGGCACGTCGAAAGCCGTGACGGTGCAAGACCTGAACACGGCCCTTACCTTTTTGAACGTGACGCCCGGTGTGGCAACGCCGGTGTACGTGCGCGTTGCAGCTGGCGTGGGCAGCGACCGCCACAGCTTTGTTTCGAACGTTGTGCCCATCACGGCCACGGGCTACAAAGTTTGCCTACCCCCCAACACGGACGTGTGGTCCATCATTGGCCCCGCTGGCGTGGATTGGAACACCGACGTGCCGCTGGTGTACAATTGCGACACGAGAACCTATGACCTGACCCGCACCCTGAACGCCGGCGAGTTTAAGTTCCGTAAAAATTCCCAGTGGAACGTGAACGGCGTAGCCACCAACTACGGCGCTAACGCCCGCAATGCAAGCGGCACCGGTACCTTGGTATTGGACGGACCCAACATCTCTGTTCCCACCACGGGTACTTACACCATTAAGTTCGATTTGAACACCCTGACCTACTCCCTGAAGTAATTTCCCTGCGTTTTTGGATTTCAGGCTACGAAACCCCGTTCATTTTTTGGGCGGGGTTTCCGTTTTTATAACCTCACCCAACGCAAGGGTTGGGTTCCCTTCTCGCCTTGCGTACTACTTTAGCCCATCTTAAATAAAAGGCCATTTTCTCATGATTCTAATTGCCGACGGCGGTTCCACCAAATGCAGCTGGTGCCAGCTCGACGACGCGCGCAACCGCGTTTACTTCAACACCGAAGGGTACAACCCCGATTTTATTGACACGGCCGGCATTGCGGCGTCGCTGAACCAGCACCTGCCCGACACCCTGCCCCGCGACCAGGTGCGCGACGTGTATTTCTACGGCGCCGGGGTGTCGTCGGCCCAAAAGGCGGAGGTCATTGCCAGCGCACTGCGCCAGCTGTTTCCCAACGCCAAGGCCCACGTGACCGAAGACCTGCTGGCCGCGGCCCGGGCCCTGCTGGGCCGCAAGCCCGGCTTTGCCGCCATTCTGGGCACGGGCACCAACTCCTGCCTCTACGACGGCGAAAAAATCACCTACAACGTGGACTCGCTGGGCTATTTCCTGGGCGACGAAGGGTCGGGGTCGTTTTTCGGTAAGCGCCTGCTGCGCGACTATTTGCGCGGCCTGCTGCCCGACGGTCTGCAGGAGGCCCTGAAGGAAGAGTACAAGCTGGGCACGCGCAACGAAATCCTCGACCGCCTCTACAACCAGCCGCTGCCCAACCGCTACCTGGCCAGCTTCGCCAAGTTTGCCTACGACCACAACAACGTGAGCTACTGCCGCGACATCGTGCTCGAAGGCTTCGAGACGTTCTTCCAGAACCTGGTGCTGCACTACCCGCGCTACCAGGAGTACACTTTCAACTGCGTGGGCTCGGTGGGCTATAATTTCCGCGACGTGCTGACGCAGGTGGCCAAAAACCACGGCATGGAAGTGGGCAAAATCATCCGCTCCCCTATCGATGATTTGGTGGCGTACCACGAAGAGGATTTGTAGGCTGCGCTGCGCTTGGCAACGTGCAATTGCCGCCAAGCTCACCGCAAACAAAAAGGCCGCTTTCCTAGGAAAGCGGCCTTTTTGTTTGCGGTGAATTCCGTTAATGCTGTACCACCAGTCGAATGGTTTGGCTATGCTGCGGCGTGGTGAGGCGCACGAGGTACACGCCCTCGGCCAGCCCTTGCACGGGCAGGCTCACGCTGTGCGGGCCGGCGGCTTGCGGCGCGGCCGTGCTCACGGTGCGCACGGTGGCGCCCAGCAGGTTCTGCACGGTCATCGTGACGGCGGCCGGCAAGGGCAGCTCGTACTGCAGCAGCGCGGTGCTGGCGGTGGGGTTTGGCGAAGCCGTGAGGCGCAGCACGGCGGCGGCCGCCTGCGTGCGGGTGGGCAGCAGGGTGGCCTTCTTGATGCGGCGCGAGGTGTACACGGCGTAGGCGCCGGGCTGCAGCGTAATCAGCGCGTTGGGGTTGGTGACGGTGATGCTGTCGCCGCTGAGGTAGTTGTACCACTTGCCGGTGTTCTGGAAGGCCGGGTCGATGGTGGTGGAAGTCACGTCGAAGTTGCCAATGATGGTGACCTTCGTGTTGGCGTCGCTTAGGTGAATGGACTTGGCGGCACCGGCCAGCGACTGCGTGTAGGTGGTGGGGTTTTCAAACACCGGCTCCTTTTTCTTGAGCGCGATGAGGGCCCGGTACACGTCGTAGAGCTGGCGGCGGTTGGCGTTCTGGTAGTAGTTCCAGAGGATGGGCTTGTTGCCCACGCGGCCGTTCTGGTCGATGCTGATGTCGTAGCCCAGCTCGCCAAACTGCCAAATCATCTTCGGGCCGGGCACGGTGAGGAAGAAGGCCGCGGCGGCTTCGGTACGGGCCAGGGCGGTGTTCAGGTCGCGCACGTTGTGGGCGGGGTTGGTCTGGTTGCCGTAGGTGATGTTCTTGAACATGAGCCGCTCCTCGTCGTGGCTTTCCATGTACGTCACCAAATTGGGGCCGGCAAAGTTGCGGGTGCCGTAGTAGCCGCCGCTGAAGTTCGAGGTGCTCACGTAGCCCATGGTGGCTTCGTTGTAGTTGTAGTTCATGTTGCCCCACAGCATCATGCCGTAGTTGGCCAGCACCTGCTCCTCCGAGTTGTCAGCAAAGTGCTCCAGAATGCAGTACAGGTTGGGGTCCACAGCCTTCATGGCATCGTAGTAGTCCTTCCAGATGTTGATGCGCGACTGGTCGTAGGCGCCCCAGGCCCCCACGTTGGTGGGGTTGTTCACCTGCGTGAAGCCCTTGCTCAGGTCGAAACGGTAGCCGTCGACCTTGTATTCCTGCAGCCAGAACGCCATCACCTGCTTCGAGAAATACTTGGTGAATTGGCTTTCGTGGTTGAAGTCGTAGCCCACGTTGAAGGGGTGCGTGGCGTCTTGGTTGAACCACGGGCTGTTGGCGGCGGGCTTGCCGGTGGCGTTGTCGAAATACAGTTGCACCATGGGCGACTGGCCGAAGGAGTGGTTCAGTACCATGTCGAGCACCACGGCCATGCCGCGGCGGTGGCACTCGTCGATGAGGCGCTTCAGGTCGTTTTTGGTGCCGTAATATTTGTCGGGTGCGAAATAGAAGGAGGGATTGTAGCCCCAGCTTTCGTTGCCTTCAAACTCATTGATGGGCATCAGCTCGATGGCATTCACGCCCAAACGGCTCAGGTAGTTGAGCGTGTCGCGCAGGGTCTGGTAGTCGTGCCGGGCAATAAAGTCGCGCAGGTGCAGCTCGTAAATCACCAAGTCGGCGCGGCTAGGGCGCTGGTAATTGGTGGTCGTCCACACGTAGGGCGCCTGGTTGGTTTGCAGCACCGACACGTTCCCGGTCGTCGCGCTCGTGGGGTACGGCTTCAGGTTGGGGTAGGTCACGCTCGGGATGAACCGGTCGTCGTTTGGGTTCAGGATTTTCTCGCAGTACGGGTCGGCCACGCGCAGCTCGCCGTCCACGAGGTACTGATAGGCGTACTCCACGCCCGGCGTCAGGCCGTTGATTTGCACCCACCAGCGGTTGCCGTCGGGCGTGCGGTTCATGAAGGCCGAGTTGAGCGTCTGCCAGTTGTTGAATTCGCCGATGGCGTACACAAACTGCTTGTTCGGCGCAGTAAGGTTCAGAATCACCGACGTACCGCCGTTCAGGTAGGTGATGCCGTCCTTGGCACCGGCGGGCAGGGCCGCCGTCACCACCGAGGGCCGCACCACAAACACCAGCGAATCGACGGCCTGCGACGTGCCGCTCACCGCCGTAAAACGCACCACGCTGCGGCCCGTCTGCGAAATGGTGATGTTAGACGTCAGCGTGGTGGCGTTGGCTTGCTGAGCCACCTGGGTGCCGTTGAGGGTAAAGGCCAGGTTGGCCGACGCCGAGGCGGCGCCGGTCACGCTCACCTGCGTGTTCTGGTTCACAAACAGCGGATTGCCGTTGGTGCCCGGGCTGGGGCTGGTGATGCGGGCCGTGAGCGCCGCCTGGGCGGCATCCACGAAAATATCCCCGCCGCCGGCAGCCCGGCCCACCACGGTGCCGTCGGCATTCTTGAAAATCATGCCCAGGCGCAGCAGCGTTTCGCCGGCCGGAATGGGGTAATAGGTGCGCGGCGTGAAGGTGATGCGGTAGATGTTCGGATTGCTGGCGTCGCGCGTCATCAGGGCCGTGGGGTCGGCCTGATTGAAGGTGGAGCTGTGCACGTTGCGCCAGTTGGTGTTGCTGGAGCTCAGGTTGGTCACGGTGCCGGTCCAGATGTAGACGTTGCCGGTGAAGTTGGCCAGCGCGCCGTTGCCCTGGGTGGCGTCGAAGGTGATGGTCACGGGCGTGGTGTCGGTGAAAAACACCGGCGACGTGGTGACCACCTGCGCCTGAGCCGTCCAGGCCAACAGGCTGCACAGCAGCATGGTAATTCGGGTAAATGTTTGCATTGGGGGAATTTTTGTTGGGATGGATGAAGGAACAACAAGGCCCCGCGCAAGGCCTTGTGCAAACGATAGCGCAAGATACAGCTTCTGGCCTCTTCGTGGGGCAAAACCGCCTACCTTTGCGGCTGATTCTTGCCCGCATGACGTTTATTTCCTGCCCATTTGTTCCCATACGACGTTGGCTGTTGATGGGGCTGTGGGCCGTGGGCGGACTGGCCCTGGCGCCCGCCGCCAGCGCGCAGATTCCCGCCCGCGCCGATAGCACCGTGCTGCTCGCACCGCAAACGGCTGCATCGCCGTCTACCGATTCGTTGGCGATGCGCAAACGGCGCCTGCGTTGGTTGGTGGGCGGTTCGGCCGTGGGCTACGGCGTCATCTACACGGGCCTCACTACCGCCTGGTATACCGGGGAGCGGGTGCCGCTGCACTGGTTCAACGACTTGCCCGAGTGGCAGCAGCTCGACAAAGCCGGCCATTTCTGGGGCGCCTTTCAGGAAAGCCGCGGCGCCGTCGACATGCTGCGCTGGGCCGGCCTGAGCGAGAAGAAAGCCATTTGGTACGGGTCCTTCGTGGGGTTTGCCATTCAGAGCCCGCTGGAAATTCTGGACGGGCGCGACCCGGAATATGGCGCCTCGGCCACCGATTTGGCGGCCAATTTTCTGGGCTCGGCGGGCCTGCTGGCCCAGCAGCTGGCTTGGCACGACGTCCGCATCATGCCCAAATGGTCGTTTCACCTCACCGGCTACGCCCAGCGCCGCCCCAACGTACTGGGCAGCAACGTACCCGAACGCTGGCTCAAAGACTACAACGGCCAGACGTATTGGCTCTGCACCGACGTGGGCGCTTTTCTGAAGCCCGGCAACCGCTGGCCCCGCTGGCTGCAGCCGGCCCTGGGCTACGGCGGCGAAGACATGGTGTACAACGACGACGCCACCAACGCGGCGGCCGGCCTGCGCCCCTACCGCCAGTTTTACTTGTCGCTCGACGTCGACCTTCGGCGCATCCCCACCCGCAGCGTGGTGCTCAAGCGGGTGTTCTACGCCCTGAGCATTTTCCACATGCCGGCCCCGGCCCTGGAATACAACCCACGCAACGGTTTCGGCTTCCACGCGCTCTACTTATAGGCCCGGGCCGGCTAAAATCCGTTAGGGAAACCCGGGCGGCCCCCGTTGCCCGTACTTTTGACGAACTCACCCGCCCCGGGCAGCCGTTCTTCACGCCGTAGAACTGACCTGGGAGCGGGCAAATTAGAACTGTTATGAACGTAGGAGATAGAGTCCGGCTGCTGACCGGCACCGAAGAAGGAATCGTTACCCGCCTGCTCGACAGCGAACTGGTGGAAGTGGCCATCGACAACGATTTTACCATTCCCGTGCTGCGGCGCGAAGTGGTGGTGGTGGCCCAGGAAGAAGGCAAGAACTTCGACCGCGCCGCCCCCGACCTGGGCCCCGGCCAAGCGCCCGGCCGCAACGCCAACGCCAGCAAAAAAGACAAAAGCAAGCGCCCCGGCCAGCCGGCCGCCGCGGCCCCGGGTCGGCCGGCGCAGCCCTCGCTGCAGGAGGCCCTGGCCGCCGCGGCCTCCAGCGGCGCGGGCATCGCCAAGCCGGCCGGCATTGTGCCCGGAACTGCCGGCGCCAAGCAGCCAGCAGCGGCCAAAGGCCTGTTCCTGGCCCTGGTGCACCAGTCGCCGGAGCTGCTGGCCGTCACGCTCATCAACAACACCGAGGCCGACGTGCTCTACACCTACGGCGAGGAAACCAGCGCCCGTCCCTACCGCGCCCTGGCCGCCGACAAGCTGGGCCCCAAAGCCAGCACCAAGCCCCTCTCCTTCCTGCACCTGAAGGATTTTGAAACCTGGCCGGCCGTGGTGTTCCAACTGCTGCCCACCAGGCTCAACGGCGACGCGGCCTACGAGCTGCTCACCAAGCGCCAAGCCTTCAAAGCCAGCACCTTCTACAGCAGCCTGAAACCGGCGCCGGTAATTGGCAAGGAAGCCTACCTCTTCCAGCTCGACGAAAAAGCCGCCGCGGCCATCGCACCTGAGAAACTCGCCGAAGAAGCCCCGTCTCCGGCTCCCGCCGCCCAGGCCAAACCCGCCGGCGTGGATGCCGCCGCGCTCAAGGCCCAGCTCAGCGGCGATGCACCGGCCAAGCCGGCTGCGGTAGTAGCGGCCGCGGCGCCCGCGCCCGCTGCGCCGGTAGTAGCCCCGCCCCACGAGTTCGACCTGCACCTCGAAGCCTTGCGGCCCGACAACAAGGAGGACTTGAGCAATACCGCCATCCTGCGCCTGCAGCTCGATGCGTTTGAGGATGCGCTGAGCCGCGCGCTGGCCACCAACATGCACGAAATCGTCTTCATCCACGGCATGGGCAACGGGGTGCTGCGCAAGGAAATTCACCGCCAGCTGAGCCGCAACAAGGATATCAAGTTCTTTGAAGACGCGCGCAAAGAGAAGTTTGGCTTCGGTGCCACGCTGGTGCGCTTGAAGTAGCACTTCGGGCTTCTCGCCGGACAAGTAAAAACGTCATGCAGAGCGCCAGCGAAGCATCTCGCGCGCAAGAGTAGATAATTACTTCTGCGCGCGAGATGCTTCGCTGGCGCTCTGCATGACGTTCTAATTTCTTTCAAATCCCTTTCCTACCATGTACGACCTCATTGGCGATATCCACGGCCACGCGGCCGAGCTGCATCGGCTGCTGAAAAAACTGGAATACGCTCCCGATGCGCAGGGCATTTATCGCCACCCGGCGGGGCGCCAGGTCATTTTTTTGGGCGATTTCATCGACCGGGGGCCGCACATCCGCGAGACGCTGCAGGTGGTGCGCGGCATGGTGGACGCCGGCACGGCCCTGGCCGTGATGGGCAACCACGAATACAACGCCCTCGCGTTTTGGGCCTTCGCCCCCGACGGGGGCCACCTCCGGCCGCATTGGCCTAATCACATTCTGCAGCACCTGGAAACCATCAAGGAGTTCAGCAGCAAGGAGCAGTTTGCGGAGTGGCGCGGCTACCTGGCGTGGTTTCGCACGCTGCCGCTGTTTCTGGAGCGGCCGGGGCTGCGCGTGGTGCACGCCTGCTGGGACGCCCGCTTCATTGCGTACCTGCGGCAGGAACTGCCCGATTCCCACCTGACGCCGGACTTTCTGCTCCGGGCCAGCCGCGTCGGCTCGCCCGAATTCAAGGCCATTGAAGTGACGCTGAAAGGCCACGAAACCAAACTGCCCGGCGACCACCATTTCTTCGACAAAGACGGCCACCGCCGCACCATGGTGCGCACCGCGTGGTGGCGCGACCCGGCCGCCTCCACCTACCACGACTACTACCTCGAACCCATCGACGCCCTGGCCGACCAGCCCGTGGACGTGGCCGCCCTGCCCCACGCCGGCTACTACCAGGACGAAACGCCCGTGTTCTTCGGCCACTACTGGCTGCGCGGCGAGCCCCGGATTCTGACGCCGCACTCCGTGTGCCTCGACTATAGCGTGGCCAAGGGCGGCGAGCTGGTGGCTTACCGCTGGCACGGCGAGCAGGTGCTCACGCCCGCCGGACTGGTGCGGGCCTGATTCAGGGGATTTTGCCGGACGGCAGGCAACGGTGCCCTTCCCGCACCGTTCTTTGTCCTTTACCCGCAAAATCAACGGCGTCCCATGCGTTTTCTTTACCTGCTGCTCCTCTCCCTGCCCGCCCTGGCCCAGCAGCCCCTGCCCATCCCGCGCAACCTGCAGGCCACCTACGCCAAAGGCACCCGCGCCGAAAGCGGCCAGCCCGGCCCCAACTACTGGCAAAACACCGCCGACTACGACCTGACCGTCAGCTTCGACCCCACCACGCGGCGCGTGAGCGGCACCGTCGACATCAAGTACCAGAACAACAGCCCCGACTCGCTGCGGCAGGTCTGGTTCAAGCTCTACCCCAACATTTACCAGAAAGGGGCGCCCCGCAGCCGCCCCTTCTCGCCGGCCGACGTGGGCGAGGGCATGAAAATCACCGCCCTCACCATCAACGGCGAGGTATTCAACGTGGCCAAGCTGGCCATCGAAGCCACCAACATGGCCGTGCCGCTTCGCCGGGCCATCGGGGCACGGCAGTCGGCCACGGTGAAGGCCACGTACTCCTACGTCCTCAACAAAGGCTCGCATCAGCGCACCGGCGAGATTGAGCCGGGGGCTGACTTTGTGGCTTATTTCTTCCCGCGCATTGCTGTTTATGATGACATCGATGGCTGGAACCGCGTGCCCTACACCGGCGACCAGGAGTTCTACAACGACTTCTGCAATTTCAAAGCCGCCATCACCGTGCCCAAAAACTTCGTGGTGTGGGCCACCGGCGATTTGAAAAACACCGACCAAGTGCTTGCCAAAAAGTACGCCCAGCGCCTGCGCGATGCGGAACAGAAAGACGCCGTGGCCTTCGTCATCTCGGCCGAAGATGCCCAGCGCCGCGACATCACCGCCCAAAACCCGCAGAACACCTGGCGCTTCGAGGCCCGCAACGTGACGGACTTCGTGTTTGCTACCGCCGACCATTACGTGTGGCAATCGACCAGCCTCGTGGTAGACCCGGCCACCAAGCGCCGCACCCGCGTCGATGCCGTGTACAATCCCAAGCACAAAGACTACGAGGAGGTCATTCAGTTCAGCCGCAAAACAGTGGAGGCCATGAGCTATACCTTCCCCAAGTGGCCCTTCCCCTACGCGCACGAAACGGTGTTTGACGGCCTCGACCAGATGGAGTACCCCATGATGGTGAACGACAACCCCACCGAAACCCGCGAGGACGCCATCACCCTCACCGACCACGAAATCTTCCACACGATGTTCCCTTTCTACATGGGCATCAACGAAACGAAGTACGGCTGGATGGACGAGGGCTGGGCCACCATCGGCGAGTGGCTGATTTCGAGCCTCATCGACCCCAAGCTCGACGACGACTACGGCGTGGCCCGCTACGCCAGCAGCGCCGCCACCGAAAACGACCTGCCCGTGGTCACGCTCAGCACCCAGCAAACGGGCCTGCCGTTCTTCCTCAACTCCTATCCCAAGCCCGGCATGGGCTATTTGTATGTGAAGGACCTGCTCGGCGACGAGCTGTTCACGCAGGCCCTGCACACCTACATCCGCCAGTGGAACGGCAAGCACCCCATGCCCTACGACTTCTTCAACAGCATGAACACCGGTGCGGGCCGCAACCTGAACTGGTTCTGGCAGCGCTGGTTCTTCGACGCCGGCTACCCCGACCTGGCCATCGCCGGCGTGACTAAAACCGGCACCGGCTACGATGTCCAGGTGCAAGCCAAAGGCAGCAAGCCCGTCCCCGTCGACCTCACCGTGACCTTCGCCGACAACACGACCCAGAAAATCCACCGCAGCATAGCCGTTTGGGAAACGGGCGCCACCTCCGTCACCGTGCCCGTAGCCACCAAGCAACCCGTGACGCGCGTGACGCTGGGCAGCACGCTGGTGCCGGATAGTTACCCCAAGGACAATGTGTGGGAGGGAAAGTAAATAATATCTCCGATGGGCCTGCTTTTCCTTATTGTCCTTTTGCCTTGCGTGTTCGTTTGGTGTAAATCTGTTTATGCCATTAGCAAATATTCGCAGCTTAGTTGGGTGACCGTTTTGCTGGGGACTGTGATGGCTGTGTTTGGTATCATTTGGCCCATGGCAATGTGGAAGATTACGGGCAGTATTTATGCATTCGGGCCACCCTTTGTTTACTTATTGTTTTCGGTTATTGTACCTTACTTTTTGGGTGATACCCTACTACGCCCCGAGGGAAATAACCACAGGCCATTTAATCTCGCGTTAGCACATTCCTTGTTTCTGGCAGTAAGTATGACATTTCCTTTCTTGTGTGCTTACTATTTTTTTGCTCCTGCTAACATGAGTGTCTCCGCGCTTCTGGGGCTTCAGGCGTATCATTAGTTGCCTTGCTGACTTGTCCCTTACCTTTGCCCGCAGTGATGGGTCGCCCCACCGCGGCGCTTTCGGGCGACGAGGAAAGTCCGGGCAACGCAGAGCACCTTGCTTCCTAACGGGAAGGACTGGCGCAAGCCAGGACAGCGAGTGCCACAGAAAATTACCGCCTACGTCGCCCTCGGGCGGCCGGTAAGGGTGAAAAGGTGCGGTAAGAGCGCACCAGCGGGCGGGTGACCGTCCCGGCTGGGTAAACCTCAGGGGTTGAAAGACCAAATAAGCTGGCACGCCGGCGCGGCCTTCGGGCGGCACCGGCACCGGGCGGCTCGTCCGGCGCCAGCGGGTAGGTTGATGGAGCCTTTCCGCAAGGACTGGCCTAGATAAATGGTGGGGCAGCTGCTTCGGCAGCGGACAGAACCCGGCTTACAGACTCATCACCTCCCATCAAAAAAGGCTCTTCCCGCACGGGAAGAGCCTTTTTTATTCATTGGCCGTCATGCTGCGCTGCGCGCTGCATGACGGCCTTTTTTCGCGCTTATTTCTTGTTAGCGGCCCGAATAGCCTTCACCTCGGCCGCGCTCAAGGCGCTGGCTTTGTTGCCGAAGGAGTTGCGGACGTAGGTGAGCACCGCCGCAATCTGGGCGTCGGTCAGCGACTCCTGGGCGGGCATCACGTTGTTGTAAGGCTCGCCGTTGATGTCGACGCCCTGCAGGCCGTTGAGCAGCACTTTGGTGAGGCGGGTTTTGTCGCCCAGCACGTAGTCGGTATTGGCCAGCGGCGGGTTCAGGCCGTCCACGCCCAGGCCGTCGGCCTGGTGGCAGCTGAGGCAGTTTTGCACGTACACCGACTTGCCCTGGGCCAGCACGGCGGCGGGCACGCCCACGGCTTTTTTGGCGGGGGCTTTCACGGGCGTTTTTTTCTGGGCGGCGGCGGGGCCGGCCGCCACGGCCAGCAGCGACAGCAGAACAACTAATTTCTTCACGAGCGGGCTTATTTCTTGTTGTACACGATGCGGTAGATGGTCCCGGCCTTGTCGTCGCTCACGTAGAGCGAGCCATCGGGGCCCTGGGCCAGGCCGCAGGGCTTGTGGTCGGCGCGGCCGGACGCCACCTTTTCCGGCGAGCCGGCGAAGTTGTCGGCAAACACTTCCCACGGGCCGCTCGGCTTACCGTTTTTAAAGGGTTGGAACACCACGTAGTAGCCCTTCTGCGGCTCAGGGGCGCGGTTCCAGGAGCCGTGGAAGGCGATGAACGCGCCGTTGCGATACTTTTCCGGAAACATGGTGCCGGTGTAGAACAACAGCGCGTTGGGCGCCGTGTGGGCGGGGTAGGCCGCGGCGGGCTCCAGGTACTTGGGGTCGGCTTCCTTCTTGCCGTCGCCGCCATACTCGGGGGCCAGCATTTTCTTCTTTTGAATAGGGTCGTAGTACAGGAAGGGCCAGCCGGCGTTGGCGCCTTTGGTAAGGGCGTAGAGGCACTCAGCAGGCAACTCGGCCGACTGTTTCGTGTCGTACATCTCCGGGAAGATGTCGTGCAGCTGGTCGCGGCCGTGCTGCATCACGAAAAGCTGGTTGGCCTGCGCGTTCCAGTCGAGGCCCACCACGTTGCGCAGGCCCGTGGCGTAGCGGCTGCCGCTGCCATAGCCCTGGTTCAGCTTGTCGGCCCGGAACTGCCAGATGCCGCCCGCCGAATCCAGAATCGGGCAGTTTTGCTGGCCCAGGGAGCCTTTCTGCCGGTCTTTGATTTGACAGGAGTTGGAGTAGGCGCCGATGTTGACGTAAAGGTTGCCGGCGTTGTCGAGGGCAATGGATTTGCTCTCGTGCTGACGGCGGTTGATGAGGCCGCTCACTATTTTTTCGGGCTGCGTGGGGTTGGTTACCTCCCCTTTCGCGTCCAGCTTGTAGCGGTACACGTCTTCGTCGGACGAGGCGTAGAGGTAGCCGTCTTTCACGGCAATGCCGGTGCCGCCGTATCCGCCGAAACCACCCGTCACCGTGGCCTTGCCCGTCGCGGCGGGCTTCAATTCGAGGATGCCTTTGCCGTCTTTGGGCCGGTTCAGCTTCACGTAGATGTTGCCCTGGGGCGTCACGGCAATGTGCCGGGCCCGGCCGCCGGTTTCGGCCACTACCAGCGCGCCGAAGCCGGCCGGGAGCTTGAGGCCGGCGTTGTTGGGGTCGGGGGCCACGGTGGGTCGGCTGGTGAGGGAGTAGAGGCCGAAGCTGCTGGCCAGAGCCGCCGCCAGCAGCAGCGGACGGGTGAAGTTATTGTTCATGGATGGAAATGTTGGTTGAATAGGGCGAAGTAGAGACGCAACATCTTGCGTCTCGTCGTGGAACGGTAACACTGAACGAGCCAGACCGTGCCGTTCAAATAAACAACATCGGCAACGACGAGACGCAAAATGTTGCGTCTCTACTTGGTTCAATATCCTGCCTTAAACTCCCACCGCCGCTTTTCGTTACCTTCGCCCCTCTCCATTTGCATTCCATCGTATTCCATCCCGCATGCCCCGCATCCTCATCATCGACGACGAAAAAGCCATCCGCAACACGCTGAAGGAGATTTTGGAATTTGAAAGCTACCAGGTCGACCAGGCCGAAGACGGCCCCGCCGGGCTCGACATGCTCATTCAGCAGAAGTACGACGTGGTGCTCTGCGACATCCGCATGCCCAAAATGGACGGCCTCGAAGTCCTCACCCGCGCCCAGGCCATGGGCACCGACGCCGCGTTCATCATGGTGTCGGCCCACGGCAGCATCGACACGGCCGTGGAAGCCACCAAGAAAGGCGCCTACGACTTCCTGCCCAAGCCCCCCGACCTCAACCGCCTGCTCGTGACGGTGCGCAACGCCCTCGACCGCACCAAGCTGGTGAGCGAAACCAAGACGCTGAAAAAGAAGCTCTCCGTCACGAAAGGCTCCGAAATGGTGGGCTCCTCGGCCGCCCTCGGCGCCGTGCGCAAAGCCATCGAAAAAGTGGCCCCTACCGATGCCCGCGTGCTCATCACCGGCCCCAACGGCGCCGGCAAGGAGATGGTGGCCCGCCAGCTGCACGAGCAAAGCAACCGCGCCCAGGGCCCCATGGTGGAAGTCAACTGCGCCGCCATTCCGTCGGAGCTGATTGAAAGCGAGCTGTTCGGCCACGAAAAAGGCTCTTTCACCTCGGCCGTGAAGCAGCGCATCGGCAAGTTCGAGCAGGCCGACGGCGGCACGCTCTTCCTCGACGAAATCGGCGACATGAGCCTCTCGGCCCAGGCCAAGGTGCTGCGCGCGCTGCAAGAAAACAAAATCACCCGAGTGGGCGGTGAAAAGGAAATCTCGGTGAACGTGCGCGTGCTCGCCGCCACCAACAAGGACCTACTGCAGGAAATTGCCGACAAGAACTTCCGCGAAGACCTCTACCACCGCCTCTCGGTCATCGTCATCAAGGTCCCGGCCCTCAACGACCGCCGCGAAGACATCCCCGAGCTCATCCAAAAATTCCTCAACGACATCGCCGCCGACTACGGCAACAAGCCCAAGAAAATCGACCCCGCCGCCTTGGAGTACCTCCAGGGCCTCGACTGGCGTGGCAACATCCGCGAGTTACGCAACGTGGTGGAGCGCCTCGTCATTATGAGCGACGATACTATTTCGGCCGATGACGCGAAGGCGTTTGCGGGAAAGTAAGAATAGGCACCGGCGCCCTAGCAACAGAAAAGCGGCGGCAGTACCACATGGTACTGCCGCCGCTTTTCTGTTGCTAGGGCGCTTTGGGCTTTGATGAGGTGGAATGGAGCAATTGTATTTTCCAGTCTTTACCCTCTTTCACCAGCACTGCACTTTCAAGCCACTGGCGGCTCCTTTTCCGCTCGCCTGCACTCATCTCGGCAGCATTGTCATACGCTACCCACGCAGTATTTCCTTTAACGTCGGTACGAAAGAAATTCAAGTGGTTGACTCTCGTATAACCAGTTGCCTTTAATGGCTTTATCTTGTTAACCAAAGTATCAATGTTCCAAACGGCACCGTCTTCCAGTAACAGAAAATCTGTTGTGATGTATTGCTTCATCGTTTTGGTATCCAGGGCCGCAAGTCCATCAAAAAACTTAGTGACGGCTTGATTGACTTTCGACTGCTCAGCACTCATGGGAGCCTGCGCATTTGAGCGCAAGCCAGCACCAAAGAGTAACAGCATTAGAACTAATGACTGTTTCATAGCAACTTAAACAAGCTAGAAGGTTGATGGAATACTGCCCATATTTATCCTTAAGTCTAAATATATAAATACTATCCTGAAAGTTATAACCACCTCAGCTCGGCATTCACACCATCTGATTGCACCCGCGCACGTCCGAATTATCCATCCGGCCCAGCACCTCAAAGCTGCCATCTTCGTGCATCCGCGCCAAATCCTTCGTCTCGATAAAAGCGCAGGAATCAATATTGGCTAGGTCAATCACGTTGATGGCGCCGTCCCTTCTACCGCCAATCGAAAACGGGTCCGACGGGTCGCGCAGAAGCACGCGCAGCGGCGCGGGGCAATGGAAACGGCCGTCGCCCAGCGAGTAGGCCTGGCTGAGCAGCTCCGTCATGCCGTATTCGGAATGAATGCCCGTCGGGCCAAAAGCCTGCTGCAATTCGGCGTGCAATTCCTCTCGAATCATCTCGCGGCGCCGGCCCTTCATGCCGCCGGTTTCGAGCACGGTGAGGCCTTGCAGCTCCGGCGCGGGGCCAGTCTCGGCGGCAAAATCGAGCAGGGCGTAGCTCACACCGATGAGCATGACGCGGCGGCCGGGCACTTGCTTGGCTTCGGCCAGGGCGGCGCGCAGGGCGGCGTGGTCGTGCAGGAAAAACGCCGGCTGGGCCTGTCCCGATTGCCGGGCGAAATAGTCAACCATGGCCACCAGTGAGGAATTGCCCTGCTCCAGGTACGACGGCAGCAGGGCCAGAAAAATCCAGCCCGAGAGCGGGCCGTAGTATTGCTCGAAGATGCGGGCCGCGTTTTCGCGATATAAATCGGGGTCGCGCACGAGGTGGCGGCTGCGCTGCTGCAGGGTAGTGCCGCTGCTGAGAAACAATTCCTGGGCCTCCCACTGGGCGGGCTCGGTCCGCACCTCGTGGGTTTTGAAAAATTCGATGGGCAGGAAGGGGATATCGGCCAGCTGGGCTACCACGGCGGGGTTGCGGCCCAGCTGCTGCAGGTACTCGGCGTAGGGCGGGCAGTGCACGGCCTGGTGCCGGAACAGGGCCAGCGCAGCTTCTTCGAACGACGAGGCGGTGAGCGTGGGCAGGGCCTGTAAAAATTCAGTGCGGAAACTCATGAGCGGGAAACGCGGTTGGCAACGCAGACCGAACCAAGCAGCCCGGCAAATCGTTGGGAAAAACGTACTTTGGCGGCGATTCCGCCGTTGTGTTGCTGTCTAGTCATTTCCTGCCTTTATGAACCCGCTTCGTACCCTTGCCGCTGTCGCTGTTTGCCTGGTGGGGCTGTCCCTCAGCAGCTGCCTAAACGCACCCGAATATCCAGAGACGCCTTCCATCGACTTCAACTCGCTGACCATGGTGCGCAATAAGCCGGCGGGCCAAACCGAAATCGACACGCTGAAATTTGCGCTCGATTTTCGCGACGGCGACGGCGACCTAGGGCTTTCCGACGAAGACATCAAAGTAGCGCCCTGGAACGCCACGAGTGGCGGCCCCAACAACCGCGGCTACAGCTACAATTACTTCATTCAGCCCTACAAAAAGGTGAACGGCATTTTTGTCAAGTTCATTAACGCGGGCGGGGTGGCCGGCGAGTACGACGGCCGTTTCCTGCGCCTTGACGACACCGACGGACGTCCGGCCCCCCTCAAAGGCACGCTCAACTACAAGCTGCCCATTAACATCGACGGCGCACCTTTTTTTCCTGGCGACGTGCTGAAGTTTGAAATCAGCATCATGGACCGGGCCTTGCACCAGAGCAACGTCATCACCACTTCCGAAATAACGCTGGGCCGCTAGCCCAGCGTTTTTCTTTTGTTACGCTTGCGCCCCGGTCCGATGGCTGCGCTATTGAACCGGGGCAGTTGCTTAGTAGATATCCGGAAATTTCTCGGGGGCGGCCTCGCTCATCAGCTCGTACACCGTGTCGAACACATCTTCGACGTTGGGCTTGCTGAAGTAGTCGCCGTCGGAGCTGTAGGCCGGGCGGTGGGCTTGCGCGGCCAGGCAGCGCGGCTGCGAGTCGAGGAAGCGGTAGGCGCCCTGCTCGTCCAGCACGTGCTGCATCATGAAGGCGGTGGCGCCGCCGGGCACGTCCTCGTCGGCAAACACCACGCGGTTGGTTTTCTGCAGGCTGTCGGCAATGAGGTGGTCGGTGTCGAAGGGCAGCAGGGTTTGCACGTCGATGACTTCGACGGAAATGCCCACTTCGGCCAACTGCTTGGCGGCGTCCATCACGATGCGGCACATCGAGCCATAAGTGACCACCGTCACGTCGGTGCCGGCTTGCAGCACCTCGGGGCGGCCCAGCGGCAGCGTGAATTCGCCCACGTTCGAAGGAATGGTTTCCTTCAGGCGGTAGCCGTTCAGGCACTCAATCACGAGGGCGGGCTCGTCGCTGCGCAGCAAGGTATTGTAGAAGCCGGCGGCCTGCGTCATGTTGCGCGGCACGCACACGTGCATGCCCCGGATGCTGCCCAGAATCATCTGCATGGGCGAGCCGGAGTGCCAGATGCCCTCCAGGCGGTGGCCACGCGTGCGTACAATCAGCGGGGCTTTCTGGCCGCCTTTGGTGCGGTACTGCAGGCAGGCCAGGTCGTCGCTCAGAATCTGGATGGCGTAGAGCAGGTAGTCGAGGTACTGAATTTCGGTGATGGGGCGCAGGCCGCGCAGGGCGGCGCCAATGCCCTGCCCAATAATGGTGCACTCCCGAATGCCGGTATCGGTGATGCGCAACTCGCCAAATTTCTCCTGCAAGCCCGCAAAGGCCTGGTTCACGTCGCCAATCTTGCCCACGTCCTCGCCAATGGCGAAAATGAGCGGGTCGCGCTGGAAGTTGGCGTCGAAGCAAGCCTGCAGCACTTCGCGGCCGTCAACCTGCGGGGCGCCGGGCGCGAAGGTGGCGGGCACTTCCTCAATGTTGCCCACGGCCAGCTCGCTCTGGCTGAACAGGTTGGAATTGTAGCGGTCGGCGTTTTCGGCCAGCAGATGCTCCAGGTGGCGCTGAATGGCGCGGCGGCCGGCGCTGCGCTTTTCGGTGCGCACCTGCCGCAGGGCGCGGCGCAGCGTGCGCACAATGTCGGCCCGGATGGGCGTGGGGTTGGTTTTCAGCTGCTCCACCAAGTCGTGCATGCTGTTTTCGGTGCCGTAGTCGGCCACCAGCTTGTTCAGCAGGGCCACGGCCTCGTCGCGCTCGGCCTTAATGGGGTCGAAGAAGGCGGCCCAGGCAGCGGTACGCGCCGTTTTGATGGTGGCGGCGGCGGTCTTTTCGATGTCGTCCAGCTCCAGCTCGGTGGCGTGCCCCTCGGCCAGCAGCCACTCGCGCAGCTTGTGCAGGCAGTCGTGGGCTTCTTCCCAGCTCAGGCGGTCCTTGCTCTTGTAGCGCTCGTGCGAGCCGCTGGTGCTGTGGCCCTGCGGCTGGGTGAGCTCCGTGACGTGCACCAGCACGGGCACGTGCTGCTCGCGGCACACGGCGGCGGCGCGCTGGTAGGTATCCACCAGGCCGGCGTAATCCCAGCCGCGCACCACGTAAATCTCGAAGCCGGGCTCCCCTTCGCCGTCGCGCTGCAGGCCGGCCATGATGGCCGAAATGCTCTGCTTGGTGGTCTGGTACTCGGCGGGTACCGAGATGCCGTAGTGGTCATCCCACACGCTCATCAGCATGGGCACCTGCAGCACGCCGGCGGCGTTCAGGGCCTCGAAAAACATGCCCTCCGAAGTGCTGGCGTTGCCGATGGTGCCGAAGGCAACTTCGTTGCCGTTGGTGGAGAGCTGCGTGAACTGGTGCAGCTCGGGGTTTTGGCGGAACAGCTTGGATGCGTAAGCCAGGCCCAGCAGGCGCGGCATCTGGCCGCCGGTGGGCGAAATGTCGGCCGAGGAATTCTTGGTGTTGGTGAGGTCGCGCAGGTTGCCGTCTTCGTCCAGCATGCGGGTGGCGAAGTGGCCGTTCATGGCGCGGCCGGCGGTGGCGGGCTCGGCTTCGGCGTCGGGGTTGGCGTAGAGCTGGGCGAAGTACTGCTCCCAGGTGAGCTGGCCGATGGCCACCATAAAGGTCTGGTCGCGGTAGTAGCCGGCGCGGAAGTCGCCGTTTTGGAAGGCGCGGGCCATGGCCAGCTGCGGCACTTCCTTGCCATCGCCGAAGATGCCAAACTTGGCCTTGCCCATGAAGACCTCCTTGCGGCCGGCCAGCGAGGCGTGCCGGCTTTCCCAAGCCAGGCGGTAATCGGTGAGAAAATCAGCCTTGGTGAGGGAGGTGGCTAGCGCGGGCAGGGCGGTTTCGGCGGCGGACATAAGCAAAGGGAACGGAGAGGTGGGAATTCTGGGGATAGGAGGACGTACCGGTTGGGGCCGGCCCGCAAAAATACGGAATTGGGGCCGGCTAGGTGGTGCGCGGGGTTTGGGCGTATATTTGGGCTGCAAAGGCCTGGCCCATTGGTTTGTTTTTAACAGCAAGCCCAAACGCCTTGCCGCGGTTATCTTTTATTTATCGGGGCGCCCCCGCGTTGGCGGCCGGCGCACGCCCCCTACTCGTTGCGTGATGAAAAAACTTCTTACGATTTGCCTGCTGGCCCTGGCCGGCGTCGCCCACGCCCAGGGCGTGATGCAGTTCGAAACCGACAACCACGACTTTGGCAACGTGCCCGAAGGCACCATGGCCACCCACGAGTTCAAGTTCAAAAACACCGGTAACCAGCCCGTGGTGATTGCCAACGTGCAGGCCAGCTGCGGCTGCACCACCCCCGACTGGACCAAAACCCCGGTGATGCCCGGCAAAACCGGCATCATCAAGGCCATGTACAGCAGCGCGGGCCGCCCCGGCGTGTTCAACAAAACCGTGACCGTGACCAGCAACGCCGCCGAGCCCAGCAAGGTGCTCAGCATCAAGGGCACGGTGCTCACTAAAGACCAGATGAAGCCCATGCTGACGCCGGCCCAGCTGGCGGCCTCGCCCCACCTGGTGCTGGCCCAAACCAGCCACGACTTCGGCAAGATGGAGGCCGGCCAGCAGCCCACCGCCCGCATTGTGGTGAAGAACACCGGTAAAACCGAGCTGGTGCTCGGCCCCCTCACCTCGGGCTGCTACTGCGTGGGCTACAAGGCCTCGCCCAAGCCCATCGCGCCGGGCCAGAGCGCCGTGGTGGAGCTGCTCTACAGCCAGCGCCAGCTGGGCCAGGTGAGCGACGTGGTGACCATCGCCTCAAACGACGTGAGCGGCGACGCCAAACTCACGCTGCGCGCCAACATCGTGCGCGACCTCAGCGGCAACAGCATGGTGAAGGAAAGCGGCACGGCCGTTCCCTTTAAATAACCGCTTCGCAGCGGCCCTCGCCGCGTTATTTTTCTAGCAGGCCCCGCCACTCCGGCGGGGCCTTTTTTTATGTGCACCGGGCAGAGGAGGCTCTGAGCATTAAGTGCCAAGGATATTTTTTGACACAGCCCTAAATGTTACAGCCCACACCTACAGCCAACTGGCCGTTAGTCATCTACCAGACCAGTAGTGCTACACCGGACATACGGTTCAGCAGCCAATATAGCGCTGCCAGCTTTCGGCGGCAAAGTTTTTCCTTGTTGGTCTCCAGTATTACTAAACTTTGATAAAATCATCATTTTATCATTAACTCGTCCTAACTTTACTAGGTTAGAATCAATTTAATTTTAAGCGTTTGTGCGGTGCAGATGCTGTGGATTAGCTGCTTTTACTGCCACGTCGGAGCGGCTGGGCGCGGCATTGCCGGGGCCATTGCACGCTGCAATAGCTTTACACAACTAGTTAAGCAGCTGTTTTACAGCAGCATTACCATTCATGAAAATCAAATTTCTCCTTACAGCTATAGGGGCCGTGCTCGGGGCGGGCACTGCGCGGGCGCAAACGGCGCTGCCTTCCGATACGCTGGAATACGCCCGTGCCAAGGCGTATGGAAAGGATTTTGGCGAGGCCGACCGGGTCCTCACCCTGTACAATGCCCGTGCATCCCACCTCGATGGGCTGCGGCTGCAGGCGCAGGTGCTCTATTGGGCGCAGGATTTCAAACGGGCGGCGGCGGTGCATGAGCAGGCCCTGGCTGCTTTCCCCAGCGTGCCCGCCCTGCGCCTCGACTATGCGCGCCTATTGGTGGAACAAAACCAGCTGGACCGGGCCAAAGACCAACTCGCGGTGTACGAAACCCAGGACAGCGCCCGAGCCGAATCCGGCCTGCTCCTGGCCCTCATCAGCTACAAGCAACTGCGCCTGGCCGCGGCTCGCAAGTCCTTGGCCGAGGTGCTGCGGCGCTACCCCGGAAATGCGGCGGCTACCGCCCTGCTGCAGGACATTGCTGGCACGGCGCGGCCCTACTTCCGGGTGGGCAGCCGCTACCTCCGCGACGACCAGCCCCTGCGGGCCCTCACGTATGAGGCCGAAGCCACGTGGTTTCGCTCGTGGCTGGTGGCGCCCACCGTGCAGCTTCAGGCCAATTCTTTTTCGCTGCCCGACGACCGGTGTGCCTCCTACTGGCTGCAGGTCGGCAACAAATTCACTTTCCTGCCGCTGGGCCTTACGGTGAGCACAACGGGTGGGCTCTTTCAGTATTCGCAGAACAGCGGCGGCGTGCTTGCCACGGGCAACCTGCTGCTGACCAAAACCCTGGGCAGCACGCTGGCCCTCGACGTGCAGGCCGCCCGGCAGCCCTACCAGGCCGTGCTGGCCAGCGCCCGGCAGCCGGTGATGGAGCGCCTCCAGGCGCTGGCCGTGCGCTATGGCAAGGGCGACAAGTGGCTGGGCAAGGCCGGCGTGGAACAGCGCAGCTACGGCGACGGCAACCCCGCCTATTCAACCTACGCTTGGCTGCTGGCGCCGGTGCTTACCCGCCCCGCCGTGGTACTCAAGGCCGGCTATGCGTTCAGCTACGCCTCGGCCGAGCGCAGCACCTATACTTCGACGCGCAGCCTGAGCGACGTGGTGCTGAACGGCGGCCCGGTGCCGGGCGCCTACGTGCCTTACTTCACGCCCCGGCACCAATTGGTAAATGCCGTGCTGCTGTCGCTGAAGCTGTGGCCGCAGAAACAGGTGAGCGTGGCAGCCCGCGGCAGCTACGGGGTGCAGGGGCGGGCCGACGCGCCCTACCTCTACCTCGACAAGGCGCTGAACAACGAGCTCTACCTCGCCACCGGCTTTGCCCGCCAGGACTACCACCCCGTGGAAGTGCAGGGCGAGGTGGCCCTGAAAGCGTCGCCTTCGCTCACGGTGGCGGCCACCTACGGCTATTCGAGCCTGATTTTCTACAACCGCCACGCCTTCAACCTTCAATTTCGCTACCATCTGAACCGTGAGAAAAACCGATAACGCGGCCCTGTGGGAATTCCGGGAGGCGGCCACCTCCACGTTTGCGCGCAAGGCCACGCTGGCCAGCCTCATGGTGGCGGGCGTGTTCAGCATCGGCCGGCTGGCCGACTGGTGGTTTCGGGAGGAGCACGTGGCCTCGCTGCCGCTGTTTTTGCTGCTCACCTTCATTTTCTGGTGGGGCATCGTGCGCATGGTCATCGTGTGGGTGTCGTACCTGCGCATCAGCAAGCCGCGCTGGCAAGCGCCGCAAGACGGGCTGCGGGTGGCCATTTTCACCACCAGCTCGCCGGGCGAGCCGCTCAGCATGTTTGAGAAAACGCTGGAAGCCTGCGCCCGCATCAGCTACCTGCACACCACCTACCTGCTCGACGACACCCAGGACCCGCGCTTCCGCGAAGTGGCCGAGCGGCACGGCGCTGTGTGGCTCGAGCTGGTGGGCCTGCCCGGGGCCAAGGCCGGCAAAATAAACGCGGCCCTGCAGCGCACCACCGAAGAGTTCGTTCTGGTGCTCGACCCCGACCACATCCCATTTCCCAACTTTCTGGACGAGGTGCTGGGCTACTTCCGCGACCCGCAAGTGGGCTACGTGCAGGTGGCGCAAGCCTACTACAACCAGTACCGCTCCTTCACGGCCCGGGCCGCGGCCGAGCAGACTTACGGCTTCTACGGGCCCACCCAGATGGGCATGCACGGCCTCAACTGCGCCGTGGCCATCGGGGCCAACTGCACTTTCCGGCGCGCGGCGCTCGACAGCATTGGCGGGCACGGCATCGGGCTGGCCGAGGACCTCATCACGGCCATTCGCATTCACGCGGCGCAGTGGAAATCCATTTACTCGCCCATCGTGGTGAGCCGCGGTCTGGTGCCCGAGGACCTGGGCTCGTTTTGTAAACAGCAGCTGAAATGGGCCCGCGGGGTGCAGGAAGTGCTGTTTGCCGAGGTGCCGCGCCTCTGGCCCAAGCTCTCGTTCTGGCAGCGCGTGTCCTACCTCACGGTGGGCACTTACTACCTCTCGGGCCTCACCACGGCCTTGTTTCTGCTCATTCCCTACCTCTACTTCTGGTTTGGCTGGCTGCCGGCTAACATGGACTTCTTCGGGTTTCTGGACCACTGGCTGCCCGTGGGGCTCGTCAGCCTGAGCATTTACGTGTTTGTGCAGCGCTGGCTGTGCCACCCCGAAGCCGAGCGCGGCCTGCACTGGCGGGGCACCTTCCTGAAGTTTGCCTGCTGGCCGGTGTTTTTCATGGGTTTTGTGCTGTCCATCTGGGACGGCGAGATTCCCTACATCCCCACCGCCAAGCGCGCCGTGAAACAGTTCACGCCCTTTGTGCGGCCGTTGCTGGTGCACCAGGTGCTGTTTGTGGCCACGCTGGCCTACGTGGTGGTGCGCCGCTTCTACTACACACCCGAGGCCCGCCTTGAGCTCACCAGCGCCAACACCTGGGGCATGGTGCTCTTTGCGGCCCTGGCTTTTTTCATGACGCTGGGCGGCCTTTACGCGGCGTACCAGTCGCTCAAAACCAAAGCCGAAGACCCCTGGGCTTCCGTCGACCTCACCCGCATCACGGGCTGGCTGCAGCCTGCCTGCAAGCACAAATCGGCGGCCTGACCCCGCATTACGCTTATTTTTTAGTCTTCCATACTCAATGAAAACCATCGCCTATCGCGCCTCGGCCACGTTGCTGGTCATTTTTCTGGGCCTGTGCGTGTTCAGCCTGCTGGTTTTTGCGGGCAGCAAAAGCCGCGGCCCGCTCGAAGACCTGGCCGCGGGCGTCACGTCCAGAGTAGCATATCTGGAAAAAAGCATGGCCGGCGGCGACTCGCGCACCGGCCGCGCCGCCGCCCTGCAGCGGTTCGACCGCTACCGCACCCAGACCGGGCTGCTGAACGCGCCCGACACCTTGCTGACCGGCGTGTACGACAACAACACCGAAGAATCGTACGAAAGCGTGACCACGCTGGAAGATTCGCTGGGCTTCAAGCTGCCCATCATTCACTTCTACACGGCCTGGGGCAGCCGCAAAGACCAGGGCTTTCCGCAACTGCGCGCCCAAACCATTTCGGACCTGGGCTCGGTGCCGATGATAACCTGGGAGCCCTGGCTGAACGACTTCGACCCCGCGGTGTACCCCGTGCCCGGCAAGCCCTCGCAGGTGAATGCCAACGGCCTCACCGCCATTGCCGCCGGCAAATACGACGCCTACATCGACAAATGGGCCCGCGACGCGAAGGCGTTTGGCAAGCCCTTTTTCCTGCGCTTCGGGCACGAGATGAACGACCCCTACCGCTACCCCTGGGGCCCCCAAAACAACAAGCCCGCCGATTTCATCGCGGCCTGGCGGCACGTGGTGACGCGCTTCCGGCTGCAGGGCGCCACCAACGCCTCCTGGGTATGGTCGCCCCACCCGGCCTACACCACCTACCGGGAGTTTTACCCCGGCGCCGCCTACGTGAACTGGGTGGGCATCACCACGCTCAACTACGGCACGGTGGCCCCCTGGAGCAAGTGGTACACGTTCGACGAGATTTTTGGCAAAGCCTACGACGAGTTTTCGCACTACGGCAAGCCGCTGATGATTAGCGAAATCGGGTCGTTGGGCGTGGGCGGCAACAAGGCCCAGTGGTTTAAAGATGCCCTGGCCAGCATGCCCTTCAAATACCCGGCGGTGAAGGCGGTGGTGCTGTTCAACAACTCCAACGACGTCTCGACCACCTACAAAGCCCTGGACTGGTCCATCACCCTCGACAAACCCGTGCTTACGGCCGTGCGGGAAGCCGTTGGCGGCTGGCACCCCGCCACCGCCAGCCCGGCTTTGTAAGAAGGGTCGAATCGAGCGACGCTTCCGGCGTGTAGGCAGAGAGCCGCCCCTCACCCAGGAGCGGCTCTTTGCTTAAGCACTCGAGGGAGGGCCGGAATTCTGCGCTGCCGAACGGAACCGGGCCGCTTATCTTTGCGTCTCGAACACTAACCTTCTGCTTTCACCTCCACTCCCACCACTTCGCACATGATTATCGGCGTTCCCAAGGAAATCAAAAACAACGAAAACCGCGTGGGCCTCACGCCCGCTGGCGTGGCTGAGCTGCGCAAGCACGGCCACACCCTGCTGGTGCAAAGCACCGCCGGCGAAGGCAGCGGCTTCACCGACGAAGAGTACCAGACGGCCGGCGCCACCCTGCTCCCCACCATCGCCGATGTGTACGAGCAGGCCGAGATGATTATCAAAGTGAAGGAACCCATTGCGGAGGAATATCCCCTCATCAAGGAGAACCAGCTGCTCTTCACCTACTTCCACTTCGCCAGCGGCGAGGAGCTGACCCACGCCATGATTGAGCGCAAGGCCGTGTGCCTGGCCTATGAAACCGTGGAGCTCAGCAACCGCGCCCTGCCCCTGCTCATTCCGATGAGCGAAGTGGCCGGCCGCATGGCCCCGCAGGAAGGCGCCAAGTACCTCGAGAAGCCCCTCAAAGGCCGCGGCATCTTGCTGGGCGGCGTGCCCGGCGTGAAGCCCGCCAACGTGCTGGTGCTGGGCGGCGGCGTGGTGGGTACGCAGGCGGCGAAAGTAGCCGCCGGCCTGGGCGCCCAAGTCACCATCATGGACATCAGCCTGAACCGCTTGCGCGAGCTCGACGACTTCATGCCCAAAAACGTGGTGACGCAGTACTCGAACGAGTACAACATCCGCGAAGCCATCAAGACGTCGGACCTGATTGTGGGCGCCGTGCTGATTCCCGGCGCCAAAGCGCCGCACCTCATCACCCGCGACATGCTGAAGAGCATGCGCCCCGGCACCGTGGTGGTGGACGTGGCCGTGGACCAGGGCGGCTGCATCGAAACCTGCCACCCCACCACCCACGAAAACCCGACCTTCATCATCGACGACGTGGTGCACTACTGCGTGGCCAACATGCCCGGCGCGGTGCCCTACACCAGCACCCTGGCCCTGACCAACGCCACCCTGCCCTACGCCGTGAAGCTGGCCAACCTGGGCTGGCAGGAAGCCTGCCGCCGCGACGAGGCCCTGCGCCTCGGCCTGAACGTGGTGCACGGCGAAGTGGTGTACAAAGGCGTGGCCGACGCCTGGGGCCTGCCCCTGGCGAGCGTGGAATCCGTACTGGAAGCCGCCGCGGTGTAAAATATGTGGGGTGCTGGCTCGTCTGGCACATGCATACCGAAGCCTCCCGCAGCCGCGGGAGGCTTTTTGTTGCCTTTGCGCGGGCGCCGGCACGGCGGCTTTGCTTCGCCGGGTCTTTCACTCTGAACGGTCGTTATACGTTGCTTCTCTCTCCTGCCATCCGCCTGCTGCTGCGCCGCTTTGCCCTGCTCATGGGCGTGTACACGCTGTTGCGGCTGGGCTTTTATGTACTGAACTACAGCACGTTTCAACGCATCAACGACGCAGATGTGGCCCGCGCTTTCGTGCACGGGCTGCGGTTCGATGCTTCGGCGCTGCTGTGGCTGAACCTGCTGCTGGTGCTGCCGTCGCTGCTGGTGCCGGTGGGCTCGCGCCGCGGGCAGCAGTGGCTACGGGTGCTGTTTGTGCTGCTGAATTTTCCGGGCTTTCTGCTGAACATCATTGATTGGCAGTACTTTAAATTCATTGGTCGGCGGCTGAGCAACGAGTGGAGCACCATCGGCGACGACATTGCGCAGCAGGCCGGGCAAATCGGGCTGCATTACTGGTACCTGGCCCTTCCGCTGGCCGGGATGGTGTGGCTGCTGTGGTGGCTGTGCCCCATGCCCACGGCCGCCGAGCTGGCGTTTCGGCCGGGCCGCCGGGCCTGGCTGCCGCGCCTGCTGGAAGCCGTGGTGGTGATTGGGCTGGTGGTGCTGGGCCTGCGCGGGGGCTGGCAATTGAAGCCGCTGCGCACCGGCACCGCCTTCGAGTTGCAACCGGCCGTGCTGGGCCACCTGGCCCTCAACAGCACGTTTACGGTGCTGAAAACCCTGGACGTGGCGCCGGTGGAACGGGTCAATTATTTTGCTTCGGCGGAAGCGTTGCGGCCGGCGCTGGGCGCCGCACGCCTGCCCGTGCGCCCAACTCCCACCGCGCCCGACAACGTGGTGATTTTGCTGGTGGAAAGCTTCGGCTCGGAATACACCGGCGTTGAAAACGGGGACCGTGGTGGCTACACCCCTTTCTTTGATTCGCTGGCCACGGCGCCCGGCGCGCTGCTGATGCGGGATAACTACGCCAACGGCCGCCGGTCCATCGAGGCGTTGCCGGCCGTGCTCTCGGGCCTGCCCTCGCTCATGGACGAGCCCTTCATCACGTCCAGCTTTCAGACGGCGGAGATGCACGGGCTGGGCGAAATCCTGGGCCGGCACGGTTACACCACGGCCATGTACCACGCCGGCACCAACGGCACCATGGGTTTTGATATGTTTGCCGGCATTGCCGGCATGCAGCATTACTACGGCCTGAATGAATACCCCGGCGGCGACAAAAGCCCCGATTATGACGGGCACTGGGGCATTTTCGACGAGCCTTACCTGCAGTACTTCAACCGGCAATTATCGGCCACGAAGCACCCGTTTTTTGCCACGCTCTTCACCCTCAGCGCCCACGACCCCTTCACGGTGCCGGCCAAGTACAAAGGCAAATTTCCAACGGGGACGCAGCCCATCCACCCCACCATTGCCTATACCGACTTAGCGCTGCGCAACTTCTTCCGGGCGGCCCGCCGGCAGCCGTGGTTTGCACACACGCTGTTTGTGCTCACGGCCGACCACACTTCCCAAACCGACCAGCCCAGCTACCAAAACCCGCTGGGCTACCACAAAACGCCGCTATTGCTGCTGCGCCCCGGCCAGCCCCTGCCCCCCGCCAACCCCCATCGCATCAGCCAGCAGGCCGACGTGCCGGCCTCGGTGCTCGACGTGCTGGGCCTGCCGCAGGAGCAAAAGTCGCTGCTGCCGTTTGGCTCCTCGGTGTTTGACGCGGCCAGCCCCGGCCGCGCGCTATTCCGCGACGGCGATTCCTACTACCTCGTGCATTCCGACTTCGTGACGGAGCTCACGAATACCAACCAGGTGCGGCTCTACCCCTACCAGAACCATTCAATGCCCTTGAAGCCGGTGGCCAACCCCGACCCGGCGCTGGTGAAAAAGTACGGCAACGAGTTGCGCGCCTGCGTGCAGTTCTACGTCAACGGCCTGCTCGATAATCGGCTGTATAAATAGCGTCCTTGCCCTTGCTTGTTGGAAAAGGTACCCGTTAGAGACGGCCACCGTCGAACGGCTTTCGTTTCAATAAACGGTTGTCAGGACATCATCATGCGTTGCGATTGGTGCAGGCTGCATCAGGCCCTCAGCTCCACGTGCTGCGTTGTCGAACGTGTCCTAGTTTTGGTTATTCTATCTAGCCGCCGTTCATGCTTCCTGCCTCCGCTGCCGCCATTGCCCCCGACGCCGTTTTGCTCCGCGAATTACTGGCCGTTTCGCTCACCGGCGTCATTTTTTATACGCCCATTTATGCTGCGGCCGGCACGGGCGAAATTGTGGATTTCACCTTTGAGTACCTCAACCCCGCGGCCCAGCGCATGATGCGCATGCCGGAAGTGCCCACCGTGACGCACAACCAGCAGTGGCCCCACAGCATTGCTCACGGCACTTTCCAGTTTCACGTCGACGCCTTCGAAAGCGGCGAGCCCCGCGAGTACAACATCAACTACCAGGCTGATGGCTACGACAACTATTACCGCCTGGCCGCCCGGCGGGCCGGCGTGGGCCTGCTCGTGAGCTTCACCGACACCGCCGACCAGCCCCGGTCGCCGGTGGAAGTGGCCCTGCGCGAGGCCCAGGCCCGCGAGCAAGCCGCGCGCGCCGAAGCCGAGGTGCAGCGCCAGCGCTTCTACGAGGTGCTCATGCACCTGCCGGCCCACGTGGCCGTGCACGAGGGCCCCGAGCAGGTGTTCACGCTCGTCAACCCCCACTACCAGCGCGTCGCCAACGGGCGCGACCTGTTGGGGCAGCCCATTCGCGCGGTGTGGCCCGAGCTGGCCGGCCAGGGCATTCTCGACGAACTCGACCGCGTGTACCGCACCGGCGAACCCTTCGTGGCGGCCGGGCGGCCGGTTCAGGTCGATTTCTCGCGCACTGGCCAGTTGGAGCAGGTGTACTACGACTTCTTTTTCCTGGCCTTGCGCGATGCCCAGGGCCACATCACGGGCGTGCTCAACTTTTCTTACGACGTAACCGGCGCCATGCGGGCCCGCCAGCAGGTCGAACAGCTGAACCAAGAACTTGAAAGCCGCGTGCGCGAGCGCACGGCCGCCCTGCAGGAAAGCGAAGCCCGATTCCGCATCATGGCCGACGCCGCGCCCAACCAAGTGTGGGCCGTGAACCCGGATACCACCATTCGGTATGCCAACCAGGCTTTTCTCGATTTTGTGGGCGTGGACCTGGAACAGTACGTGGCCACGGGCTGGGCGGCGTACCTCCACCCGGAAGAACTGGACCTGGCCCAGCACGCGCTGGCCGAGGCCATTCGCACGCGTGGCCCCTACGTGCTGGAGCACCGCATGCGCCGCCACGACGGGCAGTACCGCTGGCTGCTGGCCCAGGGTGCCCCCAGCTTTTACCCCAACGGCGACCTGTACGGCTACGTGGGTTCGGCCATCGACATTACCGACCTCAAGCACACCAACGAGCGCCTGACCCGCACCAACCAAGACCTCGACAACTTCGTGTACGCCGCCAGCCACGACCTCAAGCAGCCCGTCAACAACCTCGCGGGCTTATTTGAAGAGCTGCGGGGCAGTGCGACTTTTGCCGACCCCTTGGAAGAGGAGGTGCTCGTACCCCTGATTCAGGATGCGCTGCAACAGTTGGGCCATACCATCGACGACTTGGCAGCCCTGGGGCAAGCGCAGCAGAGCAGCGAAGCGGCGCCCACGGAGGAAGTGCGGCTGGCCGACGTGGTGGAAGAGGTGGTCAACTCGCTCGAACCCCAAGCCCGGGCGGCGCGGGCCCGCATCACCACGGACTTTGCGTCCCGGCCCACGGTGTGCTTCGCCCGGGCCAACTTGCGCACCATCCTGCTCAACCTTCTCAGCAATTCGCTTAAATACGCCGACCCCGCGCGGCCCGCGCGCATCCACGTGTCGGCGTGGGTGGCGGATGGCCAACCCATCCTTGTGGTGGAAGACAACGGCTTGGGGTTCGACGCCGAAAAGCACGGGGCGGAGCTGTTTCACCTCTTTCGGCGGCTGCATACCCACATTCCCGGTTCAGGCGTGGGCCTCTACTTGGTGCACCGCATCGTGCAGGCCCACGGCGGCAGCATCGAAGTAGACAGCCAGCCGGGAGCCGGGGCCTCTTTCCGCGTCCGGTTGGGCCAGGCCTAGCCACTGCTTGCTGGGCCAGAGTTGCGCCGCCCGGGCCTGCTTCATCGTCAGGTTGGATGTGCAGTCGGAAACTTTGCGGGCTTCTAAATCCGGCCCAGTTGACCGGCTTATGAAATCGCGCCTACCCTTCAGGCGAGGACTGCCACTGCACCGCCGTTGCATATTCCGGAATTTCCTCCAGCCGCACGTTGGTCCGCTTCGCAAAATCGACCCGCCAGCAGTAGTGCACCAGGCCGTTGGTGAGCAGCAGCAGCGGGGCGCCAATGGTTTGGTTGTAAGTAGTGGCCTGCCGGGCCACGGCCTGCGTGATGGGCACCGAGGGCGCTTTGCACTCCACCAGCAACAGGGGCTGGCCGTCGGGGTTGAGGGCCAGCAGGTCGGTGCGCTTCTGGCGCTGGTTGTAGCGCAGGCCGCGCTCCAGGGCCAGCAGGCCGCGTGGGTAGCCGAGGTGGTCGGTGAGGTAATGCACCACGTGCTGGCGCACCCACTCCTCGGGCGTGAGCACAACGTGCTTGCGCCGGAGCCCGTCCCAGATGAGTGGCTGATTTGTGGCCGATTGTGTAAGTTTGGCCTCGAAAGGCGGCAGGTCCAGGGCTTGCATCACCTCCAAAGGTAGGGGTCGGGTATCGAGTGACTGAGCAACTGAGTGGCTACGTGACTCCGAAACGCACACCCTTTTCTCACTCCCTCACAGCCATTCCGCCACTCATTTTTCTGTATGAAGACCAAAGAAGAAATTGTCAATAACTGGCTGCCGCGCTACACCGGCGTGCCGCTGAGCGAATTTGGGCAGTACATCCTGCTCACCAACTTCAGCAATTACGTGTACATGTTTGCCGAGCAGTTCGGCTGCGAAGTGCGCGGCACCGACAAGCCCATGCAAACGGCCACGGCCAACGGCATCACCATCATCAACTTCGGCATGGGCTCGCCCATGGCCGCCACGGTGATGGATTTGCTCTCGGCCATCAAGCCCAAGGCGGCCCTGTTTCTGGGCAAGTGCGGCGGCCTGAAAAAGACCAAGCTCGGCGACCTGGTGCTGCCCATCGCCGCCATTCGCGGCGACGGTACTTCCGACGACTACCTGCCCAAGGAAATCCCGGCCCTGCCCTCCTTCCGCCTGCAGCGCGCCGTGAGCAGCATGATTAAAAAGCACGAGCTGGACTACTACACCGGCACGGTGTACACCACCAACCGCCGCGTGTGGGAGCACGACCAGGAATTCAAGGAATACCTGCGCCGGGTGCGCGCCCTGGCCGTCGACATGGAAACGGCCACCATTTTCGTGTGCGGTTTCATGAACGACATCCCGCACGGCGCCCTGCTGCTGGTGAGCGACAACCCGATGACGCCCGAAGGCGTGAAAACCTCGGAGTCGGACTCGAAAGTGACGGCCAATTTTGTGCAGCAGCACCTGCAAATCGGCATCGAGTCGCTGCAGGAGTTGCAGTTCTCGGGCGAGTCGGTGAAGCACATGCGCTTCGAGTAAGCGGGCACCGGAAGTTTTTAGGCACGTCGTGCCGAGCGCCGCCGAAGCATCTCTCCCGCGCAACTAATTAGGTTTAGTATTGCGGGAGAGATGCTTCGGCGGCGCTTGGCACGACGTTCTTTTTTTGCATTTGTCCATACCCCCATTTTCTGCATGGTTCACTTTTCTCCTACGTTCCTTTCCAGACTCGCCTCGCCCCTGCTGGCCCTGACACTCCTGAGCGGCTGCGGCGCCAAACGAGAAGCCGTCGACCTGCTGGTAACCAACGCCACGGTGTACACCGTCGATTCGACCTTTTCAAAAGCCGAAGCCTTTGCGGTGAAGAACGGCAAGTTTGTAGCCGTGGGCGCGGCCGCCGACCTTAAAGCGAAGTACCAGGCGGCGCAGGAAGTAGACGCCAACGGCCAGTACATCTACCCCGGCTTCTACGACGCGCACTGCCACTTCTACCGCTATTCCCTGGGCCTGAGCTACGCCAATCTGGTGGGCACCACCTCCTGGGACGACGTGCTGCAGAAGCTCCAGCAGCATCGGCAGCAGCACCCACAGGCTGCGTGGCTGCTGGGCCGCGGCTGGGACCAAAACGACTGGCCCGACAAGCAATTTCCGACCAAAGAGAAGCTCGACCAGCTGTTCCCCGATGTGCCGGTTGCCATCATTCGGGTTGATGGGCACGCGGCGCTGGTCAATCAGAAAGCTCTGGACCTGGCCGGCGTCACGGCCGCCACGCCCATCAGCGGTGGCACCATCGCGCGCGACGCGCAGGGCCGCCTTACCGGCCTGCTCGTCGACAACGCCCAGCGCCTGGTAGGCAAGGACATTGCCGAGCCCTCGCCGGCCGAAGCCGCCCAGCTGCTGCTGCAGGGCCAGCAAAACTGCCTGGCCGTGGGCCTCACCAGCCTCGCCGACGCCGGCCTTGACAAGGCCGATATCGACCAAATGGCAGCCCTGCAACAGCAAGGCAAGCTCAAGCTGCGCCTCTACGCCATGCTGGCGCCCACGCCCCAAAACCGCGCGTACTACCTCAAAAACGGCCCCGTTCTGACCGACCAGCTCACCGTCAGCTCCTTCAAGGTGTACGCCGACGGCGCCCTGGGCTCGCGCGGGGCCTGCCTGGTGCAGCCCTACGCCGACCGCCCCAAGGAAACCGGCTTCCTGCTCTCCACCGAAAAGGAATACCGGGCGCTGGCCAAAGAGTTGGCCGCGTCGAAGTTTCAGATGAACACCCACGCCATTGGCGACTCGGCCAACCGCATCATCCTCAGCATCTACGGCGAGGCGCTGAAGGGCCAGAAGGACCGCCGCTGGCGCATCGAGCACGCCCAGGTCATCACCCCGGCCGACATGCCCAAGTTTGGGCAGTTTGGCATCGTGCCCTCGGTGCAGCCCACCCACGCCACTTCCGACATGTACTGGGCCGGCGAGCGCCTCGGGGCCGCGCGCGTGAAAACGGCCTACGCCTACCGCGAGCTGCTGAAGCAGTACGGCCAGCTGGCCCTGGGCTCCGACTTTCCGGTCGAAGACATCAACCCGCTGTTTGGCTTCCATTCGGCCGTGGCCCGGCAAGACGCCAAGAACTACCCCAAGGGCGGCTTTCAGATGGAAAACGCCATCAGCCGCCCCGACGCCTTGCGCGGCATGACCACCTGGGCCGCCCACGCCGCTTTTGAAGAAAAGCGCAAAGGCCAAATCAAACCCGGCATGCTGGCCGATTTTGTGGTGCTGAACACCGACTTGCTGACCGCGCCCAACGAGCAGCTACGCGGCGCCCAGGTACTGCAAACGTGGATAGGCGGGCAGCGGGTATTTGAGAAGAAGTAAGAGGCCTTGCGGGGGCGGGCGCAGCCCGCGGCAACCCGTCCTCTTTTCGCAACCAGCCCGGAGTTGCGACAACGTCTGTGATAAACTGCAAAAAGCCCCGCCTCTGCCCAGAGCCGGGGCTTTTTGCAGCAATTGGGTTAGTCGCCGAGAACAGGACGCATTGCTTCGCGACGCTTGCAATGACGGTGGAGGCCCAGTGCTTCTCCTACTTCTCGTCGGCGCTGGGGCCGTAGAGGCCGGGCACCGGAATGTCGAGCAAGCGCAGGTACACCGTGAGTTGGCCGCGGTGGTGGATGCTATGGTTGAGGCCCATGATGCGGATGGCAGTGGCTTTGGGGTAGTCGAATACCACGTGCTCGCCGCGGTGCAGCTTGAAGTTGTGGCTCAGCTTTTCGTCGTCGCTTTGCTGCAGCTCTTTCTTCAGGATGGCGCTGTATTCGTCGAAGCGGGCCAGCAGTTCTTCGTGGCTGGTGGGCGTGGGGCCGGGCTTGGGGGCGTTGGGGTCGAGGAAGTCGCGCGAGTCGTGCGTTACAAACAGCGTTTTAAAAGCCAGCAGGTTCACCGTATGGGTAGCCAGCTGCCACAGGCTCATGCTCTTGGGGTGCGGCTTGTAGTCGGCTTGGTCAAAAGGCACTCGCTCGAGGATGCGGCGGGTTTGCGTCAGCTCGTGGTTGAGCTCGGCGAGGATGTTTTTTTGAACAGAAGAGGTGTACATGCAAGAATGGGGTGAGGTGAAACGCGGCCTTTCGGTCCGCGAGCCAAAGCTATTCCATTTGATTCAACTCGCGGACTAAAAGCCCGCGCTACCGGGCCATGGGCGCGCCCATTTCGGCCGCGGCGGAGGCCGGCGGCGGGCCCGGCAGCGAGATGGGCCCCAACGATTCTTCGCGCAGCTTCTTGCCGCGCAACGTGAGCAGAAAGCCCAGGCCCAAAATGAAGAACACGATGAGCGAGAGAATGCTGTTGCGCATCGAGCCCGTGATTTGCCCAATCAGCCCAAACGAGAGCGTGCCGATGACAATGCCGAGCTTTTCCACCACATCAAAAAAGCTGAAATAAGCGGCCGAGTTGGGCGTGTTTTCGGGAATAATCTTAGAATACGTGCTGCGCGACAGGCTTTGCACGGCGCCCATGGTGAGGCCAATCACGGCGGCCAGCGCGTAAAAGCTCCAGCCGGCCTGCACGAAGTAGCCCGCGATGCAAATCAGCATCCAGATGAACACGGCCCAGCTCAGGGCCCGGGTGTTGCCGATGCGGTCGGAGAGTTTGGCGAAGAGCCAGGCCCCGAGAATGCCCACAATCTGCAGCAGCAGAATGGTGACGATGAGCGAAGTGCTGTCGAGCTTCAACACCTTGTCGCCGAAGATGGTGGCCACGTACATCACCGTTTGCACACCCATGTTGTAGGTGAAGTAGGCCAGCAGGAAGCGCTTGAGGTTGGGCTGCTGCTTGAGCTGGTCCCACACCTTGCCCAGTTCGCGGAAGCCGTTGAGCAGCCAGCCGTCCTGGCTGACGGGGGCATCGGCGGCGCGGCCGGCATCGGGCGGCAGCGTGAAAAACGGGATTTGGGCAAACCCCACCCACCACAAGCCGGTGAGCAAAAAGCTGAGCCGCGTGGCCTGGCCGGTGCTCATGCCGAACAGGGCCACGCCCTCGGGGCCGCCCGCAATGTGCGGGCCCATGATGATGCCCAGGCAGATGACCAGCAGCAGCACCGAGCCGATGTAGCCCATGGAAAAGCCCCGCGCCGAAAGCGAATCGAACTTTTCTTCGGAGCTGATGTCGGGCAGGTAGGAATTGTAGAACACGATGCTGCCGCTGAAGCCCACGGTGGCCGCAATGAAAATGAACGTGCTCAGCGTCAGATTGTCCTCGGTGAAGAAGTACAGCGCCGCGCAGCTCAGGGCCCCGAGGTAGCAGAAGATTTGCAGAAACAGCTTCTTGCGGCCCGAATAATCGGCCAGCGAGGTCAGAAACGGGCTGACCAGGGCAATGAGCAGGAAAGCAAACGAGATGGCGTAGGTCAGCAGCGACGAGCCCGGCACCTGGAACCCCAGAAAATCGACCATGTCGGTGGGGTTGATGGCCTTGGTGATGCTGCCCCAGTAGATGGGAAAAATGGAGCTGGTGATGACGAGCGGGTACACGGAGTTGGCCCAGTCGTAGAAAGTCCAGCCGGTGGTGATGCGCTTGTTGTCTTTCTCGATGCCGGGGGCGGCAATTGGCGTCGGGGTTGGGGTCATAAGTGCGCGCAGAAAGTGTGAGGGGTTGCGCCGGGGAAGGTAACGGGTTTTGGGCGTTTGCGTTGCGGGGGCCACGGTTGGGGCGCCTCCACCAACGGGCTGAGCGGCCGGAGCAGCAATGCACCGGGCTCACTCCGCGTCAAAGCTACAGACCGGCCGAAAGGCATAAAAAAACCCGTTCCTGATTCAGAAACGGGCTTTGAGCTGAGAGGATGGGATTCGAACCCACGATGACCTTTTGAGCCATACACACTTTCCAGGCGTGCTCCTTCGACCACTCGGACACCTCTCAAGGTTGGCGGTTGATGGGGCAAAGATAGAGGCTAGTTGCCAGTTGTTGGTTGTCGGTTGTCAGTTTTATGCTCACCGACCAGTTCAACAACTGACAACCAACAACTGGCATCTTGAAATCAGGGTGTGATTTCGCCTCGCAGGTCCTGCATCAGCAGCTGGCGGGTGGGCTCCTCCCCCAGCCCGCGGCCGAGCACGAACATGAGCTTGGTCACGGCCGACTCGGTGGTGATGTCGTCGCCGCCCACAATGCCCAGCTCCGCGAAGTGAGCGCTGGTTTCGTACTTGCCCTGCACCACGCGGCCTTCCTCGCACTGGCTCACGTTCAGCAGCCACACGCCGCGCCGGCGGGCCTCGGCCAGGCAGCCCAAAAACCACGGCGCCGTGGGCGCATTGCCCGAGCCGTAGGTTTCGAGCACGCAGCCGCGCAGCCCCGGAATGCCCAATATGGCCGATACCACCGCCTCCGTGATGCCCGGAAACAGGCGCAGCACGGCCACGGCGGTTTCGAGGGTTTCGTGCACCTTGAGGCGGGCGCCGGGCAGCAGGCGAATGCTTTTGTCGTCGAACTCCAGGCTGATGCCGGCCCGGGCCAGCGGCGGGTAGTTTTCACTTTTGAAGGCAGCAAACTGCTGGCTTTCGACCTTCTTGGCCCGCGTGCCGCGAATGAGCACGTCGTTGAAAAACACGCACACCTCGGGCACGCGCACCGTGCGACCGCGCGGATGGCGGGCGGCCGCAATTTCCAGCGCCGTGATGAGGTTGCGCTGGGCATCGGAGCGGTTGGCGCCCACCGGCACCTGGGCGCCGGTGAACACCACGGGCTTGCCCAGGTTCTCCAGAATGTAGCTCAGGGCGGCCGCCGAATAGGCCATGGTGTCGGTGCCGTGCAGCACCACGAAGCCGTCAAAATCGGCGTAGTGCCGCTCGATGAGCCGGGCCAGAAACAACCAGTCGGCCGGCGTCACGTTGCTGCTGTCGATGGGCTCGGGCAGGCTCAGCAGCTCCAGCCGAAACGGCAGGCGCGTGAGTTCCGGCATCTTGCGGTCGAGGCGGCCAAACTGCATGGGCACCAAGCCGCCCTTGCGGTTCAGGGCCATGCCCACCGTGCCGCCGGTGTAGATGATGAGCAGGCGCGGGGCCTCGGTGGAGGTGGCGTCGGCGCGGGTGGGCAGGGGGAGCAGCGGCAGGTCGAGGGTGGGCATGGGTGGGAGGTGGTCGTTCGGCGGCGCAAGGTAGCGGGTTGGTTTTTTGTCCGCGGGGCAGCCTGGCGGCCGGTTCAGCCGTATTGGCTGGGTTCTTCCTCCATCCGTTTGCTATGACCCCAACCGACGCGAACCCCGACAAACCCGTTACCGACGTCATCGTCATTGGCGCGGGCATCATGAGTGCCACGTTGTGCGTGCTGCTCAAAACCCTCGACCCCACCATCACCATCGCCGGCTACGAGCGCCTCGACGCCGTGGCCGCCGAAAGCTCCGACGCCTGGAACAACGCCGGCACCGGCCACTCGGCCTTCTGCGAGCTCAACTACACCCCCGAGCGGCCCGATGGCTCCATCGACATCAGCAAAGCCGATAAAATTGCCGAGCAGTTTGAGCTGAGCAAGCAATTTTGGGCCTCCCTGGCGCTGGAAGGCGTGCTGCCCGACCCCACCTCCTTCATTCGCACCATTCCGCACATGAGCTTCGTGTGGGGCGCGGCCAACGTGGAATACCTGCGCAAGCGCCACGCCGCCCTGCTGCACTCGCCGCTGTTCCAGGGCATGGAATTCAGCGAAGACCCGGACCAGATTGCCCGGTGGATTCCGCTGGTGATGGATGGCCGCGACCGCAGCGTGCCGGTGGCCGCCACGCGCATGCCCATCGGCACCGACGTCAACTTTGGCGCCCTCACCCGCGCCCTGTCCAACTACGTGAAGGCCCTGCCGGGTGTCGACTTCAATCTCGGCCACGAAGTGGAAGACTTTCGGCGCAAGGACGACGGCATCTGGCGCCTGAAGGTGCGCAACCTGGCCACCGACCAAAGCCGCATCGTGCGGGCGCGCTTCGTCTTCATCGGGGCCGGCGGGGGCTCGCTGCCGCTGCTCGAAAAGTCGGGCATTCCGGAGGCCAACGGCTTCGGCGGCTTCCCCGTGAGCGGGCAGTGGCTGAAGTGCCGCAACCCGGCCGTGATAGCCCGGCACGAGGCTAAAGTGTACGGCAAGCCGGCCGTGGGCTCGCCGCCCATGTCGATGCCCCACCTCGACTCGCGGCAGATAAACGGGCAGAAAGAGCTGCTGTTCGGGCCGTACGCGGGCTTCAGCACCAAGTTTTTGAAGAAGGGCTCCTACACCGACTTGTTCCGCTCCATCGAATTGGGCAACATCCGGCCGCTGCTTTACGCCGGCGCCCGCAACCTGGGCCTGACCAAGTACCTCATCGGGCAAGTGCTGCAGTCGCCCGAGGACCGCACCGCCGCCTTGCGCGAGTACTACCCCACCGCCAACCCCGCCGACTGGCAGCTGGAAGTGGCCGGCCAGCGCGTGCAGGTCATCAAGAAAGACAAAAAGCAGGGCGGCGTGCTCGAATTCGGTACCGAGATGGTGACGTCGGCCGATGGCTCCATTGCCGCGCTGCTGGGCGCTTCCCCCGGCGCCAGCACCGCCGTGGCCATTATGCTGGAGCTGGTGCAGAAATGCTTCCCCAGACGGGCTACCTCGTCGGAATGGCAGGCGCGCTTCCGCGAGTTGGTGCCCTCCTTCGGCAAGCATCTGGCCGACGACCCCGCGCTGACGGCCCAAGTGCGCGAGCGCAGCCGCCAAGCCCTCAAGTTGGACGCTTGAGGCATTTGGCTTGATGCGTCGGATGCCTTTTGTCTGTCATGCAGCGCGAAGCAGCTTCTCACCATTGAGTGCATCGTTCAATGGTGAGAAGCTGCTTCGCGCTGCATGACAGATTTTTTCTGGCTGAAAATCAGAGACACAACACTGACAAGCATATTTAATTGTGCACAATTAAAACTTATACAACTAATTTTGACTTGTAGTCCCGAAAGCCATGAAAAAGCTCCGGCCCTGAACCCACTGCTCAAACTGGACAACCAGCTGTGCTTTTCGGTATATGCCCTGTCGCGGCTCATCACCAAAGCCTACCAGCCCCTGCTCGAAAACCTGGACGTGACCTATCCGCAGTACCTCGTGCTGCTGCTGCTGTGGGAGCACGAGGAGCTGACCGTGAAGCAGCTGGGCGAGCACCTGCTGCTCGATTCGGGCACGCTCACGCCCCTGCTCAAGCGCATGGAACAGCGGCAGTGGCTCAGCCGCCGCCGCGACGTTCGCGACGAGCGCTCAGTGGTGGTGGCCCTCACGCCGGCTGGCCGCGCGCTGCAGGCCCAGGCCGCCCACATCCCGGTGCGGCTGGCCGAGAAAATGCAGCTGACCGAGCCCGAAATGGCGGGGCTGCGCACTCAGCTGCGCCAGATTATGACCCTGTTATCCTAACGCCGTTCCGGCATTTTTTACTTCCAACCCCCTTTTTACCAAGTTTCTCCACATGAGCATCCAACGCCTGTACACCGCCAAAGCCAAAACCTCCGGGGGCCGCGACGGTCGCGCCATTTCTTCTGACAACGTGATTGACCTGCCCCTGAGCACGCCCAAGGAAATGGGCGGGCCCGGCAAACCCAACACCACCAACCCCGAGCAGCTGTTTGCCGCCGGCTATTCGGCCTGCTTCGACGGCGCGCTGAACCTGGTGGCCCGCATGGCCAAAACCCCCATCACCGGCAGCACCGTGGAAGCCGACGTGAGCTTCGGCAAAGACGGCGACAACTTCGGCCTAGCCGTGGACCTGCTGGTGAACATCCCCAACCTGGGCCAACAGCAAGCCGAGGAATTGGTGGCCAAAGCCCACCAAGTGTGCCCCTACTCCCGCGCCACCCGCGGCAACATTGAGGTGACGCTGACCACGACGACCAACGCCTAAGGCGTTGGGGTATCGCCCACAAAAAAGCCCGGCCGCTGCGTAGCGGCCGGGCTTTTTTGTGGGCCAGCTGGTTGCTACCGGTTGTTCATCATCCTGAAACGCTCGTCCAGTTCGGCGCGGGACGCCAGGCGGGCCTGCTCCGACGTGCCGAAGCCCACTTCTTCCTCGCCGGCCGCAAGGCGAGCCATCACAGAATCGGCAAATTCGTCCACGTTCACGCCAAAGGTGTGCAGGCCGGGCCCGCCGAGGTCGGTGTTGACGGCCGGGGGCACGATTTCGAGCACCGAAATGCCCGTGGGCTTGAGCTGGTGGCGCAGCGAGAGCGTGAAAGAGTGAAGTGCGGCCTTGGTGGCGCTGTAGATGGGCGCAAACGCCGCCGGCGCAAACGACAGGCCCGAGGTGACGTTGATGATGGCCGCGTGGGCCTGCGCGCGCAGGTGCGGAATGAGCAGGGTGCTCAGGTGGATGGGCGCCTCCACGTTGATGACGATTTCCTGGCGCAGGTGGTCCCAGTCGGCGCCGGGCTCGGCCAGCTGCACGCGGTTCTGGATGCCGGCGTTGTTGACCAGCACGTTGAGTTGGGGGTAGGTGGCGGTGGCCCAGCGCGCGAGCTCGGCGCGTTCGGCGGCGTCGGCCACGTCGGCCACGCGGGTGATGAGGCCGGGGTAGAGCTGCTGGGTCTCGGCCAGCTTTTCGGCGCGGCGGCCCACGATGATGACCGTGCTGCCGGCCCGCAAAAAGCGCAGCGCCAGCGCCAGGCCGATGCCCGTGGCGCCGCCGGTGAGGAGAACGGTGTTGGTGGAAAGGTTCATGAAAGGAAAGGATAGGTGGGTGAAAGAAAGCCGCTAACAAGCCAACGGGCTCGTTGGTTGAAGGGTTTATTTCCGAGGGCGCCCTTTTGCGCCCGTACTTGCGGGGCCATTTCCGCTTTACCTCCCCGCGTTATGATTCAGCTCGAACCTTTCACCGCCGACGACTTCAGCCAGCTCATTGAATGGGTGGACGACGAACGCCTGATGAAAGAATGGAGCGGCTCGCTGTTTTCCTTCCCGCTCACCGAGGCCGGCCTGCGCTGGTACGTGGAAGGCTCCAACGACCTGAACGACCCCGATGTGTTCATCTACAAAGCGGTGGAAACCGCCACGGGGCAAACCGTGGGGCACATTTCGCTGGGCGGCATCAGCCAGCGCGACCGGACCGGGCGCATCACCCGCGTGCTGGTGGGCAAGAGCACCGAGCGCCGCCGCGGCATCTGCCAGGGTATGGTGCGGGCCCTGCTGCGCATCGGGTTCGAAGACCTGAAGCTGCACCGCATCAGCCTGGGCGTGTACGATTTCAACCACGCGGCCATCAAATGCTACCTCAAATGCGGCTTCACGCAGGAAGGCGTGCTGCGCGACGTGGTGCGCCACGGCGAAGACTACTGGAGCCTGGTGGAAATGGGCATCCTGGAAGACGAGTGGCGGGCGCTGCAGGCAGGGTAGTGCAGTACGGTGGCTTTCCGGAAAAAGGCTACATTGGCCAGCACCATTCATTCCTGCCCTTTTTCCATGAAACCTTCTGTACGCCTGCTTCTGGGGTTGTGCCTGGCCGGTGCCAGCGCCCACGCCCAAACCTCCAACATCGCCAACCTGCCGGTGGCCCAACGTGACTACAGCAAGGAAGGCGCCAACGACTACGCCAACCTCAGCAACCTCACCAACGGGGCCCCGCACCTGCTCAGCCGCCACCCCAACACCGTGGGCTCGCCCTACGCCGACAACCGCTGGCTGACGGCCCACGTCACGCTGGCCAACAAGCAGCCGCTGCTGCCCATGCTGCTCAAATACGACGTGCTGGACCGCGCCCTCGTCATGCGCAAAGAAGCGCCCTCGCCCGACTCGGTGGAGCTCAACGACAGCAAAGTAGCCTCCTTTGTGCTCGAAGAGCCGGCTTCGGCGCTGGGGCCGGCCCGTCGGCGGCTGTTCCGCCGCTTCGAGGAGGGCCCGGCCGCCCGGCAGCGCGACTACGTGGAAGTGCTGCACGAGGGCCGCTACGCCCTGCTCAAGCACCACCTCAAACAGATTAAGCGGGAAGGCTTTGGCGGCATGTACAGCAACGGCGCGCCCATCGACGAAATCGAAGACGCCTCCGTGTACTACCTGCGCACGCCGGAAGGCACGCTTACGCCCGTGAAGCTGACCCTCAAAGCCCTGCAGGCCGCCGCCCCTGCCCTGGCCGAGCCGCTCAAAACGGCTGCCGCGGCCCAGAAACCTCGCAGCGAAGCCGGCTGGGGCGCCGTCCTCGACGCCGCCGACCCGGCCGCGAAATAGCCGCGGCTAGTCCAGAAACCGCGCGCCCGTGAGCCTTTCGCTCAGCTCCCAGAGCTGGCGGGCGTGCTCGGGCGTGTTGAAGGGATGCTTCACGGCTTCCGCCTTTTTCTTGGCAAAAAAGCCGCCGCTGATGCTGGCCACTTCGGGCGCCGAGGCCAGGAAGATGCTGGTTTCGGCGCCTTTTTCTACCGAAATCATGAACGGACGGGCCAGGGCCGTGAGCTTGCTCAGCCAACCGCCGGCGCTGGCCCCAAAGCTGGTGGCCACCACGCCGGGGTGCACGGCGTTGGTCGTGACGTTGGCAATGCCGTGGCTGCGCAGGCGCCGCGCCAGTTCCTGCGTGAACAGGATGTTGTAGAGCTTGGTGTTGCCATACACACGCATGGCGCCGTAGTTGCGCTCTGACTGAAAATCGGCGAGGTTGGGCTTGGCCACGCGGTAGGCCTCCGAGGCCAGGTTCACGATGCGGGCGGCGGGGCTGGCGCGCAGCTTGTCGAAGAGCAGGGCCGTGAGCAGAAAGGGCCCGAGGTGGTTGGTGGCCACGCCCAGCTCGTGGCCGTCGGGCGAGAGCTGGCGCTGGGCGCCGAAGATGAGGCCGGCGTTGTTCACCAGCACATCCAGGCGCGGATAGCGGGCGTTGAACTCGGCGGCGGCGCGGCGCACCTGGCTGAAGTCGGCCAGGTCGGCCAGTAGCACGTCGACGCGCTGGTGGCCGGCGGCGGCTTTCATTTCGCGCTGGGTGGCTGCGGCCTTGTCGGCGTTGCGGGCCAGAATGACGACGTGCGCGCCCATTTTCGCCAATTCGGTGGCGGTGACCTGGCCAATGCCGGACGTGGCACCGGTGACGAGTACGATTTGCTGCTGAAGGTCGGGCATCGGAAAATGCGTTGATAAAAATGCGGTGTGCACGTAGACGTAACTCCCGGGCTTTTGCTTGGTTTATTTGCCCACACGCTTCACTTTCGCCCGCATGAAAGCTCTCTTGCTCATCGATATTCAAACCGACTTCCTGCCCGGCGGCCGCCTGTCCGTGCCCGACGGCGACGCCATTATCCCGCTGGTGAACACGCTGCAGCCGCAATTTGAGCTGGTGGTGGCCTCGCAGGACTGGCACCCGGCTGGGCACCAGAGCTTTGCCAGCAGCCACCCCGGCCGCAGCCAATTTGAGCAGATTGACCTGCACGGCCTGCCCCAGGTGCTGTGGCCCGACCACTGCACCCAGGCCAGCGCCGGCGCCGACCTCGCCCCCGCCCTGCGCTCCGAGCGCATCGAGGCCATTTTCAGAAAAGGCACCTCGGTTGAAATCGACAGCTACAGCGCTTTCTTCGACAACGGCCACCGCAAAAGTACCGGTCTGGCCGACTACCTCCGCGGGCGCGGCGTGACCGAAGTGTACCTGGCCGGGCTGGCCGGCGACTACTGCGTGTACTATTCCGCGCTCGATGCCCTGGCGGCCGGCTTTGCCACCACCGTCATCACCGACGCCACCCGGGCCATCAGCGCCGAAGGCTTTGCCGCTGCGCTGGCCGACCTGCGGGCCAAAGGAGCCACGCTAGTGGAAAGCGCGGCGCTGCTGGGCCAGGCTTCAATGGCATAAAAAACGGGGGCGGCGCTTGCCAATCAGCAGCGCCGCCCCCGTTTTTCGGTAAGCCGTTGGACGGGGACCTGCTATTGCCGCTCCAGCTTGGCCGAGGTGGTTTGGGTGGGCGTGCTGGCGCGCAGGATGTACAGCCCCGCGGCGGCCGGTACCGGCACGCTGGTGCGGGGGCCGCTCAGGCGCTGCTGCCACACCACGGCGCCCAGCAGGTTGCACAGCGTGAGCACCACGGGCTGGCCCTGGGCGCCGCTGATTTCGACTTCGGCCTGGCGGCCGGGCACGGGGTTGCCGAGCACCTGCAGCTGCAGGCCGGCAGTGGCGCGGCCCGGCAGCACGGCCGTGATGGCCGGGCAGGCCGTGGGCACGTTGGCCGACCAGTCGGCGGCATTCATGCCGATGAGGTTGCCGGTGTGGCCGTGGCCGGTGAGGTCGTTGGCCACCAGGCCGGTGGCTTCGTTAAGCTTCCAGTAGCCTTCCAGGCCGGAAGCGTTGGCAGGCACGTCGCAGGCATTGGCCAGAATTTCGGCGGCCGTGAGGGCCCGCTGCCACACCCGCACCTCGTCGATGGAACCGTCGAGGCAGCGGCTGCTGGCGTAGTTGCGGCCGAAAGAGAAGGCCGCGTTCACCGTGGGCGTGGTGGCGGCGTTGAGCGAGGCATTGAGCACGCCGTTGATGTACAGCTTCATGGCCGCGCCGTCGTAGGTGGCGGCGAGGTGGTACCAGGTGCCGGCCGTGAGCGTGGTGGCCGAGGTGAGCTTGCGCGACAAAGTGCCCGTGTTCATCACAAACTGCGGCCGGTCGCCGGTGATGTTGGCGTCGCCCAAGCGAATCTGGGCGTTGTTCACGCCGCCGTCTTCCATGCCAATGACGCTGGAAATGAACGGCGAGCCCGTTTTAAACGAATTCGCCTTCACCCAGCATTCCAGGCTGAAGCCCGTGGGGTTGAGGGCAATGACGCCGGCATCGACGTACTTGCCCACGCCGTCGAACAAGAGGGCCGTGTTGCTGCCCGCGGCCGGGGGCGTTACCACCCGGATATAGGCCGTGCGGGTGAGCGAGTCGCGCCCCACCGCGTTTTGCGCGCGCAGCTTCACGGCGTAGGTGCCGGCCGCGGCGTAGCGCACCACGGGGTTCACGTCGGTGCTGGTGGCCGGGGTGCCGCCGGCAAACGTCCACACGAAGCTCGTGGCGTTGGTGGACGAGTTGGCGAAGGTGACGGGCTGGTTGGCCACGACGGTGGTGGCGTCGGCGGTGAAGTTGGCGGTGGGTTTGGTGGTCACCAGCGCGTTGTTGTACACGCTCAGGCGGCCCAGGTTGAGGCGGTAGGTGCGCACGGCGGTGTTACTGCTCACGTCCACGCCGATGATGGCCAGCTCGCGGGCGGCGTAGGCGGCCAGCGGGAAGGAGGTGGTGTGCCAGAGCGTATCGGCCGCAACGGGCAGGTCGAGCAGGGCGGGCGCAGCCAGGTTGTCGCTGAAATACAGGGCCAGGCGCGTGGCGCTGCCGGCCGTGCCAGCCGCCTTATAGGTGATGTCGAGCTTGGTGGGGGCCGTGATGGCCAGCTTGGTTTGGTAGAGCTTTACGTTGGCGGCGTTGGTGCCGCTGAGGCTGCCGGCCAGCTTGATGGAGTTGCCGGCGTAGTAGGCACGGTCAAAGTCGAAGCTGGCCGTGATGGGCGCCGCGCCGGTTTTGGCCCATTGCCAGGAGGGCAGCAGGCTTTGCTTGGCCATGTCGGTCCACGGCTTGCGCACCTGCGCGCCGTTGTTGGCAAACACCTGCCCCTGCCCCACCGAGAAGTACGTGTCGAACGGCAGCGTGTTGATGACGCTGCGCACCGGCACGTACTGACCAAAGCCCTGCCAGCCGGTGGCATCGGCGGTGGTCACGTCGAGGTCGTCGCCGGAGAAAAGGCGCTGCTCGGTGCGGTAGAAGTTGGCGTAGTCGGCGGGGTTGGTGCTGAAGTTGTTCTGGCCGCCGTTGAAGGTCATGTTGGGCGCAAACACGGCCAGCGAGGTGCGCGGCTGGGCGGGGCTGCCGCCGGTGTAGAAGTCGCTCAGCCAGCTGGTGTTGGTGAAGAGGCGCTGCGGGTTGCGGCCGGGCCAGATGTCAGCGCCGGTGTACACGTCGAACGGGCTGCGGCCCAGGCTGGCCGCCGTGGCCACGGCCGTGTTGAACGTGCCGGCGCCGGTCCAGAAGTAGTTGGTGAACATGGCGTCGCTCACGCGGGTGGCGCCGTCCTGCAGCAGGCGGGCGTTGTTTGCGTTCAGCGTGTTTTGGTACGACACCGACCCGCTGGGCAGCATGGAGTCGTACCAGTGAATCTCCATGCCCGCCGGCTTGAGGGCTTGGAGCTGCTTGAGCAGGTTGATGACTTCGCCGGCTTCGGTGGCCGTCAGGGCCGATTCTTCGTTGAAAAACCAGCCGTCGAACCCGTAGTAATTGGCCACGTCCACCAGCTTCTGGGCGCCGAGGTAGTTGCCGCTGGCGTCCTTCTGGCACAGCGCCACGAAGCCGGCCCGGTCGGTAAACACCGTGCCGATGATTTTGACGCCGTTGCGGTGGGCCGTTTCCACCCAGGGCCGGCACGGAATGCCGACGGGGCTGGCAAACCAGGTCAGCACGTCAACGTACTGCCAGTGCGTGAAGTTGTAGAGGTTGAACTGGGCCTGCTCGTTGAGGTAGCCCGAGAAGTTGTTCATGCCGTCGGGGCACCAGTTCACCTTGGCGCTGAAGCTTTGGGCGGGGTTGAGCTGCGGCGCCAGGGCGTTTTGGCGAGTGGCCAGCGGCACGGTGCTGACGTTGGCCGGCACGGCCGTGGGGCCGGTGGGCGTCCAGGCCATGAGCTGGGCCGGCGTGAGGGTGGTGTACTGGGCGGCGGGCTCAATCTGGGCCTGGGCCGCCGGGCGCACGCCCAGCAGGACGAGCAGCAGGAGGCAGATGCGCGGGTAAAGGTTGGTCATGGGCAGCAGGGTGAAGGGGATGGGTGAATACCGGGTGGTAATTGGCGGTCAAGGTACAACCCGACTTTCCGCCTGGCAACGGTGGCGGCCATAATGCCAGCCAGAAGGTTACGCCCTAGCTTTGCCCTATGAAGCCTTTCCTCACCGCCCTGCTGCTCAGCACAGCGGCCACCCTCGCCAGCTGCCAGCAAACCCCGCCCGCCAACGAAAGCCAGCAAGCCCCGGCGGCAGCGCCCCAGCCTTCCACGGCCAGCAAAACCGAAGCCGAAGCCCGCACCCTGGTAGCGGCCTACGTCAAAACCCTGCCCACCCCCGAGCTGTACGTCACGGACTCGGCCCGCGTGAACGACAACGGCGCCACCTGGCAGGTGCTGGTGCCCCGCCGCGACTGGGCCCGCCGCATGCCCAACAGCGCCCGCTTCGAGGTGCAAAAAGAAACGGGCGCCGTGAGTACAGCGCCCATCAAGTAGGTCGGAAATAAAGGAGTGGGCCGCTACAGCTGCTTGGTCAGCATCATGCCGCTGTAGGCGTAGCCGTTCACGTTCAGCCCCTGCAAGGGGGCTAGCGACACGCCGGCGCCTTTGTTTTTGTGCAGTTGCGGCACCAGAATGCCCATGGTAGCGCCCACGGTGTAGCCCACGATGTTGTCGGACAGGAAGTGCTTGCCCGCCTTTATTCGAAAATACGCCACACTTGCCGGCACCAAGGCCGCCGCGCCCCACACCAGCCCCTCGCCTTCGTAGCCGGGGTTGAAATCGTGCAGCACCTTGGCGGCGAAGAACGTGGCCGTGGCCGTGTGCGCCGTGTGCCCGGCGAAGAAGGAATTGGTGGCAATCTTGCCCGAACGGCCGCTGCCACCTTCGGTGCCGTAGAGGTAGGGCCGGTAGCGGTAGATGTTGCCCACCGAGGTGGTGAACAGGGCGTCGGAGGCCAGCATGGCTTCCACGTACATGCCCAGCACCTGGCCGTAGCGGCCCCGTACTTTGTCGTTGAGGGCCAGGAGGCCGGGCGCGATGACCAGCGTGGGGTAGCAAAGCAAGTCGCTGGCCGTCTGAGCACTTTCGCTGTACCAGCCGGCCGAGAAACGGTCGAAGCTCGGCACGTCTTCCTTTTTCAGGTTGGCCAGTTCGGCGTCGCTCAGGCCGCTCTTCTGCTGCACGCGGTAGAGGCCGAAGGCGCTGGTGGCGCCCAGCCCCAGGATGATGGGGCCATCGACGGCAAAACGGGTGTGGTACGGCGACTCGGCGGTTTGTTGGGCCGTGGCCGTGGGAGCAGTGGCCAGCAACGAGCCAGCCAGCGCGAGCGAGAAGAAGAGCTTCATCAAAAATAGCAAAGTGTGATAAGCGGCTGAAACGAGCGTTTGCAAGCTGGGGTTTAGCTCAACCGTGCCCAAACCTGTCTCAACCGCGCACATTCTGCCGCCATTGCCATCTGCTGTTGCTCAACTCCCCTGCCTCATTTAACCAAATTCATTCATTAACAGAGCAATACGAGGAACACCCTAAACTCGGCTACAGGTACGAGAGCCACCAGTAGCGATGCCGCTGCTTGTAGACCTGGTACCAGCGGCACGGCCAGTAGAGGAGCAGCACCACGGCCGCCCACACCGCGTAGGCCCGCGCCAGGCTGGGCTGGTAGCCCGCTGGCCAGTCTTTGGGCGTGGCGAAGGAGAAATTGAACGGGTGCCCAAACGCCAAGTACGACCACAGCCAAGCCCCGCCGCTGATGAGCAGCAGGTGCAGGAGGTAGTAGAAAAACGGCACCTGCCCGAACGTACGCAGCCAGCCACTGAGTCGGCCGCGGGCGGTTTCGGTGCCGCTGAGCAGCAGCAGGGCCACGCCCAGCGTGAGGCAGAGAAACAGCAACGAGGGCGGGTACTTGGTGATGTTGAGGAACGACAGCGCCGTGTAGAGCACCCCGCGCGGTTGCACGCTCCAGGGGCTGGGGTCGCCATACACGTTCAAGGCCCTCACCACCGCAAATACCGCCAGCGCCGCCACGCCCGCCAGGCGCAGGCGCCGTGTGCGCTCGGGCAGCGGCAGCAGGAACCAGGGCCCGATGGCGTAGCCCGCCAGCATCACGCCCAGCCACGGGCCAATGGAGTAGGCCACCAGCATGGGCGGCAAATGCGGCACCGGCAGCAGAAACGGCGCATTGTGCAACAGGGCCCACGGCGCGTTGGTCGCCGTCACGGGCTGAATGTTGGGCAGCAGGTTGTGCCCCGCGATGATGAGCAGCGCCAGCGCCGCCAGCAGCGGCCGGGGCAGCCACAGCAGGCCCGCCAGCAGCACCATGCCCCAGCCAATGGCCCAGATTACCTGCAGCAGCAACAGGTTGTAGGCGCCCCACTGCAGGATGAAGTTGATGACCACCAGCTCCAGGAACACCAGCCACAGCCCCCGCGAGAGCAAAAACCGACTCATGGCCCCGCGGGTGGGCTGCTTTTGCTGCGAGAGAAAAATGCTGCAGCCCGACAAAAACACGAACGTGGGCGCGCAGAAATGCGTGACCCACCGCGTGAAAAACAGCAGCGCCGAGGCCTGGGCCACGTCTTCGGGCCGCACCGCGGTGGGGTTCCAGAACTCGCGGATGTGGTCGAGTGCCATGATGACCATGACCAGGCCCCGCACCACGTCGATGGCCTGCACCCGGACGCGGGGCGATGAACGGGGCGAGTGCGCAGGCAAGGCGTCGGGCGGCATCATGAGCGGAGATTGAACTGGGGAAGAAGGGCGCCAAGGTAAAGATTTATTCGCCGGGCCCTACTCCTCCCGTCGGCTACTATTTGGCGCCTCCGCACGGGCCGGCGGCCAACCTTTGGGACCGGCCTCGGGTACACCGCAATGGCCACCCGCGCCGCCCCCCCGCCCATGACCGCAGTCCAGCATTACCTGAGCCATTTGCCCGCCGTGTTCACGACCCTGGGCGTGCTGCTGGGCGGCTTTGCGAGCGGACTGGTGGCGCACTACCTCCTTTTTGCCGTGCTGCAGGCCTTTGCGCGGCGCGAAGATTCGGCCGTGGCGCGGTCGCTGGCCCGGCACCTGCGGCGGCCCAGCGCGTGGTTTTTCCCCATTTTGGCGGTTTCGCTGGTGCTGCCGCTGGCCATGCTGCCGCCCCGGCCCCACGAAGTGCTGCGCCGCATCGTGGAAATGAGCCTGACCCTGGCCTTTGCCTGGGGCCTCATCAAAACCCTCGACGTGCTGCAGGACTTAGTGCAGCGCCGCTACCAGCTCAGCAGCGCCGACAACCTGCGCGTCCGCAAACTGTTCACGCAGCTGCAGTTTCTCAAAAAGCTGGCCGCGTCGCTGGTGCTGTTTGTGGCCGTGGGGCTGGTGCTCATGAGCTTCGAGACGGTGCGGCGGCTGGGCACGGGCCTGCTCACCTCGGCCGGCATTGCCAGCGTTATTGTCGGCTTTGCGGCCCAGCGCTCCATCAGCAACCTGCTGGCGGGCTTCCAGATAGCCTTCACCCAGCCCATCCGCATCGACGACGTGCTGGTGGTGGAAGGCGAATGGGGCCGCGTCGAGGAAATCACGTTTACCTACGTGGTGCTCAGCATCTGGGACGAGCGCCGGCTGGTGCTGCCCCTCAACTACTTCATCGAAAAACCTTTCCAGAACTGGACCCGCAACAGCGCGCAGATACTGGGCACGGTGTTTCTACAGGCTGACTACACGGTGCCCGTGGAAGCCGTGCGCGCCGAACTGCGGCGCATTGTGGAAGGCAGCCCGCACTGGGATTCGCGCGTGTGCGTGCTGCACGTCACCGACGCCAAAGAGCGCACCCTGGAGCTGCGCTGCCTGGTGAGCGCCGCCAACGCCGGGGCCGTGTGGGAGCTGCGCTGCGCCGTGCGCGAGCAGCTGGTGGCTTTTCTGCAGCGCGAATACCCCGGCAGCCTGCCCCGCACCCGCGCCGAGGTGGCCTCCGGGCCGGGCGCGGCCAGTGCGGCGGCCATCGGCGGCTAGCGCCGCCTCACTGGCCGGCAAAATCGGGCTTCCAGCGCCTTTTGGCGGCCCACAGCTCGGCCGCCTGGTAGATGAGGTGAAAAACCGGCTCCTTCAGGTAGAGGTAGCCCTCGATGCTGTCCGGAAATACCTCGCTGGCCCGGCGCTTCAGCAGCTCGTATTCGTCGCGGGCGGCGTCGTTGGCCCGCAGGTAGTCGCGAAACAGCAGCGCAAACCGGGCGTTGAACCGGCCCGCCTCGCGCACGTGGATGTGGGTGCGGCGCCCCCCCAAGGGTTCGCGCAGGTACAGCTTGCGCAGCTCCTCCGACTGGGCCGGCAGGCCGTGGTACACATCATACTCGAAGGCGCCCTGCCGAAAGCCGGCCTGCCACAGCGGGTGCGTAAGCTCGGCAATGTCGTTGAGGCTGGCCACCGTTACTTGAATGTCGATGACGTCTTTGGCAGCCAGCCCGGTCACGGCCGTGGAACCAACGTGGTCGATGCGCAGAATGGCTGGGCCCGCGGCCGCGCCAATGCGGCGGGCCGTTTCGGCAAATTCCTGGGCCCACGTGGGCTGGTGGGGCTGCAACACCACCGGCCGGGATTTCTGAAAGCCCGAAGGTCCTGGCATGAGCTGGCTGTCATTCAACATAATGCGCCAAAAATAGCAGTATTTTTTGTTGAATGTGTCGGGCCCGGCTACGCTTGCACACCATGCCGGGCTGCGCGCGGCTACTGCTCCAGAAACCGCGACACGGCCGTGTTCATTTCCTGCTTTTGGGCTTCGGTGCCGCCGTCCCACATATCGTTGTGAATGGTGTGGGCCAGCGGCACAATGGTGATGCCGTAGCGTTGTTGCTCGGCCGGAGTGGGCAGCACGCCGGGGTCGGCCACTTGGTCGGAGCTGCGCAGCGAGAGCACCCGCGGCCGCCGCGCCCGCGGAAACGGCACCCGGCGGTTGTCGAGCGAAATCACCCGCTCCACCCGCTCGGGGTGCTGCTCGGCGTACAGCATCGACACGTCGCCGCCGTTGGAATGGCCGGCCAGCAGCAGGTGGTCGAAGTCGATGGCGGGGTAGCGCTTGTGCAGCTCCTGGCGCGCAAACTCGATGTTTTGCACGCCCCGGTCCCACATGGGGCGCCGCACCACCCGAATGACGCCGGTGGTGGGCATGGGCTCGTCGGTGGGCAATTCGTGCTGAATGCTGGCCACCAGGTAGCCGTGCGCCACCAAGTTGCGGGCCAGAAACGAGTAGCCCGTGCAGTTGCCACCGTAGCCGTGGCTGAAAATGGCGGCTTTGAGCTTGCCCTGAGCGGCAGACCGGGCGGGCTGGTATACCATGACCGGCACTGCGCGCTGGCGGGCGGCGTCGTACAACTCGAGCCGGGTGGTGAGTAGGCTGTCGGTGGCCACGGGCGTGGCCAGGGAAGTGGCGGCGGTTTGCTGAGCAGTGGGATTGCCGCTCATGCAGCCGGCAGCCACCAGGGCAAGGCCGGCCCACAGGCCCCAAACGGTACGGCGGGTAGAAACCAGAAGCATGAAACGGAAGCGCTAGCGCCCGGCATTGGCAGCCCGACAGCCGCTTGAAAAATGAACGAGCTGGGTAAAAGCGGGGCAATATACTGCCCCGGCGCAGGTATTAATAGCCCGGTTCACGAATACCGGCTAGCCTTTTAAAGCTCCGGCGCGGCCGGATTACTGCAGGTCGGCCCGACGCATCCAGCCGGTGGTGGTCACCTTCTCCCAATTGGTGAACGAGACGTACACGGCCGGCCCCCTGGCGTCCAGCACGCGCACTTTGTCGCCGCGTTCGCAATAGGCCTTGCGGGGCGTTAGCAAGTCGGGCGAATGGTGAAAATAGGCCCGGGCCGACTGCACCACCGCCGTCTGGGCGAGGCCGGCCGGGGCGGATGCGCCGGGCAACGGCGCTGTTTGGTCCGGCCGCGCGGCGGTGGCCCGGGGCGCGGGCTTGGCAGGGCCGGCGGCGCCCGGCAGCTGGCGCAGTTCGCCTCGTTTCAGCCAGGCGGTGCCGGCCGCGCCGTTGGGCTGCACGAAACCGGTTTTCACGAAGCCGTTGGTTTCCCCTTCGCCATAAAAGGTGTCGCCGCGCCGCAGGTAGCGGCCGTTTGGGGTCGACTGCTGGGGCCGGTCGAAAAAGTAGGCCGTGCCCACGGCCACCTCATATCGGCGGCCGGCCCCAACGAGCGGGCCCGTGGCGGAGGTAGGCCTCGCGGGCGCGGCGCCTACGCTGGTGGAAGCAGCGGGCGGGTCAACACGCAGCTCGGAGTTTTCTGGTCGAGTCGAATTATCGGAACACGACGCCAGGCCCAGCAAGCCTCCTCCCACCAGTGCCAGGCGCAGCCACTGCTCCCGCCACCCAGCCCACGCACCACCTAATCCTAACAAGGTCAAGCACTTCGCAGACAGAAAAAGCTTGCTCATCGCCGGGCGGGTTACCGAAGTCCTGGTGCTTCTTTACGCGTGACCATGCAGCTGGTTTCGGAGGGCTTTGGAAAGGCCAGTGGCAATGACGTGCCAGCCAAGCAACGAAAAACCAGGCGCAGGAATCTCTTCGGCAAACCTTTACTTTTTACCGAATGCTTTCGCGCCTTTTTCTGCTGCTGATTTTCACACTTTCCTTCGGCTCTGATTCTTTGGCCCAAACCGTGCGGCTGAGCGGCCGTGTGGTGGGCGCGTCGGGCCAGCCGGTGGCCTTCGCCAGCATCGGCGTGAAGGGCAAAGCCATCGGCTCGACGGCCGACGAATCAGGACGCTTTGCCTTCGCGGCCCCGGCTACCCTGGCCAGTACCGATTCGGTCATTATTTCCTGCGTAGGCTTTCGCTCGCGGGGCCTCACCGTGGCCGAATTGCGCCACGCGGAGGCCGTGTGGACCCTGCAGCCCCTGCGCCACCTGCTGCAGGAGGTGCTGGTGCGCCGCCCGCAACTGAAGCCGGGCTTCCTGGGCTGCCGGAGTGCCTTTTCGCCCATGCAGTGGACCACCGACAGCGCCGCCGACGTGGGCGACATGCGCGGCTGGGAGCTGGCCACCATGGTGCCCGTGCGCAAAAACAGCTTCGTCGATAGCTTCCGGGTGTACTTTGCCCACAACGAGTTTCGCTCGCTGCGCCTGCGCTTTCTACTCTACGACGTGCAGCACGGCAAGCCCGACCGCCTCCTGGTGGCCGACGACATCCAATTTCGGGTACCGAACCAGCGCACCGGCTGGGTCGGCCTCGACTTGCGCCGCTACAACCTGCACCTCGCCAAGGGCCAGACCGTGGCGGCCGGCATTCAGTGGCTGCACGGCGAAAAAGCCACGCCCAACAGCCAGCGCCTGAGCGGCCCGGTCCTGATGCCCACGCTGACAAACCGCACCCTCATCCGCCAGAAAAGCCAGGCCCATTGGGAAAAGTATGCCGCCAACGTGAGCATGTACCTGGCGGTGCAGCAGTATGAGTAGCGCTGGCGGCGCAATGCATTAGCCAATGCCTTGCACTGCAAACGCTATAGTAATGTACTCAGCGCGAGGCAATTGATTCGCAAAGCGCCATTTGTTGGGCAACGACCAGGAAGTTTGCAACAGCTAGCAGGGACTGAAAAACAGTACCTCCTGCAGGCGTCCCTCTTTAAAAAGCAGGTTCAGTGAACCATCCATGGGCACATTCTTATCATAGAAAGGCAAATACATTTCTTCGCCGGGGCGGCCGGTAGAGGGCTTGTCGGCAGCCTTAGCCGCCCGGGGAAAATAGCGACGGACGTCTTCCAAGGTTGTATTCTGGCTGAGTACTAACTGCCCAATTTTGCCCCGGTACTTGCCGGCGGTGACATCAAAGCTGGTCAGCACGGCGCGGTTCCCGTTCACCTCGTATATCGTTTTACCATAGTACCAGATATCGCCGACAGGACTTTTTTCCGTTGCCAGTACGCCGCCGCACTCCACCGCGCCTTTGGCAACGCGGGCGGGAGGCCCCAGTTGCCGCGTGAGTTCGGCCGTGCTGATTTCTTCCTTCGGCAAGCCCTCGACGGAAACCATACTTGCTTCAATGTGCTCAGGGTCGAGGGGCTCAGATTGTACGGGCTCGGGCGTGGCGGCAACAGGGGCCGCCACGTCCGGGGCGTTAGGAACGTCGGGGGTGCTTTGGCAGGCGTCCAGGCAGAGCAACACGGCAGTCAGGGGGAGCAGACGGTTCATCAAGATTTGGTAGATTTAAGTCACGTGAAAGTAAATAAGGGCGGGTACAAGCCCCGCCCTTTTTCTTACTTCATGCCTGGAATCTTGGCGCCGCGCTCGCGGGCCACGTCCTGGGCCAGCTCGTAGCCGGCGTCGGCGTGGCGGAAGATGCCCATGCCGGGGTCGGTGGTGAGGACGCGGCGCAGGCGCTCGGCTTTTTCAAGGGTGCCGGTGGCCACGATGACCATGCCGGAGTGGGTGCTGTTGCCGATGCCCACGCCGCCGCCGTTGTGCAGGCTCACCCAGTCGGCGCCGCTGGCGCAGTTGGCCAGGGCGTTGAGCAGGGGCCAGTCGGCCACGGCATCGGAGCCATCCTTCATGCCTTCGGTTTCGCGGTTGGGCGAGGCCACGGAGCCGCAGTCCAGATGGTCGCGGCCAATGACGATGGGGGCCGACACTTCGCCCCGCGCCACCAGGTCGTTGATGACGAGGCCAAACTTCTCGCGCTCGCCGTAGCCCAGCCAGCAAACCCGCGCCGGCAGACCAATGAAGGGCACCTTGGCCTGGGCCTTCTCAATCCAGCGGGCCAGCAGCTTGTTGTCGGGGAAGGTTTCGAGCAGGGCGCGGTCGATGCGCAGGATGTCGGCAGGGTCGCCGGAGAGGGCGGCCCAGCGGAAGGGCCCTTTGCCCTCGCAAAACAGCGGGCGAATGTAGCCGGGCACGAAGCCAGGGTACAGGAACTGGCCGGTTGAATCCCGCACGTTCAGGCCGCCTTTTTCGGCTTGGCCGCGCAGGTTGTTGCCGTAGTCCACGGCAATGGTGCCGCGCCGCTGCATCTCCAGAATGGCCTCCACGTGCTTCACAATGGACGCCAGCGCCTGGCGCTTGAACTCCTCAGGGTTGGCAGCGCGCAGGGCCAGCACCTCCCCTATCTCGCCTTCGGGTATGTAGTCCATCAGGTCGTGGGCCGAGGTTTGGTCGGTCACGATGTCGGCCTGAAAGCCCAGTTCCAGCAGGCGCGGCAGCACGGTGGCGGCGTTGCCGGTGAGGCCCACGGACCAGCCTTTTCCATCGGCTTTGGCGCGCTCGCACAGCTCCAGGGCGTGGGTGAGGTCGCGAGCCTGCTCGTCCACGTAGCCTTCGCGCACTTTCTGCTTCACCCGCTCGTCGATGGGCTCGATGACGAGACACACGCCGTCGTTCATGGTCACGGCCAGGGGCTGGGCGCCGCTCATGCCGCCCAGGCCGGCCGTCACGGTGATGGTGCCCCGCAGGCTGCCACCGAAATGCTGGTCGGCCATGGCGGCGAAGGTTTCGTAGGTGCCCTGCAAAATGCCCTGAGTGGCAATGTAAATCCAGGAGCCGGCCGTCATCTGGCCGTACATCATCAGGCCCATGCGGTCGAGCTCGTCGAAGTATTCCTGGGTGCTCCAGGCGGGCACGATGTTGGAGTTGGCGATGAGCACGCGCGGGGCGTGGGGCCAGGTTTTGAGCACGCCCACGGCCTTGCCGCTCTGCACCAGCATGGTTTCGTCGGCTTCCAGCTCCTTCAGGGTTTTGACGATGGTCTGGTACTCTTTCCAGTTGCGGGCGGCGCGGCCGGCACCGCCGTACACAATCAGCTCGTCATACACCAGCGAAACGGCCGGGTCGAGGTTGTTTTCCAGCATCCGCAAGGCAGCTTCGGCTTCCCAGGTTTTGCAGCGCAGCTCGGTGCCGTGCTTGGCCTTCACGGTTTCTTCGGGCTTGAACTCGTAGAACATGGGGCGCTTGCCGTCGGGCTTTTGGGGGGCGCCGCCGGTGGCGGAGGAGAAGGAGTTGGCTTCGAGGTTGAGCTCGGCGGTTTCGGGGGAGGTGGGCGTCATAGGTGGGTGGTTTGGGTGGGCCGGCAAGTTAGGAAAATGTCGCGTGGACTTGGCGAGTCCGCGCTTCGCCTTTTCATGCCTTTTTACCGTACAATTCCTAAAATCGCGGACTCGCCGAGCCCACGCTACCTGCCCATGAGCGCCGAATACACCCCCATCGACTGCAACTACTACGACTTGCTCGAAGCCGCCGCCACCCAGCGCCGTCGCGTCGACCTGCAGTATTTCAACGACCTGCGCCAGCTCTGCCTCGGCTCGGGCGTCATCGAGACGCTGTTCATTCGCGACAAGGTGGAATACATGCGGCTGAAATCGGGCGAAGAAATCCGCCTCGACCACCTCATCCGCCTCGACGACCAGCCCGCGCCGGGCTACGCCGACTACCCCGATTTCAGCTGCGCCTGCTGAGCACCGCTCAACGCAACAAGCCCCTCCTGCTACGGCACGAGGGGCTTGTTGCATTGAGCGGCGGATTTTAGTCGCGGCTTTGCTCCAGGCTCACGCCGCCGTTGGTGGTCACGGCGCGCACCGGGGCGCCGCCTTTGCCGAGGTTGGTGGCCAGCTCGCGGCGCAGAAAACCCGTTCTGGTAACGGGTATATTGGCCCGGATGCTGCCCATGTTGGTGCTCGTGAATAGCTGGGCCGAGTAGTCCTGCGGCACCCGCCAGCGAATGCCGCCGTTGGTGGTTTGCACGTCAAGGCCCTTGCCCTCCCACTGCTTGCCGGTCAGGTTGATGGTGAGGCCGCCGTTCACGGTCTGGCCCGTCATCTGGCCGCCCATGTTGGCCAGCGAAACGCCGCCATTGGTGGCGTGGAACTTCACCTCCGACAGCATATTTTCGAGGTGAATGCCGCCGTTCAGGGTGTTGAGCACCAACGCCGTTTGGCGCGGCACAAATACCTCGTAGCTCACGCTGTATTGCTCGGTGGCGGCGGTGGAGCTTGCGCGCAGCGTGTTGTTGGCCGTGCCAATGCTCACGGCTTTCACGCGGTTTTGCGCTTCGGCTTCGGTGCTGGCCCAGCTCGTGACCTTGGCCCGGATGCGGACATTGGGGCCCGACCAGCCGCGCACGGTGATGCCGCCGTTGGCCCCGCCTTCGATGGCCAGCGGCTGGCCGGCGGGCGCGCTCATGGTCAGGTCGCGGGTTTCGCAGAAGCGCTTGTTTTCGCCGTCGTGCCGGCCCCAGTTGCCTTCGTCGCACGTCATGTTGAAGGCGGGTTCGGGGGCGGTTTGGGCGGCGGCTGGCAGGGCCAGGCAAGCCAGGGCAAGTGCAGAAAGAAGGATTTTCATGATGTGGAGAAAGTAAAAAAATGAAGAAGACGGTGCTGCCGGACCTGGCCCGGGCGCCTAGCCAGGTAGGCTTTGGCAACGAGTACCTGGTCCGGCGCCATTCGTTACAGCGCCCCGGCATTTTTATGTAAGCTCGGCCTTGGGCGCCTACTTTCTGCCGGGTTTGCCGTATGCTTGTTGCATTCCGTTTCATCCCAAACCGCTTCTCTATGGATACAGTAGCCGCCGGCGTCACCCAGCTGCGCATTCAGCGCTTTGTCAATGTCTACTTCGTCGAAACCGGCACCCCCGGCGAATGGGTGCTCGTCGATACCGGCCTGCCGGGCAGCGCCAAAACCATCATCGCCGCCGCCGACAAGCTCTTCTACCCTGGCACCCGCCCCGAAGCCATCCTGCTCACCCACGGCCACCTCGACCACCTCGGCTCGGCCCGCGAGCTGGCCGACCACTGGAAGGTGCCCGTGGTGGCCCACCCCCTGGAGCTGCCCTACCTCACCGGCAAAGCCCAATACCCGCCGCGCGACCCCACCGTGGGCGGTTCCCTGGCCTTTATGAGCCGCTTTTTCCCCACGCAGCTGCCCAATCTGGAGGAGCGGGTGCAGGCCCTCAACACCGACGACCCGGCCGCCCCTTTCCTCATGAACTGGCGCTGGCTGCACGTGCCCGGCCACGCCCCTGGCCAGCTGGCCTTTTTCCGGCCCGCCGACGGCACCTTGCTCGGGGCCGATGCCTTTGCCACCTGCCACCACGACTCGGTGCCCGCCGTGCTGCTGGGGCTGCCCAAAATCAGCCGCGCCGGCACGCCGTTCAACTACGACTGGGAGGCCGCCCGCACCTCGGTGCAGACGCTGGCCGACCTCGCGCCCAAAGCCATTGGCTGCGGCCACGGCCCGGTCATCACGGGGCCCGAAGCGGCCGCCGGCTTGCGCGCCCTGGCCGATAACTACCCCGTGCCCAGCCACGGCCGCTACGTGCACGAGCCCGCCCGCACCGACGCCAGCGGCGTGGAGCACCTCCCGCCCGCGCCCAAAGACAAGCTGCCACTGCAGGCGGCCGTCATCGGCGCTGGCATTTTGGCGGGGGCGGCGGCCTGGCTGCTCACCGGCGGGCGGCGCCAGTCGCGCAAAGCCAAAGCCCAGCACCGCGCTTACACCACAGCGTTGAAAAAGTCAAAAGGTTACCAGTCGCCGCCCGTCCCGCCGCTGTACCGCGGCGGCGTGGGCGACTGAGTCTCGCTTACGCCAATTGGCTGGCCACCCCGGTTAAATAAGCCGTGATGATGGTGGCGCACAAACGGGCGGTCTGGTTGTCGCGGTCGTAATGGGGGTTAAACTCCACGACTTCGAACAGCCGGACCGCCTCGTTTTGCCCGGCCAGAAAGGCCGCTTCCACCGCCTGGCGCGGCGTAAACCCATCGGCGCTGGGTGCCGACACGGCCGGCGCATACGCCTCGGCGCAGCCATCAATGTCGAAGCTCACGAAGGCCGGCCCGCCAGCGGCCGCGCGGGTCAGGGCCCGGCCGGCGTAGAGCGCCATCCCGTCCTGCTGCACGTGGGCCAGCGGCACGATGTGCGCCTGCTGCCGGTGCAGAAACTCGATGTCCTCGCGGGTGTTGAGGTTGGAATGCAGGCCGATTTCCGTAAACCGCTCGCCCGGCACGAAGCCCTCGCGCAGCAGCTTGCCGAAGGGCGTGCCGCTGCTGATGAGGCCCGGCTTGTCCTTCACGTCGGCGTGGGCATCGAAATTGATGCCGCCCACGGGCTGCCCCCCGCTGGCATCCACCAGGCCGCGCACCGTGGAGTAGGTGCCGTCGTGCGAGCCACCCAGCACCACCACGCGCGGGTATTGGCGCAGCAGCTTCGCCAGCTGCTCGCGGATTTCGGCGTGGTTGGCGGCGTGGTCGGCGTGGCGCAGCGCAAGGTTGCCGGCGTCGGCAATGCGCAGGGCGTCGAGGCTGACGTTGTGCTCTAGGTTGTAGGTTTTGTGGTAGCGGCGCAGCTCGCGGCGCATGGCATCGGGGGCGCCGGCGGCACCGGCCCGGCCGCCTTCCAGCACAGTCCCAAAATCGAGGGGCAAGCCCACGAGGCACACGTCGGCGTCGGGCAGCTCGGCGGCGGGGCGAATGAGTTCGCGAAGAAAAACAGGCATACGCAGGGCGCTTAATTTTCCTCAAAGGAAAGCCCCGGCGCCTCAGTTGCCCATTTTCACGGTGCCGTCGTCGTTAAAGGTGCGCTTCACCGTTTCGGAACCCGCCACCACCAGCCCGAATACTTCGCGCCCGCCGTCGGCCTCCTGGTTCAGCACCATGGTCAGAGCCAGAGCTGGCTCGCTGTAGTCGAACGTGCCGCCGTAGGTCACGGCCTTGCCCTTGGAGTCGTTGTACGTGAATTCAATGTTCTTGCCCTTCAGCGTGTAGCGCCCCACTTCGTCGAAATGGTTGGTGCCGTAGGGCCCCGGGAATTTGAGCTTTTTCTCGTAGCGGCCCGTGGGGCCTAGCGTGAGCGTACCGCCCACCCCGCGCGTGTTGGTGGGCTTCGGACTGTACTTGGGCGCGTAAATCAGGTACACCGTGTAGGTATAGGTGGTGTAAAACTTGGTGGGCAGGGTGCCGGGCATGGGCGGCACGGCCGAGCGGCGAGCCGCGGCGGGCACGTTTTTCAGAGTCGTTTTGGCCTGTGCGAAAGCCAGGGCAGCAGTAGCGCACAGCAGTGCGGTGGCAAGGAATTTTCGGTGCATGCGGCGAAAATATATCGGGCAAACAGGTGTTTGAAAACGAACCTACCGGGGCTTCACAGCCGCTTGTAGGCCACGTTGTTGAAGTAAAAGCGCGTCACCTGTCCCGTTTTTTCGTTTTTTTCGATGGGATAGGCCACGCCGCTGCTGGTGCGGCCCGTCGCGTCGGTGAGGGTCAGCGTCCAGCCGCTGAGGCTCCAGCGGCCGGCGCTGCCGCCGCTGCTGCCGGCCGAGTACGTACTGGCCCCCGCCTCATTGCGCCCGCCAAAGCTGCTGGCGTTGCCGCCGCTGTAGGTGCCATTGGCCCGGAAGGTTAGGCTGCTCACCGCCGCCGCGCTGCCGCTGCTCGTGCTGATGGAATTGCCGCCCTCAAATGCCCCCACCAGTTGGCTGGCACTCGCAAAGGGCCGCCCGGCCAGGAAGATGCCCATGTTCCAGGCAAAGGTTTCGGACTGGGGCTCCACGTCGGCGCTTTCGGTCTGGCCGCTGGCCCAGCGCACGCTGAGCTTGCGCCCCGCCACCGTGTAGCTGCCCCGGGAAGCAGCCGGCACGGCCGCCAACTGGGCCGCCGAAAAACCCGCCGGGTCCACGTACACCTGCCCATTGGGGGCGAAGTAGTAAGTTGATTTCTCCAGCGAATGGGTAGCAATCCAATATCTCGTCATGAAAAACAAGCCCGCAGGACGCCCGCCTTTCACAGAACCGGCCAGCGGCTGGGTGCCACCGGCCGGCGCGGCAGCGGGCCGGGCTGGCACGGTCGTGGTGGTGGTGGGCCGGCTCAGGGCATTTTTGCGGGCCAACGCCTTGGTCATGCCCTCCGAATCGTCGACGCTGGTGTAGGCTTCGTAAGCCTGCTGGTAGGCGGCGGCAGCGGCGGCCTTGTTGCCGGCGGCTTCCAGCTGCTGCGCCTTGGCAAATACGACCGCCCCGGAGGGGCCGCTATAGGCCGGCTGGGCCAGCGCAGATGTATTGAGCAGCAAATTGATGAGCAGGGCGCACCCGAAGAGGCCGCGAAACAAGGAAAGGGATTGCATGGGAGTGGGCCTTAAGGGGGGTTAATCAGGTAATGCACGACGGGCCGGACGGTGCCGGACTCAACCACTGTGGTGGTAGCGAACCTGCTTCAGCGTTTCTTTTGGGCTTTTTTAATTAGAGACGCCACCCGTTGAATGATGCGGCTGGCTGAGTATGCCAGGTCGGATAGCCAGTTGCCGGGGCTCCTGGCATCGGTAGCGCCCGGCTCGCCCGAAGCCGACGCCCCGACCCAGTCGATGCGCCGCCACTTGGTGAGAAAGCCGGGAATTTTGGAACCAGGAGGGCGCATGGATTCGGACAGACAACCGGCGAGGGAATGCGGAAACGCGAAAGCCATATACCCGAAAATTATAGCCGCCACCCAAGGGCTCCTAGCCTCGTCTAGCAAACGCCCGATAAAGTCGACCGACGAGACGTGGCGTCGGCGAAGGCCCTGCACAACGCGCCATTAGGTCGAAATCCAACGACGCGCTACCTTGCGCGGACAAGCAAAGCAAGCAGCCCCGGCCGAAGCCACTGAGCGCGAACACCGCCGACATCCTCCGGCCCTTTCTGCGGCTGGCAAGCCACTTTGCAGACACCCGTTTTTTCCTTTCCACCGCATGTCTCCGCCTTTCACTTGCCTCGTCCTCGACGACGACCCGCTGGTGAGCGACCTGGCGAGCAGCTACGTGGCGCGCATTCCGGCCCTCACGCTGGCCGGGCAGTACGCCGACGCCCTGCCCGCCTTCGAACACCTGGCCCGCACCTCCGTCGACCTGCTCATTACCGACATTGAACTGCCCGAGCTCAACGGCCTGGAACTGGTGCGGGCGCTGCGGCGGCCGCCGCTGGTCATTTTCATGACCTCTCACCCCGAATACGCCCTGCCCACCTACGACCTCGACGCCGTCGATTTCCTGGTGAAGCCCCTGCGCTTCGAGCGCTTTCTGCGGGCCATCGACAAAGCCCTGCTGCACCTGCGGGCGAGCGCCACCGAAGCCACCAGTCCTCCCGCCCCGCCCGTCGACGAGAACGAAGCCTTTTTCATTCGCACCGAGCTGCAGTTTGTGAAAGTGCGCTACGCCGACGTGGCATATGTAGAAGCCATGCGCGACTTCAGCAAGGTGCACCTCGCCGACGGCACCGTGCACATTACGTTGGTCAACCTCAAGCACATGGAAGGCCAATTGCCGGCCAGCCTGTTTGTGCGTACCCACCGCTCCTACCTGGTGAATGCCGGCCGCATCGACGCCGTGGGCGGGCAGGCCGTGCGCGTGGGTGCCGTGGAAGTGCCGCTGGGCCTCACCTTTCGGGAGGCCGTGCTGGCGCAGGTGGTACAGCAGCGCCTGCTGAGCCGCCACCCCCACAAGCCCGCTTAACCAACGGCTTCCGACGCGGCCACCGGCTCGGCCACGGGCAGGCTTAGGGCAAACGTGGTGCCCTGGCCGGGGCCGGCGCTGGCCACCCACAGCCGGCCGCCGTTGCGGGCCAGCACGTCGCGGCTCAGCAGCAGGCCCAGGCCGGTGCTGCGGGCCTGGCCGCCCTCGCCGGCGCGGCGCGGCAGGCTTTCGGGGCGCAGCTCCTGCCAGGGCGTGGGCTCGGGCAAGCCGCGGCCGGTATCGGCCACGGCCAGCTGCCAGGCGGCGCCCTCGCGCCGGGCCGATACCTGCACCGTGCCGCCCGCAGGCGTAAACTTGATGGCGTTGGCCAACAGGTTGCGCAGCACCAGGCGCGCGGCGGCGGGGTCGGCCCAGGCGCATTCGTCGCCCGCGAGGTGGTGCCCCACGCTTATCTGCGCCGCCTCGGCAGCCGCGGCCAGCAGGCCGATGTTTTCTTCCACCAGGGCGGCCAGGTCCAGGGGTTCGGGGCGGGGCGGGCCGGCGGCCCGCATTTGCAGCGCGGCCCAGTTCAGCAGGTTTTCCAGCAGTGCCAGGGTGTGGTCGAGGGTGCGGGTGAGGCGCTGGGTGTACTGGGCCAGCTTATCGGGCGGCAGCGGGGGGCCGGCCAACAGCTCCACAAAGGCGTGGAGCGAGTGCAGCGGCCCGCGCAGGTCGTGCCCAATGATGGAAAACAACCGGTCTTTGGTTGCGTTCAGCTCGGTGAGTTCGGCCCGCTGTGTCTCAATTTGCTGGTTTTTGCGGCCCAACAGGCGGTTGAGGCGCCACAGGGCCAGCCCCGCGGCGGCCACCACGCCCAGGCCCAGCCCCAGGCCCCAGAGCTGGCGCTGCTGGGCCTGCAGGCGCTGCTGCTGGGCCTCGCCGGTGCGGGCCAGTGCCTGGGCCCGTTCGCGCTCCTGGCTGAGCTGAAAATCGCCCTGCAGCCGCCCCATCTCTTCGGCCTTGGACTGCGAAAACACGGTGTCGTGCGCGGCCTGGGCCAGCTCGGTGTACTGCAGCGCCTGCCGGTAGTCGCCGCGGCGCTTGAGCAGGCCGGCCAGCAGCGCGCCGCTCGATTCCTGCACGCTCCAATCCTGAATGGACGTGGCCAGAGCCAGAGCGCGGCGGGCCTGGGCTTCGGCCGCTGCCGCGTGGCCGAGCTTGCTGTGCAGCTGCCCCAACGCCACCAGCGTGGCGGCCAGGGTGCCCACGTCGCCAGAATTTTCCAGCAACGCACGCGCCCGTTCCAGCGTGGCCTGCGCGGCGGGCAGGCGTCGCAAGTCGCTGAGCAGTTGGGCGTAGTCGCTCAGCACCACGCCCAGCTGGGCCCGCTCGCCGGCCTGCTCCGACACGGCAATGGCTTGCTGATAGAAGGGCTCGGCTTGTTTGAATTCGCCCAGCTGCTGATGCGCAGCGGCCAGGTTGGTCAGGCAGTCGGCCAGCGCGCCCTGGTCGGGCCGGTGGCGCACCAACGGCAGGGCCTGCTCGAAATAATGCAGGGCTTTTCGCGCGTCGTTGTGCCGAAAATACACGTTGCCCAGGTTGGTGAGGCAGTTGGCCTGCAGGGCGCTGTCGCCCAGTTGCTGAGTTTGGCGCAGGGCCGGCAGCAGCATGGCCAGCGCCCGCGGGAAGTCGCCGCGGCTGCTGTAAATAATGCCCAGGCCGTTGCGGGTCCGGGCTTCGTCGCGCACGGCACCGCGGGCGTGGTACAGCTGCAGGGCTTCTTCGCAGGCGCGCAGGGCGCCGGGGTAGTCGTCTTGCTCGTTGGCGACCTGGCCCAGGGTGAGGAGCACGTCGGCCAGGCCGGGCTGGCCGGGAGTGTGCCGGGCCAAGGCCACGGCTTGGGTCAGGTAGGCGCGGGCTTCGGCAAAGCTGCCGTGCACCAGCTCGGCTTTGCCCAGCACGCGCAGGCTTTCCACTTCGCCGGCCGCGAAATGGGTGCGGCGGGCCAGGTCGCGGGCTTGCCGCAGCAACGGCTGGGCGGCGTCGTTCTGGCCGGCGCGCAGCAGGTCCTGGCTTTGGCGCAGTAGGTCGCGCACCCGGGCGGTGTCGGACGCGGCGGGCGGCCCCGCGGCCAGCAGCACCAGCACGCCGGCCAGCGAGGCCGCCGCTTTCGCCAGCCGCTTGTTCAAAGGGTTGCGCCGGTTTGTCGGGGGTAAACTTTTTTCCATGCTTCCGCAATTATTTGTGCCCTTGCCAATTCCGGTAAATAAAAGAAGCGGCACCGCTTTTGCCAAATGAGGCCGCCGGGCGTTGCTCAGCGCCCGGGTTTTACTTTCGTTCTCCTTCATTTCAGCCCCGGTCTTGATTTGCCCGCGGGCGGCTCTGTTTCAACTTATGCGAATCCTTCTCAGCGTTGCTAATTTCTTGTGGTTGCTGGTGCCCACGGCGCAGGCCCAAACCCCAGCGGCGCCTCCCACTTTCTACTCCACGTATACCTACACGGCCTACACCGTGTACGACACCACCAGCGCCGGCCCGCCCACCCGCGTGAGCGGCGTGGGCGGCACCCTCACCCTGCGGGCCGATGGGACCTACGAGAAGCACCTGAGCATTGTGGCCTCGGGCAGCCCGCACTATTTCAACCAGACCGGCACCTTTGCGCTTGCCGGCGACAGCATTCGCTTCGCGTTTTCCGACCTGAAAGGGGCCGACGTGCAACGCGGCACCTTTCGCTTCGAGCCGGCCTCGCGGCGTCTCAGCATCACCATCCTGGGCTACCCCGCCGGCAACCGCGGCGTGTACGACCTGGTGGCCACTCCTCCGAAAGCCCCCGGCAAGGCCCCCAAGCCCCGCTCGAAAGCCCCGGCCCGGCGTAAATAGCCGCGCATTTGGCGTCCCCCGCCCGTTCTGGCTAACTTGCGGCCCGTTTCGCCGATTCTGCCCCTTGGGCGCTTCGCCGCAGCGGTTCACAGCTCACTGTTAACTGAAAACTGACCCCTATGGGACGCGCGTTTGAATTTCGCAAAGGCCGCAAAATGAAGCGGTGGGACCGGATGTCGAAAGACTTCACCCGCATTGGCAAAGAAATCGTGATGGCCGTGAAAGAATCCGGCCCCAACCCCGACACCAACGCCCGCCTGCGCACCGCCATGCAGAACGCCAAAGGCGTGAACATGCCCAAGGACCGCGTGGAGGCCGCCATCAAGCGCGCCACCGGCAAGGACGAAAAGGACTACCAAGAAGTGGTGTACGAGGGCTACGGCCCCCACGGCGTGGCCATTGTGGTGGAAACCGCCACCGACAACCCCACCCGCACCGTGAGCAACGTGCGCCTCTACTTCAACCGCAACAACGGCGCCCTGGGCACGGCCGGCTCTTCGGACTACACTTTCACCCGCAAGGGCGTGTTCAAGCTCGACGCCGCTGGCCTCGACCGCGACGAGCTGGAGCTGGAACTCATTGATTTCGGCGCCGAAGACGTGTACGAAACCACCGAGGAGGACGAGCACGGCGCCGAGCACCAGTACATCGTGGTCGAGTCGGCCTTCACCGACTTCGGCCAGCTGCAGAAAGCCCTCGAAGCCAAAGGGCTGAACGTGCTAAGCGCCAACCTGCAGCGCGTGCCCAACGCCACCGTGACCCTCACCGACGAGCAAGCCGAAGAAGTGCTCACCCTCATCGAAAAGTTTGAGGAAGACGAGGACGTGCAGGCCGTGTACCACACCATGGGCTAGTGGCCGCGGCATCGGTGGGCGCGGGCCCGCACCCCTTGGCCTACCGCCCCGGCCTGGATGCGGTGCGGGCCGTGGGCATCCTGCTGGTCATTCTGGGGCACTGGACGCACCCGCGGTTTCCCATCAGCAACATGGGCAGCATGACCTTTTTCGTGCTGAGCGGCTACTTCATTTCCGGCATCATCTGGAAGCAGAAAGTATACGTGGGCGCGCCCGGCGGCTGGCCCCGCCGGCTGGGCATTTTCTATTTGCGCCGGCTTACGCGCACGCTGCCTCCCTATTACGTGTCGCTCATTGTGGGCGCGGCCCTGCCCCTGGCAACTTTGCACGAGTACCCGCTGTGGTTCATTGTGCCGGTTTCCAACCAGTTGTTTTACCACCTGCAGCACTGGGGCGAAGGCGTGGGCCACTACTGGACCATGGCCGTGGACGAGCAGTTTTACCTGCTATGGCCGGTGGCCCTGGCCGTGCTGCCCAAGCGCCTGCGCTGGCTAGGACTGGTGATGCTCAGCGGCCTGGCGTTTCGCTACGTGTGGAGCTACTGGGTGCAGCCGGGTGCGCCGCTGGTACTGGCGCTCTTGCCGTCCTGCCTCGACATGTTTGCGGCTGGGGCCATGCTGCGCCACGCCGAGCAGCAGCCCTGGGTGCGGCGTCTGGCGCATTTTCGGTGGGTGGTAGTGGCCTGGCTGGCTTGGGCGGCGCTGTGGCTGGTGCTGTATCTGAATGAGGCGCACGAGTTGTGGAACCTGGTGTACCCCACCGCCGGCGGCGTGCCGGCCGCTCTCACCCTCAACTGGGCCCTGCACCAACCCACGCGCCCACCCTCCGAAAACAGGGGCCTGGAACTGCTCCGCTGGGTAGGCCAGCGCAGCTACGGCATTTATCTTTACCACCTCATGCTGCCGGTTTTCTACCAGCGAGCTGTGTATAAGCTGTTCCCCGGAACGGAGGCGCGACACTTCTGGCTGGGGCCTTTGCCCACCGTTGTGTTTCTGCTGCCGCTGGTTTTCGTGCTGGCGTGGGCGTCGTGGGTGTGGCTGGAAGCACCGCTCAACCGGTGGAAGAACAAGCTGGAATATGAGCGCGCGTAAGCATCCGGGCACGCACGCAGCACCCAAAATGCTGCTAGGGCTGCCTGGGCGCGAATACCTCCACCGTCTCGGGTAATCGTAGCACCAGCACGTTGTGCCCCACCCGCACGGCCGAATACGCCAGCCAGGCCGCCACTACCCCGCGCTGAGCCCATGTTGCCCAGGGTTTCTCGGTCTTGGGCCACGCCGCCAGGGCCAGCAGCAGCACCGGGCCACTGAGCACCGCCGCGTATCGCTCGGCATCATACAGCCCGGTAGCGCCACGCGTCATGTTCACGGCCAGCAGCAGCCCCAGCACATACACCAGTGCGGTCACCCAAAGCAGGCGTAAACCGGCGGCGTTTTTCTCAGGAGTTGCCGACTTTTTGATGGCGCCCAGCCAAAGTCCAGCCAGCCATACCGGCAGCGCCACGGCAAACAGCCCGGCTGCTACCGTGCGCCAACTGGCCGGCAGCGGCAAAAACCACCGCAGCAACACAAAGCCATAGTCAGAAAAAGAGCCCCACAGCTTCGCCAGGGTCCCAAAGCCACGGTCTGGACGCGTGCCGGCTACCCGCTCCGCGTAGTAGTTCCAGGCCACTCCTCCCGCTGCCGATGCAACCCCATGCAGCAACAGCAGCCGGCACCGCCGCCGCCGGCCCGGATATAGGAGCGCCCCAACTCCCACCCCGGCCAGCAACGCCATGCCCGCCGTGCGCTGCAGCGGAATAAGAAAAGCCGCCCCCGTGGCCAGCGCCAGCCAGCCAGGCCGGTCGGTTCGGCACCAGTTCAGGAAGGCATACACATAAGCCGCCAGCAGCAGCGCAAACACCGTTTCCGACCACACAAATGCCGCCGGCACCATCATGGCCGTGCTCAGCGCCAAGGCCCACGGTAGCACTAACGCCCGCTTTGCCGGCAGCAGTATCCTGGCCACAAGGGCCCACAGCCCCAGGTTTCCTATTAGCGCCAAGCCATGTAGGCACCGGGTTGCGAAGGTGCTTTCGCCCATGGCCAGGAGCACGGGATACAGCGGCCCCCAGTAGCGGTATGGGCTGCCATCGGGGTGCAACAGGCGCCCGCTTTGCGTCCAGCTGCGGGCGGCCGCTATGTAGTAAATCGAGTCGCTGGTGGTATGCAGCCCGTTGGACGTCATCAACCAGAACAGCGCCACCAGTACAACCGCCGCGCCCGTCAGGCTCAGACGGAAGGCCTTGTCAAGCGAACCAGGGCTGGCAATTTCCTTTTCAGTTTGCACGCGACTCACATTAAAGCAGCTACAAAAAAGCCGTCGCAGCGGGGCTACGACGGCTTTTTTCAAAAGAAATCAGCGCTTAGTCGACGTTGTCGTGCAGGAAGCGGTTGTCGCCCAGCAGCTCATTGTCGTCCGACAGGTTGAAGCGCGAGATATTTTGCGCCGAGCTGGGCTCCACGTTTTCCAGCTTCACCTGCCGACGCAGGTAGGCGGGCGTATCGTATTGGCTCACCGCCTCGGGGGGCAGGCCGTTGCTCAGCTCCTGCAGGCGCCGACGGCGCTCCAGGGCTTGCGCGTCCATGGCCGGCCGCGGGCGGGCAGCCCCTGCCGCAGCGGCCTCGGGGGCCGGGGCGGGTGCGTTCGAGGTTAGCACCGGCTCGCCGGGCGCGGTGGCGGGAATGCCGGCCAACGGCGGCGCCGTGTGGGCCGAAGGACCGTTCAAATCGAAGGTCACGCGGGCTGGCTCGGGAGCACCAAAGCTGGGCACGAAGGGCGCCGAAGTCGGATTGGAAACCGGCGCAGCAGGGGCTTCGGCCCGGGGCGCTTCGGCCACCGGCGCGGCAGCCACCGGCTCGGCGGCGGCCGCGCTGCCCATGGCCGGCGTGGTGATGGAATGCGCTTCGCGGGCAAAACCCGTGGCAATCACCGTCACGCGAATGCTCTGGCCCAGCGACTCATCAATGCCGTGACCGAAAATCATTTCCGCGTCTTGGCCGGCTTTCTCCTGGATGTACTCGGTGATTTCCGTCAGCTCGTCCATCTCCAGCTCGTGCTCAGCGCCCGACATGATGGAAAGCAGAATGCGCTGCGCGCCATGAATGTCGGTGTTATTGAGCAACGGCGAGTTCAGAGCTTCTTCGGCGGCGCGGCGGGCGCGGTTTTCGCCTTCGGTCACGCTGCTGCCCATTACGGCGGCGCCGCTGTCCTTCATCACCGTTTTCACGTCTTCAAAGTCCACGTTCACGTCGGCCGTCACCGTGATGATTTCGGCAATGGACTTGGCGGCCGTGGTCAGCACCGTATCGGCCTTAGCAAAGGCGGCGCCCATGGTCAGGTTGCCGTAAATCTGCGGCAGCTTGTCGTTGAGAATCACCAGCACCGTGTCGCAGTGCTCGCTCAGGGCTTTGATGCCCTCTTCGGCCTGCTGACGCTTCTTCTTGCCTTCAAACATGAAAGGCGCCGTCACGATGCCCACCGTGAGGATGCCCAGTTCCTGCGCTACCTGCGCAATTACCGGGGCCGCGCCCGTGCCCGTGCCACCGCCCATGCCGGCCGTGATGAAGAGCATCTTGGTGCCTTGGTTAAGCAGGTCGCGGATTTGCTCCTTGCTCTCAATGGCGGCCTGGCGGCCCCGCTCGGGCTTAGCACCCGCGCCGAGGCCCTCGGTCAGGTCAACGCCAATCTGAAGCTTGTTGGGCACCGTGGAGCTTTGCAGCGCTTGGTGGTCGGTATTGCAGATAATGAACTCCACGTCCTTGATGCCCTGCTTGTGCATGTGCTTCACGGCATTGGAGCCCCCGCCGCCAACTCCAATCACCTTGATGATGGACTTATTCTGGGCTGGAATGTCGAATTTGTAATTCATGATAAGTATGTCATGTTGAGCGAAGCGAAACAACTTGTCGCGCCCGCGCCGCAATGGTTAGTAACTCTGACAAACGCAGCCGTGATAAGATGCTCCGTTCTTCAGCATGACAGTCGGATTTAGTAGGATTTATCGTCGTAATCGTCAATCAGCAGCCCTTTGGTGCGGGTGATGATGTCTTTAAAGAAGCGGCTGGCTGCACCGGGCTCCTTCTGCTTGGCCGGCTGGGGGGCCGGAGCGGGAGCGGCAGGCGTAGTGGCACGTGTTTCCACCGGAGCAGGCGCGGGCGCGGCCACCGGCTGCGGGGCGTAGTACGCGGGCGCGGCGGGCAGCTCTTCGTGGTCGTAAGGCGTGCGCGACAGGTTGCGCTCATCCAGCGAGTGGTAGCCCGACAGCACCAGGCCTACCGTGGTGGCGTACATCGGCGACTTCACGGCCTCGATGCGGCTCTTGCCGAGGTGCTGGTTGGGGTAGCCAATGCGGGTGTCCAGCCCGGTGATGTACTCGGTGAGCTGCTCCAGGTTCTGGAGCTGCGAGCCGCCACCCGTCAGCACGATGCCGGCCGACAGCTTGTCGTGCAGGCCCATGCGGTAGATTTCGGCATACACCAGTTCCATGATTTCCGACATGCGGGCCTCAATGATGTAAGCCAGGTTTTTCAGCGAAACTTCCTTTGGCGGGCGGTTGGGCAGGCCGGGGATGCTCACGATTTCGTAGTCGCTGGCTTCCTGGGCAATGGCTTTGCCGAACTTCACCTTGAGCTGCTCGGCCTGGCCGGGCGCCACGTTGCAGCCGGTTTTGATGTCCTGCGTGATGATGTTGCCACCAAACGGCAGCACCGCCGCATGGCGGATGATGCCGTCCTTGAACACGGCCAAATCGGTCGTGCCGCCCCCGATGTCAATCAGGGCCACGCCGGCCTCCTTCTCCTCCTCGGAAAGGATGGACATGGAGCTGGCCAACGGTTCGAGAATCAGGTCGGCGATTTCGAGGCCGGCCTTGGTCACGCACTTGTTGATGTTGTTGATGGCCGTGCTCTGGGCGGTGATGATGTGGAAGTTGCCTTCCAAGCGCACGCCTTCGTAGCCCACGGGGTCGGCGATGCCTTCCTCGTAGTCGACTTTGTAGTCCTGCGGCATCACGTGGATGATTTGCGAGCCGGGCTGGGTCACGAGGCGGTACATGTCCTGCGTGAGGCGGTTCACGTCGTCCGGACCGATGGTGTCGTGCGAGTTGCGCGTGATGCTGCCATTGTGCTGCAGGCTCTTGATGTGCTGCCCAGCAATGCCCACGTTTACCACTCCAATGCTAATTCCGGACTGTTCCTCGGCTTGCCGAATGGCGCGTTTGATGGCGTCGACGGTCTTGTCGATGTTGAGCACGATGCCCCGCGAAACACCCTCCGACACGGCTTTGCCCATGCCCAGGATTTCGAGTTTACCGAACTCGTTTTTGCGGCCCACCAGGGCGCAGATTTTTGTAGTACCAATGTCGAGCCCGACGACGATTTTGTCTTGTTGCATAGGAGCGGTGCTGGCGAGCAATGAAAACGCGAGAGTTGTGAACGGTGGGATTTTCGACCTTACGGCCTATGTTTCAGCGAATTACTATTCGCAAATAATCTGATTTTGGTATTCGACGTTTACGCGGTGGTAGGTGTCCCACCCCAAAACTGACGGAATTTGCCGGTAAAATACCATAAGCTTGGCAAATTTTTCGGAAATATTTTCGGGCAGCCCAAATTCAATGCGTTGGTCCCCCACTTGCTGGGTAAAGGAAAGCTTGCCGCTTGGCTCAATGAACACCTCCGATACCTGCGCTTTCCAGAATTCATGCTCGTCGACGTAGCGCAAAAACTCCAGGTAGCGGCGCCCGACACTGTCTTGGAAAAATGCAGTTGGCAGGTTGGCGCCATTAGGCCTTGCCACGGTGGCTACGCGGGCGGTAAAAAGCGGCGAAAGCGGCAGCACGTGCCCTTCGGCATCGACATACGTATCGAGGCGGGTATCGGGGTGCGTGAGGCGGGCAATGGGCCGGTTTTGGCGCACGTCGGCGTGCAGGTTGCCGGCCAGGTCGCGGTACACCTGGGCGTCGCGCACGAACGGGTGGGCTTTGAGCCGAGCTTCCAGTTGGCGCAGGCGCGGACCTTCGGGCACGGTGCCCACCACCGGCTCTTTGCCGCCCCGGGTGAGCAGGGCCGTCACGCCGCGCTCGCTGATGAAGAAGTTATCGAACTCGTTGGCGATGTTGACCTGCACTTCGCTCACGGGCCGGGAGGCCTGGCGCACGGCGGCAAATACGCCCAGCCCGCCCAGCACCAGCAGGCAGGCAGCGGCAACAAGCAGGTTTCGTACGGTGCGGTCCAAACAGAAAAAATTGGGGTAGATGAATGACTCCCGGGCTAGCCGGCGATGGGCTATTTCCAGCGTTCGGTGAGAAGGGTTCGCAGCTGGGGCACGAGGGTATCGATGTCGCCGGCGCCCACCGTGGCCAGAACGTCAAAGGACGTTTCAGATTGCGCCCCCCGGAGGACTTCTTCCTTGGTCAGGATGGCTTTGGTGGGAGCAGTGATGTTGGCCAGCAGCATGTCGGAGGTAACGCCCGGCAGCGGCTTCTCGCGGGCTGGGTAAATATCCAACAAAAATACCTCATCTGCAATGCTTAAGCTTTTTGAAAAGCCTTCGGCGAAGTCCCGCGTGCGGGTGAACAGGTGGGGCTGAAAAATGACGCGCAAGCGTTTGCCCGGGTACAGGGCACGCACCGAGCGCAAAAAAGCCTCTATTTCGCGCGGATGATGGGCATAATCGTCCAGATAGACGTTTTGGCCCGCTGTCACCACGAACTCGAAGCGGCGTTTTACGCCCCGATACGCAGCCACGGCGGCGCGCAATTTTTCTGGCTCAACGCCTTGAATTTGAGCCACGCAGGCGGCGGCCAGCATGTTTTCCACGTTGTGGTAGCCCGGCACGGCCAGTTTCAGGTCGGCCACGATGCCCTGGGGCCCGTGCAGGTCGAAGTGAAACTGGTGGCCTTCGGCCGAAATGTTGGCGGCAAACAGCTCGGGGCCCTGCCCGGCGCTGAGGCCGTAGCGGATGACGCGGGTACCGGCCGGCACGGCAGCGGCCACGCTGGGGTCGGCGGTGTGGTTGATGAGCAGGGTGCCGCCGGGCTTGAGTTGGGCCACGAAGCGGCGGAACGACTCAATCAGGGCCGACTGGTCGCCGTAAATGTCAAGGTGGTCGGCGTCGGTGCTCGTGACGATGGCCACGTCCGGAAACAGGGTCAGGAAGCTGCGGTCGTACTCGTCGGCTTCTACCACAATGGGGGCAGCCGGCGTGGCGGGCAGCAGCAAATTGCTGCCCAGGTTCACGGCAATGCCGCCCAGGAAGGCGCCGGCGTCGAGGCCGGCGTGGTGCAGCAGGTGGGCCACCATGCTGCTGGTGGTGGTTTTGCCGTGCGTGCCGGCCACCGCTATGGTGTAGCGGCCTTGCGTCAGCACGCCCAGCACCTGGCTGCGCTTGCGGATGTCGTAGCCGTTTTCGCGCAGCCACGCCCATTCCTGGCTATCGGCCGGGATGGCGGGCGTGAGCACCACCAGAGTGCGGTCCCGGTTTTCGCGCACTTCCAGCGGAATGTTCTCCACCGCATCGGCGTAGTGAATGGCGATTCCCTCAGCGGCCAGCGCCTGCGTGAGCGGCGTTTCGGTTTTGTCGTAGCCGCTCACTTGGTGGCCGTTGGCCCGAAACCAGCGCGCCAGCGCCGACATCCCGATGCCGCCGATGCCGAGGAAAAAAACGTAGGGAAACTGCTCCAAGGGCCGTCGATAATGAAAGTGCAAAGGTAGAGGCCAAACGGGCAGAATGGGCTAAAACTGCGGTTTAAGCCGTAATTTTACCTATGCGGCGTTACTTCTTTACCAGGCTCAGCAGCTCATCGACGATGGTGGCGGTGGCGTGGGGCCGGGCCAGCTCGCGCACGCGGAGGCTGAGCTGCTGCTGGCGCTCGGGGTCGGCGAGCAGGCGCAGGGCTTCGTCGTAGAGGCGCTCGGCGGCGTGCTCGTCGGTGATGAGCACGGCAGCGCCTTTGCTCATCAGGGCCAGCGCGTTTTTGGTTTGGTGGTCTTCGGCCACGTTGGGCGAGGGCACCAGGATGCTGGCTTTGCCGGTGAGGCACAGCTCAGAAACCGACAAGGCTCCCGCACGGCTGATGACCACATCGGCCGCGGCGTAGGCCAAATCCATGCGCTGAATGAATTCGAGGGCGTGCAAGTTGTTGGGCTGGTCGGCTTGCTGGCGGGCTTCGGGAAAGTACAGCTTGCCGGTTTGCCACAGAAGCTGGATGCCGGCGTCGCGCAGACGCGCAATGGCGGCGGCCGTGGCCAGGTTGAGGGTGCGGGCCCCCAGGCTCCCTCCTATCACCAGCAGGGTTTTCTTATTGGGGTCGAGGTCGAAGAATTTCAGGGCTTCAGCGCGGTCGCCGCTGGCTATTTCGGTGCGGACCGGGTTGCCGGTCAGGACGAGCTTTTCCTTCGGAAAAAACTTCTCCATGCCGTCGTAGGCCACGCAAATTCTGTTCACGCGCTTGGCCAGTAGCTTATTTACTAAGCCAGCATAGGAGTTCTGCTCCTGAATGAGCGAGGGAATGGCCCGCGAGGTGGCCGCCAGCAATACCGGCGCCGAAGCATAGCCCCCCACCCCCACCACGGCATCGGGCCGAAACTGCTCAATCAATTTGCCGGCTTTGCGCACGGAGCGAAACACGCGCACCGGAAACAAGAGGTTTTGCGGGGTGAGCCGGCGCTGCAGGCCGGTGATGTCGAGGCCCACAATGTTGTAGCCGGCTTCGGGCACGCGGGTCATTTCCATGCGGCCGTTGGCGCCCACGAACAGGATTTCGGCATCGGGCAGGCGCCGGCGAATTTCATTGGCAATGGCCACCGCGGGGAAAATATGGCCGCCGGTGCCGCCGCCGGAAATGATGAAACGGAGGGGAGTATGGTTCATGTGGGGAATTGCGTCGGGACAAGAACGTCATGCTGAGCTTGCCGAAGCATCTCTACCGCGAAGAGTAATCAGTTACTGCTCCGGTAAAGATGCTTCGACAAGCTCAGCATGACGTTCTTTTTTACCTTTTACCGAAGTCGCTAGGCATACGCGGCACGCTGGCTTGGGATGCGCGCCGTGTCGTCGGGTTCGCCGGTCATGGGGCGCACTTCGCGCTCGCCGCGGCTTACGGCCAGGATGATGCCGATGCTGATGCCGGTGAAAATAAGCGAGGTGCCGCCCATGCTCAGCAAGGGCAGCGGCAGGCCGGTGATGGGGCCCAGCCCGACGGCCACGCCCATGTTCACCAGCGCCTGCATCACGAGGCTAAAACTAAGCCCCGCCGACAGCAGCCCGCCAAACGCCCCGTAACTGTTCATCACCGTTTTTAGCCCTCGATACAGGAAGGCCAGGTAGAGCAAGAGCACCGTGGCCCCGCCCACAAGGCCGTATTCTTCGATGATGATGGCGTAGATGAAGTCGGAATACGGGTGCGGCAGGATGTTGCGCTCGGTGCTCTTGCCGGGCCCTTTGCCGGCAATGCCGCCGGTGGCAATGGCGATGTAGCTGTGTTCGAGCTGGAAGGGCGTTTTCTTGGTCGGGTCGGAAAAATTTTCGAGGCGCGACTGCACTGTTTTCCAGCGTTGGCCGCTGGCCAGGGCCGTGCCGCCCACCGCCACCCCGATGACCACCATCACCAGCATCTGCTTGATGGGCACGCGCCCGATGAACATGAGCAGCAGACAGGTAGCAAACAGTAAGGAAGCCGTAGAGGCGTTGGTCAGAGCAATCAGGCCGCAGATGATGCCCACCCACAGCATTACCGGGAAAAGCGTACTCCAGAAATCCTGTAAATGCTGCTGGCGACGGCTGAGCATACTGGCTAGGTGCGAAATTAGCGCAAGCTTGGCCAAGTCGGAAGGTTGAAAGGTTTGGTTAATCACGGGGATTGTCATCCAGCGAGAAGCTCCGTTGACCGGCGCCAGAAAGTACGTTATTAGCAGCATAGGTACAGACAGTAATAACGCATACAGTGCCATTCGTGAATAGTTCCGATAATCAACGCGGTGCGCTAGCCACATCAAGGCCAGCCCCGCCACAATCAGGCTGCTGTGTTTCAGCACAATCATTTCTGCCGAACCAGGGCGTCCACGGAGTTCATTTTTATATGCCAGGGTGCCGGTGGCGGAGTATACCACAGCTATGCTAATGACGGAAAACAGTAGCACGATGGCCCACAGAATGGGGTCGCCCTTGAGGTTGCGCTGCAGCCAGCTTTTTGCGGTTTCCATCGGTAAAAAGGTAAGATGGTGATGTGGAAATTGGGGCGGAAACGGACTAGCGCGAGCCGCTAGCTTGCGCTCAGTTTTTCAACGGCGGCGGCAAACTGCCGGCCCCGGTCTTCGTAATTCTTGAACAGGTCGAAGCTGGCGCAGCAGGGCGAGAGCAGCACCACGTCGCCGGGGGCGGCCAGGGCGGCGGCGCGGGCCACGGCGTCGGTCATGCGTTGGGTTTCTTCCAGGTGCGGCACCACGTGGCCGAAGGCGGCGCGCAGCTTGCTGTTGTCGACGCCCAGGCAAATGAGGGCTTTCACGCGGCTTTCGGCCAGGCCCAGCAGGCTGCTGTAGTCATTGCCTTTGTCGGTGCCGCCCGCAATCCACACAATAGGCTGGTGAATGCCGTCGAGGGCGTACCAGGCGGCTTCCACGTTGGTGGCTTTGCTGTCGTTGATGTAGCGCGCGCCGTTAATTTCGCCCACCAGTTGCAGGCGGTGGTCGGCGTTTTGGAAGGTGGCCAGGGCGGCTTCAATCTGCTCGGGTTCGAGGCCGGCCACGCGGGCCGCCAATACGGCGGCCAAGGTATTCTGGCGGTTGTGCTGGCCGATGAGGGGAGAGTTGGCGGTGCTGACTTCCACGCCGCTGTCTTCATCGAGGCCGGGCGCGAGGTTGGTGCACAGCTTGTGCTCCTCGGTATAGTAGCCAGCCAACTGGACGTCGCGCCGATGGTGTAGGCTGAAGGGCAGCAGGCGCGTTTCCAGAAAGGCCGACTGGAAATATTTGCCGGTCACTTCGTCGTCAGCGTTGTAGATGAAGGCGCCGCTGCTGTCCAGGTTGCGCGTGATGCGCAGCTTGGCTTGGGCGTAGCTTTCGAGCGAGTAGCCGTAGCGGTCGAGGTGGTCGGGCGTGATGTTGAGCAGCACCGATACCCACGGCCGGAAATCATAGGTGTCGTCGAGCTGAAAGCTACTGAGCTCCACCACGTAGTAGTCGTGCTCGTCGGCAATCACCTGCTCGGCCAGGCTAAAGCCTACGTTGCCGGCCAAGCCCACCTTCAGGCCCGCGCTTTTCAGCAGGTGGTAGGTGAGCAGCGTGGTGGTGGTTTTGCCGTTGGTGCCCGTGATGCAGATGCACCGCGCCCGGGTGTGGCGGCCGGCGAATTCTATTTCCGAAATGATGGGAATGTTCTTCTCCCGCAACGCCTGGACAACCGGCGCCTTCTCCGGAATGCCAGGGCTCTTGATAACTTCCTCGGCCTGCAGGATGCGCTCCAGCGTGTGCTGGCTTTCTTCGAACTCGATGCCGGCTTGGGTAAGTTGCTCTTTGTAATCGGCCTGAATGGCGCCGCGGTCCGACACAAACACCGTGTGGCCCTTGGCCTGTGCCAGCAGGGCCGCGCCTACGCCGCTTTCGGCGGCTCCGAGGATGACGATGTTCATGCTTAGCGCAGTTTCAGGGTAACCAAGGTGATGACGGCCAGCAGGATGCCCACAATCCAGAAGCGCGACACGATTTTGGACTCGTGGTAGCCCAATTTCTGGTAGTGGTGGTGCAGCGGCGACATGCGCAGCAAGCGGCGGCCCTCGCCATACTTTTTGCGGGTGTATTTGAAGTATCCCACCTGCACCATCACCGACAGGTTCTCAATCAGAAACACGCCGCACAGAATTGGAATCAGCAATTCCTTGCGCACGATGAGCGCCAGCACGGCGATGATGCCGCCCAGCGCCAGCGAGCCCGTGTCGCCCATGAATACCTGCGCCGGGTAGCTGTTATACCACAAAAAGCCGATGCAGGCCCCCACGAAGGCCGTGCAGAAAATGACTAGCTCGCCCGAATCCGGAATAAACATGACGTCCAGATAATCAGCCAGCAAGGCGTTGCCACTCACGAAGGCGAAGATGGCCAGCGTGATGCCGATGATAGCCGAGGTGCCGGCCGCTAGCCCGTCGAGGCCATCGGTGATGTTGGCGCCGTTGCTCACGGCCGTTATAAGGAAGATGACGATGGGGATGTAGAGCAGGCCGTAGAGGCCGTTGAACAGCGAGCCGGCCGTGGCAAACAAGTCGCCGTAATTCAGCTCGTTGTTTTTCATAAAAGGCACCGTGGTAATCATCAGGTGCACATCTTTGAAAAACTTGGTCGCCTCAATGGCCGAGTACTGGCCGTTGGGCAGCAGGTACTCGCGCACGGTGATTTCGTTGCTGTAGAACAGCACCCAGCCCACCGTGATGCCCAGGCCCACTTGGCCCAGCACCTTGAAGCGGCCGCTCAAACCCTCCTTGTTCTTGCGGAACACCTTGATGTAGTCGTCCAGAAAGCCAATCAGCCCCAGCCACACCGTGCTCAGAATCATGAGGATGATGTAGATGTTGCGCAGCCGGGCCAGTAGAATCACCGGCACCAGAATGGCCAGGATGATGATGAGGCCGCCCATGGTGGGGGTGCCTTTTTTCTCGTTTTGGCCCTGCAGGCCCAGGTCGCGAATGCTCTCCCCTACCTGCTTTCGCTGGAGTACGCGAATCAGACGGTGCCCAAACGTTTGGGCAATGAGCAGGGAAATGACTACCGCCAGACCGGCCCGAAACGTGGTGTACTGAAACACCCCGGTGCCGGGCAAGTGGAAATGGTCGTGCAGGTAACGGAAGAGGTAATAAAGCATTCAGATTCGGTTAGCGCGGGGGCTACTTGCCCTGCGCGGCAAAAACTTCGGTTAAAATCAACTTGTCGTCGAAGGGTGCTTTGACGCCGCGAATTTCCTGATAATTCTCGTGGCCTTTGCCCGCCACCAGCACAATATCGTTGGCCCCGGCCAAGCGCACCGCGGTTTCGATGGCTTGGCGACGGTCGGCCACGGTCTGGACTTTTGCTGCATCCGAGGCCGTCACGCCGGCCTGCATCTGGGCCAGAATCTCGATGGGGTCCTCGAAGCGCGGATTATCCGAGGTGAGCACAACTTTGTTGGAGAGGCGGGCGGCCAGGTTGGCCATGATGGGGCGCTTGGCCGCGTCGCGGTTGCCGCCGCAGCCCACCACCGTAATGATTTGCTGGGTGGGCTGGCGGATTTCGTGCAGGGTCTGCAGCACGTTTTCCAGCGCGTCGGGCGTGTGGGCGTAGTCCACGATGCCCGTGACGGCCTGTGAAGGCGACACCACCGGCTCGAAACGGCCAGGGGCCGTGGTCAGGCCCGAGAGGATGGTGAGCACCTCCGTGGGGTCTTCGCCCAGCAGCACCCCGGCGCCGTACACGGCCAGCAGGTTGTAGGCGTTGAAGACGCCGATGAGGCGGAACAGGATTTCGCGGCCCTCGATTTCGAGGTGCAGGCCGTGCACTTCATTGGCCACCAGCTTGGCGCGGAAAGTAGCGGCGCCGCGCAAGGAGTAGGTTTCGCGGCGGGCAGCGGTGTTCTGCAGCATCACCGGGCCGCGCTTGTCGTCGGCGTTGGTGAGGGCGAAGGCGGTTTTGGGCAGGCCGTCGAAAAAGGCTTTTTTGGCCTTGAGGTAGTTGTCGAACGTGCCGTGGTAGTCGAGGTGGTCGTGGGTGAGGTTGGTGAAGATGCCCCCCACAAAGCGCAGGCCCGTGATGCGGTGCTGGGCCACGGCGTGGCTGCTCACTTCCATGCAGGCGTGGGTGCAGCCGGCGGCCACCATGCGCGCCAGCAGCGCGTTCAGGCGAATGGCGTCGGGAGTGGTGTGGGTGCTGGGAATGACTTCTTCGTCAATCTGATTCTGCACCGTGCTCAGCAGGCCGGCGTGGTAGCCGAGTTCCCGCAGCAGCTTGTGCAGCAGCGTGGCGCAGGTGGTTTTGCCGTTGGTGCCCGTCACGCCAATCAGCTTGAGCTGGCGCGAGGGGTGCCCGTGAAACGCGGCTGCCATGTGGCCCAGGGCTTCGGCGCTGTCCTTCACCTGCACGTAGGCCGTGGCCGGGTTCAGCGTGGCCGGCAGCTCCTCGCAAATCACCGCCGCCAACCCCTTCTCCACCGCGCCTGCTATGAAATTATGCCCATCGGTAGCGGTGCCGCGCAGGGCGCAGAACGCCACGCCCGGCCCGGCTTCGCGCGAGTCGAGGGTGAGGCCGGTGATGGGCACGTCGGTGGGGCCGTGCTGGGCGAGCACGGCAACGTCGGTGAGCAGAGAGAAGAGCGGCAGGGAAATCATTCGTTGAGTTAAGAGCTAAAAGTTAAGAGTTGATAATGAAAGCATTGCCATTTCCACTTTTGACTCTTAACCTTTACCTACGTGTCAGGTGCGGCGCACGGTGGGTTTGGGGGCAGCCGCTTTCTTCGGGGCTTTGGCGGCGGAACTGGCCGGAGCTTTGGCTTTCGCGGCAGCTTTTTTAGGTGATGTTGCGGGCTGACGGGCAGCGGTCGGGCGCGCCTGGGGCTTTGCCACGCTGGCTTTCGCCGGAGCAGGCTTGGTGGCCGGCTTAACGGCGGTTTTCGCTTTGGCCACGGCCACCGAAGGCTTGGCCGGCACTGCTTTTGCGGCCGATTCCAGCTCCACGGGCACCAGCAGCTTGTTCTCGGCCAGGTCGGTGTGCTCGGGCTCGGGCAGGGCCTGCGGGGCTGCGAGGCGCGGGCCCGATTCTTCGAGCGTGAGCGTGATGAGGTCGCCGCGCTTGATGGGCGTGCCCACCGTTAGCGACTGCTCCTTCACCCGGCCGGTACCTAGGGCGCGCACGTGCAGGCCGCGGTTTTCCAGCAAAAACAACGCGTCGCGCCGTGTGAGGCCGCGCACCAGGGGCACCCGGCCGGTTTGCACGGGGTTCACCACCAGCGCCACCGTGCGGGCGTGGAAGGCGGTATCGGAAGCCGCGCGCACCCATTCTTCGCCGCCCGTGGCCTGGGTGTTGCCGGCCAGGCCCAGCTTCTGGCACACCAGGGCCAGCTCGTCTTGCATGCCGGCGCGCACCAGCGGCACGTGGCTCTTGTTGAGGCGGGCCTTGGCCAGCAGCGGGCGCTGGCTGAGCAGGTCGCGGGCCATGCACTTGTCGGCCACTTCGCGGAACACCGGAGCCGCCACGTCGGCGCCGTAGATGCGGCCGTTGCGGGGCGAGTCGACCACCACGATGCAGCTGTACTTGGGCTTGTCGGCCGGAAAATAGCCGCAGAAGCTGGTCGAATACGTTTTGGTGTACTGGCCGTTTTTGAACTTCCAGGCCGTACCGGTTTTGCCGGCAATGCTGTAGTCCTTGGGCCGAATGCTGCGGGCCGTGCCGGCCAGCACCACGCCTTCCATCATGGCTTTCACCTTGGCCAGCGTGGCGTCGGAGCAGATTTTGGGGTTCAGCACCTTGGTTTCGTTGTGCTGAATGACCTGGTCGGCCACCTTGATTTCGCGCACTATCATGGGCTGCACTTTCACGCCGCCATTGGCCACGGCGTTGTAGAAGGCCAGGGTTTGCAGCGGGGCCAGCTTGAGCTCGTAGCCGATGCTCATGGTGGTGAGCGACGTGCGGCTCCAGCTGCGGTCGGCGGGGTCTTTCACGTAGGGCCGCGCCTCGCCGGCCATCTGGAAGCCCAGCGGCTTGTCGAGGCCGAACTTCTTGAGGTAGTCGGTGTATTCGGTGGGGTTGCCGGCGAAGTACTTGTCGACCAGCTTGGCCACGCCGATGTTGCTCGATTTCTCGAACACCTGCTGCACCGTGATGCGGCCGTAGCCGTGCGAGTCCGATTTCACGGCCCCGCCCACGTACATGCGGCCGTTGCCGGTGTCCACCATGTCTTCGAGGGTGATGGCGGGCCGCGCCTCAAACAGGGCCATCATCGAGGCCAGTTTGAACGTGGAGCCCGGCTCGGTGCGGCCCTGGTCGGCGAAAGCGTAGTTGTAGTCTTCCTTATAGGTATCGTCCGAAGCCTTGCCCAGGTTGGCCACGGCCTTGATTTCGCCGGTGGCCACTTCCATCAGAATCACGCAGCCGTACTGGGCGTTGTTATCGACCAGCGACTTGTAGAGGGCGTTTTCGGCCACGTCCTGCAGGTTGATGTCGAGCGTGGTTTGCACGTCGTAGCCGGGCTGGGGCTTGATTTCGGTGCCGTCGTACACGGGCTTCACGCCGCCGGGCACGCGCTCAAACAGCGCCTCGCCCGCCTTGCCGGCCAGGCTTTGCTCGTAGGTGTACTCCAGGCCGGCCCCGTGGCGCTCTTCGTTCACGAAGCCGATGGTGCGCTGCGCCAAGCCGCCAAACGGACGGAACCGCTTGTCGACCTTCTCGAAAATGGCGCCGCCGCGGTTGCGCTTGGCCCGGAAAATGGGCCAGTTGGCCAGCTGTTTCTTTTCCTGAAAGTTGATTTGGCGCGAGTTCAGCCGGATGTAACGGGCTTTGCCGTCGTGGGCGTTCTTCAGGCGGCGCTTGTATTCCTGCACGCTGCGGTCGCCGAAGAAATGCGACAAGTGCCAAGCCAGCGAGTCGACCTCGGCCCGAAACAGGTCGTCGTCGACCACGCCCGGGTCCCAGGCCACCCGGTAGAAAGGCAGCGAGGTGGCCATGATGCTCTTGCCGTCGCCGGCGTAGATGGTGCCGCGCGTGGCCGGCACCGGCAGGTAGCTGATGCGCCGCTCCTGCTCCAGCGCCCGCCACTTGCTGCCTTCCTGAAACTGGATTTTGGTGGCCTTCCAGAAAATGGCGCACGAAAACACGGCCACGCCCAAAAAGGCCAGCCGCACACGCGTAACAATGGATTTTTTAACGCTGCCTTTCATCGGGAGTGGCTTCTGGCGGCGGGCTTGGCCGCGCTTGACGTGGGGCGGTTGGGCTTGCGGGTGTTGGCCTTGGGCGCGGATTTGGCAGCCGACTTGGCGCGGCTGCTGTTCGGCTTCGTGGCCGGGCTTTTAGCTTTAGCGGGTGCCGAGCGGGGCGCCGGAGCGGCATCGGTCGCCACGGAGTCGCCGTTGAGCGGCTGGGGCGGGGCAATGATTTCGGGCCCGGAGTCTTCGCTGCTTACCGTGCCGCGCTTGCGGCCGGCCAGCAGGTCGGCCTGCAGCGCGGCAGCCGAGTCACGGGCGGCCCGAGCGGCCAAGGTATCGGCCGTGAGCACGGGCATCAGTTCCAACTCGGCGGCGTCGAGGTGCCCGCTGGGCACGGTGATGCGGAAGGGCGGCGAGGAGCTTTCCACCAAGCCAAAGGCGGCCACTTTGCGGGCCACCTCGCTTTGCTTGCTGGCTTCCATGTAGTCCGATTTCAGCGTGGTGTAATCGGCGCGGAGGTCTTCGGTTTCCTGTTTGAGGCGCTGAATGCTGCGGTTCATGCGGTTGCCGTAGTGCGTATTGCCGATGTAGAGCAGCGTGAGCAGCATGATAAACAGCAGGTTGGGCAGGTAGCGCACCGGCAGCCCTTCCCGGAACAACCCGTCGACGCTAGTCACCCGGTCGAGCAGCGAAAACAAGCTCCACGAGCTGCGCGGCCGCGGCTCGGGGGCCGGCTTGCGGGGGCGTTTCGCGGGTTCGGGCGCCGGCTCGGGGGCGGGCGGAAGTTCTTCCACCACGGCTTCGGGCAGCACGGCGGGCTCGGGCACGGCCATCTCGCGCGGCACGTTGGCGCGCCGGGGGCCGTCGGAAGGTCTAAGCGTGTTGGCAGCCACGGTCTGGGCGGAAAGGGTGTTTATAGTTTCACGGCAACCCGCAATTTAGCACTTCTGGCGCGGCTGTTCAGTGCCACTTCGTCCGGGTCGGCCTCTTCGGGCTTGCGGTTCAGGGCCTCAAACGGCTTGCTTTCATTGCCAAAGAAGTCTTTTTCGACCTCGCCAAAAAACTTGCCCTTGGCGATAAAATTTTTCACCAGCCGGTCTTCCAGAGAATGGTAGCTCAACACTACCAACCGGCCGCCGGGCCGCAGCACGTCGGCGGTTTGCAGCAGCATTTCCTGCAGCGCCTGCATTTCCTGGTTCACCTCAATGCGCAAGGCCTGGAAAACCTGAGCCAAATACTTGTTCTCCTTACCGCGGGGCGTGCACGGCAGAATGGCCTGCTTGAGTTCGGCAATGGTTTCGAGGCGGCGGCCGCGGCGGGCCGCGCCCACGGTCTGAGCCAGCGTGCGGGCATTGGTTACCTCCCCGTACATGCCGAAGATGCGGTGCAGGTCGGCCTCCTTGTAATCGTTCAGAATGTCGGCGGCGGTCAGGGGCCCGTCGGGGTCCATGCGCATGTCAAGCGGCCCGTCGAAGCGGGTCGAAAACCCTCGCTCCGGCGTATCGAACTGGTGCGAGCTCACGCCGAGGTCGGCGAGCAGGCCATCTACTGGCAAAGCGCCAATACCCTCAAGCTCAGCATATAAATGCCGGAAGTTTGACTTTACAAATGTAAATTGGGGCCGCGCCAGCTTCTGTGCCTCGGCTTCCGCATCGGAATCCTGGTCGAAGCTGTAGAGGTGGCCGGTGCTGAGCTTTTCGAGGATGCGGGCCGAGTGCCCTCCCCCACCAAACGTCACGTCCACGTAGCGTCCGTCGGGCCGCAGGTCGAGGCCGGCCAGGCACTGGGCCAGCATCACGGGGCGGTGGTAAGCACTGTCGTTGGCGTAGTCGCTCATGCGGTGGGGCCGCTCTGCGGCGGCGTTTCAACGGATAAAAACTTCTGCGCCAATTTGCTAAAGCTTTGCTGGTCTTTGATGAGAAACTCGTCGTAGCGGGTGGGGTCCCAAATTTCACAACGGTTTCCCAGGCCGACAACTATGGCCTCTTTCTCAATTCCGGCGTAGCGCAACATGCTGCGTGGCAACACAAACCGGCCGATAGTGTCAAGCTCTACTTCAGTCATGCCCCGGAAAAAGTTACGCTGAAACTGCCGGTACTCTTCATTGAATTCATCGAGGGCCATCACCTTGTCATGTATGACGCGCCAAGCAGCCTGCGGGTATAACACCAGGCAGGGTTCAAACCCGCGCACCAGCACCAACTGATTCCCGGATTGCTCGGGGAGGTTGCCTTTCACCTTGGCCGGCAACACAAGCCGCCCCTTTGGGTCGAGCTTGCATTCGTACTCGCCGGACAACAGGTTCATGGGCAGGGACGCCAGGGAGGAAAAAAGGCGACATGGGCAAATGTACGGGAAGCCCGGCAGAATTCAACCACCTTTTACCACTTTCTACCACAGATGCAAAACCGCCTCGAAAGGTCAAAAACCGCTCTTTTGCGCCTCCAACCAGAAAAATGTCTGTAATGGCTAACGCAATTTCCGAAGCCCTGGACAAAATGTCAGCGCTGCGTTTCTTGGTGGTAAGCCGAGCCGAGTGGTGGTATCGGTATTGCATGTAGCAAAAGTCGAGGCAGCAAAACCAGCCAGCGGCGCGGGCGCTTGCACTTCTGAAGTGAAGAGGTGGAAATCTTGAACGCACGGCGCCAAGGTTGTGTACTCCCGCCTCCAAATCCGCTATAGTACCTTTGTGGCCGTGCAACACTCCCGCATTCGTCGCTTTTTCTGCTTAGTGCTCTCGGCATTGGTGCTCGTCGCATCGGTGGGCCTCACGGTGCAGCGCCTGACGTGCCGCATGAGCGGGCAGAGCACCGTGGCCGTGTCGGTGGCCAGCCCCGCCGAGCTGCGCGGCTGCACCGGCGAAACAGCTCCCACCAAGCCCGAGGCCAAGGACAACTGCTGCGATTTCAGCAAGCAGCTGCACAAGCTCTCGTCGCCGGCCCACGAACTGGCGGCTAAAATTTTGGTGCCTGCGCCGCTGTTCATGGCAGTACTGCCGGAGCGGTTTCAGCCGTTGGCACATGCCCCCATGGGCATTACCAGCAGCGCGCCTCGGTGGTTTGCGGCTGATGCTTCGCCCCCGCCCAAGGCCGGGCGCGCGCTGCTGACTTTCGTTTGTAAGCTAGTGGTTTAGGAATTCTGAAACGACCGTGCGCGGCTGCTTCGGCGGTTGGCACGGGTGGGTTCGCGGCGTTGGCCGTGATATTTCAGAATGCCTTAACTTACAGAACTTATGAAACCCATTTGCGGGGCTTACCCGCTGCTTTTCGCATTCTTCGCGGGCATCATTGCCCTGCAACCGCAACGGGCGCGGGCCCAGTCGGCTGCCATTGCGCCGGTGCGCGGCGAAATAACCGAAGCCGGCAAAGCCACTCCCCTGCCCGGCGCCGTGCTACGCTGGCTTTTCGACGCCCCCGAGGCTTCCGACCCGGTGGTAACGGCCAGTTCCGACGGGTCCGGCCGATTCTCCATAACCCGGCCTGCCCGGGCCGCGTCGCGGCTGGTGGTGCAAGCCCTGGGCTACCGCGCCGACACCGTGGCCGTGGCCGCTACCGGCGCGCCCTACCTGCGGGTGGCCCTGCGCCCTGGCCAAGAACTGAGCGAGGTGACCGTGACCGCGCGCGGCCCCTCCTACTCGGCCCTGACGCCGGCCAACGTGCAAGTCATTTCGAGCCGCGACCTGACCAAATCGGCCTGCTGCAACCTGGCCGAAAGCTTCGAAACCAACGCCTCGGTGGAGGTCACGACGTCGGATGCCGTGTCGGGCGCCAAGCAGATTCAGCTGCTGGGCCTCGACGGCAGCTACTCGCTGCTGACCGTGGACAACCAGCCCGCGCTGCGGGGCCTGGCCGCGCCCTACCGGCTGGGCTACCTGGCCGGGCCGTGGATTGACAACATCGAAATCATCAAGGGCACGGGTTCGGTGGTGAATGGCTACGAAGCCATTTCGGGGCAGGTGAACGTGAAGCTGAAGGAGCCCGAGAAAACCGACCAACTGTTGTTCAACGCCTATGTCAACGACCTGGGCAAGTTTGACCTCAACCTGAACACCTCGGCCCGCATCAACCCCAAGTGGAGCACGGTGCTGCTGCTGCACTCCGACCATCTCAGCAACCGCGTGGACCGCAACCAAGACGGCTTTCTCGACCTGCCGCTGGCTACGCAGTTCAACGCCTTTAATAAGTGGAAATACCAGTCGGGCCACGGCGTGGTGAGCGAAGTGGGCCTGGGCGCCCTGCGCGAAACCCGGCAAGGGGGCCAAATGAGCTTCCGCGACACCGGCGAGGCGGCCTTCCTGGCCAACTACGGCACCACGCAGGCCACCACCCGCTACACGGGCTACGCCAAAACTTCCTACACCTGGCTGAGCCGTCCCTTCCAGAGCCTGGGCCTGCTGCTGAGCGGCACCAGTCACGACTTCACTTCGCGCTATTCGTATGGCTACGATACATATACTTACGAGCCCAACCTACCGCCCAAGGCCACGACCAACCGCTCCATGCGCGACTACAATGGCACGCAGCGCACGGGGCTGGGCACGCTGCTGTTTCAGAGCGTGATTGGCAACACCGCGCACGTGTACCGGGCCGGCCTTAGCTTTTTGTACGACGACTACCAGGAGCGCCTGACCTCGGGCCGCACCTATCTGTTTGAAGGCCCGCAGGAGAATTTCACCCGGCGCGAGCTGGTGCCCGGCGCCTTCGCCGAGTACACCTACCAAAACAGCCGCAACCTGACCCTGGTGGCCGGCCTGCGGGCCGACCGCCACAATCTGTACGGCTGGCAGGTGACGCCCCGCCTCAACGTGAAATACGACGTGGCCAAGAATACCGTGCTGCGCCTGGCCGCCGGCCGCGGCTTCCGCGTGGCCAACCCCATTGCCGATAATGCATCCCTGCTTGTGAGCGCCCGCGAGTTCAACATCAGCCCAAACCTGCGGCCCGAGCGCGCCTGGAACGTGGGCGGCAGCGCCACGCAGTACTTCACGGTGCTGGGCCGGCCGGCCACGTTTGTGGTTGACTACTACCACACCGAGTTCGACAACCAAGTAGTGGCCGACATGTATACGGCCGCGCGCTACGTCTTCATCGACAACCTGGGAGCCGGCGGGCGCTCCTTCGCCCGCAGCCTGCAGGGCGAGCTGCAGGTAGAGCCCGTGAAAGGCCTACAAGTGAAGGGGGCCTACAAGTACCTCGACGTGCGCACCACCTACGACGGCGTGCTGCTGCCCAAGCCCCTCACCCCCAAGCACCGCGGCTTCCTCAACCTGGGCTACGCCAGCGCTTTCGACAAGTGGCGGGGCGATTTCACGGTGCAGTGGTTCGGCCAACGGCCGCTGGCGCACATCAGCAGCACCCACGTGCACGGCACGGGCCAAGAGTATACGCCCGAAACCTCGCCGCGCTACGCCCTGCTTAACGCCCAGCTCACCCGCGGCTTCAAGCGCCTCGACGTGTACGCGGGCGTGGAGAACCTGGCCAACTACCGCCAGGCCAATCCCATTGAGAGCGCCGCCAATCCGTTCGGGCCCACCTTCGACGCGGCCATGTCGTGGGGGCCGGTGTATGGCCGCCTCACCTACCTGGGCCTGCGCTACCGCATTGAGTAGCCGCGCCGGTTTTCGCTAATTTTTCCGGCAGCAATTTTGTTATGGCTGCCTCACCCAAGCTTCTTCAATTTTCGACGTATGAAATTCTTCCTTCTGCTGCCGCTGCTTGCGCTATTGAGCTCCTCGCCCAGCGCCCACGCCCAAACCTCCCCCGCCGCCTCGGCCAAACCGGCCGGCACGGCCACCGTGCAGTTCAAAACGTCGGCCGTGTGCGACATGTGCAAAGCCCGCCTTGAAAAAAGCCTGGCTTATGAAAAAGGGGTGCAGTCGGCCACACTCGACGTGCCCACCAAGGTGCTCACCGTGACCTACAAAGCCGATAAAACCACGCCCGATGCCCTGCGCACCGCCGTGCAAAAAACCGGCTACGACGCCGACCAGCTTACCGCCGACGCCCGCGCCTACAGCCGCCTGCCCGACTGCTGCAAGAAAACCAACGCGGTGCACTAATCTGGACCACGGATTCGACGGATTTTTCGGATGAGTCGGATTTTGTGGACGCTTTTTAGTACCAGTCGATTAAGACGCGAAAGGCCGCCCTGTGGGGCGGCCTTTTCTAATTCATTCGTTTTATAAATCGACTTTATTTCGTGCCGTCCACAAAATCCGACCCATCCAAAAAATCCGTCGAATCCGTGGTCCGGACTACTTCGATTTCCACAGCCGCCACCAGGGCAGATAGGGTTGGTCGTGGTGTTCGTAGTGATACCCGAAGAAGTAGCAGCTCACAAAGGCCCACAGGTGGTGCCGAAACTGGCTGCGCGATTTGTGCAGGTTGTCGGGCGCATGCTCGCCGCGGTGCGGCAGATAGGTACCGAAGAAAAACAGCTGGAGGGTGGCCAGAATGGCCGGCACCATCCAGAACGCAATGACGTTGGCCTGCGGAAAAAATAGCTTGAGCGCGTTGTAGGTGGCGGCCATCAGCAGCACTTGCCACCAAGTCACGTAGTTCCAGGCGAAGCGCAGGAACCAGGGCAAGAAGCCGGGGTGGCGGCCGTCGTGAAAATCGGGGTCATCCTGCGTGCCCACGTGGCGGTGGTGAGCGTGGTGCTTGGGCAACTGGCCCGGAAACCAGTTATAGGCAAACAGCCCGGCCGCCAGGGTGCCAATGGCATTATTGAGCCGTTTGTTGGGGCTCACCAAGCCATGCATGGCGTCGTGCGCGGTAATGAATAGGCCGGTATAAAGGTGCGTTTGGAGCAACACCAGCAGGTACGGCGCCGGGCTATGCCAGTCGGGCTGGTACCACGCCAGCAAAAAGCTTAGCAACGCGGCCCAGCTTGCACCCACCGTCGCGGCCACCGCTACGCCTTTCAAGCCCAGCGGCTCGGGCACCACCCGGCGGGTGAGCGGCGAAGCCGACGGATAGGAAGCAGTTTGCATGGGCAACAGCGCGTAGACCGTGAGGTTGAATTACAAACTCAGCAGCTGGTCGCGCACTTGCTCCATCAGCCACATGGGCGTGCTGGTGGCGCCGCAAATGCCCACCGACTGCCCCGGCTGAAACCACTCCGGCTGAATCTCGCCCACGTTCGAGATGAAATGGGTTTGCGGGTTGGTTTCCTTGCACACCTGGTAGAGCACCTTGCCGTTGGAGCTTTTGGTGCCCGACACAAACACAATCTGGTCGAACTGCGCGGCGAAGCGCCGCAGGTCTTTGTCGCGGTTGCTCACCTGGCGGCAGATGGTGTCGTTGGCATTCACCTGGTAGCCACGGCCCTCCAGTTCGCCCTTGATGTTGTAAAAGCTGTTGGTGCTTTTGGTGGTCTGGCTGTAGAGCGTAATATTTTCGGGCAGTTCGTGGCGCAGCAGCTCGTCGAGGTTTTCAAACACCACGGCGTCGCCGCCGGTCTGGCCCAGCAGGCCCAGCACTTCGGCGTGGCCGTGCTTGCCGTAGATGAATATTTTCTCCTTGCGGTCGTAGCTCGCCTTGATGCGGTTTTGGAGCTTGAGCACCACGGGGCAGCTGGCGTCAATCAGGGTCAGGTTGTTTTCCATGGCCATCTGGTAGGTAGCCGGGGGCTCGCCGTGGGCCCGGATGAGCACGGCCTCGTTGCGCAGCTCGGCCAGCTTTTCGTGGCAAATGATGCGCAGGCCGCGCGCTTCGAGGCGCTGCACCTCCTCGTCGTTGTGCACGATGTCGCCCAGGCAATAGAGGTAGCCTTGCTCGTCGAGCAGGTCTTCGGCCATTTGAATGGCGTAAATCACGCCAAAGCAAAAGCCGGAGTTAGGGTCGATGCGGACGCTGAGGTGCAAGTGGGGCATACGTCAGGACAAACCGCGAAACCACGGTTAAGGTTGTGACCGCCGGAAACGTTTTTGGCGGGCGCCAAAAACTACGTCAGAACCGCGCAAACCGGTTTTAGGTTTACTCGGCCACGCGGCTCAGGCGCTGGGCCTGCTCGTCGCTTACGTGGCCGCGGTCTACCAGGAAGCTGCGCACCGTGCGGAAGGCCTCGGCATCGAGCCCCGATTTGGGGTGGCTCAGGGCCGCGTTGAGCAACATTTCCTTGTCTTCGTCGACGTGCTTGCTCAGGCCCAGAAAGGCCGGCAGGTTGCTTTCGACCGAAAAACGCAGAAACCGAATTTCGGGGTTGCGAGGGTCCAAGCTCACGGCCTGCTCGAAGGTGCGGGCGGCGTCCTGCACGTAGGTCAGCTTGTTGAACATCGACGCGTCGCGGGCCCGGATGGCCTCGGCGGCGCCCTTGTAGCCCAGCACCAGCGCGTCGCGGTCCTTGTAGTCGGCCAGGAGCTTGTAGAATTTTTCGCCCGCGGCTTTGTCGGCGGCGGCCTGCTCGTAGTGGCGGCGAAGAACGGAAGGGTGGTAAGGAGAAGCCACGGAAAGGGTCGGGAAAGAGGGATTGAAGAAGGAAACGCGGGCCGTAGCAGGGCCGCTCGCGGGAGCAAAGCTGCACAGCATCGGCACGAGCAGCAAGCTTAGGCCGCATCGAAATAAAGCATTCATATGGGCAAAACTAGTTCAGGCCTCAAAGAATTCAGCTTGTCGGTAAGCATGCTCAGGCGCCACCGCATGGGCGGGCTCGGCCGCCCCGCTCAGATGCGCGATAGCCGGTAGCGGAAATACGAGCCCAGCAGCAGCAGCAGCTTGGTGTTGTCGGGCACGCGCACCCGCTCGCCCAGAATGCGGGCCGCTGGCAGCTTTTTGATTTTATAGAACAGCTTCAGGTAATACACATACGCCAGGTACACGCCCAGGCGGGCCGAGCGCGGCAGCTGTTGAATGCCTACGTAGGCGGCCTCAAAATCGGCCTTGATGTCGGCCTCAATCTCGCTCTTGGTGGCGTCGTTGAAGCGCTGGTACACCACGCCGGGGAAGTACACGCGGCCCCGCTCCTCGTAGTCGGAGCGGATGTCGCGCAGGAAATTCACCTTCTGAAACGCCGCCCCCAGCCGCCGGGCCGGCTCGCGCAGGCGCTCAAACAGCGCGGCGTCGCCGTCGCAAAACACCCGCAGGCACATCAGCCCCACCACTTCGGCCGAACCGTAGATGTACTCGTTGTAGAGGTCGGGGTGGTAGTTCTGGTCTTCCAAATCCAGCGCCATGCTGTGCAGAAACGCTTCGATGAACTCGCGGTCGATGCCGTAGCGGCGCACCACGTGCTGAAACGCGTGCAGCACCGGGTTGAAGCTCAGGCCCGTGTCCAGGGCCTCGTAGGTTTGGCGGCGGAAGTCGGCCAGCAGCGCGGCCTTGTCATGGTCGTGAAACGTGTCCACGATTTCATCGGCCCAGCGCACAAACCCATACACGGCGTACACCGGCAGGTGCAGGCGCTCATCGAGCGTGCGAATGCCCAGCGTGAACGAGGTGCTGTAGCGCCCCGTGATGAGTTTGCTGCACGCCAGGCTGGTGTCGGTGAAGAGTTTAACGTGGTCCATTTTCTTTCAAAACTTCTCCCGCCACCACTTGGCCCGAAATCAACGAGGGCGGCACGCCCGGTCCGGGCACGGTAAGCTGGCCGGTGAAATACAAATTACTGACTTTTTTACTCTTCAATGTGGGCTTCAGAATAGCCGTTTGACGAAGGGTATTCGCTAAACCGTAGGCATTGCCTTTGAAGCTGTGGTAGTCGGCCATGAAGTCGCGGTGGGCGTAGCTGCGCTTGTACACCACCGCGTCGCGGATGGGGTGGCCGCAATGCTTTTCGAGCCGGTCCATCAGCAAGTCGTAGTACCGCTCGCGGGTGGCTTCGTCGTCGGGCAGGTCCGGGGCCACGGGGATGAGCAGAAACAGGTTCTCCTGGCCTTCGGGGGCCACGGTGGGGTCGGTTTTGCTGGGCACCGAGGCGTAGTACAGCGGCTTGGTGGGCCACTGCGGCTGCTCGTAAATCTCGCGGGCGTGCTGGCCCAGGTCCTCGTCGAAAAACAGGTTGTGGTGGCGCAGCTTGTCGAGCTTGCGGTTCACGCCCAGGTAAAACAGCAGGCTCGACGGGGCCATCACACGCGAATCCCAGTACTGGGCGTCGTAGTGCCGGTATTCGGGCGCCAGCACCTCCTGCTCGATGTGGTGGTAGTCGGCCCCGGCCACCACGGCATCGGCTGCCAGGAAACCGGTGGCGGTGCGCACGCCGGTGCTGCGGCCGTTCGCCACCGCTATTTCGGTCACTTCCTGATTGTAGCGGATTTCTACGCCCAGCTCTTCGGCCAGGCGCACCATGCCTTCCACAATCTTGTGCATGCCGCCCTTGGGGTACCAGGTGCCCAGCGCCAGGTCGGCGTAGTTCATCAGCGAGTAGAGGGCGGGCGTATGCTCCGAAGTGGCGCCCAGAAACAGGATGGGAAACTCCACCAGCTCCAGCAGGCGCGGGTCTTTGAAGAAGCGCCGCACGTGCTTGTGCATGCTTTGCAGCACGTCCATGCGCACCATGTCGACCAGCAGCCGGGGGTCGGCAAACTCCAACACGGAGCGGCTGGGCGCATACACCAGCCGGTTGATGCCCACTTCGTACTTATAGGCTGCTTGCTTCAGAAACTCGTCGAGGCGGGCGGCGCTGCCGGGCTCGTAGCGCTCAAACAGCGCCCGCAGCTCGCTCATCCGGGCCGGAATGTCCACCGCCTCGGGCCCCCGAAAGATTACCTGATACGACGGGTCGAGGCGCACCAGTTCGTAATAGTCGGCCACTTTTTTGCCGAAGCGGGCGAAGTACTTCTCAAACACGTCGGGCATCCAGTACCAGCTGGGGCCCATGTCGAAGGTGAAGCCCTGGGCGCGGAAAACCCGCGCCCGCCCGCCGGGGCCTTCATTTTTTTCCAGGATGGTGACGCGCCAGCCGGCCTGGGCCAGCGTGGTGGCAGCGGCCAGCCCCGCAAAGCCTGCCCCGATGACGACGGCTTGTTTCGGCGAGCCCGAGTTGGGCGTGCGGGCAGCATGAAGGGCGGCATTAACTGCCGCATTGACGGCAACGCTGGCGGCAGTGGTAGCGGCGGCTGAAGACAAAAGCAGTAAAAAATCTGGATGAATGAATAAGCGAAAGTCGGCCGGAAAAACGGACCGCCGGCCCCGCGCCGCGCGAGCAGCAACAAGGCCGGCGGCCAAAGCAAGTACAGCCGAGGGCTAGTCTTCAACTACTTCGCTGGCATCGGCGGCCGAGGCACCCACCGGCGCGTACACCTGCAGGGCCGATTTCAGCTCCTTGCGGGCAATGTGAATGCGGTTTTTGACGGTGCCAATGGGAATTTGCAGCTTCTCGGCAATCTCCATGTACTTGTAGCCAATGTAGTACATCATGAACGGCGTGCGGTAGTCGGTGCCCAGGCCGGCAATGGCCTCGTTGATGTCGCGCACCACAAAATCCGACGTCGCGCCGTTGTGGGTGATGTAGTTCTGGTCGGTGTTGAAATACTGAAAATACTCCGTCGAATCGATGTTGGAGCTGCGCTTGGTAATCTTGTTGTAGTTGTTGATGAAGGTGTTGCGCATGATGGTATACAACCACGCCTTCAGGTTGGTACCGGCTTTAAACTTGTCTTTGTTGAGCAGGGCCTTGAGGAGGGTTTCCTGCACCAAATCCTTGGCATCATCAGCGTCTCGCGTCAAGTTCATGGCGGCGGGCCGGAGGGTGAGCGAAATCTTCTGCACTTGCGAGGTGAATTCTAGCGAAGTCATGCTGTTTAGCTTTTCGTGGCCGATTGTTAAACAAATATACGAGCCCGCCGCAAAATCAGCTAGCCCCGCCGAAATAATTTCGTTCGGCACGCCTACTACTTAGCTCGTAGGCGCGGCAAGGTACGCCCGGCCAGGGCTTTGCCCCGGTGCCGAACTGACTTTTGCCATTATCCTTTTGTGAAGCCGGCGCCGCACGCCGGCGATATCACTACGTGGCAAACCGCGCCGATGGTTTGTTTTTGGGTTCGGCCGAGCTTACGCCGCTACTGGCTCGGTGGCGTGGTCGGCCACCAAGGCCATGAAATCAGTCATCAGCGCCGGCGAAATGCAGTTTTTGGGTAGCACCAGGCCCTCCTGCCGGGCCAGTTGGCCATACAGCACCACCAGCTTGCCGGGGCAGCAGGCGGCCACGGCTTCGGCAAACTCGCCCACCCGGCTACGCTCGGGCTGGGTGGTGAGCACTGTGGCCACGGCGTCGGGCTGATAGGTGTCGCACACGGCATGAAGCTCCTCCAGCGGCAGGTTCTGGCCCAGGTACAGCGTGTGCAGGCCCCGGGCCCGCAGCACGTAGTTCATGAAGAGCAGGGCCAACTCGTGCAGCTCCTCGGCCGGCAAAAACAGGACCCACCGCCGCGCCGTGGCGGGCACGGCGGGCAGGGCATCGGTAGCGGCCAGCATTTTTTGGCGCAGCAAATGGGCCAGCAGGTGCTCCTGGGCCGGGTTCACGGTGCCGGCCAGCCACATCAGGCCAATGCGCTGAAGCAGCGGGTAGGCCACGTTGAGCATCATGTTTTCGAAACCCAATTGGGCGCTGGCCTCGTTCAGCAGCAGGTTGATGCGTTGTTCATCAAAGCCCAGCATGGCGGCCAGCAGCGCGTTCACCTGCTGGTGGTAGTCGTGCACGTCGTTGCAGCAAGCCAGCACGGCGGCCTGGATTTCGTCGTCGCTGAGGCGGGCCACCTGCGAAATGCGCTGCCCCCGGCTGCACAGCGTGGTCACGTTGAGCAGGCGGCGCAGGTCGTCTTCGCAATAAGTGCGAATGTTGGTGGCCGTGCGCACAGGCCGCAACAGGCCGTAGCGCTGCTCCCACATCCGAATGGTGTGCGCCTTGATGCCCGAAAGCTGCTCTAAGTCGCTGATGGAGAAGTGGCCCATTGTGGGGGATGAAAAGGGTAAAGCAAGAAGGTAAAAAGCAGCAGGCGCGTGCTGCTAGCCCGGGCCCATTTCGGAGCCCGTTTTAATTTTCTCGCTTTTTAGTTTTTGGCGCCGTTTGCGGGCCAGTTCCAGGTACTTGGGCGACACCCACAGCAGGCCAAACTCGGCCGAGCCGTCGCGGCCCTGGGTCTTGTGGTGGGTTTTGTGGGCCATGTTGAGGGCCCGCAGGTAGGTGTTGTCGGACTTTTTCCAGAAGCGCAGGCGGCCATGAATCAGCACGTCGTGCACGAAGAAGTACACCGTGCCGTAAGCCGCAATGCCCACGCCCACCCAAAACCACCAGCGCGCGCCGTTGTCGCCAGTAATGAACAGTGCAGCCGAAATGGCGCCGTAAATCAGGAAAAACAAGTCGTTGCGCTCCACCGGGTGCGGGTGCCGCACGTGGTGCGAGCGGTGCAAAAACCACAAGGGCCCGTGCTGCACGTACTTGTGCATGAACCAAGCCCAGAATTCCATGAATCCGAAGGTGGCGAGCGTGATGCCGAGAGCGGCGAATGCAGTCATGGGCAACTAACCAGAACGGGAAACGGGATGTTTCGACGGGGAGTAATGAGTAACGGTTAGTGCGTGGCAGACGGCCGCCTGGCCTTCCATCATTCACTAACCGTTAACTGCTAGGCACTAAACCATTACCAGCCGATTTTTTCTTTGCTGAGGAAGGCCGCAATGCCACGGCGGCAGTCTTCCGAGCCGCGGGCTTCGGCGTTGCGCTGGGCGGCGTACCGAAGGCCTTCTTCGAGGTCCATCTCGGGCAGGCGGGCCAGCATTTCCTTGGTTACCTCCATGCTCTGGGCCGAGTTTTCGCGGCAGAGGCGCTGGGCGTAAATTTTCACGGTTTCGGCCAGTTCCTCTTTGGGCACCATGAAGGTGATGAGGCCCATGTCGAGGGCGGCCTGGGCCGGCAAGACATCGCCCGTGAGCAGGAGCTGTTTGGTGCGGGCCTCGCCGATTTTGCGCACCAGGAACACGCTCACGATGGCCGGCAAAAAGCCGATTTTCACTTCGGTGTAGCCAAACTTGGCTTCGGGCACGGCAAACGTGAGGTCGCAAATGGCGGCCAGCCCGCAGCCTCCGGCCAGCGCATGGCCCTGCACCTGCCCTATCACCACCTTTTTGAGGGTGTAAATCTGGTGAAATAGCTGCATGAGGTGCGTGGAGTCTTCCAGGTTGTCGGTGTAGCCAAAGCCCTGCAAGTCCTGAATGTAAGCCAAATCGGCGCCCGCGCAGAACACGTCGCCGGCCGCGCGCAGCACGATGACCTTCACGGTTTCGTCGTTTTCGGCAAACTCGAAGGCTTGCTTTAGCTCGGTCACCACGTCGGCGTTCAGGGCGTTGCGCTTATCGGGCCGGTTGAGGGTGATGTAGCCGATGCGGTCCTGGGCTTCGTAGCGGATGTAGCGAAGGGCTTCGAGTTCGGGAGTGAGCAGGTCTTCCATGAGGGCGGGGTTGGCGCGGGCGGATGGGTGTAACCATGATGCCGACCGCCGGGGAAAGGTGGCATCACCAGAGCAATTAACGGAAAAAAGACGCACTTGGTCGGCCGCGCTCGACCAAAGCCGTGCCCGGCCTTACCCAATGCCCTGGCAAACTGGACGAACGCCGAATCAGAGGCAACTCGGACGGGCCTGCTGCTTGGGTTGCCTGCGTGGGCGGCTACCGCAGCGGCGCGCACCGAAAGGCTCCCTGCGCCGTCACGTCCCAGGTGCGGAAGCCGCGGGCGCGCAGCAGCGAGTCCTGCCGGGCCACGTACCAGATTTTGCAGCTGGAATCGAACACCACGCGCGCGTTGGTGCCAAACACGGCGGCCAGGGTTTCGGGCTGCACGCGGGCATTGCGGCGCAGCACCAGCACGTCGACCGGCGCCGGTTGGGTGGCCGAAGAAATGCGGCTCGACACAAACCCGATGCGCAGGCCGCGCCACTGGGCCAGCAGCACGGGGCCGGGCTTCCAGTACAAGGCGGCTTTGGCGCTGTCGGCATCGGCCAGGCGGCGCACGGGCACGGTGGTGCCGCGCCAGCCCACGCTGTAGTGTGTGCGGCGGGCCGCTTTGCGAATGATGCCGGGCAGCAGGCGGTAAGTGCGCTCGGTTTCGTTGAGCGGCACCGAATCGGGGGTGACGAACTCGGCCGCCGCGCCCTGCCAGAAGCCCACCGCCGAGCGGCGCGGAATGCTGTACACGATGAATTCCTCGGTGGGCGCCACGGCGCGGGCTTCGGCCACGCGGCTGCCCGCGTAGCTGAGGAGCAGCAGGGCCATGCCGCGCAGCCAGCTCAGCTGGCGGGTGTTGAGCCAGGCCAGGAACGTGCCGATGAGGCCAAAGATGAGCACCGTCTGCAGGGCCGAAACGTGGATTTCGCGCACCACCCAGCCGGAAAAGTAACGGCTAATGAGGAAGATGTATTCGTTGAACGCCCACACCATCCATTCAAAAAGCCAGGCCACGGCTTTGGGGCCCCACTCCAGGTACTTGGCCGTGGATGGAAACCAGAGGCTGGGCCAGGCCACAAGCCCTTTCACGGCCAGCAACGCCAGCCCCACATACACAGCCGCGCTCGAAATGGGCACGGCCACCAAGTTGGAGAACAGAAAGCTGAACGGGAATTGGTGGAAATAATACAGCCCCAGCGCAAACGTGGCCACTTGCGCCGCTAACGACAGCGCCACGGCCTGCCACACCTTGTCCAGGCCCACTCCGGTCCATTTCCAGGCCCACTGCACGGCCCGGGGCTGCCACGGGCGCCGCCGGGCATAGAAATAGCCTTCTACGTCGAGCCAGCGGGCAATGCGCGGCTGGATGTACACAATGCTGAGCACCGCCAGAAACGACAATTGAAAGCCCACGTCGGCCACCAAAAACGGATTCCAGAGCAGCAGGAAAAACGCTGCCACGGCCAGCGTATTGAATATGGAGCTTTGCCGCCCCCAGGCCCGCCCAATGATGAGGAACGTGAACATGACCGTGGCCCGCAGCACCGACGCCGACAGCCCCGTGACAAAAGCATAACTCCAGATAACCGTGAGCCCCAGCAGTGCCGACCACAGCCGGAAGCCTGGCATCCGCCCAAAAAACAGCTTTAGCACCACGGTGAGGGCCGCAAACAGCAGCCCCACCTGCAAGCCGCTCACGGCCATGATGTGCGAGGTGCCTGTGCTGCTGTACGCCAGTTTGGTTTCTCCATCCACGTCGTCCTTGATGCCCAGCACCAGTGCCGAAGCAATGGCGTATTCGCGTTTGGCCTGGATGTACTGCCGAAAAACGCCGTCCAGCTTTTCGGCGCAAACCATGCTCCAGTATACCAGCATATTGGACGGGGACGTGCGCAGCACCCGGTACTGGTCGGGGTGAATGTATTGCTGATGGTATACCTGCCGGTAGGCCAAGTACTGGCGGTAGTCGAACTCGCCCGGGTTCAGCGGGGGCTTGCTGGGGTCGGGGTGCCCGCGAATGAGCCACACCTCGCCGTAGCGCGGCTGCGCAATGCCCGCCACCCGGGGCAGCGACACCCGCACGCCGCCCGTGGCCCGGCGCCAGCGCCCATCTACCCGCACGGCCTGCACCCGCAGCGTGGTGGCAAAGGTGGCGGCGCGCACCACGGTAGCCTCGTCTACCACGGCCTGGTAGCATTCCATGCGGTTGTCGAACCGAAAGAGGTGGTCGGCCCGGCGGCTTTCGGTGGCGCGCTGCGTGAGGGCGGCTCCAAACAGGAAAACGGCCAGCAGCGCCACCAGCCCGGCCGCATCGGTGGCGGCAGGCCGGCGCCGGCGTATGGCCCAGGCAATGAACAGCATAGTTACGCCCGCCAGCCCCGCTGCCGCGGGCCACAGCTCCGGCCAGGCGTCGCCGAGGTAGAGGTAGGCCACGATGCCGCCAATCAGCGCCGGCGTGTAGCGGACGAACGGGAACGTAGCCCAGGTAATCATTCGTGGCAGAAAAAGAGAGCGTATTGAGTTGGCAATGTAGGACTTTGCCCCGATACTGCCCAAGCCACCATTCCGTGGGGCTGGCGGCGGTCGTAATTTGGGCGGGCAATTCCCTCCTGCCATGCTTTCCTTTCTGCGCCGCCTCAAGCTCAGCTACGCCGCCTACAACATGTTTCAGCCTCGCCGGCTGCGCCACAACGTGCCGCTGTACCAAAAGCTGGGGCTCAAGAAGCAGTACTTCTCCCCCATCAGCAGCCGCGACTTCCGGCACCTGGCGCCCGACGCGGGCCTGCCGCCCGTGCCCCCGCTGCCCGAGCGACTGGCGGCCACGCCCGCCTTCCGGGGCCTGCCGGCGGCCAGCCAGGCCAGCCTGCTGGCGTTTGAGGAAAACGGCTTTGCGGTGCTGCCGGGCTTTTTCAGCGCCGAAACCGTGGACGGCATCAACGCCGACCTGGCCCGGCTCATCGAAACCAGGCAAATCAGCCAGCGCTACCGCAATAAGTTCATGTTCGCCTTTCGGCAGTCGGCCCGCATCCGGGAGGCGGGCGAAGGCGCCTTGCGCAGCCTGGTGGCCGCCCTGCTGGGCCATGAAACCAATCTGTTTCAGAGCATCAACTTCCTCACCGGCAGCGAGCAGCGCACCCACTCCGACAGCATCCACATGAGCACGTTTCCGCTGGGGGGCATGGCGGCGGCCTGGGTGGCGCTCGAAGACATCACGCCCGGCAACGGCCCGCTGCACTACTACCCCGGCAGCCATAACCTCCCCTACTACCTCAACGCCGACTACCAGAACGAAGGCACCGCTTGGCTTATCGGCGACAAGGAGTACACGCAATACGAAGCCTACATCAACCAGAAAATTGCCGAAGCCGGCCTGCCCAAGCAGGTTTTTCTGGCCCGCAAGGGCGACGTCTTTGTGTGGCACGCCAACCTGATGCACGGCGGCGAGCCCCACCTCGACAAGGCCCAGACGCGCAAAAGCATGGTGTTCCACTACTTCAGCCAGGCCCACATCTGCTACCACGAAATCACGCAGCGCCCGGCCCTGCTGTAGTGCCGGCGCCGTCGTGAGTTTGCGCTACAGCACCATTTTGTAGTGCTGGATATTGGCTTCCTCAAACATGTCGCCTTCTGTTCGGAAGCCGTGGCGCTCGTAGAATGGCACGGCCCGCAATTGGGCGTTCAAATAAACTTCGGCATCGGGCAACTCAGCCTGCACGTCGGCCAGCACGGCGTGCAGCAGCGCAGCGCCAATTTCCTGGTTGCGAAAATCAGCCAAGACGGCAAAGCGCTCCAGCTTCACGCCGTGTTCGGTTTCGCGCCAGCGGGCGGCACCGGCGGGCGTGCCATCGGCGGCCCGGGCCAGGTAGTGGCGGGCGTCGGTGCGGTCGTGCACGTCGTGTTCCTTGGCGGCCGGCACCCCCTGCTCCTGCTGAAACACTTGTTCGCGGATGGTGAAGGCGGCGTCGAGGTCGCGCAGGTCGGTGATGCGGTAGGCGGTGGCGGGCATGACGAGTTAGGCTAAAAACACGTTGTCATCCTGAGCGCCGCGAAGGACCTTACCAAGCTAAAACAAATTGTCCTGCTTGAACTTAATGAGGTCCTTCGCGGCGCGCAGGATGACAGAATGAATGGGAGGAACTACAGCGCCTGCTCGTGGTTGACGGGCAGTTCCGGCTCGGAGTCCGCAGCAGGCTGTGCGGCGTCCAGCAGGCCCTGCTCGCGGAGGCGGCGCTCGTGGCGCTCGTCCCGACGCGCGGCGCCGTTTTGCTGGGCCTGGCGGGTGGTTTCCTCGGTATCGTACCGGTCGTAGGCTTCCACAATCTCCTTCACCAGGCGGTGGCGCACCACGTCTTCCGACGTCATCTCGACGTAGCCGATGCCAGGCACGCTCTTCAGAATGTCGAGGGCCTGCAACAGGCCCGATTTCTGGCGGGTGGGCAGGTCAATCTGGCTGCGGTCGCCGTTCACCATCACCTTGGCGGTGGGGCCCATGCGCGTCAAAAACATCTTCAACTGCGAGGGCGTGGTGTTCTGGGCCTCGTCGAGTAGCACGAAGGCATTGTTCAGGGTGCGGCCGCGCATGTAGGCCAGCGGGGCGATTTCGATGATTTTATTTTCCTGGTAGAATTTCAGCTTTTCGGCCGGAATCATGTCCTCCAGGGCGTCGTAAATCGGGCGCAGGTATGGGTCCACCTTCTCCTTCATGTCGCCGGGCAGGAAACCGAGGCTTTCGCCGGCTTCCACCACGGGGCGCGAAATGATGATTTTCTTGACCTCCTTGTTTTTGAGCGCGCGCACCGCCAGCGCCACTGAAATGTAGGTTTTGCCGGTGCCGGCTGGTCCCAGCGTAAACGTCAAGTCGTGCGCCATCACGGTATCGACCAGCTTTTGCTGGTTGGGCGTTTTGGCCTTGATGACGCCGCCTTTGGCGCCGAACAGGATTACGTCGGGCGAGGCGGCCAGCACCCGGCCCTCGGCTTCTTCGGAGGTGGCGGAAAGGTACTGGTTGACGGTTTTGTCGGTGATTTGGCCGTACTGATGGTAGTGCTCGATGAGCGACGACAACAAATCGTTGATGCGGGAGATGACCGCCGGCTGGCCCTGAATCTTGATTTCGTTGCCGCGGCTGATGATTTTAGAACCCGGGAAAGCGGCGGCTAACTGGCGGATATTCTGATTGTCGGGGCCGAGGAAATCGACCAGAGACATGTTTTCGAGGGTGATGATTTTTTCGACCAAGGATGGGAAGTGGGGAAAAGAAGGCGGGGGAACAGCCAAAAAAGAAACAAGCCTTTCCGCACAAACCGGCTACTTTTGCCCCGGTTCGGGCGGACGAACAATACTACGAAAAACTACCGAACGCAGGCATGGGATTGATTACGTTGCTGACCGATTTTGGCTACCGCGACCATTACGTGGCGGCGCTGAAAGCGCGACTTCTGCAATTGGCCCCGGCGACGCCCGTGGTCGACATCAGCCACGGCGTCGAACCCTTTAACATCGCACACGCCGTTCACGTTCTCCAAGCCGTGTTTCGCGAGTTCCCGGCGGGCACGGTGCACGTCATCGGCGTCGACGACCACGGCGCGGGCCCCGAGCCGGGCTGGCAGGCCGCCCGCTTCCAGGGCCACTTTTTCGTGGCCGGCGACAACGGCATTCTGGCCCTGCTCACCAACAGCGCGCCCGAGGAGCTGGTGGCCCTGCCCGCGGCCGTCACGGCCTCGCCCACCCGCGACGTGCTGCTGCCCGCCGCCGTGGCCCTCGCCCACGGCGAAGCCCTGACCTCGCTGGGCCCCGTCGTGACGGATTTTCACCAGCTCAACAACCGCCAGCTGCGCCTGCAGGACCACCGCATCACGGGCCACGTGGCGCACGTGGACCACTACGGCAACCTGATTACCAACATTTCCCGCACCGCGGTAGAGGCCGTGGGCCACGGCCGGCCCTTTGCCGTGCACTTCGGCCGCGACGTGGTGCGCGAGGTGCACCCGCACTTCTCGGCCGCCCCTCCCGGCGAGGCCGTGGCCGTGTTCAACAGCCAGAACTGCCTGTGCCTGGGCATTTGCCAGGGCAACGCCTCCGAGCTGCTCGGCCTGCATTTCGACTCGCAGGTAGACGTGCGCTTTCCGGCGGAGTAGTGCTTTCATGGTCAGGCAAGCACAAAAAAGAATGTCCTGCTGAGCGCAGTCGAAGCAACTTTACCGCGCAAGTAAATAATTATTTTTGCGGTAGAGTTGCTACGGCTGCGCTCAGCAGGACGTTCTAATGTCAGCTAAGACTGTGGCGCCTTTACTTCAGGGCGCTTTTCAGGTCGCTCACGGCTACGCCTTGGGCGTCTTTGGCTTGGGGCACCACGGCGGCCATGCCAAAGAATTCGTGCGTGGTGCCGTCGTACTTTTTGTAGTTGGTTTTCACGCCGGCGGCCGACAGCTTATCGGACAAGGTTTTGCCCTCGCTCGTGAGCGGGTCGTAATCGGCGGCGATGATGGTGGTGGGCTCCAGGCCTTTCAGGTTGGCGGCCACCAAGTTGATGCGCGGGTCCTTCAAATCGGCCGGAGTGCGCTGGTAGTTTTTGAAAAACCACTCCATGCCGCCCTTGTTGAGCGGGGCAGTTTCGGTGTTGGCCTGGTAAGAGGGCGTGTTGGTGTCGGAACCGGCGATGGGGTACACCAGCACCTGGTACTTGGGCAGGGCCACCTTCTTGTCGCGGGCCATGATGCTCACGTTGCAGGCCAGGTTGCCGCCGGCGCTTTCGCCCACCACGGCCACTTTGTTGGGGTCGCCTTTCATGCTGGCGGCGTTTTTAAGCACGTATTGATAAGCGGCGAAGGCGTCGTCGTGGGCCGTGGGGAATTTGTGTTCCGGCGCTTTGCGGTATTCCACCGATACCACCACGGCGCCCACCTGCTCGCACAGGGCCTGGGCCGAAGCCGCATAGGTGTCGTTGGTGGCAATGACCCAGCCGCCCCCGTGGTAGTACACAATGACCGGGAACGGCGCGGCGCCGCCCTTGGGCGTGTACACCCGGGCTTTCACGCCCGGCATCAGGGTTTTGGTGGCGGTGTCGCAGTTCATGGGCGGCGCGGGAATGCCGCTCACGCGCATTTGCTTCATGGCGGCGTCGGCGGCGCTGGGCTGCTTGCGGGCCTGAGCGGCGGTGAGCTCGGGCAAGGGCTTGTTTTTGAAGCTCATAAGTTGCTCAATCACGGCCTGCATCTCGGGCTTGAGGTTGGGGCCCCAGGCGGGCTTGGCCATGGTGGGCTTCACTTCGCCGGGGGTGCCTGCCGTGGCGGCGCTATCGGGAGTGGCGGTGGCGCCGGTGCTATCGGCCGACGTGCCGGCGGCGGTTTCGGATTCGGAGGGTTTGCTGTTGCAGCTGCTCAGGAGTAAGCTGCCCGCGAGGAGGGCAGTCAGCAATTTTGACAAGGGCAGTGAGCGGTAAACAAGGTGATTCATAAAGGAGGAAAAATGATTGAGGTGTTTGATGAGGGTAAGTGACACGGCTGGCATCTGTACGAACTGTTCATGCCGGAGTTGGAATCGTGTTATTTTTTCAATCCATTACGCTATAGTTGCTCTAGATGGACTCAAAAGGACTGAAAAAACCTGAGTGTAAAAACCTAACGGCCCCGCCGCAACGCACTTGGCGAGGCAGCGGGGCCGTTGGCTTACCTAATGCAAAGGCTATTTGGCCATCGTGGAGTCAGTACCCATGGCGGAACTATCGGCCCGCACGGTAGTAGCGGCGCTATCCGAGGCGGCGTTGGTTTCGCTGTCGACCACGGTGGCAGTTTTGTCGGCGTCGGTGGCTTTGGGTTCGCTGTTGCAGCTGCTCAACGACAGGCCACCGGCCAAGGACAGCAGGCACGCCACAGCGGCGGGCCGGAAAACGGAAACTTTCATAAACAAAAGAGTTCTAAGGTGGAAGGAGGCATTTGCTTCGTTTACGGCCGGTTGGGCGCCAGAGTTGGTTAAACGAGTGAGGTGCACCAAATGGCCCGCCCGGGCATCCGCCGGTTTCGGCCTCCCGCAATCCTTTGTGATGGGGTGCCAGCGGCGTTTTTTCAGGATTTGCATCCGGGCAGGTATCTGTAAATTTGTGTTCCCACCCAACTCCCTGATTTCTATATGAGAAAACGTTACGCCTTGGTGGCGCTGTGGCTGCTGGCCCTGCTCGGCCAGTTCCCGGCCGCTGCCCAAACCACCGTGAAACGCGTGGTGCTCCAAGCTTTTTGGTGGGATTATTATAACGGCAACTACCGCTTCAAGTGGGCCGATTACCTCACCGAACTGGCCCCGCGCCTCAAAAGTCTGGGCATCGACGCAGTTTGGATTCCGCCCACGCCCAAGAACAAGAACGCCACCAACGACGTGGGCTACTCCCCTTTCGACCCCTACGACCTGGGCGACAAATACCAGAAGGGCGACGTGCGCACCCGCTTTGGCTCGAAAGACGAGTTGCTGCGCCTGGTGGCCGTGCTGCACGCCAACGGCATCGAGGTGATTCAGGACGTGGTGCTGAACCACACCGACGGCGCGGGCACCACCACCGGCGCCGCCGGCCAGGACCCCGAGCCCACCTACTCCATGGCCACCAACAGCGGCTACAAGACCTTTCGGTACAGCTCTTTCGCCACGCCCCTGCCCGAGGCCGGCGACAACGGCGCCGCCTACGCCGCCCGCCAGGGCCGCTGGCCCAAGAACTTCGCCAACTTCCACCCGCACCTGGGCCACAACGACACCGGCATGGATATGACCGCGCCCTACTTCGGCCCCGACTTTTGCTACGGAAACGACGGCGGCTCCGACGGCTACGGCCCCCTCAGCCCCGCCTATCTGGCCCTGTTCCCCGGCGCCTACAACCCCAGCCAAACCGCGGGCTACAGCCAAACCCAGGCCCGCAACTGGGTAGTGTGGATGAAAAAGCAAACCGGCGTCGACGGCTTCCGCTGGGACGCGGTGAAGCATTTCAGCTACAATGCCCAGCAGGATTTGAGCTACAACCTGAAATACAACGCCGACTGGGCCAGCGCGGGCGAAACCATGTTCAACGTGGGCGAATACGTGGGCAGCAAAACCGACCTCGACGCCTACGTGACGAGTGTGAAGGGCCAGAACGGCGGCCAGGATTTCCTGATGGGCACCTTCGATTTTAGCCTGCGCGGCGCGATTTATAACATGGTGAGTTCGGGCGGCGGCTACGACTTAGGCCAAATTCCCAACCAGCAGCAGGACCAGCGCGTGGCCTACTACGCCGGCTCGAACACCTACGTGCACCGCACGGCGCCCTTCGTGAACAACCACGACACCTTCCGGCCGCAGCTCGACGCCAACGGCAACTACACCGGCTGGAACTCGAGCGACGAGCTGGCGGCGCACATCGACCCGTTCGACCCGCGCCTGTCGGCCGCCTACGCCGTTGCCTTCGCCGTGGACGGCAACCCGCACATCTACTTCGAGGACCTGTTCAACATCGGCGGCACCGGCAAGCGCTGGACGCACCTGCCCGCTTCCACCGCCGACCTGCCCACCCGCGACGACCTCGTGAACCTGCTCTGGTGCCACCAGAACCTGCATTTCAAGGACGGCGCCTACCGCGTGCGCTACCAGTCGCCCGACCACCTCGTCATCGAGCGCGGCGCCAAAGCCATTATTGGCATCAACGACAGCTACAACGACTGGCAGGAACACTACGTCGATTCCGACTTTGCGCCCGGCACCGTGCTCAAGGACTACTCCGGCGCCAACGGTAACTACACCTACACCGTGCCGGCCGACCAGCGCGTGCGCATCAACACGCCGCCCTGCAACGGCACGGCGTTGCTGGGCCGCCGCGGCTATTCCGTGTGGGCCCCGGTGGGCCAGGACAATTCGGCCTACGCCCCCGCCCACGCGGCCCTCACGACCCAGGAATGGGAAATGGCCGACGACCTCGGCGACCTCCACTGCGGGGGCCTGGGCCAGGGCGGTGCGCTGCCCAGCAACTCCACCAACACCCGCCTGGCCGGCAAAATTTACGCCCAGGCCGGCCAGCCCGTCACGTACACCCTCTACCCCGAAAACGCCGGCACCAACACCCGGACGCTGGCCGTGGGCGTGTACGACCTGCGGGGCAACCTGCTGAGCAGCGCCACCGGCACCGCCGCGGCCACGGGCACCTACACCCCAAGCACCACCGGCTGGCTGGCCCTGAAAATCCGAAACACCAGCGCCACCGTAGCCGGCCAGCGGGCCTACGTGAAAGCGAGCTACACCGCCCCCGCGGCCGTGAACACCCTCACCGCCACGTTGCCAACCAACCAGGTGGCCATCTGGACGAGCAACGACGCCTCGGCCGACCCCACCGACTGCCGCAACTGGGAAAACGGCGTGCAGCCCACCGCCAGCACCGACGTGCTGATTCCGGCCGGCACCAGCTTCGCCCCGCAGCTTGGCGCGGGCACGCTGGCGGCTCATAACCTCACCGTGGAAAGCGGCGCCAGCCTCGCCCTGGCCGCCGGCACCACCTGGCAGGTGAGCGGCAACGTGGTGGCCGCCGGTGCCATCACGGGCCCCGGCACGCTGGAGCTGAACGGCAGCACCGAGCAGACGCTGAGCAGTGGCAGCGGCGCGGCACTGGCCCTCAATAGCCTCACCATCAGCAACCCGGCCAACGTGCGGCTGCTCAGCCCGGTGAGTTTGAGCGACGCCCTTACTTTTACGGCCGGACATGTGGTGGTGGACAATAACTCGTTGGCCCTGAGTGGCAGCGCCACCCTCAGTGGCGCCGACGCCAGCCGCTACGTGATAACGCCCGACGTGGCGGCCAGTGGCGGCTACGTGGCGCGGCCCGTGCCCACGGGCGGGGCCGCCGTGCTGTTCCCAGTGGGCACGGCGGCCTCTTATACGCCGCTCACGCTGGCCAATTCGGGCGCCGGCACCACGTTTCAGGTGCGCACCTTCAGCGGGCTGCTGGCCAATGGCCGCAGCGGGGCGCCCTATGCTCGGCAAGACGAATTCGTGAACCGTACCTGGGAGGCCACGCCGGACCTCGCGGCGGGTCCGGTGGTGAGCGTGAGCGTCCAGTTCAACGCCCCCGACCAAAACGCCGGCTTCGTGCCCGCCCAAGCCAGTTTGTACGGCAACGCCGGCACCTCCGGCAGCACCTGGGCGGAGCTGGGCCGCGCCGCGGTGAGCGGCGCGGGGCCGTTGGCGGCCACGCTCAGCGGCGTGAGTTCGTTCCCGCTGTTCGCCTTGGGCAACGGCCTCACTCCTCTGCCGGTCACGCTGACGCAATTTGCGGCGCAGCGCACCGGCCCCGGCACCGTGCGCCTGACCTGGACCACGGCGCTGGAACAGCACAATGCCGGTTTCGACGTGGAAAGGTCGGCCGATGGCCAGACCTTCCACCGGGTGGCAGCGGTGGCCGCGCAAGGCGGGAACCGCCCGGCTACCTACGGCTACAACGACCTTGACGCCGCTTCCAGCGCTTTCTACCGCCTCAAGCAGCGCGACACCGACGGCAGCCACCGCTTCAGCGCGGTGGTGTACGTGGCGGGCGCGGGCAGCCCCTACGCGGTGGTGCCCAACCCCAGCCGGGGCGAAGCCCTGCAGCTGCTCGGTGGCGCGCTAGCCCCGTCCGCCGCGCCGCTGCGCCTCTCGCTGAGCAACGTAGTGGGCCGTACCGTGTTGATTACCCCAGCTGCGCCCCGGGCGGAGTTGCAGGATTTGCTCAGCAAGGCGCTCGGCAGTGCCGCGCCGGGCGTTTACCTGCTCACCCTCACGGGCCCCGACGGCCTGCCCCAGCGCCTGCGCCTGGTGCGCGAGTAGTCGCGTCGGGCCGCTACGCGGCTGCGCCTAAAGCCCCGGCAGCCGCAGGTGTGGCGCCGGGGCTTTTATTTTCGCCGTTTCAACAATCAATCTCGCGATGCTCATCCGCGTTGTCCGCATGACGTTTGCTCCGGAGCAAGTGCCGGCTTTTTTACAGCTTTTCCACGCCACCAAGCACCGCATTCGGCAGCAGCCCGGCTGCCAGCACCTGGAACTGTGGCAGGACGCGGAAAACCCCGCCGTATACTGCACCTACAGCCACTGGGACGACGATGCAGCCCTCAACGGGTACCGCAAATCGGCATTGTTTGGCGAAGTGTGGCCGGCCACCAAAAAATTATTTGCGACCCCAGCCGTGGCGTTTTCGTCCGCACCAATTGCGGTGGTTGAAAAATAGGCTTAAGCGGGTCTTTCAGCGGATGGGGCGGCAATTCACACCAAAGCGCAGACCCATTCAGTGGCCGAAGTGCCGCCCGCTCCTAAAAGGATAATCTGGAAATTACGCCGCGGGCGCGCCCCAACCATCTCCCCTATTTGGCGGTAAAACCACCGGCGCACCCCGGCGCCGTTACTTTCGCCTCATGCCCACTGCCCCCAATTACTTCGATTTCTACGGCCTTCCGGAATCTTTCCGGCCCGATGAGGCCGCCCTCAAGCGCCTCTACTACGCCAAAAGCCGCGAAACGCACCCGGACTTTCACGCCACGTCGTCGCCCGAAAACCAGGCCGAGATGCTACGGCAAGCCACCCTCAACACCGACGCCTACCGCACCCTCTCCGACCCCGACCAGCGCATGGCCTACCTGCTGCGCCAGCACGGCCTGCTTGAGGAAGGCAAGCAGGAGCAGCTCCCGCCCGATTTCCTGATGGACATGATGGACCTGAACGAGCAGCTGATGGAGTTGGAAATGGCCCCCGACGCCGACGCCCAAGCCAACGTGGCCGCCGAAGTGCAAGCGTTGGCCGACACCCTCGACGTCGGCATCGAACCCGTTCTCGCTGGCTATGAGCAGCTCCCCGCCGACCACCGCCCGGCCGCGCTGCAACAAATCCGCACCTATTACCTAAAAAAGCGGTATCTGTTGCGCATCCAGCAACAGCTAGCTACCTTTGCAGCCCGCTCCTGATACCGGCAGAGCGGAATTGTTCTGAAGCTCATCCTGCCCGGATGGCGGAACCGGTAGACGCGTTGGTCTCAAACACCAATACCGCAAGGTGTGCCGGTTCGACTCCGGCTCCGGGTACTAGGAAGGTCTAACGACCACCCACAATTCAAGCCTCAAAAGCTGTACATCTGTTCGCAGATGCAGTTTTTGAGGCTTTTTTGCGTTGAGGCCAATTGGGACGCTACTTATTGGAATTGTCGGGAGTTTTGGACCGCGGGGTTGCTAGGCACGCCCCCACTGCTAGCGTCAGGGCCAGCGTGCTGGCCAGCGCTCGCACGTTGTGCCAGCGGTTCCAGGGCCCCGCGAAGTGCGCGCGGGCATCGTCGGCCTGGGCCGCCGTAGTGTTGGCCACCGGAAAATTTGCCAGCCGGTCATTCAACGGGATGTTGCCAACAACCGTAACGCCCAGGCTGCCTACCCAGAATACCCCCGTAGCGGCCACCAGCAGGCGAAACCGCCGGACCTGTGGCCGCCCGGCGTACAACGCAGCGGCCAGCGGCAGCAACAGCGGAGCCCCGAAGAAACTGGCCGCAAAAAAGGGGTTCACAATGACCTCGTTGATGGCTTGCATGGCCGCGATGTAAGCCGGCGCGGGCAGCCGGGCCAGGCCGGGGTTGACGGCCACTGAGAAGCCGTAGTAGACGCCCGCCACCAAGCCGGTCGATGCGGTGGCTAGGGTCAGAACGATGGGTTTTGCTTGCATCAAATTACGGATAAGCCGGGTTAGTACGAGAGGCTGGCCGCCTGTCGCAGGTAAATGGGCTCGCGAAGCTGGCGGAGCATGAAGTCGGCCACGTCGGCCCGCGAAATCTTGATTTTTAGGCCGGGCTCGGTGGCCGGGAAGCCGTGACGGTACTGGCCGGTGTGCGGGCCGTTGGTGAGGGTGGCGGGGCGGGCAATGGTCCATTCCACCCCGCTGTCACGGATATACGCTTCCTGAATTTCCGAATCGGCGAAGGCGCTCCGCAGGAACAGAGGTACTATCAGGTACTTGTAGGCGAAGGGCAGCGCCGGTCGGCTGTCGCCCATGCCCAAGGTAGTGAGGCACACGAAGCGACGCACGCCGGCTTGCGCCATGGCCTCCAGGATGTGGCGGGTGCCTGCCGAACGAACGGGTGCCTTGTGCCCGGCCGGCGCGCCGAGGGCCGACAACACAGCATCGTGCCCGGCCACGGCGGCCTGCACTGCGGCGGCGTCGAGAACGTCGCCGGGCACCACGCGCAGGCGGGGGTGCTGCACAGCCAGCTTGGCGGGGTTGCGGGCAAATGCCGTGACGGTGTGGCCCTGCGTGAGGGCTTGCTCGACGAGCTGGCGACCCGTGCCGCCGGTGGCTCCAAATACGAGTAGGTTCATGGTCTTTTGTTTTTTTTAACAAAGGACCGAGCCACCCACCCCCAGAAAATAGAATGAATCCGACAGGCTAGCGCAAGAGCTCCGGAAAATTGGGCAGACCGGGCTGTGCCTGCTGCCGAAACCGCAGCGGCGAAGCGCCCGCGAATTCCTGAAAAGCCCGGATGTGGTGCGACTGGTCGGCGTATTCCTGCTCAAAGGCCAGGTCGGACAGTTTCTCGAACCGACTGGCGCGCAACTGCGTCAGCGAAGCCTGGAAGCGGCAGATGCGCGCAAACAATTGCGGCGAAATGCCCACGTGGTGCTTGAATTTCCGTTGCAGGCTCCGTTCCGACAAGCCCACTTCGTGGAGCAGGGCGGGCAGCGAAACCCGGCCGCCGCTGGCTTGCAGCTGCGCTACCGACTGGCGCACGCGGGCATCGACCGGCGCGTGGTGCCGCGCGAAGCAGCCGCGCAGAAAGTCGGCCAACTGCGCCAGCCGTTCGGCCACGGTTGGGCGGGCGGCCAGTTCTTCGGCCAAGCCACGGGCCCGCGGCGCATCGAGAAGAGTCAGGTCGAGGCAGGTATTGGTGAGTTCCTCGGCATTGAGCCCAAAAACGGCTGCCAGCGCGCTGGGCTCAAAGCACACGCCGAGCGTTTGGAACGGGCCGTGCGCCACGATTTCGGTGGCGCTGGTGGTTTGGCCGTAGAGAAAGCTGCGCGGCCAGGGCTTGCTGGCGCCCTGCAGCGGGGCACCGGGGGTGAGTTGGGTGATGAGGCCCGGGCAGCCGTCGGCCAGCGTCGTGAAGGTTTGGGGTGCCGCAGGGGCGTCGCCCGTGGTTTCCAAGGTCCAGAAGTAGCGCACGTAGCCGCGCAGGTCGTGGGGAGGAGCTAGCTGGTGGAATTGCATTGCGCAGAAGTATGGCCGGTGCACCGCCGAACCGTTGATGCATTGGCTGTTAAATATACGCAAACCGGCCCCCTTGATGACTAGCCCCCCCTCATTTTAGCCCCTGCACTGCCTGCCGTAAACCGCGGGCGGTTCGGTTCAGGGCCATTTTGCTTCGAAGCATTGCGGGCAGAAAGCCTTTCCCCTGCAAAAGCCCATTGGTGGAATGCCGGCTGCACCAGCGTCCACGGCGCTGCGTGTGCCGACTTGGCCGGTGCGGTTGTTTACAGCGGTGTGCCGCTGGGCGCACTGGCTTCGGGCGGGTGCACGGCGTGTCGGCCGAATTGTTGCACTTTTGCAGCCACACCCCGCCACTTCTTTGCATGACGCTCTCCAACCGTTTCCGCTTCGCTCTGCCTATTGTTGGGCTTGGTTTGTTTGCTGCCGCGTTTCTGGCCGGATGTGCGCGGCCCGCGGCCAGCACAGCTTCCCGCGACTACCTCGTGTACATCGGAACCAACGTGAGCTCGGAGCAGGAAAACTCGATTTACCTCTACCGTCTCGCGCCCGCCACGGGCGTCCTGACGCCCGTTAGCGCGCACCGGGGCGGCGCCAGCCCGACCTATCTGACCATGCCCGCCGGGCGCAGGTTTATGTACGCAGTGAGCGAGACGCAGACGTTTCGGGGCGCGAAGGGCGGCGGCGTGAGCGCCTTGGCCGTCGACCCGCGCACCGGCGGGCTCACGCTGCTTAATCAGCAGCCGTCGGCTGGCGCCTCGCCCTGCTACATCAGCCTCGACCGTTCCGAAAAGGCGGCCCTGGTGGCCAACTACGTGGGCGGCAACGTGGCCCTGCTGCCCCTGAGTTCCAACGGGCAGCTGGCCGCCCCCACCGCCACCGACCAGCACCAGGGCTCCGGCCCGCATAAAAACCAGAACGGACCGCACGCGCACTGCATCCTCACTGACCCGGCCAACACCTACGCCTACGCCGTGGACCTGGGGACCGACCAGGTAGTGGGCTACCGCCTCAACGCCGCCCAGGGCCAGCTGGCCCGCCTGCCCGAGCCCGCCTTCGTGGCCAAGCCCGGCGCCGGGCCCCGCCACCTCATCTTTCATCCCAATGGCAAGCGGGCGTATTTGATTAACGAGCTGAATTCCACCGTGACGGCGCTGGCGTATGATGCCGCGGCGGGCAAGTTTCAGGAGCTGCAAACGGTGAGCACGCTGCCCAAAAGCTTCAGCGGCCAAAACTCCTGCGCCGACATTCATGTCTCGCCCGACGGGCTGTTTCTTTACGCCTCCAACCGGGGCCACAACAGCATCGCCGTGTTCGCCATCGACACTTCCAACGGTACGCTGGCGCCTATTCAGCACGTGAGCACCCAGGGCAACACCCCGCGCAACTTCAGCCTCACGCCCTCAGGGCGCCTGCTGCTGGTGGCCAACCAGAACTCCAACAACGTGGTCACGTTCCGCGTCGACCCGCAAAACGGCCTGCTGGCGCCCACCGGCCAAACCGTGGAAGTGCCTTCGCCCATGTTTGTGCAGGTGGTGGAAGATTTCACGCGCTGAGAAACGGGACGGGTCACGCCGGCAACGCGCCGTATCCTGCCTCGTAAGCGGCGCTTAGCTGACGGCCTTTTGCCGCTTGGCCACATGCCCAACTGCTATGTCCGACTTCGACGAACGTCCCCGCGAGCTGCAATTTCCGCTTTATGTGAAGCTGCCGCTCATCTTGCTGGGCCTGGCCCTGGCCGTGTTCACCATTCACACGGCCAGCGAAATCATTTTCCCGCTGTTTTTCGCGGCCATTTTTGCCATCATGCTGCACCCCGTGGAGCAGTGGCTGCTGCGGCACCGGGTGCCCAAGCTGCTGGCCATCACGCTCACGGTGGTGCTGGGCGTGAGCGCGCTGCTGGGCTTGTTCTACTTCATCTACCTCGAAGCCTCCCAGCTGTCGAGCCAGATGCCGCTGTTCAAAAAGAAATTTGCCGAAACCTCCGCCCAGGTGCACCAATGGCTGCAATCGCGCTTTGGCGTGAGCGACCAAAAGCTGCAGGGCTACCTCAGCGAAGCCGGCAACCGGGCTTCGGCGCTGCTGGGCGGCACGCTTTCGGCGGTGTCGGGGCTGGCGGTGGTGCTCACGCTCATTCCGGTTTACATCTTTTTGCTGTTTCTGTACCAGCGGCGGCTGATAGATTTTCTGACCCAGGTGTTTTCGGGCCGGCGGCAAGACCAAAACGTGGCCGATGTGCTGCACGAAAGCAAGGCCACCATCCAGAGCTACATGGTGGGCCTGCTCATCGAGGCCAGCATTGTGGCCACGCTGAACACCACGGCGCTGCTCATCATTGGGGTGCCGTACGGGCTGCTGCTGGGCGTGCTGGGCGCGCTGCTGAACTTCATTCCCTACATCGGCGGGCTCATTGCCATTGCGTTGCCGGTGCTCATGGCCTTTGTGGCCAAGCCCGGCTACGGGCACGCCGTGGCGGTGGTGGCGGCCTACATGGTCATTCAGTTCGTCGACAACCACTACCTCATCCCGCGCATCGTGGCCTCCAAAATCAAGGTCAACGCGCTGGTGGCCATCGTGGGTGTGCTGGTGGGCAACGCCATCGGCGGCGTGGCGGGCATGTTTCTGGCCCTGCCGGTCATCGCCATCCTCAAAATCGTGTTCGACCGCATTCCGTCCCTCAAGCCCTGGGGCATGCTGCTGGGCGACGAGGAAACCCCGCGCGGCCGCAAAATCAACCCGCCCAGCAAGGAAGCCGAACGCGCAGAGGAAGTGGTATCTAGCTGAAAGCACGGCCCACTCCCCACCCACTAAGGAGGAGCCGTTTCAACGTCAGCTGAAACGGGGGCGGTTGTGCGCCACGGTTATTGAAACAAGTTCCGCACCACGGCCACCGCATCGTCGGCGCTGGCGGCCCAGGCATCGGCCCCGGTACGCTCCCACAGGTCGGCGTCGTACACAAAGGGGCGGCCTCCCACCACCACGCGCACGTGGCGCGTGGCCGGGTCGCGCCGCAAGGCGGCCACCAGGTCGCCCAGCAGCGGCACGTGGTGGGGCATCGAGGCCGACGTGAGCAGCAATTGCACGCCCTGGTCGGCTATCATGCGGCGAATGCTGTCCGGCGGCGTGCTGGCGCCGAGGTAGCTCACGTCCCAGCCGTCGTGCTCCAGAAAATCGGCCACCATCTGCAGGCCAATGGTGTGCAGGTCGCCGGCCACGCAGGCGGCCAGCAAGCGCCGGCCGTTGCGCGGGGTGCGCTGAAAATAGGGCTGCAGCTGCGCCATGACGCCGGCCGTGGCGGCGGTGCAGTAGTGCTCCTCGGCCACGCTGATTTCGCCGCGGTGCCACCGGTTGCCCACCTCGCGCTGGGCCGGCTGCAGCACGTGCAGGTACAGGTCGCGCACGTCGGTGCCCGCTTCGGCTTCGGCCATCAGCAGGCGCTGAGCGGCGGTGCGGTCGGCGGCGAGCAGCAGCGCCACGTAGTTGGCGGCCAGGGCGGCAAAGCGGACTGTTTCGGGCGACTCCGTTGGCTCTTGGGCCACCGGCTCCAGGGTGGCGGCCAGCGGGGCTGCCAGGGCGATGAGGCCCGCGCTCAAGATGCCGGCCATGAGCACGTATTCGCCCACCGGAAAGCGCAGAAGCAGGGTTTGACGCAGGGCGGCCACTTGCTCGGTGGCCGCCGCGGGGCCCAACTGCTGGCTCAACTGCAGCACGTGGCCCTCAAACAAGGCCGGGCTGTTCATGAGCACGGCGTTGGCCAGGGCCACCAGGTGTTGTTCGAACGCTTCCAGGGACGGGTCGGCAGTGGTGGCCCCGGCGGGCTCGGGCAGCTGCTTGGCGGCAGCCTCGGCCAGCGCCCCCAGCTCCTGGTAGAGCCGTTGGGCAATCTGCTCGCGCAGCGCTTGGTTGGTGGGCAAAGGCGTGGTGTCGGTTTGGGTAACGGAGACTACTTCCGATTTTACTCTGGAATTAACTTCGCCCCTACGCAAGTTGCCCCCGGCGGGATGCCCTCTGGCTTCGCCCCGGCGCGCAAGGCCGTGAGAAAGAGGAAGATTTTTTTTAGGCGCTACGGCGCGTCGCCCGCATGGGAAGCGGCCTACAGGCGTCAGGCGGACACGCCAGCCAGCCACGCTTCGGCCGCCTCGACGTTGGAAAAGCGTTGAAAAACGAAACCCGACGGTGACGCCGACACCACCGACTGCGTGGAGAGGCGGTGCAGCGGGTCGGCTCCTTCCACGATGGCGCAGTGCCGGGTGCGGGCCTGCGCCATGGCCCGCGGTATCCAGTTTTCGGTGAGCCAAGCCTGCGTCGCGCCCGAGAGCGGCGCGCGCTGCCCGTGGTCGGAGAGGATTTTGCGCGCCCCCGAATTCAGCAGCAAGGCCAGCACTTGCTCATAAAAGGCCTTCACCACCTCGAAGGTGATGCGCTCGGCGCCCCAAGCCAGCCGCACGAAGCCGCTGGGATGGTGAAACACTTTGCCCGCAGCGTTTTGAAAATAGAGCGTTTCCTGGGCTCGGGGCAGCATGTTCATAGGTAGAAAGGAGAGGTGCCCGGACGATAAGGAAAATGCCAAGTTTAAGCGGCGGCAAAACTACGCCACCCAGCGCAATCGACTGGTTTTTATTTCTCAACGAAACTGATGGGCTTGCGTAAAGACGCTCGGCTGTTGGTTCCGCACCCGCACGTCAATTTCAAACATTATCCTTCTATATATCAAGCGGTTGCTTTTGACCGTTTACATTATGCGTTTATATTTTGAGAATCCCGTAGGGCGCCTGCTCGAACACCCCGACGGCTACGCCCTGGTACAATACGCGGCTGGGCCCCGGGACTTCCCCACCTTCCAAGCATTTCTCACCCACACCAGCCAGCTGCTGCGCCGCCACAGTTGGCACAAGATGCTGGCCGACCAGCGCCAGATGTCGCCGTTCACCGACGAGGAGCGCAACTGGATTCGCGAGTACTGGCTGGCCAGCAGCGCCACCGACGGCTACGAGCTCTACGGGGCCGTCATCATCCCGGCCGATGTGTTTGCCCGGCTCTCGCTTAACCTCGTGATGACCGACTCGCAGCAGTCGGCCCTGACCTACCGCCTCTTCGACGCCGAGCCCGAAGCCGTGGAATGGCTTCAGCAACTGCCCTGAGCGGAATTTTTGCGTTAATTCAGTTCGATTTCGGCCACTACGGCCGTGCTACCGCCGGCGTCGTCGTCGGTCACGAGCAGCACTTCCCAGTGCCGCGCACCCACGGCGCGGCGCACCGCCAGGCCCTCCACCTTGCCGAGGTAGGCGCGCCCGTCGTGCCAGGCCAGCCGGGCAAACGCGGCGCGCGGCGCATCCAGGTTGACCAGCCCAATGAACGAGCCCAGCACGGCGCCGTCGAGCACGGCATCGGCGGTGTTTTCTACGGAGGCGGTCACGAAAAGCAGGTCGTCGACCAAGGTGGCGCCCGAAAACCCGGCCGGGCAACCCGCAATTGCTGGCAGTTCGAATAGCAACGTGCCCACGGCCGGGGCCCCGGCCGCGCCGCTCAAAAAAGCCAGCGTGGCGGCCAACGGCAGCCGGAACAGCAGCGCCGCGTCGGCCCGCCCCACCGTGCGCTGAAACAGCAGCAGCTCGGTTTCGGAGGTGGCCGCGGCTTCGAGGTTGAGCACGGCCGCGGCGGGCAGGTGCGGGGCCAGCAGCGCGTAGAGCGGGGCCAAATCGAGCGGCTCGGGGGCGGCCTCGGGGGCGTCGGTGGGCACAAACCAGCCCCTCTGGCGGTTGGGGCGGCTGCCCGAACCCAGCAGTAGCAGGCCGGTGCGGCCGTCGGGCCAGCGCAGGGCGGCCATGCACTCCAGGTCGGGCTTGTCGGGCTTGGAGATGCGGAACGGGCCATCGGCCGGGTGGTCGAACAGCTGGCGGCGGCCGGTGGGCACCAGCGTCACCGCATCGAGGCAATGCAGGGCAGCCGAGTCGTCGCCAATGACATAGGCCGTGGGCCCGATGATTTCGACCCCGGAGGCCGAGGGCAGGCCGGGAATGGCAACTTCAGAAAGGATGGTGGCGGTCATGAGCGGGGCCGTGGCGGGGATGTGCGGGCAACTACCCCGTGTACGCACGAAGCCAAAGTTGGCTGTGCTGCGCGGGCTGCACAAGGCGCACGCGCACGCAGATACGCCAACGCAGATTTTCTGGCGCCTCATGTAAATATAATATTCAATTTATTGATTATAGTGCGTACATTTACTTCCCTCCTTTCCCTGCGCCACGCTTCTTCCTGTCACCTTTTTCCTGCTACGCATGGCTACCCCCTGCCCGGTATGGTTTCTACCGTTTACGCTCCAGAATTCCCGCCTCGCCGAAATCATCATTCAGCTGGAGAAGGCAGGACTGAACCTGCAGCCCCTGCGCGCCCACGCGCCCGCCAGCGGCGCCGGCATTCTGTTTCTCGACGTTGACTCCTCGCTGCCCGCCGTGGTAGAGGCCGTGGCCGAGCTGCGCACCGCCCCCGATGCCAACGTGCTGGCCGTGAGCGTGGGCGCCCTGCCCAGCCCCAGCACTTGGGCCCTGCTGCGCGGGGGCGTGTCCGACGTTTTTTCGTGGTTCGACGTGGACCGGCCGGTCGACATCGTGACCTCGCGCCTGCGCTACTGGCAGCACCTCAATGCGACCGTGGCCGACCTGCAGCGCCGCTTGGTGGGCCGCAGCCAGCGCTGGCGCGACGCCCTGCGCCAGGTGGTCGACATGGCCCTCTCGAACTGCCAGGTGCTGATAACCGGCGAAAGCGGCACCGGCAAGGAGCTGGTGGCCCAGGAAATCCATCGGCTGGACCCGCGGCCCGGCAAGCGCGACTGCGTGGTGGTGGACTGCACCAACCTGATTCCGGGCCTGTCGGGCAGCGAGTTGTTTGGCCACGAAAAGGGCGCCTTCACCAACGCCATCAGCGCCCGCGACGGGGCCGTGGCGCTGGCCCACGAGGGCACGCTGTTTCTGGACGAGCTGGGCGAACTGCCCTTGCCGCTGCAGGCCGAGTTTCTGCGGGCCTTGCAAGAGGGTACCTACAAGCGCGTGGGCAGCAACACCTGGCGGCAGGCCCGCTTCCGGCTGGTGAGCGCCACCAACCGCGACCTGCTGGCCGAGGTACAGAAAGGCACCTTCCGGCAGGATTTGTACTACCGCGTGTCGGGCTGGACCTGCCACCTGCCGCCCCTGCGCGAGCGCAAGGAAGACATTGTGCCGCTGGCTGAATACTTCTTTACGCAGCAGCACGGCCTGCGCCAGCCCGTCGACCGGCAGGTGTACGACTTCCTGCAGCTGCGCGACTACCCCGGCAACGTGCGCGAATTGCAGCAGCTCATCACCCGCATTGCCAGCAAGCACGTGGGCGAAGGGCCCATTACCATCGGCGACATTCCCCGCTCCGACTGGCCGGATTTTGCCCACCTCGGAGCCGCCGCGCCCACGGCCGACGAGCTCGAAGCCGGCGTGACCACCCTGCTCTACCAGGGCCTCGGGCTAAAGGAAATCAAGGACCAGGTAACGGAAATCGCCAAAAAAGTGGCCATCAACCACGAAAGCGGCAACCTGAAAATGGCCGCCCTGCGCCTGCGCTGCAGCGAGCGAATTCTGCAGATGCACCGGCGCGACGAACCGGAAACGCAGCTGCGGCTGGCATAATAGGGATAAATCATAAACGTCTGTCATCCTGAGCGCAGCGAAGGACCTGCTTACGTATGAACACTGGTTGTTCGAACGTAAGCAGGTCTTCGCTGCGCTCAGGATGACAGACGATAATAAGCTCAGCGTTTTCCCCTCACTCCTTCCCAATCAGCCAGGGGTCGCGCCAGGCGTTGCTCAGCGGCTCGGCTACTACCGCCACGCGGTGGCGCGCGCCTTCGCCCACGCCCGGCCGCACCCGGCCAATGAGGCGCAACAGGTTGCCGGCCAGCACTTGCCGGGCGTCTTCGGGCGCCAAGTGCAGGGCGGTGATTTTGCTTAATTCCACGCCGGGGTGCAGCCAGGGGCCATCGGAGCCGAAGAGGAATTTGGCGGGACCGGCCCGTTCCACGGCGCGCTGCAGGATGTCGAAGCGGCGCACGCCGGAGGTGTCGGTGTAGATATTCGGGCAGCGCACGAGGTAGTCGATGAGGGCGGTTTGGGCGCGCCAGTCGTCGGAAAACGAGCCCAGGTGCGGGATGATGAAGTTGACGTCGGGGTATTGGGTGGCCAGCAGGTCGACCACGGACGTTTCGCCCACCACGTCGTAGAGCACCGGCAGACGGAAAGCCCGGGCCACGTCGCACACCTCGCGGCTGATGCGGGCGTCGTAGCGGTGCAGCTTGATGCCCACGAACCCGTATTCCTCCACGGCGGTGCGCACCATGGCCAGCACCCGGCCACGGTCGCGCTGGGCGTGCACAAAGGCAAAGCCGTAGAACCGCTCTGGGTGCTGGTGCACCAGCCGGGCCACCTGGCGATTGGCCACGGAGTAGTCGGAATGAAACGCGGCAAAGAGCACCGTGCGCGCAATGCCAGCTTCGTCGGCCCAGGCCAGGTAGGGCCGCAGCGGCGCGTCGGTGTCCCAGGGGCCGGTGAGGCCGTCGCCGCGCCCGGCGTGGCAGTGGCAGTCGATGATGAGCATGGCAGAGGGTGAAAAAAGGCCGTGGATGTTCCGGCTTAGCTGTTGAAGGCGCTGAAAAACAGGTCGACGCCGCGCAGGGGCACGCGGCTTTTGCTGCGCACGGTGCTGGTGCCGCCCGAGTTGCCGTCGATGGTGTCCATGGTGCCGTCGGGGTACACTTCGCGCACTAAGAAGTGGTGGCGGAAGGGCTGCTTCGTGGCCGGGTCGAGGTTGTAGTAGCCGATGTCGCCCTTCTTCACCCGCGCCGCCGGAATGCTGCGGAAGGCCGGATTGGCGCTGATGCCCTTGCCGATTTTCCAGGTGCCCACATTCAGGCCGGCCGCCCGGTGGGCCCACAGCGCAAAAATGCCGCACCAGTGCGGAATGCCCGCCGTGTTGCTCACGCTGGTGCTGCGCTTGAGGTTGTTTTCTTCCCAGCCGGGTCGCACGTAGTCGGGCGCGGCGGTTTCAAACATCCCCTTCAGCTTCTGCCAGCCCTTGCGGAAGCCGTCGGCCCCGCGCAGCTTGGCCTCGATGGCGGGCTCGGCCATCATGTTCAGCGCATTGGCCACAATGGCCTCGCGCATCGCCGCTTCGGAGCCGCCCGTGGCCGGCACGGGCAGCGGCCCCAGGTTGCCGGGCCGGGTGCCGGGGCCTGGCCCCACGGGCGCCGGTGCGGTGCCCAGGGTGGCGAAAATCTGCTGCACACGCTGCACAAACAGGGTAGTGTAGCTCTTCGAGCACATTACGTCGCAGGCCACCATGCGCACACTTTCCCAGTCGCCGACGCGCACTTTGTTGATGCTGTTGGTTTTCTTGCCGAAGAAAATCTTGAGCGCGCCGAGGGCAAACTCCGGGCTTTGCATGAACAACGCCTGCCAGTCGGCGTTGCTGGAGCGGGTGGCCACGGAGTCGAGGCTCAGGCCCTGCCACTGGGCTTTTTTCTGCAGAATGACGGGGTCGGAGCCGGAGTAATTCTGCACCGACGGGACGAGCCACTGGTAGGCGTAGCGCCAGGTAATCTGGATGTAGCCGCGGCCCCGAAACTTGTAGAAATCCGCCTCCTGCACAAAGCCGGTGATGGCCGGGTCGGTGCTGGTCGAAACGGAATCGACGGGGTAGACCTCGCCGCCCCAGCGGGCATCTTTGGTGTAGGCCAATTGGGCACCCAGAGGCTTATGGCCGTGGGCCTGCACATACTCCTTGTCGTTGAAGAGGGCTAGCGCGCGCCGGTTCTGGCCGGTGTTGTAGGAGGCTTTGGTGCCGATGCGGTCGAAGGCGTAGGCCAGGCCGGGGTGGCCGGGCAGGCCCACTTTTTCGGCAATGGGCCGCATGGTGCCGCCGGTTTCGTTCACAATCACGCTTTGCAGGGCGGCAAACTGCGCAAAGTTGATGTCGATGGAGTTGAATACGCGCGGAATTCCGTCCCAAAACTGCTGGAAGCCCACTTTCACGTCGGCGGTGGCGGGCATGGTCACGGGGTAGGTTTTGCCGGCTTGAGTGCGCACCCACGCGCCGCGCCCGCCCACTTTGCTCCGGAACCAGTCCACGAAATCCTGCCCGGTGCGGGCCAGGAAGAAGTTGTTGATGTCGGCGGCGTTGCGGAAACGCACGGTGTTTACGTCGGTGCCGCCGGTGGGCGGGGCGCCGCCGGGCTGCGTTTTGGGCGGCACCGTGGGCACCACCGCGCTGCCGGCATCGAGCTGGCCCCAGGTGAGCGGACCCACCACGGCATCGACGACCAGGCCCCGCCCCTGCTGGAAAGCGCGCACGGCGGCCTGGGTTTTGGGCCCCCACACGCCATCGTTCACCAGCGGCTGGGCCAGGTTGACTTTGTGAAAGTTGAGCCGGCACTGCAGGTAGCGCACGTACTCGCCGCGCGCGCCCAGGCGCAGGGTGGGCCGGGCGCTGCCGGGGCTGGCGCAGCCGGGCGCCACGTCGGCAAACTCGTAGCCCATTTCCTGCTCGTAGCCCAGCTCCTGCTGGCCGGGCGGGCGGCGGGCCGGCAATTGGGCCGCTTCCACGGTGCGCTGCATTTTGTTGCGCTTTTCATAGGCACCGGCCACGGCTTTGGCCACGTCGTACACGGGTTTGAAGGCACCCTGCGGGCCCAGCGCCAGGGCGCCAGTCAGGGCCGCGGCCTGGCCCAATTGCTTCAGGCGGCTCCACCAGCCCTCGTCTTCCAGCTCCGAATCAGAAATAAAATCGTCCTGCAGCAGCGCGTTCAGCAAGCGCGCATGTTGACCATTATTCACTTCATCACCAGCACTTTGCCCACAATGCCCGCAACCGCAGCTGCAGGGCGCAGCAGTGGCAACGCGGGCGCCGGCTGTGCCGCCCACCAAAGGGCGCAGTTGCAGCTTATCGGCTAGGTGGAAGCGGCTCAGGAAGCGGGCCAGGCTGAGGTGGCAGGTTTTGCACAGCGGCTCGGCGGTGACCAGCAGGATGCGCCGAACCTGCAGCGGAAACCCCGGCCGGGCGCCCGCCATGCGGTTGAACCAGGTGATGAGCTGGCGCTCGGGGTGCTGCGCGTGGCCCTGGGGGCCGCCGGTGGGGGTGCGCCGCAGCGGCACGCGCAGCACGGTGCCCACTTTGGGGTAGATGATGGCCACGGCCGCCGGCGCGCTGGCGCGGCGGCTACGGGGCGAACGGGTCTGGGTCGGGTTCATGGCGAAGGACAACGGAAAGAGGTGAGGAAAACCAGTCGGTGCCGCGGGCCGCGCGGGCCAGGGCAGCGGCGGCGTGGTCGATATCGGCCGCCGAATGGTCGGCCCGCAGGCAGAAAGCCACTTCGGGCACGCCGGGCCGGGTTTCGCCGGCCAGCAGCAGGGTATTGAGGCCGGCCTGGCGCAGCTGTTGGTGCAGACCCAGGGCGGCCGTGGTGCGGGCCAGCACCAGTTTCTGAACCGGGAAGTAGCCGCCCAGCGGCCGGATGCCCAGCCCGGCCATCGCCCGCCGAAACTGCGCGATGCGCAAGCCCAACCGGCGCCGGGCCGCGTGGCCGTGGCGGGCGTCGTGGCGCAGGGCTTGCTCGGCGGCCCAGGCGTGCCAGCCCGATACCGGACTGGTGTGCACCCGCGTTTCGGCCCGGCGGCGGAACTGCGCCAGCCGGGCGGCGCGGCCCGCCAGCACGGCCACCGGCACGCCCAGGCCCTTGGCCAGCGAGGTGATGGTGAGCAGCTCGGGGCCCCGCGGCAGTGGCCCAAGGCCGGCCCAGGGCAGCAGGCCGCCCCCGCCCTGCCCCAGCGGACGGCTTTTGCCGGGCCGGGCACCCAGCACCCCAAACGCTTGGGTATCATCGATGAGCAGCGTGGCGCCGGGGTGCGGGGCCAGCAGGCGGAGGTATTTCGCCAGGGGCGCGGGGCCGTGGCCGGGGTGCCAGCCGTCGGTCACGAGCCAAGGCGTGCGGCCCTGCTGCTGGTAGGCGTGCAGCAGCCGCGCCAGCCCGGGCAGGTCATCGGCCCGAAACGTGGCCACCGGCAGGCCCCGGGCGCGGGCCCGCAGGCTGCCCCACCGCCCCACCGGGTAGAGGCTCCGCTCCAGCAGCACCACGCCGCGGGCCGGTACCAGCCCGAACACGTCCCAGAACAAGTGCAGGGAGGACGGAGCCAGCTCCCCGGCTTCCAGGCCTTGGCGCCGGGCCACGGCGTGGGCCACCCATTGGGCCCGGCTGTGGTGGTCCAGCACGGCCGGGCGCCCGGTGGTGAGGGCCAGCCCTGGAGGCGGGGGCGGCAAGGCTTGCGGGCCCAAATACAGCGCCGAGGTGAAATCGAGCATGGGCGGGTTATTCAAAAGATACGCTTGGTTGGGGCGCTAGCGGGCGCCTCACCCCCGGTTCCTCTCACCTTTGGAGAGGGGGTCAGGAGGTGAGGCGCCTTAGAGCATCCCCTACTCGCCCAGCGCCTTACGCCGGGGGACGGGCACGGCAAACGGCCGGCGTCCCTGGGCCAGCGGGCCGTTGAGCTGGCGGCTGCGGCGGAGCTGGCCCTGCTGCAGGGCGTTTTGGCGCTCAATGAGCTGGGCCGGCTGCAGGTACCGCTCTTCGTTGTCGGGCAGGTTCTGGCGGATGTCGCCAAGGTCGGTGGCCAGGTCGATGCCGGTCACGGCCTTGTAGGCGTGGATGTAGCGCTGAATTTCCTCCCGCCAGTAGTGGGCCCAGTTGGCGGCGCTGGTGGCACCCACGGTGGGGCTGTTCCAGGAGCCGTAGCGGATGCTGAGCAGCAACTGCTCGCCAAACGCGCCCAGGTCGCGGAAGTGCGTGATGTTGGTCGGGTTCCAGCCCTGCAGGCTCTTCATGTTGTCGACGCGGTCCATCCAGGGTTCGGAATACGGCACCATGACGCGGCCGCCCAGGAACTCGCGCACCTCGGGCCGGGCCAGAATCCACTGCTGGGTCATCATCTCGGCGCGGGCCGTCCAGGGCAGGTCGCCGTACTGGTTGTGGGCGCCTTCGGCCAGCGTGAGGTGAACTTCGCGCAGGTGGTTGAGGATGGGGAAGCCGTCGGGAATCACCGTGGTGAAGTTGGCCTGCTGGTAGAACTCGGTGCAGGCGCGCAGCAAGCTGTGGAAGCCCCGCAGGAAGAAGGTGCGGTGCTCGGCCACGGCAATGTTCTGCACGCCGCGTCCAATCAGCCCAAAGCCGTACTCGTACTGGTATTCCAGGTTGCGGCGGTTCATGGTCAGGCGGTTGCGCTCGTCCTCAATGTAACCCCAGATGATGTTGTTCAGGGGCCGCAGCGGGTCGATGGCCAAGTTGGCCAGCGGGTCGGGGCCGGGGCCGGGCCGGCGCACGTTCTGGAAGCGCAAACTCAGGGCGTTCATGGTTTGCACCAAGCCGCCTTCCTCGTGCCAATACGACCAAATCAGCTCCATGAGCGGCGGCGCCTCCACCCGCGACTTGAGGATGCCGTAGGTGAGCTGCCCGCTCTTGATGATGTCGTCGGGCTCTTTCAGCGGCACTTCCTTCAGCCGCTCCCGAATGATGTCGAGGTACGGCACCACCAGCGCTTTGCCCTCTTCGTCGCCGAGGTTTTTGAGGTATTCCTCGCGCATGCGGTTCAGGTCGAAGGGCTTGCCGCCGGTGCGCTGCAGCTCGCTGGCGGCCCAGTGGGGGTCGGCGTCGCCGGGGGCGGCCACGGGCGCCAGGCCCACTTCCTGCATTAGGTAATACTCGGTGGCGTACTTGAGCACCGCGTAGGACGCGGCGCGGCTAAAGGGCAGCTGCCGCGACGACACATAGGCCCGCGCCTGCGCTCCCAAGGCCGAGCTGCGGTCGGTGAGCACGTTGTCGATGAAGTTGCAGTAGCGGCTGAAGTTCAGCGTGCGGCGCCGGATGAGGCCCCACAGGTCCTGGTCGTCGCTGGCCTCGCGCTGGGCTTGAAACAACGTGACCGGCAGCGGCAAGGGCAGCGGCGTCACGGTGGGGCCGGGGTTGGGCGTGGGCGTCGCGTCAATCACCGTCACGTCGCCCACCGCCAGGCGGATGTCGTCGATTTCCAGCCCCGTCGGATGCTCCTCGCCTTTCATGGGCTTGGCGCTCAGCAGGCGCCCGCGCACCGAGTAGCGGCCCGCATCGCGCCAGTTGTTGAGCCGCCACATGGGGGCCACCACGTTGTTGGTGATGCTGAACCGGCTGCGCACCGTTTGCATGGGCGAGCAGAAGGGCAGCGGCGGGTCGTTGGGTTCGGGCGAGAGCGTCAGCTGCCGGTTGCTGACGGTGTAGTTGTAGCTCTGCTCCAGCCGTTCGCCGGGGTCGTCGTCCGACCAGAATTCCAGGGTGATGCTGCCGGCGTTGCCCAGCAGGGCGGCCAGGGTGCTCTGGCCCTCGGCCGACAAGGTCAATTCGAGCTCGGTGTCGTCGCCCACTCGGATTTTGGGCTTGGTGAACGACAGTTCGCCCCGCAGCGGAAACGCCGATTTGGAGGTTGAAGAAGTGGCTTCCATGATGAATTAAACGGTTTGAAGTGAAGTCGTTGGCACGGGCGCCGGGGCCGCCGGCGCGGTGCAGTAGTTGCGGGCCCGGTGCAGGGCCCAGCGGTTGAGCATGTGCGAAAGCACGCGGGCCTCCTCGTTGGTGCTGATGCGGCCATCGGCCTTGGCCTGGCCCACCACCGCAAACACCAAGGACGGGGCCACGTGCTCGCGCAGGTGGGGCTGCTGCTGCCAGGCCTCGAACAAGGCCCGCAGCTGGTCGGGCTGGCGCTCGGCCACCGGGAAAATGTCGGCCACCCGCTGCCCGCGCAGCGACTTGGGCCGGTGGTTGAGCACCAGCGCGGCAAACTCGGGCAGCGCGGTTTCGAGGCGGTGAATCAGGTCGCGCTTGTCGGCGCTGAGCTCGTCGGTGGGGTACAGCTCTTCCCACTGCCGGGCCAGGGCCGCCCATTGCGGGTGCGGAAACAGCACCTCCCCCAGCGCCAGGCTGATTTTCACCCGAATCCAGGGGAACGGGTGCGGGCCGTCGGTGCCGATGCGGAACACGAAATAGCTCGGCAAACTCACCACGCTCAGCAGCCCGTAGGTGGCCGTGATGCCCAAATGGCCCATGGCCCAGCAGTCCGACAAAATCTCGTTCAGCCAGCGGCTGAACAGCTGCCACGGCAGGGCGTTATCGCGGCTGCCAGCGGCCAGGTACTGGTCAATCGCCTGCTTGAGCGAGGTGGTTAAATTCAACAGCTCGGAGCCCTGGTGGCCCACTTCGTGAATGAGCGAAGAAGCAATGCCCGACCCGATGAGGCGCTCGCGCGGAATCTGAATCACGCCCACCGGGCTCAGGTCGCCGCCCGGCAGGCGGGTGCGCGCCCGCCGAATGGCCGCCCCGTGCCCGCGCTCCAGGTAGCACACCAGCGGCGGGGCCGCGTAGAAGTTGCCGGGCAGGCACAGGGCGTCCTCGGCCAGCACGTCGAGCCCGGCCACCCAGGTGCCGGTGCCGTGCTCGGAGCGCTGCCCCAGCACGTCGGCGAAAATGTCGACCTGGTCGAGCAGGTTGTTAAAGCGCAGCTTGAGCAGCACATAGCGGGCCTGGGTGTTGGCGGCGCTCAGCCGGCGGCTTTCGGGGCTGCGCAGCCAGCGCACAAACTCCAGCAGCCGGCGGCGCAGGTCGAAAGCCACGTGCGCCAGGTGCGCGTTGATGGCGGCCTGCGCTGGCGCCGACACGGCCGCCGCCAGCACCATGGGCGTGCTCAGCGAGAACGAGCGCACCGTTTGGAGGCGCCCGAACAGGGCCAGCGTTTCATTCACCAGAAACCGGGTATCGGCGGCGGTTCGCATGAGCAGTTGCGGTTAGAAAAACGGTAGAGGACAAGGGCGTTGATTCCCACTGGCTTTGTTTAGAGCTGAATGATGAGCGTACTGCCGCGGCGCGTCCACGTGCCGCGCGTGGTGCCCTGCTCGCCCATGCCGTTGGCGTCGGGCCCGTCGTAGCCCGAGGGGTCGTAGCCCGAGGGGTCGTAGCCGTTGGTGGCCGGAGCCGGGCCAAAGCCATTGCCTTGGCCATAGTCATTGGAGGCGAATCCGGGGCCCGGCACGCCGGGGCGACGGAAACCGCCGCCCCCCGGGCGCTGGAAGCCCTGGTGGGGCCGACGGCTGCCCGGGCGCTGGCCGGGCCGGCCGCCCATGGAGCGGAACGTGCCGTTGGGGTTGCGGGGCCGCAGCAGGCCGGGGGCGTGCTGGCGGGCCGCGCCCGAGAGGGCTTGCCGCACCACGGCCGCCATGGGCGCCCCGCGGCGCTGGGCGTGCAGGCTGGCCGCCCGGTTGGCCGCCGAATTGGCGAAGCGCACGTAGGCGCGGGCCACTTCAAATTCCTGGTCTTCGGGGCTCAGGCCTTCCAACTCCAGCTCGAAGAGGTTGCTGGCGGCCGAGCCCAGTTTGTTGCCAATCATGCCCCCCAGCGGCCCGCCAAAGAAGGTGCCCAGCGCGCCGCCCGCAATGGGCAGGGCCTTCTTGGCCACGGTTTTGAGCACGCCGCCGATGGCGCGGCCCACGCCCGACTTGGCAAAGTTGCCAATGGCCTTGCCCGCGCCCTTGATGAGCTTGCCGAGGAACTGGTTCAGCTCCTGCTCGTTGCTCACTTCCAGCAGCTCGTGGGCCAGCTCCATTTCCATGGTTTCGTTCAGCTCGCCGCTGTACTCGTGGCTGTATTCGTTGCTAAACTCCTGGCTATACTCGTTGGCGTATTCGCCGCTCATTTCGAACGACTCACCCTGAGTCTCACCGCTGGTTTCGCCCAGGTATTCGGGGTTGAACTCAAAGGTTTCCATGGAGTGCCCGCCGGCTTCCAGTTCCTGGCCGATGGCTTGCTCAAATTCCTGAGAAAATTCGTTGTTGTACATGACATTGGGGGTAAAGTGAAGGGTGTGAGAATTAGTTGGGGAGATACGGAGGTAAGGAGGCGGGTGAGATGGGGAGGTGGGGAGGAGAGCGGGCATTTCCGAATTCTTCACTCCCCTGCTCCCTACCTCTCCCACTTCCCTATCCCCTTGCTTACAGGCCGTAGAGGACCACCACGCCGTCGCGGCGCTCCCAGCGGCCGCAGCTGGCGCGCCGGGCAGGCCCGCTGAGCTGCAGGCCGCCGTTGAGCAGGCCGGGAGCGTAGTAAGGCGCCGTGGCCGTGAGCACCTGTCGGCCCAGGGCGCCGGGGCGCAGGCGGGGGTTGCGGCGCAGGGCGCGGCTGGCGCGCCGGGCCACGTCGGAAGCAAAGCGCACGTAGGCGCGGGCTATTTCCAGCTCCTGGCTTTCGGGGCTGAGGGCTTCGAGCTCCAGGCCGAACACCTTTTTGGCGTTGTCGGCCAGGAAATTGCCGGCCTGGGTGCCCACCCAGTTGCCGGCCGCCGAGCCCGCGTAGCCGCCGGCCTTGCTGCCGGCCCATTGCCCGGCCCGGGCGCCCACGGGCCCCAGCCGGCCCCCCAGCGCGGCCCCGGCCCGCCCGCCCAGAGCGGCGCCGGCTTGCCCGCCGTACTGGCCGGCCAGCTGCGGCAGGGTTTTCTTGCCAAAATCGACGAGGTAGCGGCCCACGCTCTGCCCGGCCGGCGACTGCGCCAGCTGCGAGGCCGCGCCCGCCACCTTGCTCACCAGGCTGCCCAGAAACTGGCTCAGCTCCTGCTCGTTGCTCACTTCCAGCAGTTCGCCCACCAGCTCTTCTTCCAGGTTTACCTCGAAGTTCTCGTTGCTGAATTCGCCGCTGAATTCGCCGCTGAACTCGTGGCCGAACTCGCCTTCAAACTCCTGGTTCGCTTCCTGTTCGTATTCGAATTCCTGGCCCAGCTCCTGGCCGTACTCGCCAGTGGTTTCGTAGTTCTCGTATTCGCTGTTGGTGGCTACCCCGGACTCAAATTCCTGCAGGGTGCGGTCGATGTTGTGCATGGTTGACAAGGGAAAGAATTGAGAGATGCCTCCCCTGTTTTCAATCCCGGTGCCAAGTGTGCCAGGGCCGTTTCCAGCCCCTGGGGCGGGGTGCGCCCGAAATAAATTTCGCCAACACGCAAAAGGCCAGGATTTCGCGAAAACGATTTCGCGAAATCCCGGCCGCTACAACCGATGCCTTTCCGGCGCGGCCTTGCCGCCCGCAAGCAGCTTGCCAGCCGCCGGCGCCTACTTCACAATCACCAGCTCCACGCGCCGATTGAGGCGGCGGGTTTCTTCGCGGTCGTTGCTGTATTTGGGGCGCGAGCCGCCGTAGCCCACCGTGCTGATGCGCTTCTCATCCACGCCCCGGCCCACGAGGTAGCGCTTCACCTCGGCCACCCGGTCTTCGGAAAGCTGCTGGTTTTTGTCGGCCGGGGGCTCATTGGAGGTGTGGCCTTCGAGGCGAATTTCGGTGGCGGGGCTGGCTTGCAGGGCAATGGCGAGGCGGTTGAGCTCGGCGTAGGCGGTGCCCAGCAGCGTGGCTTTGCCTTGGGCAAACAAGATGGTGGTTAGGTCCAGCTTCGAACCCACGGCGGCGGGCAGCAGCAGCAAGTCGCGCCGCGGCGAGCCACTGATGTCCACCGTGTCGCCCACCGTCAGGAAGCCGCCGCCCGTGGCCGTGAGGTAGTAGCGGCCCGGCAGCAACGACAGCTGGTAGCCGCCCGTGTTGTCGGATTTGCTAGTGGCGTTGTACTGCACGCCCGCCTTGTTGGCCAGCAGGTTGGCTTTCACAATGGCGCCCGGCACGGGCTGCTTGGTGCGGGCATCCAGCACGCGCCCGCTCAGATAGGCGCGCACCGAGGGGTCGGGCGCGGCGGCTACCGGCGCGGTGGGGAGGGAGTCGGGGGGCGTGGCGCGGCCCGTGCGCCAGATGTCGCTGGTGGCGTTGGGCGCGGGCGACGACGAATAGTAGGCCGTTTTGCCGTCGGGCGCGAGGCTGAAGTAGGCATTGAAGCCGGGGCCGTTCAGGGCCGGGCCCAGGTTGCGGGGCTCGCTCCACTTGGCCCAGCTTTCGTCGAGGCGCTGGCTCACAAAAATGTCGGCCGAGCCGTAGCCCATGTGGCCGTAGGAGGCGAAATACAGCGTTTTGCCATCGGGCGCCAGCCAGGGCGCAAAGTCGAAGCCCGGCGAGTTCAGCACCGGGCCCAGGCTGGTGGGCTCGGTGAAGCCGCCCTTGCCGTCGGGCCGGCTCACGTAAAGGTCATTGCCGCCCTCGGAGTCGCCGCGCTCCAGCGACAGCAGCAGGATGTTGCCGTCGCTGCTCACGAAATAACCGGCTCCCGGCACGGCGGTGTAGAAATTGGCAACGGGCGCCGGCGCGGGCCGGTTGCCTTTGCTGGCTCCGCTGGTGGCCGCGCCACGCGCAATTTGGCTCAAGCCCTCGTCCCGAAACCCGTTGGCATCGTAGGTGCCGCGCACGTAGAGCGTGCCGCCATCGGGGCCCACGGTGGCTACGATTTCGTTGTTTTGGGCCGTGTTGATGGCGTCGAGCCGAGTGGCCGCGCCCCACGTTCGGCCGTTGTCGGCGCTCTGGCTCAGCCAAGCGTCGCCCGAATCGGTGTTGCCTTCGGTGTTGCCGGCAAACTTGGTGCGGGCAAAGTACAGGGTCTTGCCGTCGGGGCTCAGCAACGGGTGCAACTCGTTGCCGGGCGTGTTCAGGCCCCCGCCCAAGGGCTTGGGCGCGCCAAACGGCGAGGGGCCCTCCAGCACGTTCAGGCGCAGCCGAAACAGGCGCCACTGCTGGCTGGCCCGGCCGTTGCCTTTCTGGGCCACCACGGGCGTGCCGTTGAACTTGTCGGAAGCCGAAAGCGCCGCCACGCGGCTTTCGCTGCGGTTTTCGAGCTGGAAGCTCCCGGCGGGGCCGGCCGGCACCAGGCGCCACTGCTGCTGCTCGCCCCCCTGAAACGGACGCTGCACCAGGGCCATGTTTTCGCCGGGCTTGTCGGCCGTCAGGCACAGGTTGCTGTGGCGCGCCTCAATGCGGTAGTATTCGCTGCCCGTGCGGATGGGCACAAAGCGCCACTGCTGGCTGCTGGCGTGGGTGAATTCCCACTGCACCGCGGCCGCGCCGCTGCTGGTGCTGGCGCTGGCAATGTCGAGGCAGCGTCCGCTACCACGGTCTATCAGGCCGTAATACGCCCGTTCATCGGGCACGAAAGAGTTTTGGGCGTGGGCAAAAACAGGCAGCAGCAATAACAACGACAGCAATCGAAACATCAGCGGGGGCGCCGAAAGGGGCGCGTGGGTGCATAACGCAAAAGAACGCCTAAATGATGGGATGGGCGGAAAATGAGCGCAGCGGAACAGCCGGCACATCGGCCGGCTGCTCGACCCACTCCCCGCATCCTCCCCTCACGCCAGCAGCTTGTGCTTAATGGCGTATTGAATTAGCCCGACCACCGATTTGCAGCTGGTTTTGGTGAGGATGTTTTTGCGGTGGGTTTCCACGGTGCGCTCCGAGATGAAGAGGGCACGGGCAATGTCCTGGTTGGTTTTTTCCTCGGCCACCAGGCGCAGGATTTCCCGCTCGCGGGCCGTGAGTTCGGCCACCGGGGAAGAATCGGGCCGCTGGGCCGGCACGTCCAAGTGCTGCAGCAGGGTCTGGCCCACCTCCTGGCTAAAATGGGTGCGCCCGGCGGCCACGTTGGCAATGGCGGCGCTGAGTTCGGCCTTGGTGGTGTTTTTCAGGAGGTAGCCCGCGCCCCCAGCTTCGAGCACTTCCATCACCGAGGCGTGGTCGTGAAACATGCTCAGGGCCAGCACCCGCACCGCCGGGAACGCCGCCCGAATATGCCGCGTGAGCTCCACGCCGCTCATCTGCGGCATGTTGAGGTCCACAAGGGCCACCTCGATGCCGGGGTGCTCGCGCAGGCGGCGCAACGCTTCCAATCCGGAGCTGGCCTGGGCCACCACGCGCACGGCGGCGTCGGTTTTGAGCAGGGTTTTGAGGCCTTCAATCACCATTTGGTGGTCGTCGACCAGCAGCACGGCGGTGCGGGACGGGGCGGCGGGGTCGTGGCTCATAGTCGGTTCCTTGCAGAGAATGGGAGAAAGTGACGATGGTTCTGCGCGACGGCGATTTCAACAGGGTCCACCTACCCTTCCCGATTCGAGTGAATACGCCTGAATATACACATTCAAACATACTCAATCATCGCCCCGGTATGCAACAAATTGGTCTAAGAATTTTACCAGACGTCAAACCGCCAGGGGCATTCCCAGGGTCACGGTGGTGCCGCGCCCGGGCGCGGCGTCGAAATCGGCCCGGCCGCCCAGGTAGGCCATGCGGCTTTCGATGTTTTTGAGCCCGATGCCGCCGGCGCCCAGCGCGGCCGGGTCGAAGCCCACGCCGTTGTCTTCCACCAGCACGGTCAGTTCGTCGGCGTGGCGTATAATCTGCAGGGTGATTTCGGTGGCCTGCGCGTGCTTGAGGATGTTCTGCACCAGTTCCTGAATCACGCGAAACAGGACGTTCTCCACCGTGGGCTCCAGCCGGCCGCCACGGTCCAGCCCTATCACTTCGAGGTTGACTTTCAGGCGGCCGGTGGGCGTGATTTTGTCCAGAAAGTCGCGCACGGCCTGGGCCAGCCCCCGCTTGATGAGGGCGTTGGGCATGAGGTTGTGCGAAATGCTGCGCACTTCGCGAAAGCTCTCCTCTACCCCGTCGAGGGCATTTTGCAACAGGGCCTGCTGGCCCATGGTTTCCACGCGCAGTTCGTCGCCTAAGGCGTGCAAATTGAGCTTGGCGGCCGTGAGCAGCTGGCCCACCCCGTCGTGCAGGTCGCTGCCAATGCGGCGGCGCTCGCCTTCCTCGGCTTCGAGCACGGCGGCGGCGCGCAGGCGCTCCAAGTGCTGGCGCTCCTGCGCAAACTCCACCTCGCGCCGCAGGCGCCGCCGCCCTACCAACAGGTAGGCCACGCCCGCCAGCAACAGCACCACCAGCGCCCCGGCCCACAGCAGTGTGGTGCGCCGCCGAATGAGCTGCTGCTGCTCGCGCAGCTGCACGGCTTGCAGGCGGTTTTGGGCGTCCTTTTTCTCGGTTTCGTACTTGGTTTGCAGTTCGGCCACCTGCTGGGTGGTCTGTTCCTGAAACAGCGAGTCGTTGAGGAACTGGAAGCGGCGCTGCCATTGCAAGGCTTTGGCGGGCTGGCCGTTGCCTTCATACAGCGAGGCAAATCCGTTGTACACCACCCGCACGATGGGCAGCGCGTGCACGCGCCGGCTCAGCTGCAGGGCGTGCTGGTAGGCGTCTTCGGCCTCCCGGGTGCGGTGCAGCAGGGCCAGGGCATCGCCCAGGTTCAGCCAGGATTCGGCCTGGCCCTGCTCGTTGCCCTCGGCTTGGTCGATGGCCAGCGTCTGGCGGTAGTAGCGGTGGGCTTCGGCCCCATTTTTCTGCTTCAGGGCCACCCCGCCCAGGTTGTAGAGGGCCAGCACGGCCACGCTGGAATCGCCGAGGGCGCGGGCTTTTTGCAGGGCGATGTTGAAGTCGGCGCTGGCGGCGGCAAACTGGTTTTGTTCCAGCAGCGCGGTGCCGCTGTTGTTGTAGGCAATGGCCAGCGGCTTGGCGGCGCGGGCATCGCCGGCCTGCACGGCCTGGGTTAGCAGGCGCTGGGCGCGGCGGGCGTAATCCAGGGCCAGGTCGAGCTTTTGTAGGTTTTTATTGGTGGAGGCCAGGTTCAGGCAGGCGGTGCCCTGGCCCAGCAGGTCGTGCCGCTGCTCGGCCAGGCGCAGGGCCTGCAGGAGGTGGCCCGCAGCCGCGGCGAAGTCGCCGGCGCCGTTGGCCAGTCGGCCGAGCAATAACAACGCGGCTTGCTGCCGAGCCTCTTGGCCTGCCACGGCTTGCGTCCGTCGCCAGGCCAGCGTGGCCAGGCGCGTGGCCTCGGCCGGCTGGCCGGCCCGCAGGGCGTTGGCATCGGCCAGCAGCAGGCGCACCTGAGCAGAATCGGGGGCCGCCGCACGGCGCTGGTTTAGGCTGTCAACCAGCCGCGAGGCCGGGGCTGTTTGGGCGGCGCCCAGCGTCGGCATGCACATAATCATGCCGCCGAGTAAAAGCCAGAATTGCAGAGAAGAATGGCGTCGGAAGTTCGAGAATCGCATGGGCCGGGCCGGTTGAAGTGCGTAACGCTCCTCTTCATTGTGGGCCGGTTCAACGGGCTTGCACCTGGTCTTTTTCTTTAAAAGACACAAGCCCATACTGCTCCGCTACCAAAACGGCCCAACATATCAGAGCCGCTAAGTAAAGCAATTATGCCATACTTAGCGGCTCCTGGTTTTCTGCTTTTCAGAAAGCCTTTCCCCTTATGCTTTAGCTAACGCTACTGCCCGTACTTGCTGCGGAACTTCTTTTCCAGATAGGTTTGCTTGCTGTCGAGCGAAATGCTGCGGCCGTCGATGAAGGCGCGCGACACGGCGTTGGTGCGCATGTCGAGCAGGTCGCCCTTGCTGAGCACCAGCGTGGCGCTCTTGCCGGTTTCCAGCGTGCCGTAGTATTTGTCGACGCCCATAATCTGGGCCGGCGTGAGGGTCACGGCCGTCAGGGCCTGCTCTTTGGTCAGGCCGAAGTTGACGGCCGTGCCGGCAATGAACGCCAGGTTGCGCGAGCCCGCGGTTTCCTGGTCGCCCTGGTAATCAAGGCAAAAGCGCACGCCGGCGGCCTGCAGCTGCGCCGGCAGCTTGTAGGGCTGGTCGTAGTCGTCGGCGTCGCGCCGGGGCAGGGCGTGGATGCGCGACACCACCACGCTCACGTCGTTTTGCTTCAGAAAATCGAGCACCATCCAAGCGTCGCGGGCCCCCACCACGGCCACCTTTTGCGCGCCCAAGCGCTTGGCAAAGCGCACGGCTTCGATGATTTCCTTGCCGTAGTCGGCGTGCAGGTACAGGGTTTTGGACCCGTCGAAAATCCCGGCCAGCGAGGCCAGGCGCAGGTTTTCCTTGCGGCCGGCGGGCAGCTGGCGGTAGGCGTTGGCTTCGCCGAAGAGCTGCTCCAGGTCGCGCAGCTGCGTTTCGCGGGCCTTTTGGCGCTTGTCCAGCGCGGCGGCGTCTTCGTTGGGATTGTTGCGAAACACCATGGCGGGCCAGGTCAGGTGCTGGCCGTCGTCGGCGCGCACCACGGCGTCCTGCCAGTTCCAGGCGTCGAGCTGCACCACGCTGCTTTGGCCGGCCAGCAGGCCGCCGCGGGGCGTGGGCTGGGCCAGCAGCACGCCGTTGATGCGCACGGTGGGCAGAATGTCGGAGTCGGTGTTGTAGGCGATGAGGGCGCGCACGTTGGGGTTCAGCGTGCCCACTTCTTCCTCGTCCACGGTGGCCCGAATGGATTCTACTTCGGTGAGGCCCAGGGTGGTATTGGGCAATATCAGCCCCGGATACAACTGTTGGCCAGTGGCGTCGATGGTTTCGTAGCCGCCTTTGTCGGCGGCAAAGCCGGCGGCAGGGCCGGCGTAGGTCAGGCGGCCTTTGTCGAAAGCCACCGCGGCGTTGGGCACCACGGTGCCGTTGCCCACGTGCAGCGTGGCCCCGGTGATGAGCACGGGCTTGCTCTGCGGCGGCGTGGGCATGGGCACCTGGGCCAGGGCGGCCCAGGCGGTGCTAGCTAAAGCAAGCGTGAGTAAAATGCGCATGGGTTCTTATTTAGCTAGTTCTTTTTCTTCGCCCATCGTGTCGCAGTGCCACAGGCCTTGGGCTTTGTCGGAGGCCGCTTGGGTGGGAGCGCCTCCTTGCTTGGCGGCCAGCATGGCTTGCACCAGCCGCTGCCGCTCTTTCTGCATGTCGGCGCGCAGGGCGGCGTCGGCCGCCAGGCTGAACATTTCGCGTCCGTCGACGAAGGTGTACTCCGGGTGGGCGTAGATGCTGAGCGGATTGTCGGACCACAGCACCACGTCGGCGTCCTTGCCTTCCTTGATGGAGCCCATCCGGGCGTCGAGGTGCAGCATTTTGGCCGGGTTGATGGTGACCAAGCGCAGGGCTTCTTCCTCGGTGAGGCCGCCGTATTTCACCGTTTTGGCGGCTTCCTGGTTGAGGCGGCGGCTCATCTCGGCGTCATCGGAGTTGATGGCCACGTTCAGACCGGCCCGCGTCATGATGGCGGCGTTGTACGGGATGGCGTCCTTCACCTCGTTCTTGTACGCCCACCAGTCCGAAAACGTGCTGGCGTTGGCGCCGTGGGCCTTCATTTTGTCGGCCACCTTGTAACCCTCCAGAATGTGCGTGAAGGTGTTCACCTTGAAGCCCAGGCGGTCGGCCACGTTCAGCAGCATGTTGATTTCGCTTTGCACGTAGCTGTGGCAGGTGATGAAGCGCTGGCGGTTCAGGATTTCGACCAGCGCCTCCAGCTCCAGGTCGCGGCGCGGCGCTTCGCCCTTCTTCTGCTTGCTCTTGCCGAGCTTGTTCCAGGCCTTCCACTCCTGCTCGTATTCCTTGGCCCGGGTGAAAGCATCCACGAACACCTGCTCGGTGCCCATGCGGGTTTGCGGGAAGCGCAGCACGTTCAGCTCGCCCCAATTGCTTTGCTTCACGTTTTCGCCCAGGGCAAACTTGATGAAGCCCGGCGCCTCCCCGATTTTCATGTCTTCGGGCGTGGCGCCCCAGCGCATTTTCACCAGCGCCGACTGCCCGCCGATGGGGTTGGCCGAGCCGTGCAGCAGCTGCGCGGCCACCACCCCGCCGGCCAGGTCGCGGTAGATGCCCACGTCCTCGTTGTCCACCACGTCGCCGATGCGCACCTCGCTGGTCACGGCTTGGGTGCCCTCGTTCACCCCGCCCGAAATGGCCAGGTGCGAGTGCTCGTCGATGATGCCCGGCGCCAAATGCTTGCCCGTGCCGTCGATGCTGCGGCCGCCTTTGGGCAGGCTCAGGTTTTTGCCAATCTTCGTGATTTTGCCGTTTTCCAGCAGTACGTCGGTGTTTTCCAGCTTGCCGGCGGCTTCGCTGGTCCACACCGTGGCGTTCTTGATGAGCGTGGGCAGTTGGCTGGGCGCGGCCGCGCGGCCGTAGGCGGCAAAGGGGAAAATGACGGTGCCGAGCACCGGCGGCGGCGTCACTTTGGCCGAGTCGCGCTTGGCGGCGCGGGTGGCTTCTTCCAGCCGGGCGGCCCGCCACTTCACCGGGGTGCCATCGGCCAGCAGGCCATCGCCCTGAAACACGCGCCCTTCTTGCGTGTAGTAGCCGCTCAGGCGCACCGAACCGGTGGCCGTTGCCGGCTGGTTGTCGGCAGCTTTTTCGGTCTTGCCCTTCTCCGCTTTCCCTTTTGCCTTGTCTTTGGGGCCGAACACCACTGTGGCCAGGTCGCTGGTTACGGTGAGGGTGCCGCGCAGGGTGTCGCCGGCCGTGGGCACGATTTTCAGCTCCGGCGCTTCGGGCTTGCCCTGAATCAGGAAGCGGCCCTCGGGCTGGCTCACGATGTTGAGGCTGTACACGCCGCGGTAGTCGGCGGGCACGGTGCTGAGTTGGTACCGCTCGCCCTGCACCCAGTTGTCGAGCAGCACGTTGTCGTCGGCCAGCAAATGTGCCGAGCACACAATGAAGTTGGCTTCCATGCCCGGCTTGAGGGCGCCGATGCGGTCCTGGGCGCGCAGCAGGCGCGCGGGGGTTTCGGTCAGGGCCTGCAGGGCGGCGGTTTCGCTCAGGCCGTACTGGGCCGCTTTGCGCAGGTTGGGCAGGAATTTCTTTTTGTCCTTGAGGTCGGCCGTGGTGAGCACGAAGGGCACGCCGGCCTGGCTGAGGCGGGCGGCGTTGGCGGGCGCCAGCTCCCAGTGCTTCAGGTCTTCGAGCGGAATGCGCAGGGCGTCGTACACGTCGGCCACGTCGTAGGCATCCGGGAAGTTGAGGGGCAGCACGAAGGCCGCGCCCGTCTTTTTCAAGTCGTCGAGGCGCTGGTATTCATCGCCCCGCCCCTTGATGATGTACTGCTGGCCGGCCTCGTCGCCCAGCTTGTCGGCCCGCAGCGCCGAAAGCTTGTCGCTCACCTGGAAAATGGCCGGCAGGGCCTTTTGCTGGCTCAGCGCCTGCAGCGACAGGTTGCGCTCGCGGCCGGGGCTGCGCTGGTTCCACTGGGCGTCGAGGTAGGTTTGGCGCAACAGCGCGATGCTGCCCATGAGCGAGCCCGGGTAGTCCTGGGTGCTGCTGCCCTTGTCGAAGGAGAGGCCCGACGCCGCCCGTTCCAACAGCATCACCTCCTGCTCGCGCCGATTGGTGTTCAAACTCACCAGCGCCGCCGTGCCGCGCATGATGCCGTCGGCCTGCTGCGTGAGCACCGCCCCGAAGCCCAGCGCCCGGTAGGCCGTGGCCTGGTCGTTGTTGATTTTGAACTGCTCGGCGGCGTTTACTTCCGGGTGAATGGCCTGGTTCCAGCTGTAGGCCCCGGTTTTCTGGCTGTCGAACTGCGGGCCAGTGCCGCGCCGCCCCTGGCGCTCGGGAGCTTTGGTTTCGGGCACGCCGTAGCTGGTAAACACGTCCACCAGGCCGGGGTAAATGAACTTGCCGCGCACGTCCTGCACCACGGCCCCGGCCGGGATTTTCACCGCGCCGGCCGGGCCGGCGGCCACCACTTTCCCGTCCCGAATCAGCAGCGTGGCGTCGCTGATTTTGGTTTTATAATCGGTAAAAAGCGTGGCGTGGGTAAAGGCGAATACTCCCGGGCGCTGGTCGTACACGCCGTTGCGCGGGAAGGTGCCGGGCTGGGCCGCGGCCGCGGTGCCCAGCATGGCCAGCACCGCCACCAGCGGCAGCGGTTGGTAAGAGTTTTTCATGCAGCTGGAAAAAGGGATTTGAGAAAATCACTGGAATTACCCGGCATCATTCCCAATATTTCATCAAATGTAGGCCTTCATTTCACGCGCTGGCAACGGTCCGGCCCAAATGAAAGTAAGAATAGTTTTAAAGGGCATCCCCAATCCTTACTTTCACACTCCCACTTTTCTATTAGGCATGCGCAAAGGCACCAAAGTCACCTGGAAATACGGCACCGGTTCGGCTACGGGCAAGATAGAATCTGTGCACAAAGAGCCCATCAGCCGCACCATCAAGGGCTCGGAAATTCACCGCAACGGCTCGGCCGACGACCCGGCCCTGGTCATCGTGCAGGAAAACGGCGACCGGGTGCTCAAGCTCAAAAGCGAGGTGAAAGCCGCTAACTGAGTAAAGCAGGCGGCGCACATTATATAATATTATAACTATATTTCAGGCGCACCACCTCCTGCGCCCATGACCTCTCCTGCCCCATTGCCGGCCGCGCCGCTGGCCGAAACCGACCGCGCCGAGCTCCTGGACGCCCTGCGCGGCTTCGCGCTCTGCGGCGTGTGCCTGGCCAATCTTTTCACGGGCTTCGCGGCCTGGAACGAGCCCGGCGGGCCGCCCGCCGCCCAGCTGCCCACCGCCGCCACCGACCCAGCCGCTGCTTTCCTCATCCGCGCACTGGTCGACGGCAAGTTCTATTCCTTGTTTTCGCTGCTGTTTGGCGTGGGCTTCGCCGTGCAGCTGCACAGCGCCACCGCCCGGGGCGACGCGCAGCTGCTGACGTACCGGCGGCGCCTGTGGGTGCTGCTGGGCATCGGGCTGGTGCACCTGCTGTTCGTCTGGCCCGGCGACATTCTGGCGTTCTACGCGCTGGTGGGGCTGCTGCTGGTGCGGCTGCGCCACCTGCCCGACCGGGCCATTGGCCGCTGGGCCGCGGGCCTGCTGCTGCTGCCGGTGCCGCTGTGGGCGGTGTTCTGGCTGGGCGGCGGCTGGCAAGCGCCGGTGCCCCTCACGCCAGCGGCGCCGTTCTACGCCGTGGCCCAGGTCCTCGACCGGCCGCTGCACATCACCTCCTTCTACCAAGTGGTGGCCAACTCCGACTGGGGCTTTTTTTGGAAGGCCATGCGGTCGGGCTTCTTCTACCGGGCCGGCGACTTGCTCTTCCAGTGGCGCATTTGCAAGGTGCTGGCCATGTTTCTGCTGGGGCTGTGGGTGGGCCGGCACCAGGTGTTCCGGCAGCTCGACGCCTACCGGCCCCTGCTGCGGCGTGTGGCCCTGGGCGGGTTGGCCCTGGGCCTGGCCGCCAGCCTGCTCAACGCCTACCTCAACCACGGCCGCGAATACAACCTGGGGCAGGCGCCCGGTCTCTGGTTTGCCGTGCTGTATGCGCTGGGCGTGGGGCCGTTGGCGCTGGGCTATGCCGCCACGTTTGCGCTGGCCTGGCGACGGCCGGGTGCCCGGCAGGTATTGCACCAGCTGGCCCCGTTGGGCCGCATGGCCCTGACCTGCTACCTCAGCCAAAGCCTTATTGGCAGCTTTCTCTTCTACGGCTTGGGCTTGGGCTGGGCCGGCAAAGTGGGCCCCACGCTGCTGTGGCTTTTGGCGGCGGGCATTGTGGGCAGCCAGCTATTGTTCTGCCGCTGGTGGCTGCAGCGCTACCAGTTTGGGCCCGCCGAGTGGCTCTGGCGCAGCCTTAGCTACCGGCAGCCACAGCCGTTGCGCCGCACGGCCACGCTGGCCGCGGCCGCCCAGATTGGTTTGTGAGTCTCAACGAGGTGGGCGCGGAAGCACCCGGGATAAGCAAGGAGATACTCGCGACCTGAGCAGTGCAGCCTTTGTCCGATTTGCTAGCGCTGCAAAATGGCCCCGCGACCATCGAATTCGTAGCCGTCGGCCACCACAGGCACGCCGTTGAGCACGAAGCGGCGCCGCGTGTTGTAGCCGCAGCTGCAGCAGCCACTTCCCGATTCGGTTTTCAACTCAATGTTGCTCAGGTCGAAGGTGCGACTGGCATTGGGCAACACAAACCGGAAATTGTAGCCTTCCGGGAAGGTGCTTTGATTGGCCGGCGATGCTATCGACCACGGCAACGTGCCCAAACTGGTAAAGCCTTGGTAGAAGTCGGCCCCGCCGCGTTTTTGGCGCACCGTATCCAGCGGCGTGGTGAAGCCGGGCGCCGCGTACAGCACCACGTACGCACCGTTGATTTCGGCCTTGCGAAAGCCACCCCGGAGGCTGTCGCGGTCAAAAACCACCACAATGTCGCTCGGCAGCGGAGTGCACGGGGCGCATACATAGTCCTCGCATTTGCTCCCGCAGCCGCTCAGGGTTGCCCAGGCGGTCAACAGTGCCATGACGCTGAAACAGCCAAGGCGGAACGGTGAATATCTCATTGGGGCAGTAGCTGGAAACAATGTGGGCTTGACCGCCGGAAGGGCCAAGCGGTTGCCCAAGGTCCATAAAAAATCCCCGCCGGTGAGCACCGGCAGGGATTTTCAGGAAGAAGTCCGACTAGCGATTTAGAGGTTGTTTGCGTCGGGCTTGATGAAAGCCTCTTCCTCCATTTCGGTGGGCACCACCACCACGCCTTTCTGCAGCATGGAGTTGCGCTTGCCGTAGAGGAAATACACGATGAAACCCAGCAGCATCCAACCCACGGCTACTTTCAGCGTGAATGAATCGAGGCCGACGATGAGCAGCGTGCACACCAGCGCGCCCATCACGGGCACCAGCGGGAAGCCGGGCGACGAGAGCGGCGCGCGGAAAGGCCGCGGCTGGTTGGGGTCGGAACGGCGCATAATCCACACGCCGATGCTCACCAGCACGAAGGCCAGCAGCGTGCCAAACGAGGTGAGGTCGCCGGCCAGCGAGCCGGGCACGAAGGCCGCAAACAAGCCCACAAACACCATCAGCATCAGGTTCGACTTGTAGGGAGTGTTGAACTTGGGGTGCAGCTCCGAAAACGCCTTGGGCATCAGGCCGTCTTTGGCCATGGAGAAGAACACGCGGCTCTGGCCCATGAGCATCACCAGGATAACCGAGGTGAAACCGAGCAGAATGCCCACCGTGACGCCCGTGGCCAGCCAGCCGTAGCCGGGCATGTGCGCCCGGATGGCGTAGGCCACCGAGGCTTCGCCGCCCAGGGCCGGATCGGCAAACTCGCGCCAGCTGGCCACGCCCGTCAGCACGTGGCCGAACAGGATGTACAGCACCGTGCAAATGGCCAACGAGCCCAGAATGCCAATGGGCATGTCGCGCTTGGGGTTGCGCGCTTCCTGCGCCGCCGTGCTCACGGCATCGAAGCCGATGAAGGCAAAGAACACAATGCCCGCGCCGCCGATGATGCCGCCCAGGCCGTGCTTAAAGAAACCTTCGTAGGTGCGCACCGTTTCGCCGGCCGCGTTTTTCACCACGGCATCGGCCGGAATGAGGTAGGGGGTGTGGTTGGCCGAGTTGATGAACTGCCAGCCCACGGCGATGAACACCACCACGATGAGCACCTTCAGCACCACGATGATGGCGTTGAACAGCGCCGACTCCTGCGTGCCTTTCACCAGCAGCAGGCTGAGCATCACGATGATGAACAGCGCCGGCAGGTTGACGATGCCGTGCTGCTCCACGTTGTTGATGACGGCGTGCTCGAAGGGCGAGTGGCTTAAACTATACGGTATACTGGTGTGGAAGACCTCCAGGAGCTTGTTGAGGTATTCGCTCCAGGCAATGCTGACGGTGGCCGCGCCCAGGGCGTATTCCATCACGAGGGCCCAGCCGATGACCCAGGCCACGAACTCGCCCATGGTGGTGTAGGCGTAGGTGTAGGCCGAGCCGGCAATCGGAATCATGGCCGCAAACTCGGCGTAGCACAGGCCTGCGAACACGCAGCCAAACGCTGCCAGAATGAAAGCCAGCGTGACGCCCGGCCCGGAAGCCTGCGCGGCAGCCGCGGCGGTGCGCACAAACAGGCCCGCCCCGATGATGGCGCCCACGCCCAGGGCCACGAGGTTGCCGGCGCCCAGCGTGCGCTGCAGGGTGCCGTGTCCGGAAGCATTGGCCTCGCCCAGAAGCACGGACAGGGGTTTTTTGGCGAAAATACTTGCCATGTGTTAGGTGTAAAGGAGGAAGAAGTGTGAAATAAAGGGTTCGGTAAGCGGGATGGTCCGACGCCATTTGCCCGGGTTTGACTCCCAAAAACAGCGGCGGGCCCGAAATATAGGCAGCAAATTGGCTCCGAATGGGAGCTGTCCGCTGGGGCCATCGACGCGGCCGGGCTTCCGCCGTTGCCCGGCCGCGCTTAAACCCACCGGGCGCCGCGGCATCCAACGCCCGTGTTTCACCCCTCATCACTCCCGTTTATGAAAAGAATCCTTGTGTTGCTCGCCCTTTCGCTCGCCGCCGCCGGCGCGGCTTCGGCCCAGGCCGGCATGGCCGCCGCGCAGGCCACGCCCGAGCAGCAGGCTCAGCGCCGCACCCAGTACCTCGCCAAAGAGCTCGGCCTCACCGCCGACCAGCAGGCCAAGCTGCAGCCCATCTTGCTGGCCCAGCGCCAGGACATGCTGGCCATGCGCGAAAAGGTGCAAACCGGCGGCCGCCAGCGCGGCATGGGCCAGGAGCTGAAAGCCGCCCAGGCCAAATACACCGAGCAGATTAAAGCCGTGCTCACGCCCGAGCAGTTTGCCAAATTCGACCAGATGAAAGACGAGGCCCGCGACAAGATGCGCGAGCGCCGGGCCAGCGGCCAGGGCCGGTAGGTAGGACGGTAAGCGCCCCGGTTTTGGTCTGGAAAAAGCGCCTGCTTATCGATACAAGCCGGCGCTATTAACCAAGGTCCGGCACTTGGCATACTGCTTGCAAATACCTTGGCAAGCAAATAAACCCCGCTTCCCCTCTCCCTTATTTCCTTCTCCCCTTCTGTTAAAAATCATGAAAAAGACCCTGATGTTGCTTGTTGCTCTGGCCTTTGCCACCGCCGGCACCAGCTTTGCCCAAACCGCTCCCGCCGCTGCCACCAAGGTGAAAATGCACCACGGCAAAGGCGGCCACCAAGACCCCGCTAAAAAAGCTGACCATAAAGCCGCCAAAATGGCCAAAGAGCTTGGCCTCAGCGCCGACCAGGAAGCCAAAGTGGAGCAGCTGATGCTGGCCCGCCAGCAGGAAACCGCAGCCCTCAAAGCCAAGTACGCCGCCGACAAAACCGCCGGCCGCGCCGAGATGAAGGCCTCGCACGAGAAATTCACCGCGCAGCTCAAAGGCATCCTCACGCCGGAGCAATACGCCAAGTTTGACAAGCTGAAGGACGAGCACCGCGGCCACGGCAAAGGCCCGGGCGGCAAAACCAAAGTAAAAGCCAAAGCCTAACCCGCTTCGCTCTCAGCCACTTCAAAAAGCCTCGGCCCCACCGGCCGGGGCTTTTTTGTGCGCAAAATTCAACCTGAACCAAACCCTGCATTCGGGCGGTTGCTTATATTTGGCCTAACCACCTGGCCCGGATAGGGCCCTATTCCTCCACCCCCATGCCTCCCCTCCCCAGTAGCACGGCCTCGGCCGTGCAAATTCAGCAGTTTTATGACAAGGGCCTGGCCCACGCCAGCTACGCCGTGCGTTGCGGCCGTCAGGTTGCCGTCATCGACCCGGGCCGCGACCCCCAGCCCTATTACGATTTTGCCGACGAGCACGAGGCCGACATCGTGGCCGTGATTGAGACGCACCCGCACGCCGATTTCGTGTCGTCGCACCTGGAAATAGCCCAGGAAACCGAGGCCACCATCTACTGCAGCAAGTTGGTGGGCGCCAAGTACCCCCACAAAGCCTTCGACGACGGCGACCGCCTCAAGCTGGGCAGCGTGGAGCTGCACGCCATCAACACCCCCGGCCACTCCCCCGACAGCATCAGCATCCTGCTCATGGACGAGCTGGCCCAGAGCCGCGCCGTGTTTACGGGCGACACCTTATTCGTGGGCGACGTGGGCCGGCCCGACCTGCGCGAGGACGAGGCCATTGGCGGCCACAAGCGCGAAGAGCTGGCCGCCGAGCTTTACCGCAGCACCCGCAACAAGCTCATGACCCTGCCCGGCAGCACCCGCGTGTACCCGGCGCACGGCCCCGGCAGCCTCTGCGGCAAAACCACCAGCCCCGACCTCGACTCCACCATTGCCAAGGAGCTGAAAACCAACTACGCCCTGCAGCCCATGTCGCAGGACGAGTTCATCAAGGTGCTGCTCGAAGACCAGCCCTTCGTGCCCAAGTACTTCGGGCACGACGTGAAGCTGAACAAAGCCGGGGCCCCCAGCTTCGAAGACAGCATCCGGGCCGTGCCGCACCCAAGCGGCAACGCCCCGCTAGAGCCCGGCGTGCTCGTCATCGACACGCGCCCGGCGGCCAAGTTCCGCGCCGGCCACTTGCCCGGCGCCATCAACCTGCAGGACGGCGGCAAGTTTGAAACCTGGCTGGGCTCGGTGGTGGGACCCGGCGAGAAGTTCTACTTGCTGGCCGACACCAAAATAGCCCTGGACACGGTGGTGCGCAAAACCGCCAAAATCGGCTACGAGGCCAACATTAAAGGCGCCTTGCTGGCCCCGCTGGCCCTGCCCGAAACCTCGCCCGCCGTGGACGTGGAAGCCGTGCGCCAACACCCCGAAGTCTTTACCATCGTCGACATTCGCAACCGCGCCGAGGCCAACGTGCCGGTGTTCGACAACGCCCTGCTCATCCCGCTGCCCGAGTTGCGCGAGCGTGCCCACGAAATTCCCACCGACAAGCCGGTGCTCATTCACTGCGCCGGCGGCTACCGCTCGGCGGCCGGGGCCAGCATCGTGCACCAAGCCCTGCCCGGCGTGGAAGTGCTGGATTTGGGCGAAGCCATTACAGAGTTTCAGAAGCAGGCCGTGCACTAAAAATTTCTGTGCGATGAATGGATTGCCGCTACTCTCATTCCCGGACAGTAGCGGCAATCTTGTTTCTATCCCGGCCGCACCGACCACTTGCCTGGCGGCATACCACGGTGCGGCGCCCAGTTCCTCCAACGCCATGCAGCATAGCCGAGTACAGCTGAGAAAAGCGCAAGTAGCCGACCTAGAGTCTTTCTTCCAATTTCAGCTCGATGAAGAAGGCCTTTATCTGGCGGCGTTTACGCCCAAGGTCCCTTCCGACCGAGCGGCTTACTTCGAGAAATACACCAGGCACCTCAACGACCCCAGCATCAACACGCAGGCCATTTTGGTTGACGGCTGCCTTGTCGGCAGCATTGCCAAATTTGAGATTGCCGGGGATGCCGAAATCACCTACTGGCTGGATAGAAGCCATTGGGGGCAAGGAGTTGCGACGGCTGCCCTCACCGCCTTTCTCGCCCTTGAAAAAGCCCGGCCTATTTTCGGACGGGTCGCTTTCGACAACGTGGGCTCGCAGAGAGTGTTGGAAAAGTGCGGCTTTGTGAAAATCGGCACCAACAAAGGCTTTGCCAATGCGCGCCAAGCGGAAATTGAAGAGTCTATTTACCAATTGAGGTAGGCATTGCGGCAGAACATCTGCCGGCGCGTTTTTCTGAAGCTCACCTGCGCCCTGCCGCGGCAAGTGCATTCCTTCGGCTTGGGTATCTTTGAGATTATCTCTACCCTATGCGCGTCCTCCACACCGCCGATTGGCATCTTGGCCAGCACTTCCTCACGGGCCAGGAACGCACCACCGAGCAGCAGGCCTTCCTCGACTGGCTCCTGCTGACCGTGCAGGAGCAGGGCATTGATACCCTGGTAATTGCCGGCGACATTTTCGACACCCAAACGCCGTCGTACACGGCGCAGGAGCTGTATTATACCTTTCTGGTGAAGATGCAGGCCACCTGCTGCCGCGACATCGTGGTGGTGGGCGGCAACCACGACTCGCCCACCATGCTCAACGCCTCGCGGCAGCTGCTGCGGCGGTTGCGCATCCACGTGGTGGGCGGCGTGCCCACCGACCCCACCGAGCAAATCCTGCACCTGAACGCGGCCGATGGCCGCCCCGGGCTGGTGGTGTGCGCGGTGCCGTTTCTGCGCGACCGCGACATTCGGCTGGCCGTGGCCGGCGAAACGCTGGACGACCGCCAAATCCGTATTCGCCAGAGCATTGCCGACCACTACGCCGCCCTGGCCACCCATGAGCTGGTGCTCCGGCTGCGGGAACAAGACGTGCCGGTGCTGGCCACCGGCCACCTCTACGCAGCCGGCGGCGAAGCCCGCGAAGGCGCTGAGCGCGACGTGCACATCGGCGGGCTGGGCCTCATTGGCGCCGAGCATTTTCCGGCCGCGTTCGACTACGTGGCCCTGGGGCACCTGCACCGCCCCCAGGTGGTGGGCGGCCGGGCGCACATTCGCTACTCGGGCTCGCCGGTGCCCCTGTCCTTCACCGAGGCCGACGACAAGCAGCAGGTGCTGCTGCTGGAATTCAGAGGCGCCGGCGCCCCGACGATTACCAGCGTCCCGGTGCCGGTGACGCGCCGTTTGCAGCGCTTCCATGGCACCCTGGAAGAAGTAGAGGCCGATATTCTGGCGTTCGACAACTCGGCCTTCCAACTGGTGGCCTGGGCCGACGTGCTAGTGCGCTCCGACGAGACGCCCGCCGAGGTGCAGCGCCGGGTGCAGGCCGTGCTGCAGCTGCAAAAGCAGCAGGTGGTGGCCCCGCGCGGCGTGCGCCACCAGCGCGCCACCGAAGCCCCCGACCTGGCCGAAACCGCCATTCCGCTGGCCCTGCTGCACGAACTGACCGTGGACGAAGTATTTGGCCGGCGCGTGGCGGGTCTGCCGCCGGAACGGGCGGCGGCCCTCACCGCCACCTTTGGTGAACTGCGCCAGCTGCTGGCCGAAGCCGACCCGCTGGCCTGGGGCGGCCAGGAGTAATTAGTTGGTAACCGCTGACCTTCTGGCCAACAGCCAGATGCCGCCCAGCACCAGCGCCGCCACGCCTGCCGCCACCGCGACTGGAGCAGCTCGCGTGGTTTCTGTCCGACGTGCCGGCTGGGCAAATTCGGCCTCCTGAAATGATTCTCCGGCGGTAGCAGCCAGAATCAGGCGAACGGTTTCGGCGGGCTGGTCCCACTGCGGAAAATGGCCGCAGCGGTCGAACCAATACAGGCGGGCATCCGGGAATTTTTCCAGGGCGCGCTTGGCCTGGCCGGGCAGGCACACCTTGTCCTGCCGGCCCCAGCCGATGACCAGCGGGCTGCTGATGGTGCCCCGCGGCGCCCCCTGCTGCACTTCGCCGTAGGCCAGGTTCGAGAGCAATTCATCGAACGACGGCGAATGCGCGAAGCTGCGCATCTCGTCGAGTGCCGCGTAGGCCGGAATGGCCCACGGCCGGGCCGAGAACTGCGCAAACAGCAGCGAGCGGGTGACGGCGTTTCCGGTCAGGAAAGGCATCGCGGGCTGCAGGGCACGCACGAGCTTAGTCGAAATCGAGACGCTGTGGTAGAAAACCGGAATTTCCCAGCCCTGCCAGAAGCCGCCGGGGTCGAGCGACACCACCGCGCCTAGCACGCCGCCCCGCCGGGCCAGCTCCAGCACCAGCCGGGCGCCCATGGAACTGCCCACGGCGTCGATGCCCAGCAGGTGTTGCTCGCGCAGGAAATCCGTCACGGCATCGGCCAGGGTGCCGATGGTGACCGGACCGGCCAGCGGCGGCGTGTTGCCAAAGCCGGGCAGGTCGACGGCAATTACCTCGCGCCGAGTGGCCAGGTCTTCCAGAATGGTTTGCCAGGAGCGCCAGCTGCCGCCAATGCCGTGTAGCAGCAGGAGCGGCTTGCCCGCCCCGCGTCGAATAAAGTTCATAGGTGCCGGCGTGTGTAGGTGAAGCGACGCTTGGCTGAACGGCGGCGTGGCCGCCAGGGTTATTGGCCAACGCGCCGCACTCCTGCGCTGGCGGGGAACCGAAACCAGCCGCAGCGCTTTTCCAGGGTGATTTCCGGCCGGGGCTGCCGTACCTTCGGGAAGTATTTTTGGGAGAAGTATCGAATGAAAATTATCAGCGTCCGTTTCGCTAACCTCAACTCGCTGCCCGGTCCGTTTCTGATTCGCTTCGACGAGACGCCCCTGGCCGATACGGGGCTGTTTGCCATCACGGGGCCCACGGGGGCCGGCAAAAGCACCCTGCTGGATGCCATTTCCGTCGGCCTCTATGGCCGGGTGCCGCGCCACGACCGGCAGGTGGGCGAAATGGTGAGCCGCCACGCCAAGGACGCTTTTTCGGAAGTGGAATTTGAAGTGCACGAAACCGACGCCGACACCGGCCAGGTGGAGCGGGTGCGGTACCGTTCGCGCTGGGAAGTGAAGCGTAAAGTGCGCGGCGAAGACAAAGGCAGCCTGAATGCCGACGCCATGACGCTGGTGCTCAGCCCCTCCAACGTGGCCGTCATCAGCGGCAAGGAGGCCGTGCCCCGGCGGGTGAGCGAGCTGTCGGGCCTCGACTTTGGGCAGTTTGAGCAGTCGGTGCTGCTGAGCCAGGGCAAGTTTGCGCGCTTTCTGCACGCCCCGGAAAAGGAGCGCAGCGCCTTGCTCGAAAAGATGACCAACGTGGGCATTTACTCGCGGCTCAGCGTGGCGGCCTTTGAGAAAGCCAAAGAAGAGGAACTGAAAACCAAGTTGCTGCGCGCCAAGCTGGACGCCACGCGCCTGCTGACCGAGGAAGAGCGCGCCGAGCTGGAGCGGCAGCTTGACGTGCTGAACGAGGAAGCCGAGCAACACCACGAGGAAGCGCAGGAACTGAACGTGTGCCTTACCTGGCGCACCATTCTGGACCAGCTCGACAAGCAGCTCGCCGAAACCGCCCGCGAGGCCGAGCGCCTGCGCCGCGACGACGACACCCTGCAGCCGGAATTTGCCCGGCTCGACGGCCACCTCCGCGCCGCCGCCGTCGACAAGCCCTTGGAGCTGGCCGAAGCAGCCGAAAAAGAGGTAGCCACCGATGAGAAGCAGCTCCGCGAGCTGGAAGAGGCCCTCCCCCGCCTGACGCAGGCTGCCGAAACGGCGGCCACCGCTTACGCCACCGCCACGGCGGCCCACGCCCAGGCGCAGGCCGAGGAAGACCGCCTGCGCCCGCTGCTCAGCCAGGCGCAGCAGCAGGACGCGGCCATTGCGGCCGCCCGGCACCAGCTGCAGCTGCAGCGCGATGCCCACGCGCAAGGCCAGCGGGAGCACCAGAAAAACGCCGAGGACCTGGACCTGGAGGCCCGGGAAATTGCCGCCCTGCAAAGCCAGAACAACACGCTGGACCGCTGGCTCATCGAACACAGCGCCGAGGTAGACCTCAAAAACCAGGTGCTGGCGCTGGACCGCGAAATCATCGACCTGCTGGGCGCGCAAAAAGAAATGGCAGCCCGCGACGCGCGCCGCGCCGAGCTGCGCAACAACCTGGAGCAAACGGCGGCCGACCTGCGCCAGCAGCAAGCCCTCGAAGCCGACGCCAAAGTCCGCAAACAAGCCATTGAGGACGAAGGCAAGCCCTGCCGAACCGAGCGCGACGCCCTGCTGCTGGGCACCACCGCCGCTGCCCTGGCCCAGCGCGCCGACGACCTGACCGCCCGCCATCAGGCGCTGCAGCAGCTGCTTCCGAAAGCCGAAGCCGCCCACGAGCACCACACCCGCGCCGAAACGCTGGCCGCGCAGATTGCACAGGAAGCGCCGGCCCTGGCCGCGGCCGAAACCACCGCGCGCCACCTCGAAACTCGCCGGGCCGACGGCCAAAACCTCCTCGAAAGCTACCGCCGCGAGCTGCGCACCCAGCAGGCCTTGGCCGACCTCAACCAGCACCGCCAGCACTTGCTGCCGGGCCAGCCCTGCCCGCTGTGCGGCGCGCTGGAACACGCTTTCACCGCCGATTTTGCCGCCGAAGCCGACGAGCAGGAGCAGCGCGTGGCGCAGCAGCAGCTGGCCCTGACCAAGCTCGATGAAGAGCTGCGCCAAGCCACCACCGCCCTCGCCCGCCGCCAAACCGAGCAGCAACAGCGCCAGCAGCGGCAAGCCGAAGCTCTGGCCGCTGCCGACCTGGCCCGCCAGCAGGCCGCCGCGCTGGCCGCCGCCCTCGCGCCCGCCCCGCCCGCGCCCACCGACCCTGCCGCCGTGCGCGCCCTGCTGGAAACCACTACCCGCGAACAAGCCGCCGCCGGGGCCGCCCGCCGCCGGGTGGCCGAGCTGGACGAGCAGTTGGCTAAGCTGCGCGAGCAGTACCTGAAAGAAGGCGAGGCCGCCTCGGCGGCCCAGCGCGAAATTCCCCGCTTGCTGGAACGGCAGCAAACCACCAAGGCGGACCTCGCCAAGTTGGCCGAGGAAATGCTGCACTGGCAGGAACAGGCCGGCATTTTTGAAAGCACCATTCGGGACTTTCTGGCGCCGCACCGGCTGGCACTGCCCGCCCGGCCGCCCTACGACGGCGTGCTGGCCACGCTCCGAGAGCGCGCCGACCACTACGAGGCCCAGGTGGCCGCGCTGAACGAACTTGGCAAAATGCTGCTGGAGAAAACCAGCCAGCACAAAGCCCGCGCCGAGGCCCTGGCCCAGCAGGCCACCCAGCTTGCCGCCGCCGGTGCCGCCCTGCAAACCGAGCAGCAGGCCATCGACCAGCAGCAAGCGGCCCGCCTGGCCCACTACGCCGGCCCCAACCCCGCGGCCGAAGCCGAACGGCTTCGCCAAGCCACCCAGCGCCTGGCCGAGGCCGCCCAGCGCGCCCAAACGCAGCTGGCCGACCAGCAGAAGACGCTGGAAATTCAGCAAAACCGGCAGGGCGACTTGCGCGCGCAGCTGGCCACGCACCGCGCCACCCACAGCCAGCGCCAAACGGAGCTGGCAGCGGCCCTCGCGGCCGCCGGCATTGCCACAGCCGCCGAGGCCCGCGCCCTGCTCCTGCCCCCGGCCGAAGCCGAACGCCTGCACCAACGCCGCCAAGACCACCTCACGGCCACGGCCGCCACGGCCCGCCGCCTCGCCGACCTCACCGCCGAGCAGCAGCGCCACGCGGAGGTGGGCCTCACGCCCCTCACCGCTGCCGAGCTCACCGCCCAGCTCAACGCCCTCTCCGCCGCCGGCGACACGCTGCAGCAAAAGCTGGGCGCCGTTGGCAACCAGCTGAAGCAGGACGACGATGCCCGCCAGCTGCAGGCCGACGGCCTGCGCGAGCTGGAGCTGCGCCAGAAGGAAGAGCAGCGCTGGCAGGACCTGAGCGAACAAATTGGCTCGGCGCGGGGCGACAAGTTCAGCCAGTTTGCGCAGGGGCTCACGCTCACGCATTTGGCCCGGCTGGCCAACCTGCGCCTGCGCCAGCTCACGGGCCGCTACACCATTTTCAAAACGCCGCACCGCAACCTGGAGCTGCAAATCATCGACCACGACCAGGCCGACACCGTGCGCCCCATGGCCTCGCTTTCGGGCGGCGAAAGCTTCCTGGTGAGCCTAGCCCTGGCGCTAGGCCTGAGCGAGCTGGCCGGCCACAAGGCCCGCATCGAGTCGCTGTTCATCGACGAAGGCTTCGGCACGCTCGACCCCGACTCCCTCAACACGGCCCTGGATGCCTTGGAGCGCCTGCAGCACTCGGGCAAGATGATTGGCATCATCTCCCACGTGTCCGACTTAAAGGACCGGATTGGCACCCAGATTCGGGTGCGGCCCGGCGCCGGCGGCAACAGCACGGTGCACCTGGTGGGCGTGATGGGCCACGAAACCAGTTGCGCCGTGCCCGCGCAGCGCCCCGAGCCCGTGGCCGGCTAGCGCCGGGCCCGCCGGTTGGTGATGCGCTCCACCCGCTGGCGCTTTATCCAGCGCAGGTAGGTTTGCAGGCCCTCGGCGGCGCGCAGGGCTTCCACCGTGGGGTACAGCCGCGCCAGCTCGCGGTTGGTGAGGAAGCGGTGCACGCTGCTGTGGCAGGGCTGGCACAGGTCGATGGTGGGGCCGTAGCGGCCGCCTTCTTCGCGCGGCACCAAATGGTGGCGCGACGTGGACTGCACCTCGCGCTCGCAAAGGCCACACCGGGTGGCCGCGTCAGCTGAATGGGGTAAGGGAGGCCCCTCACCGGGCCGCAAGCGCCGTCTCGCCATGCGTCGAAATCAGGAAATCGAAAGCCTACAATGGATTATCTATGCAACGGCCCCGGTGCGGCGCAAGTTGCTATTCTGCTGGGTACCCGCTAACTTGGCCTGCAATGAGCGTACTTGCTTCAATTAAGCAACACATACTTTTTGCCCCTCACCTCTTTTCGCTACTCCTATATGACAACATCTGTACCCGCATTATCCTCCGCCGCCCGGGCCTCGTTTGGGGGCCGGGCACTGGCCGCGCTGGTGGCCTTGCTGCTGGGCGCCGCGCCCGCGGCGCGCGCCCAAACCTGGATGGTGAGCACCACGGCCCACATCAAGCTCGGCATTCTGGACAAATACGGCCAATTGGGCCCCTACACGGCCACTTTTGTGGTGCACAGCGAAAAAACCGGCAAGGACTACTTCCTGGTGAAACAGCTGGCCAACAACCAGACCGGCGTGGATGTGCTGTTTCCGACCGACCCCTCCGACCCCGACTATTTCAAGACCGAAGGCGGCGAGGCGGCCGTGGCCGCCCCCGGCCGCTACACCTGGGAGTGCCGCGTGAAGGGCGTGAAAGCCGTGGGTGGCCGCTTCGTGTTTCCCGAAGTCGGCAACGACGTGACGGTCATCAACAAGTAGGGCGCCGCCCAGGAACCCCTCGAATTTTACCGAAAGCCTGGCCGCGTGCCAGGCTTTTTTCGTTATAACCACTTGCTCGTGCGGCGGTGGTTTCCGGGCCGCGTGGGTTTTCTGGCTGACTTCATTCCTACCCTTATGCCCCGCAAATCCTTCCCCGAACTCATCAACAGCCCTGGTATGCCGGTGCTGGTCGATTTTTACGCCACTTGGTGCGGGCCCTGCAAAACGATGGCGCCCATCCTGGAGCAAGTGGCGGCCCAGCACGGCGGCAAGCTGCGCGTCATCAAAATCGACGTGGACCGCAACCCCGCCGTGGCCCAGCAATACCGCGTGCAGAGCATTCCCACGCTAATTCTGTTCCACCAGGGGCAGCCGGTGTGGCGCCAGGCGGGCGTGGTGCCGGCCGCCCAGATTGGGCAGGCCTTGCAGCCTTTCGTGGGCAAATAGCGCCTCTTGGGCCCCCGCGGCCCTTCGGACAAACTATCTACCACCGGCTGGCGTTGGGGGGAGCGTTATCTTTGCGATTCCCTGCTGCCAACTGTATGATTTTTAGCTCTTCCGTACGTTATCTGGTTCTTGTTTTATTGTTGATTGGATGGGGAGCGCAGCGGGCCGTGGCGCAGGATGCCAGCCGCTTCACGCTGAGCGGCACCGTGCGCGGCGCCCGCGGCGAGGCCTTGCCGGGCGCCAGCGTGGCCGTGCCCCAGCTGAGCACCGGCACCGCCGCCGATTCACTGGGCCGCTTCACCCTAACGCTGCCGGGGGGCCGGCACCAGTTGGTGGTGGCTTCTATTGGCTACCAGCAAATTACCCGCGACCTGAACCTGACCCACAACCAGCGCCTCAGCTTTGTGCTGGAGGAGAGCGGCAACGAGCTGGGCGAAGTGGTGGTGCAGGGCGCCGTGACGCTGGAAGAGAAGCTCAAAACCACCCAAATGGGCGTGGAGCACCTCAGCGTGCGCGAGGCCAAGCTGCTGCCCGCGCTGTTTGGCGAGGTCGACATCCTCAAGACCCTGCAGCTCAAGCCCGGCGTGCAGAGCGGCGGCGAGGGCACCAGCGGCCTGTTTGTGCGCGGCGGCTCGGCCGACCAGAACCTGGTGCTGCTCGACAATGCGTTGGTGTACAACCCCAACCACTTGTTCGGCCTGTTTTCGGTGTTCAATTCCGACGCGGTGCAGAGCGTGGACCTGTACAAGTCGGGCTTTCCGGCGCAGTTTGGCGGGCGCCTGTCGTCGGTGGTGGATGTGAAGCTGCGCGAGGGCGACCGGCAGCACTACGTGGCCACGGGCGGCATCGGGCTGATTTCGTCGCGCCTCACCTACGAGGGGCCCATCAACAAGGGCAAGGGCTCGTTCATCGTGAGCGGCCGCCGCACCTACTTCGACATCTTCACGCGGGCCCTCAACAAGGCCAACGAGGGCAAGGAGGACTACAGCCCCATCCCCGACTACTACTTCTACGACATGAACGCCAAGGCAAACTACACACTGGGCGACAAGGACCAGGTGTTTTTCACCGGTTACCTAGGGCGCGACGTGTTCGGGTTCAGCAGCACGGGCGGCTTCAATTTCAATTTTAACTGGGGCAATACCATCGGCACGCTGCGCTGGAACCACGTGTTTTCGCCGCGGCTGTTTGTGAACACGTCGGTGGCCGTGTCGGACTACCAGTACAGCCTCACCAACCGGCTCGACCAGTTTTCCTTTGGCCTGGGCTCCAACATCCGGGACTACACGGCCCGCACCGATGTGGAGTACACGCCCACCGACAAGCACCTCTTCAAGGCCGGGGCGCTGTTCACGCAGCACCGCTTCGGCGTGGGCCGCCTCGACGCCAACTCCGGCGACGGACGCGTCAACTTCGGCTCCGACGTGAACTACTACGGCGCCGAGGGCGCCCTCTACGCCTCCGACAATTACAAAGCCAGCGACAAGCTGCAGCTCGAAGGCGGCCTGCGCCTCACCGGCTTCCGCAGCGGCTCTGACCAATACGGCGGCATCGAGCCCCGCGCCGCGGCCCGCTACGCCCTCAACGACCGCACCTCGTTCAAGGCCAACTACGCCCTGATGTACCAGTACGTGCACCTGGTCACGAACTCGGGCGCCACCCTGCCCACCGACATCTGGTACCCCTCGCGCCTGAGCGTGAAGCCGCAACGCTCGCAGCAGGTGAGCACCGGCGCCAGCTTCCTGCTGGGCGATGGCAAGTACTTGCTCACCAACGAAGTGTACTACAAGTGGGGCCAGAACCAGGTCGACTTTAAAGACGGTGCGCAGCTGTTCGTGAACCCCGAGCTGGACGCGGAATTCATTTTTGGCAAGAGTTGGGCCTACGGCAATGAGATTTACCTGGAAAAGAAAACCGGCCGCACCACCGGCTGGATAGGCTACACCCTGGCCTGGAGCTGGCGCAATTTCCAGCCCCAGCGCGGCACCACCGGCATCAACAACGGCGAGGACTTCCACCCCGGCTACGACCGCCGCCACAACCTGACGGTGGTGGTGTTGCACCAGCTCAACGCCCGCATCAACCTCACGGCCAGCTTTGTGTATACTTCCGGCAACCTGACCACGCTGCCCCTGGGCCGCTTTGGCGTGCAGGACATTCCGGGTTCCAGCGTGGGCATCGACCCGCGGCCGGTGCCCATCTACCCCAACCGCAACTCCTACCAGCTCATCCCCTACCACCGCTTGGACCTGGGGGTGGTCTACAAAATCGGCGCCCGCCTCAACCAGGACCTTACCCTGAGCATCTACAACGCCTACAATCGCCGCAATGCCTACTTCGTATTCTTCGAAACCGTGCGCGACAAGGCCAGCGGCCGCACCACGGGCTTCGCCGCCAAGCAGGTATCGTTGTTTCCCGTCATCCCGTCGCTGACGTACAATTTCCGGTTTTAGCGCATTCTGCCGTCATTTCTCGGCGGCGCTCACCTCGACGTGACGTTCTTTTTCCAGCCATGAAATTCATTTCCAACCTCACTGTTCTGGCGCTGCCCTTGCTGGCCCTGGCCGGCTGCGGCAAGCTCCAAAACGACATCGACGTGCCGCTGCCCACCTATGCCTCGGAGCTGGTGGTGGAGTGTTACCTCGAGCCCGGCAAGGTGCCCAGCCTGGCCGTCACCACGTCGGTGCCCTACCTGAGCTCGGTCATTCCGCAGGTGCCCACCGACGTGACCGTGACCCTGACCATGCCCAACGGCACGCTGGTGCCGCTGGCCTTCTCGCCCAACTACAAAGCCCTGACCGACACCACGGGCGAGAAATTTCATTCCCACATCGGGCGCGACCCACTGGTGGCCCGGCCCGGCGACGTGTTCAAGCTCGACGTGCGCGACACCAAGGGTCGCCACGCCACCAGCACCACCACCTACCTGGCCCCCGTCCCCATCGACTCGGTGGAGTACAAGTTCAACGACAAGTCGGGCTCGGAACGCAAGGCCTATTTCCTGACCAACTTCCGCGACCCGGCCGCGCCCGGCGACTACTACCGCCTGCAGCTGCACAAGGGCGACCCCATTCCCAAAAACCTCCGCAAAAGCCCGGAAACGGACATGTCGCTCGAAGACCGGCTGCTCAACGGCCAGAACTTCACGGTGGGCACCAGCTACCGCTTCAACGCCAACGACACCGTGACGGCCACGCTCTACCATACGGAGTATGCCATGTTTCGCTTCCGCCAGTCGGTGCGCGACGCCCGCAATGCCAACGGCAATCCCTTCGCCCAGCCGTCGGCCATTTATGGCAACGTGCAGGGCGGCGTGGGCATTTTTGCCGTGCTGAGCGCCACGCGTATGACCAAAGTGGTACGCTAACTTTAATTCTTTCCACGAAGTACAATTTTTTCACCAAAAACACCTAACTTTGGGCATTATTTCATCCTTACCACGCTGGTGCTGTGTTTACCCTACGTTCGGCGCTGTTTTTTCCCTTGCTTGCCTGCGGTAGCCTTCTGCTAGGCAGCTGCGGTGACAAAAAAGACAGCCTGCCCAAGCCCGAAAATCCCGCCGACCGGGTGCTTACTCCCGAGCAGATGCTCACCGGCCACACCTGGCTCCTGAGCCGGACGGTTTTTAACAACAGCCGTTCCGTTGCCAGCCCCCAGGGGCCCAATACCCAATACACGATAAAATTTGCCGCCGGGGGGACTTATACCCAGGTATGGATAGGTAACAACTCCACTACTACCGGCACCTGGACCCTGGACAGCAACAATAACCTGGACCTCTCCGAATTCAGGGGCGGCGGCTACAAAATCGATTCTCTGACCACTAATAAGCTGCGCTACAGCTTCACCAACCGGGCCAGCGTGCCCGAAGCTAGGGTGTTCTCGGCGCTACCCTAGGGTCATTGCCCTCTCAAATAAAAACGGCCTTTGCACTCATGCAAAGGCCGTTTTTGTTTGCATTTGAGCTAGTATCTTGCTCTACAGCCCCTCCACCACAGCCTTTATCAAGGCCGTGAGGCGAGGCTCGGCAGCCCCGGCGGCGGCGAAAATGTCGGCCAGAACCACGGGCTTGAGGTGGCCCGGCGCGCACAAATCGGTGATAACCGACACGGCCAGCACCGGCAAGCCCAGGTGGCGCGCGGCAATGACTTCGGGCACCGTGCTCATGCCCACGGCATCGGCCCCGATGGTGCGCAGGTAGCGGTACTCGGCGGGGGTTTCGAGCATGGGGCCGGGCACGCTGACGTACACCCCGCGGCGGGTGGTGCCGGCCTGGCCCAGCGCCTGGGCGGCGGCTTCGGCGCGGGCCAGCAGGTCGGCGTCGTAGGGCGCAAACATGTCGGGGAAGCGCGGGCCCAGTTCGTCAGGGTTGGGGCCGATGAGCGGGTTGCCGGGCTGCAGGTTGATGTGGTCGTCAATCAGCATCAGGTCGGCGATGTTAAAATCGGGGTTGAGGCCGCCGGCGGCATTGCTCACCAGCAGCTGGCCAATGCCCAGCAGCTTAAGCACCCGCACCGGCATGGCCACCTGCTGCATGCTGTAGCCCTCGTAATAGTGGAAACGGCCTTGCAGCACGGCCACCTTTTTGCCGGCCATGCGGCCCAGCAGCAGGCGCCCGGCGTGGCTTTCGACGGTGGAAAGCGGGAAGTTGGGAATGTCGGCGTAGTTGATTTCGTGCTCCACCTCCACCTCGCGGGCCAAGGCGCCCAGGCCCGTACCGAGAATGATGCCCGTTTCGGGCTGAAAGGAGTTGGAGTGCGCCTGGATGTACGCGGCGGCCGCGCGAAGTTCCTGCATCATAAAGTGGAAGAATTAACAAAAACTGCCATCCTCATCTGGCGTTTGCTAATCGGGTTACTGAATGTCGAGCGTATACGGCAGGCGGGCCTGCACGCCGCGCATCTGCATGAGTTGCTGGTATTGGGCGTAGGCCGGATAGAGCGGCCCAAGCTCGGCTTTCAGCGCTTTGGTTTTGGCCTCGTCGTTGTCGTCGCCCATCCCAAAGGTGCTGAGCAGGCTTTCAATCTCCGAACGCTGCCGCGGCAGGCGCTGCACGCGGTAGTCGTCGGCCTTGAGGTGGGCGCGGGCCGCGGCAATCTTCAACGCGTCCTGGTAGTCGCCCAGCACGTCCACGAGGCCGTTGCTCTTGGCTTCGAGGCCGCTCCAGACGCGGCCGGAGGCCAGGCGGCGCAGGCGCTCCACGGGCATGTGGCGGCCCTGCGCGGCCTTGCTGGTGAAGTCGGCGTAGATGCGGTTCACTTCTTCCTGCAGGGTGCGCTTCTCAAACTCCGAGAGCGGCCGGGTGATGGTGGGCAGGTCGGAAAACTTGCCGGTGGTCACGCGGTCAACCGTGATACCGAGCTTGTCGGCCAGCAGCGGCTGAATGTTGGGCAACACCCCAAACACGCCAATGGAGCCCGTGATGGTGTTCGGATGGGCCACAATGGTGTCGCAGGCCATGGCAATGTAGTAGCCGCCCGACGCCGCCACGTCGCTCATGCTGGCAATAATCGGCTTCACTTTCTTGGTGAGCACCACCTCGCGGTAGATGATGTCGGACGCCAGCGACGAGCCGCCGGGCGAATTGATGCGCAACACCACGGCCTTCACCTTGTCGTCGAGGCGGGCCTTGCGGATGGCCTCGGCAAACTTGGTGCTGCCGATGTTGTCGTCGGAACCCTTGCCGGTCACGATGTCGCCCTCGGCATAAATCACGGCAATGCGGTTGCCGCTGGTTTTGCCCTCGTTTTCGTCGGCTTCGTCGTTTTTGGTGTACTCGCTCAAGGTCACCAGGTTGGGTTTCTTGTCTTTGGCCAGGTCGAGCTTGCCGCGCATGTAGTCCTGCACCTCATCGAAGTAGCCGAGCTTGCTCACCAGCTTCAGGCGCAGGGCGTCGGGGGCGTTGTGCACCAGCATCGAGTCGGAGATGACTTTGAGGCGGGCGGGGTCGATGCCGCGGGCCTTGGCCACCTGGCCCACCATGTAGCCGTTGATGGAATTCAGGAACGACACGGTCTGGTAGCGGGCCGAATCGGAGAAGCTCTCGCGAAAAAAGGGCTCCACGGCGCTTTTGAACGAGCCCACCCGGAAGATGTAGGGCTGAATGCCGGCCTTGTCGAAGAGCCGCTTGTAGAACATCACCTCCGAGCTCAGGCCATTGAATTCGAGCGTGCCCTGGGGGTTGAGGTAAATTTCGTTGGCCACCGACGACAGGTAGAAGCTCTTTTCGGAGGCGATTTCGTGGTAAGCCACCACGAATTTGCCGCTCTTCTTGAAGTCAATCAAGGCGTCGCGCACTTCCTCCAACGACGCCATGCCGCCCTGCACAATGCCCAGGTTGAGCAGAATGCCCTTGATGTCGCCGTCGGTTTTGGCGCGGCGAATGGCTTCTTTCAGGTTCACGAGGCCCGTGGCCGAGTTGTTGCCGCCAAAATTGAACTTGCTGTCGCGCCCGCGTTCGGCGAGGGGCTCGTTCAACTTGAGCTCCAGCACCGAGTTGGCGGCCACCTTTTTGTGCTCGCCGGCGCTGGCCGCCGCTCCGATGATGCCCGCTAGCACCAAAAACCCAATGAAACTGAATGCGACCAGCCCGACGAGGGTGGCCAGCACGTATTTAAAAAACTGACGCATGAGACCGCAGATTTAACGGATGGTGACGGAATGAACTGAATGCCTGAGCGGCAGGCGTAAGCCGTTGGCCACTCCTGCGCTTCCCAATGAGCTGGCAAGTTACAAGCCGTTGTATCGTTTGACTTTGCCGGGCATTACAGAAAAGCTAAATCTTCGCCGAACGGCAGCGAGGCCTTCGCCACCCGTCAAAACCAGCCCATTTCGCTGCCTAATAGCCGTACTTCTCGCCCCACCAGCCGCGCAGGCGCTCCTGAATTTTCTGCTCGCTGGCGTTGTGGCCGGGCTCGTAGAACCGGGTGCCGCTGAGGGCGTCGGGCAGAAACTCCTGCTCCTCGAAATTGCCTTCGCCGTTGTGCGAGTAGGCGTACTCCTTGCCGTAGCCGAGCTGTTTCATCAGGCGCGTGGGGGCGTTGCGCAGCGGCACCGGCACGGGGTACACGCCGTGGGCCTTCACCTCGGCCTGCGCCGCCCTGATGGCCAGGTACGAGGCGTTGCTCTTGGGCGAGGTGGCCAGGTACACCACCGTTTGGGCCAGAATGAGGTCGGACTCGGGCAGGCCGATGACGGTGCAGGCCTGGAAGCAGCTCGTGGCCAGCATCAGGGCGTTGGGGTTGGCGTTGCCGATGTCCTCGGAAGCCAGAATGACCATGCGCCGGGCAATGAACTTCACGTCTTCGCCGCCTTCCAGCATCACGGCCAGGTAGTAGAGCGCGGCGTTGGGGTCGGAGCCGCGCATGCTTTTGATGAAGGCCGAAATGACGTCGTAGTGCATTTCGCCGCCCTTGTCGTAACGCGCCAGCGGGCGCTGGGCCACCTGCTGCACCACGGCATCGGTCACCTGCACGACGCCCTTTTTGTCGGGCGGCGTGCTCTGCACCACAATTTCGAGCAGGTTGAGCAGCTTGCGGGCGTCGCCGCCGCTCAGGGCCAGCAGGGCGTGGTCTTCGGCCAGCTTTACCTTTTTTTGCTGCAGGGCCGTGTCTTCGGTCAGGGCCTTCTTCACCAGGTCGCGCAGGGTTTCCGCGCTCAGCGGCTCCAGCACGTACACCTGGCAGCGCGAGAGCAAGGCCGGAATGACTTCAAACGACGGATTCTCGGTGGTGGCGCCAATGAGCGTGACCGTGCCGTGCTCCACGGCACCCAGCAAGGCATCCTGCTGGGCTTTGCTGAAGCGGTGAATTTCGTCGATAAACAACACCGTGCCCCGCTGCCGCTTGGCTTTCTCGATGACGTCGCGCACGTCTTTCACGCCCGCATTGATGGCGCTCAGGGCCGAAAAAGGTTGCTTCAGCTCGCTCGCCAGCAAGTGGGCCAGGGTGGTTTTGCCCACCCCGGGTGGTCCCCACAGGATGAGGCTGGGCAGCCGGCCGGAATTCAAATAGCGGCGCAGCACCCCGGTTTCGCCCACCAGGTGCTGCTGGCCGGCGTAGTCGGCCAGGCGGCGCGGGCGCTGGCGCTCGGCCAGGGGCGCGTCGGGCCCGGGCGCGGGCGGCGGGGTGAAGGCGGTGGGTTCGTCGTCGGGAAAGAGGGAGGCCATGGCAGGGTTTTGGGCAAAGGTCGGGCAAGGGCAGGTTTCAACGGCCAGAAAAGTGGCCGGTTGCCACTGCGGGTTCCATACGTGCCCGGGGCCTGAAACGCCTTCCTCGGGGCAGCTGCTTCGGACCTGGCCAGCGGCAGCAGCAGGCGGTTGCCTTTGGCCATGGTTTCTTTCTGGCAGCGTTTTGGGGCAGCTTCCCGCATCGACTGGCTAATACTGGCGCTGCTGGGGGCAGTGGCGGTGCTGTTTGGCTAGAAGGCGGGAACGCCGGTCCTGCACGTGTGGGACGAAGCCCGCCTGGCCGTGAACGCGACTGAAATCCTGCAGAGCGGCGATTGGCTCATCACGCGCTACGACGGGCAGCCCGACCTGTGGAACACCAAGCCGCCGCTGTTCATCTGGCTACAGGCCGGCTTCAACGGCACCCACGTGGCCCGGTTTGGCGATTATGACGCGGTGCTCACCCTGGCGCTCACGGCAACGGCCCTGCAGTGGTACCGGTACGCGCACGACCGGCAAACGAAGCAACTGTGGCGGGGCGCCGCGTGGTTGGGGCTGGCGCTGCTCACCTAGTCGGCGGCCGCGGTGCTGCTGCCCGTGGGCGGCTGGCTGGCCAGCGCAGGCGCCGCAGCGGCGCTGCCCAAGCGGCATTTTGCCCGGTTCGCCGGCTTGCCGGGGCTAACCTTTTTCTGGTCATTATTTCGGCCGCCCGCACTAGGCTAGGGTGGTACAGTGCCCCGGTCTACCCCATGGCCGCCCGGCTCTGCGCGCTGGGCCTGGAGCACCTCGGGCAGCTGGTACGGGCGCGCTGGCGCTGGCTCCGGCCGGTGGTGGCCGACATCCTCGCCGTGGCCGCGGCGGTGCCGGCGGGACTGCTGCTCTACCACGAGCATGGGCGCTGGGAAGTTGAAAAAACCGACCCCATGCTGCACTACGGCTACCTATTGCCGCCGCTATTGCACCTGCCTCTTCCGCGAGCCGTCACCCTTGTGGAAGCCGAACGCAACCAGGCAGTGCTGCTGTTTTACAAGGCCGCGCTGCGCGAAGTGGGCATGGACCTGGCGGTGGTGGGGCCTGCCCCGGCCCACTTGCAGCACCTGCGCCCGGGGCAGCGGCTGCTGGTTGGCGCCGATTCGACCCGGCGCTATGTGCTTCACCAGTACCGGGCGCAGTCCGAACCCACCGTGGCCGGGGGCACGCTGCTAAAAATTCTGGGCAGCCGAGAATAAAACGCCCCGGCCCGGCAAGGCATTCGGGCGTCGCAGCGCGACCTTTGTGGCCCGCGTCACGGCGCGCTTTGCTCTTTTCCTATGCGCAACCAACTCCGCGTGCACGCGGCCCTTCTCGTCGTCACCATCATCTACGCGGCCAATTATAGCCTGTCGAAGGACGTGATGCCGCACTACCTTCACCCGTTTGGCATTGTCACGCTGCGCATCCTGGGGGCCATCATTTTCTTCGCCGGCATCAAGTTTTTGGTGGCCCGCCACGACAAAATCATCGGCCGGGCCGACAACCTTCGCTCTCTTGCCTGCGGCGTGCTGGGCATCGGCCTCAACCAGCTCCTGTTTTTTTCGGGCCTGAACCTGACGGCCCCCATCAGCGCCTCGCTGCTGCAAACGGTGGCGCCCATTGTGGTGGTCATCGCCTCGGCCGTGCTGCTGAGCGAGCGCATCACGCTGCCCCGGGCGCTGGGCATCGGGGTGGGCGCCGTGGGCGCGGCCTCGCTCATTCTGGGCCGCAACGCCCAAACGGCGGCCGTGTACCCGCAGGGCACGTTGGGCAACATTTTCATTCTGCTCAACGCCACAGTATTTGGCATTTACCTGGTCATCGTCACGCCGCTCATGCGCAAGTACCACCCGTTCACGGTGCTGAGCCGGGTGTTTCTGGTGGGCGGCTGCATCGCCATTCCCTTCGGCTGGCGCGAGGCCGTGCACGCCGACTACGCCCGCTTCCCGCTCTACATCTGGGCCGAGGTCGGGTTCATGATTTTCTTCCTCACCATCTTCGCCTACCTGCTGAATAACTGGGCCCTGAAGTACGCCTCCCCCGCCCTGTTGGGCGTGTACATCTACCTGCAGCCGGTGCTGGCCGTGCTCATCGCCGTGAGCCTCGGCAAAGACCACCTCACCTGGGGCAAGGCCGGGCAGGCTGCGCTTATTTTCCTGGGCGTGTGGCTGGTGAGCCAGAAACCCAAGGCGGTGAAGGAGCCGGCTGCGGCGGTGGAAGCAGTGCAAGATTAGTTGTCCTGATTAATCAAATTAACTACAAGTGTCACCATCGTGGCTTTGTCTTCCGGTTTGCTTTCAGCAATCAGCAACGTGAGAGCAACCAGGGCATTATCGGCCAGCCGACGCGAGCCGTCCGGGTGGTACAGGCACTTGTTCCGGTCCAGAAACCACACGAACAAGAATGCCGCAATGCGTTTGTTGCCATCCGAGAACGAGTGGTTTTTCACCACGAAGTACAGCAGGTTGGCCGCTTTTTCTTCCACACTCGGATACAAATCCTCGCCCCCAAAACTCTGGTAGATTGACCGTACCGAGCTTTGGAACGAAGCATCTTTTTCCCTCCCAAATAAGGTACTGCCGCCAAATTGTGTGCGCAGGCTCTCCACGGCATCCAGCCCGGCCTCATACGTCAATTCAAAGGCCTCCTCCGTGGCCGTGCCGCGCACCCGCAGGCGCTGGTGGTCGTACTGGTCGAGCACGTCTAGGGCGCGGGCGTAGTCACCCAGCACCCGCAGCAGCGCATCCGATTGGTCGGAGGTCAGTTCCTGATTCGCGGCCACTTCGCCCTGCAGTTGCACCAGCCGCTTGAGGTCGGCCAATTGCCGGGTACTCTCGCGCAGGCGCTTCTCATTCAGCGCGTAGCCTTGCACGAGGTATTGACGCAGAATGTTAGTGGCCCACTGCCGGAAATGGGTGCCACGCAACGACTTCACCCGGTAACCGAGCGAGATAATGACGTCGAGATTGTAATGTTTGACGTGGTAGTTCTTCCCATCGGCGGCAGTTGTCAAGGAATCCTTGACAACTGAATCTTCGCTCAGCTCACCTTCGCGAAACAGATTCCGAACGTGCAAGCTCACGTTCTGCTTGGTGGTATTAAATAGCTCAACCATCTGCGCCTGCGTCAGCCACACAGTTTCATAGTCAAGCCGCACCTCTAGTTGCGTCTGCCCATCAGGGGCTTGATAGAACAAAATATTATCGATAGAATTCATGGCGGCAATGTAATGAAACGACTTCTGCTAAAACGAAAAAGGCCCAGCTGATTCAGCCGGGCCTTTTTACTGCTTTACAGCTAATTTCTACAGGTGAATCACCTCGCCGTACGCGGCGGCAGCCGCCTCCATGATGGCTTCCGACATGGTGGGGTGCGGGTGCACGGCCTTGATGATTTCGTGGCCGGTGGTTTCGAGCTTGCGGGCTACCACGACCTCGGCAATCATCTCGGTCACGTTCGAGCCAATCATGTGGGCGCCGAGCCACTCGCCGTACTTCTTGTCGAAGATGACTTTCACGAAGCCGTCTTTTACGCCGGCGGCGCTGGCTTTGCCCGAGGCCGAGAAGGGGAACTTGCCCACCAGCACGTCGTAGCCTTTTTCCTTGGCTTCGGCTTCGGTGTAGCCCACGCTGGCGATTTCGGGCGAGGCGTAGGTGCAGCCGGGGATGTTCTGGTAGTTGAGGGGCTCCGGGTGGTGGCCGGCGATTTTCTCCACGCAGATGATGCCTTCGGCCGAGGCCACGTGGGCCAGCGCGGGCCCGGGCACGATGTCGCCGATGGCGTAGATGCCGGGCACGTTGGTCTGGTAGTAGTCGTCCACAATCACGCGGCCGCGCTCCACCTTGATGCCCAGTTCCTCAATACCGATGTTTTCGAGGTTGGTGACCACGCCGGCGGCGCTCAGCACCACGTCGCACTCAATCACCTGCTCGCCCTTGGCGGTTTTGATGGTCACTTTGCAGCCGGCACCGGCGGTGTCCACCTTGGTCACTTCGGCGCTGGTGAGCACGTTCACGCCGATTTTGCGGAACGACTTCTCCATCTGGCGCGATACCTCTTCGTCTTCCACCGGCACGATGCGGGGCAGGTATTCCACCACCGTCACCTCCGAACCCATGGTGCGGTAGAAGTAGGCAAACTCGACGCCAATGGCGCCCGAGCCCACCACCACGAGGCGCTTGGGCAGCTGCTCCATGGCCATGGCCTTGCGGTAGCCGATGATTTTCTGGTTGTCGATGGGCAGGGCCGGCAGTTCGCGGGCGCGGGCGCCGGTGGCCAGGATGATGGATTTGGCTTCGACGGTTTCCTTGCTGCCGTCGGCCTTGGTTACTTCCACTTTGCCGGGGGCCAGCAGCTTGCCGGTGCCCATGATGGTTTCAATCTTGTTCTTCTTGAACAAGAAGTTGATGCCTTTGCTCATGCCGTCGGCCACGCCGCGGCTGCGCGCGATGACGGCCCCGAAATCGTAGCCCACGCCGTCGGCTTTGAGGCCGTAGTCGGCGGCGTGGTTGAGGTATTCAAACACCTGCGCCGACTTGAGCAGGGCTTTGGTGGGAATGCAGCCCCAGTTCAGGCAGATGCCGCCCAGCGACTCGCGCTCGATGACGCCCACTTTCAACCCCAACTGCGACGCCCGAATGGCGGCCACGTACCCACCGGGGCCGCTGCCGACCACGACCAAATCAAATTGCAATGCCATAGAATTCTGCGAAAGAAAAAAGTACATCGGGCCCGGCTGGGGGACCCACCCAATTAGGGCAGCAAAGATAGCCGCCCCTGTGCACCGCGCCGCAATTCGGCGGCTACTGCTTAGCTTGCCCATTAGCTTTTGGCTCGAAGCGTGCTAGCAGCCAATCTTGTTCCGTCTCCGTATAAGCCCCCGGCTGCGCCCGGAAAGCGCGCCTTACACGTTCCGTACTCCATGAAATCACTTCTTCGCACGCCGCTGGCAGCCTTGGGGCTGCTGGCCTTCCTCACCAACTGCGCAACCACCGTCACGGAAAAGGAAAAACCCACCGTGAACAGCCAGCCCATGGCAGCGCCCGTGGCCACGGGCGCCACCCGGCCCGATTCGACCGGGGCCGCCGCCACGGCCACCGACGCTCGCGTGGCCACGCCCGTGCCCATTGCCACGGCCGAACCCGCCGCCACTGCCAACGGCCTTCCCGCCGAAACCGTGGGCGCCCCCGAAACCGCCGCTCCCAACACGCCCAGCGCCACCGCCGCCTCGGCCGAACGGGCCAAAGAGAAAAAAATGACCGCCGCCGACTACCGCGCCATGCTGGAGTCGGCCGACTCGCGCCTCAAAACCAGCCCCAAAGACCCCGCCGCCCTGCTGCAGCGCGCCAAGGCCAAAAGCTACCTCAAGCAGTACAAGGAGGCCATTCCCGATTACACGGCGGCCATCAAGTACCAGCGCAACAACCCCGACGCCTACTACAATCGCGGCGTGAACCGCCTGATGATGAAGCAGTACAAAGCGGCCGCCACCGATTTCTCGGGGGCCCTGAAGTACCGGCCCGACGACAAGGAATCCTTCTTCGGCCGCGGCGTGGCCAAGATGCAGATGTACCAGTACAAGCCCGCCGTGGTCGACTTCACGAAGGCCATTCAACTCGATTCGGCCTACGCCGACGCGTGGGAATACCGCGGCATCAGCTACTCGTCGTTCGACAAGCTTTCCGAAGCCCGCCGCGACCTGGAGCGCGCCGCCAAGCTCAACCCCGATGCCGCCAAGAGCCTGAAGCGCTACGTGGGCAACGACGGCCACGAGCCCATCAAGCCCGCGCCGGTGGCCAAGCCGGGCACCGGCTACCACCCCCGCCCCGGGTATAAGAAGCCGGCCACCCCGCCGGCCACGTCAACGCCAGCGCAATAATTAAACAGGCGCGAAACTCCGATTTCGCGCCTGTTTTGTTTGATTCGGCTGTCAGCCTGAATGCAGCCCGGCTTGGCATTCTTTTTTGTTCGCCTCCGCCCTACTTCCCGCCGAAAAATAGCTTGAAGTAGAAGCTGGGCTTGCGCAGCTGCTCGCGCAGGTCCAGGTCCATGAACATCATGGAGAGGGTGGCGGCCAGCGTGGGGTTGCTCACGGCGCGGTTGGCCACGATGTTGAACAGGCTGGGGAAGTTGAGCAGGCGCTGCATCACGCGGCTCAGGCGCAATTCCTGGCCCAGGCGGTTGTAGACGGCTTTGTCGTAGTGTTTGCCAAACTCGGCGCTGAAATCGTCTTTTTTCACCGCCTCGGCGGCCCATGTGGCGGCGTGGCGCCCGCTCACCATGGCGTGCGAGATGCCCTCGCCCGAAAACGGGTCGATGAGGGAGCCGGCGTCGCCGAGCAGGAAGTAGCCCGGCCCCGACAGCGCCCGCCGCTTCGAGCCCAGCGGCAGGCCGAAGCCGCGCACCGGCCCCAGCCGGGTGGCCCCGGCAAAGCGCGGCGCCAGCGTGGGGTGCGTGGCCAGAATCTCGTCGAGGCGCTGGCGCAGGTTGATTTTTTTGGTGGCCACCGTTTTGGAGAGCATGCCCACGCCCACGTTGGCCTGGCCGTTGGGCAAGGGGAACACCCACAGGTAGCCGGGCAGGAAGTCTTTGATGAAGTGCAGCTCGATGAAATTATCGGGGCTAAGGCCGCTCACGCCGTCGTAGTAGGTGCGCAGGCCGGCACAGTGGTGGTCGGGCTCGAGGGCGTGGCCGGCCACTTTGCGGGCAAACTCCGACTGCGCGCCGTTGGCCACCAGCAGCAGGCGGCAGGTGGCGATTTCCTGGCCGGCTTTGTCGAAGAGCTGCCAGCCGGCGGGGGTGCGCTCGGTGCGGGCCACGTCCACGTTTTCGCGGAAGTCGATTTCGGGCCGCTGCCGCACTTCTTCCACCAGGAAATTATCGAAGTCGAGGCGCTTGGCTACGTGGCCGGCGGTGGCGTCGGCGGCCTTGTTGAAGTTCGGCTTGAAAGGAATGCTGAGCTTGCGGCCATTCGGGGCAATGAAGTCGATGCCCCAGCTGGGAATCTGCATGGGCGAGGCAGCCAGCTTGGCGTGCAGGCCGGGCTCGATGCGTTTCAACTCGTTGATGACCTTGCCGCTGAGGGCGTCGCCGCAAATTTTGTCGCGCGGGAAGGCGGCGCGGTCGAGCAGCAGGCAGGTGTGGCCGGCATTGGCGAGGTGCAGGGCGGCGGTGGCCCCGCCGGGGCCCGCGCCCAGTATGCAGATGTCGTGGTGGGGCATAATCTGCGGCGAAGTTAGCCCGCCGCGGCGCGGACTTTTAGTCCGTGCAGTGAAACCATGCCCTTGCGGGCCGAAAGTCCGCGCTACTTACCTTCGCCCCATGACCAACACACTCACCGGAAAAGTGGCCCTCATCACGGGCGCTTCCAAAGGAATTGGCCGCGCCATCGCGGCGCATTTTGCCCAGCTCGGCGCCGATGTCGCCTTCACGTATTTGTCGTCCGTCGAGAAGGGCCAGGCCCTCGAAAGCGAGCTTTCCACCGCCGGCACCAAGGTAAAAGGCTACCGCTCCGACGCCTCCGACTACGCCCAGGCCGAAAAACTGATTGAAGACGTAGTGGCCGATTTCGGCAAGCTCGACATCCTCGTCAACAACGCCGGCATCACCCAAGACGGCCTGCTCATGCGCATGAGCGAGCAGCAGTGGGACCAGGTGCTCACCGTCAACCTCAAGTCGGTGTTCAACCTCACCAAAGCCGCCACCAAGCCCATGATGCGCGCCAAGGCCGGCTCCATCATCAACATGACCAGCGTGGTGGGCATCAAGGGCAACGCCGGGCAGGCCAACTACGCCGCCAGCAAGGCCGGCATCATCGGTTTCACCAAATCGGTAGCCTTGGAACTGGGCTCGCGCAACATCCGCTGCAACGCCATCGCGCCCGGCTTCATCGAAACCGAAATGACCGACGCGCTGGACCCTAAGCAGGTGGACGAATGGCGCAAAGCCATTCCGCTTAAGCGCGGCGGCCGGCCCGAGGACGTGGCCAAGGCCACGGCGTTTCTGGCGTCGGATGACTCGGCTTATATCACCGGCCAGGTGCTGCAGGTGGATGGCGGCATGCTGACGTAGGAAGCGGATGACCACGCCGGAAGAACACGCAGAACACAATGCGGAAGCGGAGCAGCAAATTGTCAACGACGTAGCGCAGTATGGATTTCACGTAGCCATCGTTCCAGGCGATGGCTACTCTCCTACATTCGCTTACACCATTGGGCTTTTCAAGTCGTATGGCTACCCGGAGCTTATTTGCTTTGGGCTTAGCCACGATTTGATGCATTCCATGTTTTGGACGGCCAAAGAGCTATTTGACCAGCAGCCCAATCCGGACCTTTCCGTGGGTTATCCCGATTTCATCGGTGATTTCGATGTGCGGTTTCTGCAAGTGGACAAGGCACGCTACGCCGACTATCTCGGTTATGGTCATTGGTTTTACCAAAGTTGGGAATTTCCTGTTCTGCAAATTGTGTGGCCAGACAAACAGGCAAACTTCCCTTGGGACGAAGACTTCAACCCCGATTGGAAATCGGGCCAGACTTTGCTTGACCGTGACAGCGACTTTAAGTTTCGGGAGGAACGAAATGTAGCGGTATTCACCACAAAGCAAGTACTAGAAGGCATGCCCATTCTGCGCGTCATTCACGACACAGAGGGCGACTGGCAATTTCTCTGTGACACAAGCTATGAATTAGCTGACTTAAAAGTTGTTGCGCTGGAATCTATTGTCAAGCGCGACCGAACGGTTAATGAGTTGTTCCAACTGAATTGTGGCTGGCAAGCATTCAGGGATGCTGTGGGGGATAAATGGCGTAAGGAAGAGCACGAAGTAGAAGAGGACGGTACTGAAGACGCGGAAGGAACTGAATAATGAGAAACTGGTTTCTGCTCTTTGCATTACTCCTCGCTCCATTTGCCCTATCATCTTCTTGGCGTTTGTATGGCCGGTACGCAAAGCGTAAAACAATAGAGCAGCGCATTGCGCAGTTCAAACATGAAGCCGCAAAGCCAAATTCATTCGGCCATCAACTCCGCGATGGCGACCTGATTTTCCACACCTCGCTCTCGGCCCAGAGCCGGGCCATTCAACTCGCCACGCACTCGCCCTACAGCCACTGCGGCATTCTTTACCAGCAAAACGGCCAGTGGCAGGTATTTGAAGCCGTGCAGCCCGTGAAGCTGACGCCGCTGGCCGATTGGATGGCACGGGGCCAGGGCGGCCACTTCGTGACCAAGCGGCTGCGCAATGCCAAAGCCGTGCTCACACCCGCCGCGCTGGCCCGCCTGAAAGCGGCCGGCCAGCCCATGCTGGGCCATAGCTACGACCTGTATTTCGGCTGGTCTGATGACCGGATTTATTGCTCCGAACTCATCTGGAAAGTGTACGAGCGCGGGTTGGGTCGCCGGCTGGGGCAGCTGCAGCAGCTGCGGGATTTCGACCTGAGCCATCCGGCCGTGCGGGCCAAGCTGCTGGAGCGCTACGGCAAGCGGCTGCCGCTGCAGGAAACCGTAATTTCGCCGGTCAGCATCTTCCGCAGCCCCGAACTGGTTACGGTGCTCAGCCGTTGAAGCAGCGGGCGGCTGCAACCTTGCCGACTGGTGCCGACCTTTAGCGCTGATTCAATCCGACTTTCGTTTGCTGACCACTCAATATTCTGCCTGGTTTATTCCGCTGTGCCTGCTCGTGGGGGCCGGCTACGCGGGCCTTCAATACTCGGCCAAAGCGCCCTGGAGCAAGCAGCTCAACTTCGCGCTGGCCGCCCTGCGCTTCGCGGTGGTGAGCTTCTTGTGCTACCTGCTGCTGGCGCCGTTCATCAAAACCACCACCACGCGCACCGAGCAGCCCACCGTGGTGCTGGCCGTCGACAATTCGCAGTCCGTCGAGCTGTTTACGCCCAAGCCGGTGCTAAACCAGGCCACCGCTGGCCTGGCCCGGCTGGCCGAAACGTTGCGCGGCCGCGGTTTTAGCGTCGAAACCCGCTCGCTTACTTCCACGGCGGCCCGCCCGGCCCGCCTTGACTCGCTGCGCTTTTCGGCCGCCACCACCGACCTCGACCAGCTGCTGGCCGGCACCCGCGACGCCTACGACGGCCGCAACCTGGCCGGCGTGGTGCTGGTGTCCGACGGCCTGGCCAACCAGGGCCGCAGCCCGGCCTATTCGGAGTTTAGCTTCCCGATATACAGCGTGGCCCTGGGCGACACCGTGCCCAAAAAAGACCTGCTCCTCACCGGCCTCACCTACAACCGGGTGGCTTTTAGTGGCAACAAATTTCCCATCGAAGCCGAGCTGGGCTTTGAGGGCTACGCCGGCGGCACGGCCACCGTGGAGCTGCGCGAGGGCCGCCGCGTGCTGGATTCCCGCCGCGTGGCGCTGCCGGCTGGGCGGCACCGGGCCCGCGTGGCGTTCCAGCTCACGGCGCCCGCGCCGGGCAAGCGCCGCTACGAGGTGCGCGTGGTGCCCCAACCGGGCGAGTTTACGGAGCTGAACAACCAGCGCACGGCTTTCATCGAGATTGTGAAGGGCAAGCTGCGCGTGCTGCTGGCCGGCGCCGCCCCCCACCCCGACCTGAAGGCGCTGCGCGCCGCCATTCTGGCCAACGACAACTTCGACCTGACGCTGGCCCTGCCCGGCGTGGCCCCGCTCAAGGCCGATGCCGATTTCGACGTGGCCATTTTGCACCAGCTGCCGGCCCAGGGCGGGCTGGGCAACGAGATTGTGGCCCAGGTGAAGGCCCGGCGCACGCCCGCGCTCTACGTTATCGGCGCGCAGTCGGACCTGGGCAGCTACAACCAGCAGGGCGCCGGCCTCACCATTCAGGCCCGGGGGGCGCAAACGGACGAGGTGACGCCGCTGCCCAACCCCGGCTTTGCCCGCTTCGCCACCGACGAAGAATCGGCCCGACGCTTTGCGCAGTACCCGCCTGCCCCGGTACCGTTTGGCGACTACCGCCTGGGGGCCGGCGCCGAAGCAGCCCTGTGGCAGCAGGTAGGCCGCGTGGCCACCCAAAAGCCGCTGCTGGTATTTGGGGGCCCGCAGGAGCGCCGCCAGGCCACTCTGCTCACCGACGGCAGCTGGCAATGGCGCCTGAGCGAGGCCGTGGAGCACGACGACCGCCCCGAAGCTTACGACCGCCTCATCATCCGCACGCTCCAACTACTTACCCAGAACGCTAACAAGAAGCGCCTCGACGTGTACCCCACGCAGGACGCCTTCGGCACGCAAGACGACGTGACGCTGGGCGCCGAAACCTACAACGCCGTGTTTGAGCGGCTCTACAACCAGAAAGTTGACCTTGTGCTGACCGACGCCAAGCAGCAAACCCGCCGCTTCTCGTTCTCCAACGCCGAGGACGGGTCGCCCCTGCACCTGGGCCCTTTGCCCGAGGGTCTCTACCGCTACCAGGCGCGGGCCACGCTCGGCGGCCAGCTCCAGCAGGACGCCGGTGAGCTCCTGGTACAGGCCCAGCCCCTGGAAGCGCTGGAATCGAAGGCCGACCACAACCTGCTGGCGCAGCTTTCGCGCCGCAGCGGCTCGCGGCTTTATTACCCGGCGCAGCTCGACCAGCTGGCGCAGGACATCCAGAAGGCTAACTACAAGCCCGTGATTACGGCCGAGGAAGACCTCAAGGATTTGATAAATCTGAAGTGGATTTTCTTCGTGCTGCTGGCTTTTCTGACGGTGGAGTGGGCCCTGCGGAAATACTCGGGCAGCGTGTAGGCGGCGCAGCATGAAACTTTATTACTATCTCTTGTACAAGGTCTTTCGTTTTCGCATGGCCACGGAAATAAAGTCCTGGGGAGCCCAAGTAACTTATAGGGCAACTGACACGGCTGGACTGATGCTTATTCCTTATTTGGGTTGGTCAGTATTCGGGTTTGTTGCCATTGGGGCCTTGCTACCCAGAGTAGGAATGCAGACCAACGACAGCCACCACCAGCTATGGTTTTTAGGCATCATAGGCGTGGAATGGGCGTTGACTTATTGGTTTCATTATGCCCTTTTAAAATCTAGTCGCTGGCATTTGTACCGTACTGAGTTTGCCGGATACTCGCCCGGGAAACGGCTCTTGGGAAGTATTTTGGCGTTTTTACTTCTCGTTTTTTTGGCAGCAATTCCCTTCTACTTAATCCACCACCTATCGTCGTTAAATCCATCATCTATTGTTCGCGTAAAGTAGAACTGCTCCCGCTGCGTCCTCCCTTCTACTTCATCGAACCACTATGAAAATACGAGCCATCCTAACCGGCGCCACCGGCATGGTGGGCGAGGGCGTCCTCCTCGAATGCCTTTCAAACCCCACCGTGGAGCACGTGCTGGTGCTCACGCGCAAGCCCACCGGCCGCAGCCACCCCAAAATGAGCGAGCTAGTGGTGCCCGACTTGCAAAACCTGAGCGCCGTGGAAAGCCAGCTGACGGGCTACAACGCCTGTTTTTTCTGCGCGGGCATTTCCTCGGTTGGCGTTTCCAAGGAGGAATACGAGCGCATCACCCACGACCTGACACTGCGCGTGGGTGCCACCCTGGCCCGCCTCAACCCCGACCTGACGTTCATTTACGTGTCGGGGGTGGGCACCGACAGCAGCGAGCAAAGCCGCCAGCACTGGGCCCGCGTGAAGGGCCGCACCGAAAACGAGTTGCTGGCCATGCCTTTCGGCGCGGCCTACATGTTTCGGCCCGGCTTCATGAAGACCACCGAAGGCCAGCGCAACCTGCTGAAATGGTACCCCGCCATTGCCTGGCTCTACCCCGTGGCCCGGCGGCTGGCCCCCAAGTTTGTGAGCACCATGCAGGAAGTGGGCCGCGCCATGATAAACGCAGCCGACTATGGCTACACCAAACCCGTGCTCGAAGTGCGCGACATTGTGGCCCTGGCCCACGGCAAAGCCGCCCCGCGTCCCTGATAAACCCTTATGCGTGAATCTGTAAAGAAATTTCTTGTGACGACCGGCGGCATTCTCGGCACCCTGCTCATTGGCGTGGTAGCCTTCACCAACTTCAGCCCCCAGCTGGGCGGCACGCCCACGCGGCTGGAAAAGCAAGCGTTTGCGAAATCGGGCCACTACGACGAGAAGAAAGGCGAGTTTGTGAACCTGATTCCGACGCGGGAAATGACCGGCGGCAGCATGCCTTCGGTGCTGTGGAAGTTCCTGTTTCATAAGTCGCCCCAGGCCGCGCCGCCCGGCCCGCTGCCGATGCGGCCCCTCGATTCGCTGGCCATCGTGCGCAAAACGCCCGACGTGGTGCGCATCACCTGGTTTGGCCACTCGGCCAGCCTGCTCGAAATCGCGGGCCAGAACATCCTGCTCGACCCCATGCTGAGCGTGGAAATGGGCCCCGTGAGTTGGGCCACGCCCAACCGCTACAACCGCGAGCTGGTCATCACCCCCGAAAAGCTGCCCTATATCGCCGCCGTGCTCATTTCGCACGACCACTACGACCACCTCGACTTCCGGACCATCGAGAAAATCAAGGACAAGGTGGGGCAGTTTTACGTGCCGCTGGGCATTGGGGTGCACCTGCGGGCCTGGGGCGTGCCCCGCGAGCGCATCACCGAAATGAACTGGGGCGACCAGGCCACCCTGCCCGGGCTGCTGCTGCACTGCACGCCCAGCCGCCACTTTTCGGGCCGCGGCCTCACCAACCGCAACTCCACCATGTGGTGCTCCTGGGTGGTGCAGGCGCCCACCAAGCGCGTGTTTTACACCGGCGACGGGGGCTATGGGCCGCACTTTGCGGCCATCGGCCGGCAGTTCGGGCCCTTCGATTTGGCCGTGGTGGAGTGCGGGCAATACAACGAGAGCTGGGCTGAAATCCACATGAAGCCCGAGCAGAGCGTGCAGGCCGCCCGCGACGTGCGCGCCGCCGTGATGCTGCCCGTGCACTGGGGCGCTTTCACCGAGAGCCTCCACGCCTGGAACGAGCCCGTGACCCGCGCTACCGCCGAGGCCGCCCGCCTGGGCCAGGTCATCACCACGCCGCACCTGGGCGAACCCGTAACTTTGGGCGCTGCGCTGCCACAGCAGCGGTGGTGGCAATAGAATTAACGCGCGGACTCGCAGCGTCCACGCTACATCTAGCCATGCGGTATATTCTCGTCAACAAGCCTTATGAAGTCCTCACCCAGTTCACGGATGAGCACGGCCGAGCCACGCTTAAGGACATCGTGCCCGTGCCCGGCGTGTACCCCGTGGGCCGGCTCGACTTCGACAGCGAGGGCCTGCTCCTGCTCACCGACGACAAGGCCCTGCAGCACCGCTTGAGCGACCCCAAATTCAAGGTTCCGAAAACGTATTGGGCGCAGGTAGAAGGCACCGTGTCGGAAGAAGCACTGGAAAAGCTGCGCCGCGGAGTGCGAATCAAAGAAGGCCTCACTGCCCCCGCCCAGGCCCGCTCCATGCCGCAGCCAGCCGAACTTTGGGAGCGCAGCACTCCCATTCGCTTCCGGGCCAGCATCCCGACCAGTTGGCTGGCCATCACCATCTCGCAGGGCATGAACCGGCAGGTACGCAAAATGTGCGCGGCCGTGGGCCTGCCCTGCCTGCGCCTCATCCGGGCCCGCATCGACGAGCTGGAACTAGGCGAGCTGGCCCCCGGCCAATGGCGCGAACTGACGCCCGAAGAATCGCGCAAGCTGAAAGCTAAATTTTCCGCCACCAAAAACCCAGCCAACCGCAAGGTGGCGGCAAGAGGTGAGAACGCGCCCCAACCAACGCCACGCCGTCCGCTGAAATCCTAAGCCAGCGCCAGTCGACATTGAGAAAAAGTGCCCGCCTTCGCCCGCTTCTGCTGCTCTCGCTAGCAGGCTTCGCCGCGCTGAACGCCGTGGCCTTCTTCCATGCCTGGCGCTTCACGCATTTCAGCAACGAGCCCGGCGTGCACTCGCCCAACCCCGAGCAGCTCAGCCCCGGCCGGAAGCTGTGGGTGCTGCTCACCGGCATCCGCAACCCCAAGCCGCGCATCGGGGCAAAACCCGATTTCCCGGTCGAAACCGTGACCATCGCCAGTCCCAACGGCCCCCTCGAAGCCTGGTACTCTCGGCCCGATACCGGCCAGGTGCGCGGCACTGTCGCGCTGTTTCACGGCTATACCAGCAGCAAGTCGCACCTCATCCACGAGGCCGGCCACTTCCGCCGCCTGGGCTACAACGTGCTGCTGGTGGACCAAGCCGGCAACGGCAACTCGGCCGGTTTTCGCACCACCGTGGGCTACCGCGAGGCCGATGACGTGGCGGCTTCAGTGGTATGGTTGTATGACAACGATAGCGCAACAACAACTAAACACCACGCACTCATACTCTACGGCGTGAGCATGGGCGCCGTGGCTATCATGCGCGCCGAAGCCGATTTACGTGTCCGCCCCACCGCCAATATTCTGGAGTGCCCCTACGGCAACATGCGCCAAACGGCCTACAACCGCTTCGAATCCATGCACGTGCCCGGCTTCCCGATGGCCGATTTGCTGGTACTCTGGGGCGGGGTGCAGAATGGGTTCTGGGCCTATGGCCTCAACGCTGAGCACTACGCCAGCCAAATCCACACGCCCACTCTCCTGCTCTGGGGCACCGCCGACCCGCGCGTAACCCGCCCCGAAACCGATGCCATCTTCGCCCACCTGGCCGGCCCCAAAGCCCGGCATGACTTCCCCGGTGTGGGCCACGAGCCGTACTGGAAGCGCTATTCGGCGGACTGGGAACAGCTGACGCGGGCATTTCTGGCGGAACCGGGGCGCTAGCGAAGCACATCTCCCGGACCCATTCCTGTTCAGTGTCCCTTGTTCTTGCGGGCCGCTTTCAGCTGCTCGGCGGCGACGCGCTGCAGGGCCACGGCCTGCGCGGGGCTAATGCCCAAGGCGGCGGCCGCTTCTTCGGTGGAGCCGAACTGGCGCGGGTCGCGGCCCGTGATTTCGCCAAATACCACGCAGGCGCTGAGGTAGGCGCCCCAGCGGCTGGGGTGGCGGTGGTCGGCTTCCCAGAGCTCCATCTTGGCGGGGTCCGGGGTGTAGGGGTTGGGCATGGCCACGCCTTCGCGAATGGCGCGCAGCCAGGCGTCGCCGGCTGGGGCCACGCCCGCAATGCGGCCGTTGCGCCGGGCCAGGCCGTAGTAGGCGGCGTGCAGGTCGGCGGTCATCGAGTCGAGGGGCAGGCCGGCGTAGGGCGAGTTGGGCGGGTAGTTGAGGGCCGCGCCGGCCCATGTCTGGTAGAGGTAGACGCGGGCGGCGGGGTTGGCGGCGTGGATGGCCTGCTCCAGCTTGGTGGCGTATTCCCGGAACCGTTCGGGCTGGCCGCCGCGGCGCGTGGGCAGCGGCCCGGTGCTGAGGTCGTGCATGATGACACGGTCCCAGCGCGGCTGCTGAATGATGGCCAAGGCGCTGTCGTAGTGAAACTTTAGCGTTTGCCCGCTGATGGCTTCGATGTGCACTTCGTAATTGAGGCCCGCTTCGTCGGTGAGCTTTTTGAAGATGCCGGGCACCCCGCCCCAGGGGCCAGGCTCGTTCACGTACATGCGCTGGCGCTGGCCGCGGCGGTCGGGCGTGAAGTTCTCGTCGGTAATGGCCGCCGCGTTGTAGTTGAGCATGGGCGGCTTGGCGCCATGGAAGTAGCTGTTGCCGACGAACAAAATGACAACGGGCTTTCTGGGCGGCCGGGCGGCCGGGGCAATGGGCGCGGTGAAGCTCAGGAACGGAAGCAGGAAGGCGAGCAAACGCATGCGGCGGCGGCGAAATTCGGAGCAAAACCAGTTGGCGGCCCACTATCGGGCAGGCCGCCGCACCGGAGTTAGTTAAAATCTAAGTGCTTATTAAAAAACGGCAGCACGTGCTGAAACATCCGCCCATCGTGGCCCATGATGCGGCTGCCGTGGGTGCCCTCGTACTCCTCGGCTGCGTGGCGAATGCCGAAGGCGCTGAGCCACTGACTAAACGTGCGGCAGGTGGGCGGAATGTGGCGCACCTCGTCCTGCGCGCCCCAATCGAAGGCCAGGGCACGCAGCTGGCGCAGGGCTGCCGTGTGGGTGGGCAGCTGGTAGGTGGGCGTGGCCGCCACCCACTGCGCCAGCGAGGCATCGCGCCGGCGCAGGCTGTCGGCCCCCAGCGAGCCGGGCAGGTTGGCCCCAAAGGGCGCGGCTTTGGGGCTGGGCGAGAAGGCCCGCGACACGGCCACTGTCGAGAAGGCCGCGTGGTTGCCCTGCAGGCCCGCCGGGCCGGTGGCCCGCAGTGCCTGGGGCAGGCCCGGGCCGGGCAGGTAGCTGGGGTGCGGCCCCACCAGCGCGGGGCTTAGCGCGTAGGCGGCGGCCCAGGTGCCGGGGTATTGCAGGGCCAGCCGCAGGGTGCCGCCGCCGCCCATAGAGTGGCCCGCCAGGCCCCGGCTGCCGGGCCGGGCCAAGGTTCGAAACTGCCCGTCGACGAAGGCCACCAGCTCGCGGGCGGTGAAATCGGCCCAGGGGCCGTTGGTGGCCGAGTTGGCGTACCAGCTGCCGCCGAAGCGGGTTTGCTCGTTGGGCACCACCACGATGAGCGGGCGAATCTGCTTTTCGGCAATGGCCTGGTCGAGCAGGGTTTTCATGCCGTCCTTATTGAAAATCAGGCTGTCGTTCCAGGTGAAGCCGTGCAGGTAGTAGAGCACCGGGTAGCGCTGGCTAGATGCGGCGTCGTAGCCGGCGGGCAGGTACACGCTCACGCGGCGGCGCGGGTTTTCGCCGCCGGGGTTGCCGCGCAGCAGCTTCGAGTCGAGGTAGGTGACGACGACGCGGCCGACCGGCGGCGGGCTGGCCTGGGCCGCGAGGCGGGTGCTGCCGAGCAGCGTCAGCAGCAAAAAGAACAGCAGGTTTTTCATGCGCGGGTTGCGAGCACGATTAAAGAACGTCATGCTAAGTGTAGTCGGAGCATCTCTCCCGCTTCGTTGCTCGGTCCTCACCAAACCGGGCGGCGAATACTTGTGGTATCATCCGTTGCAGCAAATGAGTTACCACTGCGGTAGAGATGCTTCGGCTGCGCTCAGCATGACCGTTCCTTTTGCTCTTCTTCTAGTTCGATTTACTTTTTCAGCTCCGCCCTTAGCGCGGCGATGACGTCCGGATTCGGCAGGCAGTTTTTGAGCTTGATGTTTTCCAGAATCGGCGGCAGCTCGGCGGCGGATTTCACGTCGACGATATAGGGCGGCTTGATGCGCAGCAGGGCGGCAATGGGCTTGTCGTTGAAGCGCTTGTAGGTCCACTGGCACCAGCCGATGCCGGCGGCGTTGAGGTTGCGGGCGGCTTCGCCCATCCACGCGGGCGAGTTTTCGCCGGTTTCGCCCACCCACACGGGCACGTTCTGGGCCTGGCGGAAGGCCAGCAGGTTGCCGATGGTGCCGAGCTGGTTGGCGTCGGGGTTGGTGGCGTCGGGCGCGTTGCTGAGCGGGTATTTTTTGAGGTCGTAGCGGTGGGCGTTATACACCAGGTTTTCGGGGTGGCCGAAGGCCTTGGGCTCGATGTCGTTGTAGTTGTTGCCGAAGCCGTTGCCTTCGAGTAGCAGGAGGTGCTGGTCGCCCTCGGCGCGCACCGTGTTGATGAGCCGCTCGAACATCTTCTGAATGGCCGGGTTGCCGCCGGGCACGTGGTTGGGCTCGTTCACGAGGTCGTACATGGCAATGCGGCCGTCGTTTTTGTAGCGCCGGGCCAGGGTAGCCCACAGCCCGTTAGTGATATCCTGATACACGGGTTCCTGCCAGAAGTCGTTGGTCTGCAACGCATCCGAGATGTTGGCATCGGTGCCCTGGGCGCCGGGGGCGGCGTGCAGGTCAAGCACCACGTACAGCTTGTTGGCGGCGCACCAGGCCAGCGTCTTATCGATGATGCGGATGGCCGCCAGCTTTTGGGGCTCGCGGAACAGCTCGCCTTTTTGCTGCCATTCCTTCAGCCGGGCCACGTAGCCGGCATACGGCACCGTGCCGCGGATGACGCCGTTGCGCACCGCCCGCTGCGCCTCGGTCAGGAACAGGTCGTAGTGCAGCGGCAGGCGAATGCAGTTGAAGCCCTGCTGCGCGATGAAATCAATATCGGCTTTGGTAATGAAGTTGTCGCGGTACTGCCGGTAGAATTTCTCCACGGCCGCGTCGCTCAGGCCGGCCTGGTAGAGCACCTTTTTTACCGAGCCCTGGGTGCCGCCGTAGCCGGGCTTCATCATGTAGCCTTCCTGCAACAGCCAGCCGCCGAGGTTCATGCCGCGCAGCAGCACTTCGTGCTGCTGGGCATCCACAATTTTCGGCCCGTCGGCGCGGAGCAAGGGCGTTTGGGCCTGGCCCGCGAGGATGGTGAGAAAGAAAAGCAGAAGGGGTTTCATGCAATGAAAGAACCTAATAACCAGCACGTCATGCTCCGCGCAGCCGAAGCATGACGTGCTGGTTAGGTATACAGTGGCTTGTGTTTAGTCAATCACATACGTCGCGATGGAGTGGGCGGGGCTGGTGGTGCTGGCCCCCTGCCCTTTTATCCAGAGCTGGAATTCCTGGGGCTTGTCGCCGCTGTTCATCACCACCACGGCCACTTTGCCGTCGGGGTTGCGGAAGGCGGTGGTTTGCAGCCAGTCGCGGTTCGAGCTGCTCACAATGCGCTTGGCGCCGGGGCGGATGAACTTCGAGAAGTGGCCAATGTAGTAATAGGCGCTGGTGTAGAGCAGCTTACCGGCCTTGGTGTCGCCGATGATGGGCGCGAAGCAGAAGTTGCCCACGTGGTTGGGGCCGCCGGTTTCGTCGAGCAGCACGTTCCAATCGGTCCAGCCCACGGTGCCGGCGTTGAAGTCGTTAATCATCGAGTGGCCGTACTTCTCGCCCAAGCCCCAGTCGTCGATTTTGGCGAAGTCGAACTTCTCCTTGCAGCCCTCCGTGAAAATCAGGTTGGTGTTGGGGAAGGACTCGTGCACGCGGCGCTCGTTGTCGAAGAGCATGGCGCTGGTGGTCCAGGTTTCGTACCAGTGGTAGCCGATGCCCCACACGTACTTGGCGGCCTCGGGGTCGTCGAGAATGGTGCTGGCGCGCTGGTAAAGCTGGTCGCGGTTGTGGTCCCAGGCAATGAGCTTGCGGCCGCCCAGCCCGCCCTTGGCCAGCGTGGGCCCGAGGTAGCCTTTGATGAAGTCCCGCTCCTCCTCGGCCGTGTACAGGCACGACTCCCACTTTTGGTTGGCCATGGCTTCGTTCTGCACACTCAGGCCCCAGATGGGGATGCCCTGCTGCTCGTAGGCCTTGATGAACTTCACGTAGTAGTCGGCCCAGGCCTGGCGGTACTGGGGCAGCAGCTTGCCGCCGTGCAGCATCTCGCCGTTGGATTTCATCCAGCCGGGCGGGCTCCAGGGGCTCACAAACATGGTGAGCTTGCCGCCCGCCGCCGCCGTGGCCTGCTTGATGAACGGAATGCGGTACTGCTGGTCGTGCTGCACGCTGAAGGATTTCAGCGCCTCGTCCTTGTCGGCCACGTAGGTGTAGCTGCCGCTCGAAAAGTCGGTACTGTGAATGCTGGTGCGCCCCAGCGTGTAGCCAATGCCGGCCGTGGGGCTGTAGTAGGCCCGCATAAACTCCTGCTGCACGGCCTTGGGCAGGCGGGCGTAGGTTTCGGCCGAGGCGTCGGTCATGGCCCCGCCAATGCCAAGCATGGTCTGGAACGAGTGGCCAGGGTCGACGAACACGCAAACTTCGGTTTCGAGCGGTTGCCCGGCCGGCGCAAACGCCAGGGCCGGGCCGGCGGCCAGGCGCTGGCTGGTGCCCTGGGCGGTGGTGAACACCTGCGCCTTGCGGCCGGCGGCCGAATAAGCGGTGGGCGGCTTGGGTGGGGTTTGCGGGGCAGCGCTACCCAGCCCAAGGGCGGATAGAGCCAGCACGGGAAGGACGGTTTTTAGCATACAGATAAAGTGGGCCGCCGGCGAACTGGCTGGCCGCTAGATTACAGCCGGAAGGCCTGGTTGGGGAAAAGCTTGTCTTCGTAAGGCGGAGGGAGCGGCCGGGGCCGGCTCACCGAGTCGAACAGCATGGCTTGCGGCCGCCGGGGCGCATAGGCGGGCCAGTCCGCGCCCGGCGTGCCCGTCTTGATGAAGCTGACCCAGCGCCGGTGCATGTCGGCCGCCAGCGTCCGGCTGGAGCCGGCTTGTGCCGCCTTGGAGCCGAGTGAGTTCCAGGCGTAGGCCAGCTCCTGGGCGTGCACGGGCCCCCCGCCGCCCGGCGGGCGGTAGTCGAAGCGGTAGAGCCACACGGGCTGGCCGGCCGCGGCCAGGGTGCCGGCCAGCCGGTACGAGGCCAGGCGGTAGAGGTAGTCGGTGGTGGTTTGCAGCCAGGCCTGGTCGGTGGGCTGGCGGCGGCGGGCTTGCTCGTAGGCGCGCCACACGGCCGCGCCGTTGGTTCCGAACAGGGCCGTCAGGACTTCGGCGTTTGGCTGCTTCAGGCTGGGCCAGAGGCCGATGAACAGGCCGGCTTCGTCGCGGTTGGTGCCCACCAGCGCCCCGCGCAGGCGGGGCCGGCGGGCCAGATGCGCCAGCGGCTCGTCGGGGATGGTGCGGCCGTCGCGCACGGGGCCGAACAGCTGCAAACCGTTAGCCCCCTCGGTGAGCTGCTGCTGCGCCCTGATGATGGTGGCCGTGGGCAGCGTCAGGAGCTGGGCGGCTTGGTCGGGGCGCAGGCCCAGTGCGGCCAGCAGGCGGGTGGCCACTGCGGCGGCCGTGGCCGTGTCGCGCACCGCCTGGGTGCCGCCGCTTTCCAGAATCACCTGCTGAAAAAGGCCGTCGGCGGCGGGCGTAGCCAGCACGGCGCTCACCAGCTTGGCCCCAGCCGACTCGCCCATTACCGTCACGCGGGCGGGGTCGCCGCCGAAGGCCGCAATGTTCTCGTGCACCCAGCGCAGGGCCGCCACCACGTCGAGCACGCCCGCATTGCCGGCCGGCCGGTAGGCCGGGCCCAGCAAGCTGCCGAGCTGCAGAAAACCGAAGCTGCCCAACCGGTAGTTGATGCTCACGGCCACCAAGCTGTCTTGCCGGGCAAAATTTTGCCCCGGGAAGTCGTCGCCCGAGCCGCCGGTGAAGGCGCCGCCGTGCACCCACACCACCACAGCTTTGGGCTGGGCGGCCCGCAGCGACGGCGTCCACACGTTCAGGGTGAGGCAGTTTTCGTCGCCCTGCGGGCCGGCGCTGCCGCCCTGCGGCGCCCGGGGCCCGAAAGCCGTGGCGGGCCGCACGCCCACCCAGGGCTGCACCGGCCGGGCCGGCCGAAACCGCCCCTCGCCCACCGGCGGCGCGGCGTAGGCCACGCCCCGAAACAGCAGCAGCCCGGTGCTGTCGCGGGTGCCCTGCAGCTGGCCCGCCCGCGTCTGCACCACGGGCGCCGGGGCGGGCGCAGGCACCCGGGCTACTCCGGCGGAGGCCACACTCACCCACGCAGCGGCCAGCAGCCCCCGCAGGCAGGTCGTATTCCCCACCAAAATAGCCCGGCCTACCATACGTACGTCGCTACCGAGCCCCCGTAGAGCGAGGTGCTCACCAGCTTGCCTTTGTACTGGATATTGAAATTCTGGAGCGAGCTGCCCGAGTTCAGCACCACCAGCACGCGCTTGCCGGCGGGGGTTTTGTAGGCCACGTTGGGCAGGTTGGTGGGCACGTTGGTGGCCACGCGCACCGAGCCGGGGCGCACAAACTTGCTGCTGTGGGCCACCGTGTAGTAGGCCACGTTGCGCGTCACGCTGTTGCCGTTGATGGTGAGGGCACCCAGGCACTGGGTGCAGCCGCCGGGCGTGTGGGGGCCGTAGTTCTGGTCGCTGGCCAGGTTCCATTCCAGCACGTTGCGGCTCCAGTTGCGCGGGGCGCCGATTTCGAGGTTGGCCACGTGGTAGCTCAAGTCGCCGCCAAACGAGGCCGTGCCCGGCGCCTGCGTCCACTGCTCGGTGAAGTAGATGTTCTTGCCCGGAAACTGGTCGTGCACGCCCCCCAGCGCGCTGATGGAGCCGCCGTAGAGGTGAAACGCCGAGCCGTCGACGAAGGGACTGGCGGCGGCGTCGCTCAGCACGGTGCTCACGAAGCTGAGGCCGGCCTGGTCGGGGTTGTGGTCGTAGGCAATAATCTTGGTGCTCAGGCCCGCGGCCCGGAACGCCGGCCCCACGTTGTTCTTGATGAAGGTGGCTTGCTCGCTGCCCGTCATCAGCATGCTGGGGTTGTTGCCGCCGTACAGGGGCTCGTTTTGCAGCGTCACGGCGTCGATGGGAATGCCGGCGGCCTGCATGCCCTGCACGTATTTCACAAAGTAGCGGGCGTAGGCGTCGTAGTACTGCGGCAGCAGGCTGCCGCCGATGGGGCTGTTGTTGCTCTTCATCCAGGAGGGCGCCGTCCAGGGCGAGCCCAGGATTTTGATGCCGGGGTTCACGGCCAGAATCTCCTTCAGCACCGGGATGAAATAGGCCTGCTCAGGCGCTAAGCTAAAATTGGCCAGCGCGGGGTCGGGCGTGCCGGAGTCGTCGTAGGTGTATACGCTGCTGCTCAGGTCCGAAGCCCCGATGCTGATGCGCAGGTAGCTCACCCCAATGCTGCTGCTGTCGGTGGCAAACAACTCCCGGATGAGCGAGGCCCGGTTGCTGGCCCCCATCTGGCTCAGCACGTAGGCGCTGCCCCCGGTCAGGGTGTAGCCAAAGCCGTCCATGGTCTGGTAGGTTTGGGTGGTGTCCACCACAATGGTGGGGTCGTTGTTGGTGTTGGCCCCGAACACCAAGCTCACCTTCTGGCGGTAGAGCAGGGCGGTTTTGTCGGGCGCCGTCAGCCACACGGCCACCTGCGACGGGCCCGTGGGCGTCGCCGGGCCCGTGGGCGGCGTGGTGGGCCCGGCGGGCTCCGCCTCTTTCTTGCAGGCGCCCAGCAGCAGCGGCATTGCCACAGCAGCCAGGTAGGTGAAGCGGGAAAGGAAATTCATGGGGAAAGGCAGAATGAATGGCTTGAAACAGCGGGCGGGAAGCCTCACCACACGTAGGTGGCCACGGCGCCGGCCGGCAGCGTGGCCGGCACGGTGTGGCCCTGGTAGCGCAGGCTGAACGTTTGGGGCGTGGCCTGGTCGTTTTGCACCAGCAGCACGTGGCCGCCGGTGGGCGTGCGGTAGGCCACGTTGGGCAGCACGCCCGCGCTCGTCGAGCCCACGCGCACCGAGCCGGCCGGCACAAACTTGCTGCTGTGGGCCACCGTGTAGTAGGCTACGTTGCGCGTCACGGCATCGCCGGCCAGCGTGAGGGCGCCCAGGCACTCGGTGCAGCCGCCGGGCGTGTGGGGGTTCTGCTGCGGGTCGGCGGCCAGGTTCCACTCCAGCACGGTGCGGGCCCAGTTGCGGGGCGCGCCGATTTCGAGCTGCTTCACATGCCAGCCCAGGTTGCCGGCAAAGGCCGTTTTCGAGCCCACCCACTGCTCGGTGAAGTAGAGGTTCTTGGTCGGGTAGGCGTCGTGCACCTTGCTCAGGGCCTCAATGGGCCCGGCGTAGAGGTGGAAGGCCGAACCGTCGACGTAGGGGTTGGCGGTGGCATTGCCCAGCACCGTAAGCGGGTACTCCGGCTTGTCGGCGTTGTGGTCGTAGCAAATGATTTTGGTGTCGAGTTTGGCCGCTTTCAGGGCCGGGCCCAGGTGCTGGCCGATGAACTCGGCCTGCTGCTCGGCCAGCATCAGCAGGCTGGGGTTGTTGCCGGGGTGCAGCGGCTCGTTCTGCACCGTGATGGCGTCGAGGCGAATGCCCTGGGCCTGCATGCCCTGCAGGTATTTCACGAAATACCGCGCGTAGGCGGGATAAAACTCGGGCTTGAGGCTACCGCCTTTGCTCTCGCCGTTGGTTTTCATCCAGGTGGGCGGGCTCCAGGGCGAACCCATGAGCTTGATGCGGGGGTTAATGGCCAGAATTTCCTTTAGCACCGGAATGAGGTGCCTCTCATCGGGAGCGAGGCTGAATTTGGCCAGCGTGGGGTCGGTTTGGCCGGCGGGCAGGTCGTCGTAGCTGAAAACCTGGGCATCGAGGTCGGAAGCTCCGATGCTCAGGCGTAAGTAGCTCACGCCAATGCCGTTGTCGGCGGTGCCGAACAGCTCGCGCAGCAGCGCCGTGCGCTTGGCCGGGCTCATGGCCCGCAGCAGTTCGGCGCTGCCCCCGGTGAGGCAGTAGCCGAAGCCATCCATGGTCTGGAAGCGCTGGCGGTCGTCCACTTCAATCACCGGGCCGGCGGCGGCAGCAGTGCCAAAGGCCAACGGGCCCGGCTGGCGCTGCAGGAGCTGCTTCTGGTCGGCGGTGCTCAGCCAGCAGGCCACGCTGGTCGCGGGGCCGGGTTTCGCCGCCGCTTTGCGGGCCTGGCCGTGGCCGGGCACCAGCGCCAGCGACAGCAAGGCCGTGGCGCCCCAGCGCGATAAGTAGTGCGATGTCATGGGTTACTGGTACGATAGTCGACGGTTATGGTCTTGTTTAAGTCGTTCGTTGTCCGTTGGCGGCCCGCGCCGAAACGCGGCGCCCCCAACGGACAACCCAACAACGGATAGCATGTCGCTCCGGGGCAGGAAGCAGAAAACTGTTCCCACCATCACCCGCCCCTGCCCCGCGAGCGACAGCTATGGCTAGTACCCCGGGTTCTGCTGAATCTGGGGGTTGGTGTTGATTTCGGCCTGCGGAATGGGAAACAGCAGGAAGTTGGCGTCGCGGGCCCCGCCGGCGCGGCGGCGCGAGATGATGTCGAGGGCCGTGACGGTGTGCGAGGCCGAGCCATCGGCCAGCGTGTGGCGGGCGTAGCGCACCAAGTCCCACCACCGTTCGCCCTCAAAGGCCAACTCGAGGCGGCGCTGGCGGTCAATTTCGTTGCGCAGGGCCTGCTTGCTGGCCGCCTGGGGCGAGGCCGTGGTGAGGGCCGTGAGGCCGGCGCGGGTGCGCACGCGGTTCAGCTTGTCCAGGGCGTCCTGGGTGGGGCCGTTGAGTTCGTTCGAAGCTTCGGCGTAGGCCAGGAATACTTCGGCCATGCGCAGCACGTAGCTGTTGTCGGCCGAGTTGAAGTTGCCGCCGATGCTGGTCCACTTGAACACGAACGGACCCCGGTCGTTGGCGTTGGCGCCCGAAGCCCGGTTTTTGGTGGCGTCGAGGTAGCTCACGTGGTCGCGGCCCACGAAGGTGCCGTTGCTGTTGATGTTGCCGTTGTAGGCCCAGCGGCGGTCGTTCACGGTATCGGCAAAGGCAATCAGCTCGGCGCTGGGAATGCTGAATTTCGAGAAGGAATACGTTGCAAAAGGCAGCGGCAGCAACAGGTCGGGCAGGATGCTGCCCCCATCGGCCGTGCCGGCGTATTGAATCTCGAAGAGCGACTCGGCGCCCTTGTTCTCGGCCGGAAACAGCGACTTGAAGGTGGCGTTCAGGGGCACGTTGCGGGCAATTACCGTTTGGGCGGCGGCCTGCGCGGCGGCCCAGTTGCGGCGCGTGAGCTGCACGCGGGCCAGCAGGGCGCCGGCCGCGTTGCGGCCGGCGCGGTTGGGGTTGGCGGCGGGCATCTGAATGGCGGCGCGCTGCAAGTCGCTCACCACCGCGTTGTACACGTCATCGGCCGAGGCGCGGGGCAGGTTGGTTTCGGTGGGCTGGCTGCTCTCGGTGGGCTGCAGGCGCAACGGCACGCCGCCGTAGGCCCGCACCAGGTTGAAGTAGCACAGCGCCCGGACGAAGCGGGCTTCGCCCAGAATCTGGCTGCGCCGGGTGGTGTCCATCGGCACGTTGGGCACGTACTTGAGCACGATGTTGGCGCGGTTCACCCCGACGTACATCTGCCGGAAAATGTTGTTGACCTGGCTGGTGTTGGGCGTCCAGGCAATGTTCTGCACCGCGTTCACGTCGCCGTTGATGCTGGTCACGTTGTCGGAGGGCATCTCGCCGGCCACGTACAGGTCCTGGCCGTAGCCCCCGGTGCCCTGCAGGGCGTCGTACACGGCCGTGAGGCTCGATTCGGCGTCGTCGGCCGAAGTAAAGAAGTTGTTGGGCGTGATGCTGGTGAGCGGCTCTTTCTGGAGAAAGTCGCAGCCGGCCAGCAGCAGCAGGGCGCAAATCGGGAGGATAAAGTGCTTTTTCATGGGAATGCTAGCAGAAAGTCGACTTAGAAAGTGGCGTTCAGGCCCACCGTGTAGGTGCGCGCTTGCGGGTACACGCCAAAGTCGCGGCCGAAGCCAGTGGTGGAGAAGGGGTCGGCGCTCACCTCCGGGTCGTAGCCCGAGTATTTGGTCCAGGTCACCAGGTTTTGGGCCGTGCCGTAGATGCGCAGGTTCTTGAGGGCGGCGTATTTGGCCAGGCTGGCGGGCAGGTTGTAGGCCAGCGTCAGGTTTTTGAGGCGCACGTAGGAGCCGTCCTCAATGAAGCGGGTCGACACGCGGTTGTTGCCGGCGGGGTCGCCAAACACGGGGCGCGGAACGGTGGTGTTCGTGTTGGTGGGCGTCCAGTGGTTGAGCACGGCCGTGCTCTGGTTCAGGGCCGTGGTCTGGCCTTCCGTGATGGTGCGGTTCTGGTTGTAGATGTCGTTGCCGAAGCTGCCCTGGAAGAACACGCTCAACTCGATGCCTTTGAAGGTGAAGTTGTTGGTGACGCCCGCAAAGAATTTCGGGTTGGGGTTGCCAATGACCGTGCGGTCGGCATCGGTGATGACCTTGTCCCCGTTCACGTCCACGAAGCGGATGTCGCCGGCCTTGGGCGCCACGCTGTTTTGCTTGGGCAGCGTGGCCCCCTCGGCATCCGACTGCACAATGCCCTGCACCTGGTAGCCGTAGAACACGCCCAGCGGCTGGCCCACCTGCTGAATGCTGTAGCCTCCGATGAAGGTGCGCGGTACTTGCTCGCCCTTGTCGTTGGGCACACTGCCCAGGTCGATGACCTTGTTGCGGTTGGCCGTCACGTTGAAGTTCGTGCTCCAGCCAAACGCGCCGTTCTGGCCGTCCACGTTGTTGGTCACCAGGCCCAGCTCGATGCCGCGGTTTTGGATGGTGCCCACGTTCTGAATCACGCTCAGGTTGCCGGCCCCCGTGCTCTGGGGCAGGGTCACGCCCAGCAGCAGGTCGGTGGTGCGCTTGTTGTAGGCGTCAAACGTGAACGTGAGGCGGTTGCTGAACAGGCTCAGGTCGATGCCGGCGTTGTACTGCGCCGTGGTTTCCCAGCGCACGTCGTTGCCGATGTCGGTCTGGGTGATGCCGCCCAGAATGGACGTGCCGCTGCCCTGGTAGTTGCTGCCCACGCCGTAGCGCGAAAAGCGCTGGTAGGTGTAAATCTCCTGGTTGCCGTTGGCCCCGTAGCTGCCGCGCAGCTTCAGGTCCGACACCACGCCGCCCTGCGGGAAGAAGCTCTCGCGCGACACGCGCCAGCCCAACGACACGGCCGGGAAGTAGCCGAAGCGGTTGGCCCCGCTGAAGCGGCTGCTGGCGTCGGCCCGGAAGCTCACCGTGGCCAGGTAGCGCTCGTCGTAGTTGTAGATGGCGCGGCCGAAGAAGCTCAGCAGCGACCATTGGTCGGCGTAGCTGCCCGGGATGCCCGAGGCCGTGGAGCCGCCGTTGAGGTAGGGCACGGCGTTGGAGGAAAAGCCGCGCGTGCCGGCCCCCGACGTAAACCGGTCCGAGGCCTGCATCGACTGCCCCCCGAGCAGCGTCAGGTTGTGCTTGTCGTTGAAGGTTTTGTTGTAGGTAAGCGTGTTCTCCAGCAGCCAGATGACCTGCTGGTTGGCGGCGGTGTTGGCCGAGCCGCGCACTTCGGCCGGCGACGACGACGTGCCCGGGTAGTTGCGGCTGTAGAACGTGTTTTCCGACTGCGTGCGGAAATCCAGCCCCAACGAGGTTTTCAGCGTCAGGCTCTTGAGAATGTCGAACTCCCCGTACACGTTGCCCAGCGCTTGGTACACAATGGCCTGGTTGCTGGTTTCGAGCAGGTTGCCCACCGGGTTATCGCTCAGCGTGAAGGGGTTGGTGCCGTAGGTATTGTCGGGGTTGCGCACCGGCACCGTCGGAATTTGGGTCAGGGCGCCCAGCACCGTGCCCGAGTTGCCCAGCGCTGCCTCCGAGCGCACGGTGCCGTTGGTGTGGCTGCGGCTCAGGTTGAGCGTGGTGCCCAGCCGAAACCGGTCGGTCACGCGCTGGTCGAGGTTAATCTTGAAGTTGTAGCGGTCGAACCCGGACTGGATGTTGATGCCCGCCTGGTTGAAATAGCCCCCCGACACGTAGTAGCGGGTCTTGTCGGTGCCGCCGCTCACGCTCAGCTGGTAGTTCTGGATGTCGGCGGGCCGGAAAATGGCGTCTTGCCAGTCGGTGTCGTAGGGCGGCAGGTTATTCAGGTCGGGAAAACCGGGCGCCCGGCCCGCGTTGGCCAGCAGCTCGTTGTATTCCTGCGCAAACTGGCGGGCGTTTAGCACGTCTAGTTTCTTGCGCAGGTACTGGCGGCCGTAGTACACGTTCAGGCCCACCTGGGCCTGGCCGGCCTTGCCTTTCTTGGTGGTGATGACCACCACGCCGTTGGCCGCCCGCACCCCGTAAATGGCCGCGCCGGCCCCGTCTTTCAGCACGTCAATGCTCTCAATGTCGTTGGGGTTAATTGTGTTGAGCGGGTTCAGGCGCTGGCTGTTGTTGGTCAGCTCCTGCTGGTAGTCCGGCAGCACCGGAATGCCGTCTATCACGTACAGCGGCGAGCCGTTCAAGCTGAGCGAAGCATTGCCCCGAACCCGCACGTTGATGCCCGCGCCGGGGGCGCCCGAGGGCGCCGTTACCTGCACGCCGGGGGCCTGGCCTTGCAAAGCCTGGTCGAAGCCGGCCACGGGCTGGCGCGCAATGGCCGCCGCATTCACCGAAGTCACCGCGGTAGTGAGTTCCTGCCGGCTCTGCGTGCCGTAGCCCACCACCACCACCTCTTTCAGCGCCTGGGTGTCGTCTTTAAGCTGAACGGTGAACGTCGTGTTGCTGCCCACGGCCACTTCCTGGCGCACAAAGCCCACCGAGCTAAACACGAGGGTGCTGCCCTCGGGCACGCTCAGCGAGAAGTTGCCGCTCACGTCGGTGGCCGTGCCAATGGTGGTGCCCTTCACGAGCACCGTCACGCCGGGCAGGCCTTCGCCGGCGGCGTTGGTCACGCGGCCCGTCACGGGAATGTCGCGCAGGGCGCGGGCCTGGGGCAGCGGCCGAAAGCCGGCCGCGTGCACCGCCGGGGCCGCCCCCAGGCTGGCCAGCAGCGTGCCGCCCAGGGCCGAGGTAAGCAACGCCTTCCGAAAGGGACCAGCCCCCGCTAAGAATGGTAAGGGAGTTATCATGGTGTGGTGAGATGGGTGGGAAAAGGTGATAATCTCCGGTGCAAACGATTGGGGCGAATGCACCCGGAACAGTCTATGCTCCCGCAACCGATTGCGGAAGACTTGCACAAATTTCCCCACCTCGATTGCCCAGCGCTATCGCAATTGTATCACGCCCTGTTCAATCCGTATTTTTTTACCACAAACTATTGCAAATCAGCAGGTGGACAATAAAAAAAAGTGACACCTGCCACAGAGCAGATGTCACTTTTGCGACACGATTATCAGGATTGTTTCAGGGGGCTGTGGAGGCATGCAGCGCCCTGAACTTGGAGGGCGTGAGCTGGTAGCGGGCGCGGAAGCTGGCCGTGAAGTACGACGGCGACGAGAAGCCCAGCTCGTAGGCAATGTCGGCGATGGTGAGGGCATCGTCGAGCAGCAGCTCGCGGGCTTTGGTCAGGCGCACGCCCTGGATGAAATCGGTGACGCCCGTGTTCAGCACGGCCTTCACTTTGCGGTAGAGTTGCATGCGTGACACGCCCAGGCTGCGGGCCACGTCTTCCACGCTGAGGTTGCTTTTGGACAAGTCGGCCTCGACGACGGCCGTCAGGTCGGCCAGGAATTTCTGGTCGGCCTGGGTGGTCAGGCCCGCCGCGTCCACGCTCAGCTCGCGGCGCAGGTGCTCGCGCTGGCGGGCGCGGTTGGCCAGCAGGGTGCGCACGCTTTCCAGCAGAAAGGTGGGGTTGAATGGTTTGGTGAGGTAGAGGTCAGCCCCGGCCTGCACGCCTTCCACCTGCTGCTCGGGGGCGCCGCGCGCCGTGAGCAATATGACCGGGATGTGCGAGGTGCGCCAGTCGGCCCGCAGCCGGGCCACCACTTCCAGCCCGCCCAGGCCGGGCATCATCACGTCGCACACTATCAGGTCCGGAATCAGCTCGGTGGCCATCGCGAAGCCGGTGTAGCCGTCGGCAGCGCTTTGCACGCGGTGGCTGGCCCCCAGCTTGCGCATCAGGAAGTCGTTCACCTCGGCGTTGTCTTCAATCACCAACACCAGCGTTTCGCTCACGGCCTCGGCCGGCGCGGGCGCCAGGTCAGTCAGTTCGGCTTCGATGGGCTCCGGCTCGTCGAGCGAAAGCACCACGGGACGGGCCTGCTCCTCGGCCCGCAGGCTGGCGGGCAGCTCGCGCGGCAGCCGCACCGTGAACGTGCTGCCGCTGCCGGCCTGGCTGCTGAAGCTGAGCCGGCCCTGGTGCAGGCGCACCAGCCCCTGGGCCAGCGCCAGCCCCATGCCCGAGCCTTTGGCCACCGCGCCCTGGTCGCCCTGGTAAAACCACTCGAAAATGTGGGCCCGGTCCTGCTCGCTGATGCCGCGGCCGGTATCGGTCACGCTCACCTGCAGGGCCCGGCCCTCGTCGGCGGCCTGCAGGCTGATGGTAATCTGGCCGTGCTCGGGAGTGAATTTCAAGGCATTGGACAGCAGGTTAAAAAACACCTTGTCCAGGATGTTCCCATCGAACCAGGCCAGCAGCACCGGCTCGGCCGCCAGAAAGCGCAGGCGCACGTCGCGCAGGCGGGCGGGCTTCTCGAAGGCGTCCACAATCTCGCGCACAAAGCTCACCAGGTTGCCCTCGGTGGCGTGCACCGCCATCTTGCCCACCTCAATCTTGCGGAAGTCGAGCAGTTGGTTCACCAGCTGCAGCAGGCGCTGGGTGTTGCGGCGCACCAGCCCGAGGTCGTGCCGCTGCGTGCTGCTGAAACCGGCGCTGTTGCCCAGCAGCTCCTCCACCGGCCCCAGGATGAGGGTGAGCGGTGTGCGCAGCTCGTGCGAGAAGTTGGTGAAAAAGCGCAGCTTGGCTTCGGTATCGATGCGGGCGCGCTCGGCCATCACCTCCAGCTGGTTGCGCTGCGAGCTGATTTCCTCGTTCTGCGCGCTCAGTTGGTGGTTAATCTTGACGTTTTCGGCGTTTTGCAGGGCCAGCTGCTGGTTGATGAGGCGGTTTTTGCGGGCCGAGCGCCAGGCAAACGCGCCCAGCGCCAGCGCCCCCAGCAACGACAGCAGCGCCGCATACAGCGCGTGCTGCTGGCTGGCGTAGGTCGCTTCGAGGTGCTCCATCAGGCCTTGCTGCCGCTCAATGTCCTGCTGCTGGCTCACCATTTTGTCGGTTTGCTGGCGCATGGTCAGCACGTTGGTCGAGTCGATGACCATGGTGCCCAGAATGTTCTCGCGCTTGAAAGGCTGCTTGTGGAGGATGTTCAGGGCCGTCCGGATGGCGTCTTCGCCGCCCGGCGAATACAAGAGCGAGGCCTTCAGCATGCCGCGCTGCACCAAGTCTATCCCCTCCCCCGGGCTGGCCAGCCCATCCACGCCAATGATGCGCACCTCGTCGGCGCGCTCCAGCTCCTGGCAGATGAGGTAGGCCGCGCGGGCCATGCCGTCGTTGTGGGCGTAAATCAACGATACTTCGGGGTGGGCCTTCAGGGCATCCACCAAGCCCGGCTTCAACGAGCTTTCGGTCCAGTTGCCGGTTACCTGGCTCACAACTTCCAGCCCCGGGTAGTCGCGCAGGGCCTTGCTGAAGCCTTCGTGCCGGCCCGAGGTGGCCGACGAGCCCGGCGAGCCCAGCACTTCCAGCACCTTGCCGTGGCCGCGCAGCAGCCGGGCGGCGTAGCGGGCGGCCGTCTGGCCCACTTCCACGTTGTCGGCCCCCACGAAGGCGGTGTAGGCCTGCGAGGCCGTGCGCCGGTCCAGCAGCACCACCGGAATGCCCCGGCGGTAGGCCTCCTCCACGGCCGGCGTCACGGGGGCCGATTCGTAGGGCGACACAATCAGTAGGTCGATGCCGCTTTCGATGAGCTCATGAATTTGCTGTTTCTGCAGCGCGCTGTTGTCATGCGAGTTCAGCGTGCGCAGCTGCACGTCGGGGTGGAAGCTCAGCTCGCGCTCCATCCCCGCCTGCATGGCCTGGCGCCACGGCCCCTTCGAGCTGCACTGCGCGAACCCAATGCGGTAGTGTGGCGGCCTGGCCGGCTGCGCGCAACCACCTAGCAGCAATGCTACTACCGTTATAGCCGCCCCCCAGGCCCGTGTATTCAACAATGTTTTCAACGCGTCTTCAAGACTGGTAAACTTCTGGCAGGCATCCGCCCGGTCCCACTTTGTAAAACTAGCAAAATCCCCGGCGGCAGGCCTAACCGCAGTTGGGTAGGCATTTCGCGGCCCCAAAGCCTGCCACGGCTTCCCCACAGCGGGCCACGAGCCGTGCTGGCGGCGCTTCCCGCCGATTAGGAGCAGCAGGTACAGGGGTTTCCGAGTAGCTGACTCGCCGGATTCGCCGTTATTCGTTGCATGGACTTGTTACAACGAATTCAGCGCTGGTATACCATCAACTGCAATGGAGATTGGGAACACGAATACTTAGTTTCAATCACAACAATTGATAATCCGGGATGGGCAGTCAAAATAGACTTGCAGTATACCTGTTTGCAAAATGCAAGTTTGGATTATGTTTTAATTCAAAGAACTCCTACTGATTGGGTTGGCTACTCAGTACAAAATGGTGCATTTGAAGGAAATGGAGGAGCTGAGAACTTATCTGAAATACTTGCCTATTTCCTCGACACATTTCTACCGTCGCATTTGGATACTGAATGCACAATTGAAATCGGCCTACCAGTTATTGGTTACGAAGGCCAGCTTTGGTTAAATGCGGAAGCCAAAATGGTTTCTGAATCAACGCTGGAAATAACAGCCATTGAAGACTACGACGTAACTGGCAATTATTTGTGGAGCAACAACGAAACGTTAGAAGCCGTCAATCAACTAGGTAATATTCCAAAAAAATTGAAAGTTGATTTCGCTATCGGCGACAGAGTTGAACCTACGGTCTTCCAAGCTGGCGATAATATGCTCCGCACCTTCCTAGTTGCGCCAGCCAAGAAGTGATTCTGGGATTACTGCTAAATCTTTAGCAACCGCCGTTTCCGCCCCCTTGTCAGGAAAATTCTGGCTAGCCGAAACAAATCCCGCCACCGCGTCGGATAATCTTGCGCGCCGGGCCGAATCGGTGACAATCTGTCACCAAAACGACGCTGGTACGTTGCTTGTAATCCCCGGGTAGCAGCGGCAACGCGGCTCCAACCTGACACATTCCACTCTCCATCTTAACCAACACACCCCTCTCATGGGCAAAATAATCGGCATTGACCTCGGCACCACCAACTCGTGCGTGGCCGTAATGGAAGGCAACGAACCCGTTGTGATTCCCAACAGCGAAGGCCGCCGCACCACCCCCAGCATCGTCGCGTTTCTCGACGGGGGCAAGGGCGAGCGCAAGGTGGGCGACCCCGCCAAGCGCCAGGCCGTGACCAACCCCAAAAACACCATCGCCAGCATCAAGCGCTTCATGGGCCGCCACTTCAACGAAGTGACCGCCGAGACGAAGCACGTGGCCTACGACGTAGTGGCTGGTCCCAACAACACCGTGGCCGTGAAAATCGGTGACCGCAACTACACGCCGCAGGAAATCTCGGCCATGGTGCTCCAGAAAATGAAGCAAACCGCTGAGGACTACCTCGGCACGACCGTAACCGAAGCCGTTATCACGGTGCCGGCTTACTTCAACGACGCCCAGCGCCAGGCCACCAAAGAAGCCGGCGCCATTGCGGGCCTCGACGTGAAGCGCATCATCAACGAGCCTACGGCCGCCGCGCTGGCCTACGGCCTGGACAAGAAGCACAAAGACCAGAAAATCGCCGTGTATGACCTCGGCGGTGGTACGTTCGACATCTCCATCCTGGAGCTGGGCGACGGCGTGTTTGAAGTACTGAGCACCAACGGCGACACCCACCTTGGCGGCGACGACTTCGACCAGGTTATCATCAACTTCCTGGCCGACCAGTTCAAGTCGGACAACGAAGGCCTCGACCTGCGCAACGACCCCATGGCCCTGCAGCGACTGAAAGAAGCTGCGGAGAAAGCCAAAGTGGAGCTTTCCAGCTCGACCGAAACCGAAATCAACCTGCCCTACATCACCGCCACGGCCTCGGGCCCCAAGCACTTGGTGGTGAAGCTGAGCCGCGCCAGGTTTGAGCAGCTCGCCGACGACCTCGTGCGCCGCTCGATGGACCCGGTGAAAAAAGCCCTGCAAGACGCCGGCCTGAGCACCTCCGACATCGACGAGGTTATCCTCGTGGGTGGTTCGACCCGCATTCCCCGCATCCAGGAGGAAGTGGAGAAGTTCTTCGGCAAGAAGCCTAGCAAAGGCGTAAACCCCGATGAAGTGGTGGCCATTGGTGCTGCCATCCAGGGCGGCGTGCTCACCGGCGAAGTGAAGGACGTGCTACTGCTCGACGTGACTCCCCTGTCGCTCGGCATTGAGACGATGGGCGGCGTGATGACCAAGCTCATCGAGTCGAACACGACCATCCCGACCAAGAAATCGGAAACCTTCTCGACGGCTTCCGACAACCAGCCTTCGGTGGAAATCCACGTGCTGCAGGGCGAGCGTCCGCTGGCCAGTCAGAACCGCACCATCGGCAAGTTCCACCTCGACAGCATCCCGCCCGCACCGCGCGGCGTGCCGCAGATTGAGGTAACCTTCGACATCGACGCCAACGGCATCCTGAACGTAACCGCCAAGGACAAGGGCACCGGCAAAGAGCAGAAAATCCGCATCGAAGCCAGCTCGGGCCTGAGCGAAGCCGACATTAAGCGCATGCGCGACGAAGCCGCCGCCAACGCCGAAGCCGACAAAGCCGAAACCGAGCGCATCAGCAAGGTGAACGCCGCCGACTCGATGATTTTCCAGACCGAGAAGCAGCTGAAAGAGTACGGCGACAAACTGAGCGGCGGCAACAAAACCGCCATCGAAGGCGCGCTGGCCGACCTCAAATCGGCCCACGAAGCCAAAGACCTCGCCCGCATCGACAGCGCCATGGAAGCCATCAACGCCGCTTGGCAGGCTGCCTCGCAGGAAATGTATGCCGCCGGTGGCGCCGAAGGCGGCCAGCCCGGTGCCGGTGGCTTCCCCGGCGGCGACGGCCAGAGCCCGAACGGCACCGGCCAGGGCCAGCCCGCCGACCACGTGACCGATGTGGACTACGAAGAAGTAGACGGCAAATAAGGGCCGCAGACAGCGGGGCTTGGTGGGTTGACTAAAACTCACCGAGCCCTTGCAAAAAGGCCGGAGGCAGCAGCTTCCGGCCTTTTTCGTTCTCGGGGTTTTACCTTTAACCCTGCTTGCGCTTTCGCGTAAGCAGCGCATTGCTGCCGGCGCCGTTTGCTTCAGCGCGGCTTTCTGTATTGCATCCTATTCTTTCTTATGAAAATTTCTTCCCTCCTATTTCCTGCCCGCGCGCTGGCGTTTGGCGCCTTGTTCTTTGCCGCCGGCTCCTGTAGCGTGAGCGAGCAGGTGAAAGACAAGCCCAGCGGCAAAAACGTCTCGGCCGAAGCCCTCGAAAACGAGGCTTACACCCTGATGCAGTACCGCCTCAACTTCGTGGACGAGGCCAAGCTTGGCGGCCAGGACATCCTGTTTGTGCGCCAAGCCGCTGACATTGCCTCGCCCCAGCAACAGCAACTGCAGGCCGCCCTGAAAAAAGGCAACCTGCCGCTGCACCTCGCCATGCGCGTGTACGCCAAAAACCCCAGCCCGACCAGCGTGCAGCTCAAGCAGCTCGACTACAAGCTGCTGCTCGACGGCAAAGAGCTGACGACGGGCTCGACCGCCGCCAACACGCCGCTCGAAGCCAGCGCCATCGAAACCCTGCCCATCACCGTCGACATCAACGTGAAACCGGCCCAGCTCGCGGGCAGCACGCCCGCCGCTTTTGCCTCCGGCCTCACCGATTTCACGGCCGCCAACCGGCGCCTCATGGTGCAGATTCGCCCGCAGTACGTGGGAGCCACCGGCCGCCAGGTACCCGCGGCCGACTTCATGACCGTGGACCTGGTGACCAAGAAAAAGCCAACCGCGGCGAAATAGTCCGCCGTTCTTACGGCACAAAAAAGCCGCTCCGGTCGGGGCGGCTTTTTTGTGGCCCATGCGGCGGCCTACGAGTTGGCCGCGCTGGTTTCTACGGTTTCTTCTTCCTGCTCTTCGGCGAAGCCCTCGGCTATTTTTTCGTCGGCTTCGGCGCGGTCTTCGGCGTCGGCCTGCTCGGCGTTTTCTTCCTGCGTGGCTTTGTGCTGGGGCTCGTAGCTGAGGCGCACGAAAATGGGAAAGTGGTCGGAACCCACGTGGGGCAGGCGGCGCATGTCGACCACTTGGAAGTGCGCCGACACAAACACGTGGTCGAGCGGCCAGCGCAGCAGCCGGTAATCGGCGTGGAAGGTGGGCATCAGGCCGCGGCCCACGCGCGGGTCGAGCAGGCCCGATACGCGCCGAAACAGCTCGGAAGTGTGCGACCAGGCCACGTCGTTCATGTCGCCGAACACGATGGTGGCTTCGTCGCGGCGGTCCACCTCCTTGCCCACCAGCAGCAGCTCGGCGTCGCGCTTGGTGCTGGTTTTCGATTCCTGGGGCGCGGGCGGCTTGGGGTGCAGGCCGTAGAGGCGCACCCAGGTTTGGCTGTCGGGCAGCTGCACGTGGGTGTGCAGCGAGGGAATGTCGTCGTCGAGCAGGTACTTAATCTGACAGCCCTTCAGGGGCAGGCGCGAGAAGAACAGCAGGCCGTAGGTATTGTCGAGGGGCTCGTGGCAGGTGTAGGGGTGGGTTTCTTCGAGCGGCTGCAGCTGCTCGTGCCACCACGCATCGGTTTCGACGGCCATGATGACGTCGGGGTCGGCGGCGCGCACGGTGGCCAGGGCCAGCGCCCCCTCGCGGTTGTACTGCAGCACGTTCATCACCACAAGGCTGAGCTCGGCGCGGGGGTCGTGGGTGCGGGTGCTGTCGGCCACGTCTTTGCGCACCAGCCGCGTGTACGGAATAATGCGCAGCAACTGGTAGACCGTGGCCGCCGCCAACGCCAGCAAAAACAGCTGGTGGCCACGGCCGGCGTCGGCGTGGCCCAGGGCCAGGCTGGCCGCCGCCACCAGCACCAGGGCCAGCACAATCTGCAGGCGCGGAAAGTCGAACACCCGAATCCACCAGGCGGTGTGGCGCAGCAGGGGCATCAGCGTGGCCACCAGGGCGGCGCCCCCAATCAGCCAAACCGCCCAGTGGCTGGCAGTAAGCAATACAGAAACAAACGTGGGCATGAAGGGCAACGGGGTGGGAATACGGAAACAGGGCAGGAAAAGGGCCGCGCCCGGAGCAGGCGCCCCGTGCGGGCTGCACGGGGCGCCTGCGGCTTATAGGTCGTCCTGAAAGCCGCCCTTGCGCAGCTCTTCGATGGTGCGCATCACCCGGTCTTTGAGGGTAGTGCGGTACTTCTCCAGGGCATCGGCCAGGCGGGCGTTGTTGAGGGCCAGAATCTGGATGGCCAGCACGGCGGCGTTGGCGGCGTTGTCGAGGCCCACGGTGGCCACGGGCGTGCCGGCCGGCATCTGAATCATGCTCAGAATGGAATCGAGCCCCTGAATGGACAGCGTGCTGTTGATGGGCACCCCGATGACGGGCAGCGTGGTGAAGGCCGCCACCATGCCCGGCAGGTGGGCCGCCCCGCCCCCGCCACAAATGAGCACGCGCAGACCGCGCTTGCGGGCGCTTTCGGCGTACTCCACCATGCGGTGCGGCGTGCGGTGCGGCGACACCAGCGTGATGTCGTACGGAATGTTGAACTGGCGCAATAAATCGGCGGCGGCCGACATAATTTTCAGGTCCGACTTCGACCCCATGATGATGCCCACAATGGGGTTTTCGGTCACGGGGCGGTCGTTTTCAGTACCGGCGGAATGCTCGCCGGGGGAGGAGTCAGGAATCATGGGGTGGGAAGGCGAAAAAGCGTAAACTGGCCTACGCAAAGCGGCAGGCCGCCGTTGAGCCGGCAAAATAGTACTTTTCCGCCCGGTTCGGCCCCGCCACTACCTTTGCGCCCTATGGAAATTCTGCTCGCCACCTTCACCACCCTGTTTTCCATCGTCAATCCTTTCGGGGCCATGCCGGTGTTCCTCACCCTCACCGCCGACGACCGCGCCTCGGAGCGGGCGCGCACGGCGCTGCGGGCCTGCATCTACATGGTGATGGTGCTCACGGTGGCGTTCTTCGGCGGGCAGTACATCCTCAATTTTTTTGGCATCAACATCCAGCACCTGCGCATTGCGGGCGGCATTCTGCTCATGCGCTCGGCGTTTGAGCTGCTCACGCCCGGCGCCAACCGCGACCGGGTGGGCCCCGACGCCCTCGAAGAAAGCAAGCACAAGGACGACATCAGCTTCACGCCGCTGGCCATGCCCATGCTCTCGGGGCCGGGTTCCATGGCCATCTGCATCGGCCTCATCCGCCCCAGCTACGTCGACAAGGCCATGACCGTGCTGGGCTTCGTGCTGGTGGCCTTGGGCGCGTTCGTCATCCTGTTGTTTTCGCTGCGCCTCACGCGGGTGCTGGGCAAGCCCGGCATGGCGGCCATGTCGCGCATCATGGGCTTCATCACGCTGGCCATCGGGGTCAATTTCCTGGCCACGGCCATCTCGGCGCTGTTTCCGGGGCTCACGCGGTAGGGCTCGGACGTACGTAAAAGCACGTCCTGTTGCGCTTGTCGAACTGCTACAAAATCAGCTTGTAGCCGATGCCGCGCACGTTCACAATCTGCACCTGCGGGTCGTCTTTGAGGCAGCGGCGCAGGCGGGTGATGAACACGTCGAGGCTGCGGCCGTTGAAAAACGAGTCGTCGCCCCACAGCTCTTTGAGCACGGCGTTGCGCTCCAATACCCGGTTGCGCTGGTCATACAGCCGTTTGAGCAGCTCGGCTTCGCGGTTGGTGAGGGTTTCCTCCTGGGCGCCGAAGCGGAGCTTTTGCTTGGGATGGTCGAACTGGTAGCGGCCGATGGCAAGCGGGCCCACCGGGGCCGGAGTTGCGGCGGGCTGGCGCGACAGCTGGGCTTTGATGCGGACAATCAGCTCGTCCATGCTGAAGGGCTTTTTCAGGTAGTCGTTGCCGCCCAGCTCGAAGCCGCGCACCACGTCGGCGGGCTGCGAGCGGGCCGTGAGAAAGAGAATGGGCACCGCCGCATTCTCGCGCCGGATTTGCTCGGCCAGCGAAAACCCGTCGAGCTTGGGCATCATCACGTCGGCCACCACGATGTCGGGGCACTGCTGCCGAAACAGCTGCAGGCCGGCCTCGCCATCGGGCGCAAACTGCACCGCGAAGCCGCGGCTTTCCAGGCTGTCTTTCACGATGAGGCCGAGCGAGGGCTCGTCTTCGATGAGGAGAACGGTGGGCATGAGCTGATTTTCTAACCTTGTGGAATCCAGAGGGCAAACTCGCTGCCGCGCCCCAGCCCGCTGCGCACGCCGATGCGGCCGCCGTGGCGCTCCACCACCTGCCGCACGTAATACAAGCCCAGGCCGAACCCTTTGACGTTGTGCAGATTGCCGGTAGGCACGCGGAAGAACCGGTCGAAAATGGCTTCCTGGTAGCCGAGCTCGATGCCCGGGCCGTCGTCGGCCACGGTGAGGTGCCAGCCGCTGGGTTCCTGCCGGCCCCGGATGGTGATGGTAACGGCTTCTTTGGAGTACTTAATGGCGTTGTCGATGAGGTTGTTGATGACGTTGCCCATGTGCAGCTTGTCGAACTTGACGGCCGCGGCCGGCGCCACCTGCACGTCGAATTTCACGGGCTTGGCGGCCTGCAATTGGTGGCGGGCCACGATTTCGGCCACCAACTCGGCGGGCTGCACGGGCTCGGGGCTGAGCTCCAGCTGCTGGCGCTCGTCGATGGCAATGTTGAGCACTTTCTCCACCAAATCGGAGAGACGCTGCAGCTCTTTGCGCGAGATGCTGAGGTAGGTCTGGGTTTTGGCGGGGTCATTCAGCGCGCCGAAGTGTTGCAGCGCCTCCACGGCCGCCGAAACGGTGGCCAGCGGCGTCTTCAGTTCGTGCGTCATGTTGTTGATGAAGTCGTTTTTGACGTCCGACAGCTTTTTCTGCTTAAGAATGGTGCTCAGCATCAGCCAAAAGCAGCCCGTGGTGAGGGCCAGTAGCAGCACCGAGCCGCCCAACAGCCCCCCCATTTCCCGCAGGATGTAGGACGTAGGCGGCTGAAACGAGGCCCGGACGTACAGCTCGCGAAACGGATTGAGCGACACCGGCGGCGTTTTCACGCTGTAGCCGGCCCGCTCCGGCAGTTTGTTGAATGCTGCGGGGCGCGCGCCGGGCTGGCGCAGCGGGAGGCTCAGGGTGTCAAGCACCAGCAGCGCGTCGGCGCCGCGCAGGCGCAGCTCGCGGTGATAGTCGGCAGCCAGTTGGCGCAGGTCGGCGGGCTGGCCGCCGGCCCAGTTGTTGATGAGCAGCTTGGAAAGCTTGCGCACCATGGTATCGGCGGAGCCCGCTACCCGGCCGGGCGGCCGGTCGAGGCGATACACCCGGACTTCTTTCACCCCGTCGAGCCCGGTGCGAAGGGGAGCCGCTTTGTTTACATCACGCTGCACCAGCACATCGCGGCGCTTGCTCATGGCGGAGTCGATGCCCTTGCCCTGCAGCACCACGCGGTTGAGATGCCCGTCGTCGTCGGTGCTCTGGAACACCATGATGCGGTCTTTGGCACCCCGGCCGCGGTCGACGAACTGCCGGGCCAGGTCGAGCTGGTGGCGCTGCACCACGCTGGAAAGCGCCTCGCGCGCCGTGCGAGCAAACTGGCTTCCCGTGAGCTGGTAGGTGTTGTAGAGCCAGTAGGCCTGGAAGCCGTTGATGCCTACCATGCACGCCACCATGAGCCAGAAAATGGAGCGAATGCGGCGTTTCATGAGAAGGAGTATGAGGTGGGGTTTGGGCCAAACAAAAGTACGCAGCTGGAATGCGCATTCTGCCCCATTAACACTATTTAACACAGGATAACAGTACTTTACACAAAGATGCCGGTGCTTTGTAGCGTTCAATTCACCCCCGCTAACTCCATGAAAAACGCTGCAAAAAACCTGGTACTCACCTGCACCTTAGGCCTGCTGGCGGCTGGCGCCTCCCTGGCCCAAACCAGCGGCCGCATCAATTACGAAGCCACCCAACGCACCGACATGAGCCAGGTGCGGGTCATTATCAACGGCCAGGCCGTGAAGCCCGGTAGCCCCGATTTTCCGACCGACATTCCCGAGTCGCGCAGCTTCGGCATGACGTTGAGCTTCGCCGGCCCTTATGCCAAGGAGCAGCGCGAGGGAGGTGCCATGGTGATGCGCACCGTGGAGGACGGGCCCGGCTCGGCGCCGCAGGTGTCCCGCGTAGCCCGGCCCATCGAGGAAACAGTATACCTCGACCTGGCCAACCGCAACACCACCACGGTGCTCACGGTGAAGAAGGACGACGGCGCCACGGCCTACCGCACCGAGGCCCCTATCCCCGCACCGGCCAACTGGACGGTGACCTCGCAAACCAAGAAAATAGCCGGCTACACCTGCCGCAAGGCCACCGTGCCCTACAAAAAGGAAACCTACACCGTGTGGTTCACCACCGACTTGCCCTTCACCTACTCCCCCGTGCGCGACCTCACACCGGAAAAAGGCGTGGTGCTGGCCCTGGAGAGCGAGCAGGAGCAATTCCGAGCCGCCAAAGTGGACCTGAAGCCGGTGCCCGAAGCCGAGGTGCAGCCCAGCGCCACCGCCCAAAAAGTGACGGCCGCGGAGCTGAAAGACGCCCGCGAAAAAGCCATGGCCGACTTCCGCCAGAAAATGATGGAGGGGGGTGGCCTGCGCATCAACCGCAACTAGTACCCTCGCCCTACCCTTCTCATGCGCCTTTTTCTGCTATTCGGTTTGCTGCTCGGCCTGGCTACGGCCGGCCGGGCGCAGGCCCCTACCCGACCGGGCCCGGGCACCATCCGCGGTACCCTGGCCGATTCGACCACCGGCAAGCCCCTGCGCGAAGCCTCCGTGTCGCTGACCCTGGCCAAGGATTCGAGCTACGTCACCTTCGGCATCACGGACGGCGACGGGCGTTTTGCTCTTAAAAACGTGGCCGTGGGCAATTACAAGGTGCTGGTGTCGGCGCTGGGCTACCGCGCCCGGCTGCTGCCCGTGAGTGTGACGGCCGCCAGTTCCGCCCCCAACCTTGGCCTGCTGCGCCTGGGCCAGCTCAGCCAGAAGCTGGGCGAGGTGGTAGTAACGCAAAACGCCGCGCCCGTGACCCTGCACGGCGACACCGTGGACTTCAACGCCAAAGCCTTCAAAACCCAGCCCAACGCGGCCGTGGAATCGTTGCTAAAAAAGCTGCCAGGCGTGGAAGTAGACCGCGACGGCAGCATCCGCGCCCAGGGCCAGGCCGTGAACCGCGTGCTGGTGGATGGCAAGCCCTTCTTCGGCGACGACCCCAAAATGGCCACCCGCAACCTGCCGGCCGACATCATCGACAAGGTGCAGATGTACGACCAGCAGAGCGACCAGTCGGCCTTTTCGGGCATCGACGACGGCAACCGCCAGCGCACCCTCAACCTGGTGACCAAGCGCGACAAGCGCAAGGGCTACTTCGGCACCAACGGCGTGGGCGTGGGCACCGATGGCCGCTACCAGGCCCGCCTGGGGTTGAACCGCTTCAACAACGGCCGACAGATTTCGGCCCTGGCCCAAGCCAACAACCTCAACCAGCAAGGCTTTTCGGACAACGGCGGCCCGGCTTCGGCTAATTTCGGGCCGCCGGCCGGGGGGCCCAGCGGCGGGGCGGTGCTGCGCATGGACGGCGGAGGTGGGCGCCAGAACGCCCCCGGCGCCAACAGCCAACCCACGAACATCACCGAGTCGGGCGCCATCGGCCTGAACTATCGCGACGCCTGGGGCAAGAAGGCCGAGGTGGCCACCAGCTACCTGGCCAGCCGCGCCACCGTGACCACCGACCAGCAGCTTCGGTGCCAGAACGTGGCCGGCAACACCGGCCCCGAGGCCGGCCAGCCCATCGTGACCGACCAAAGCCTACTGAACCGCACAACCACTACCGGCCACCGCTTCAACATGCGGCTCGATTACGTGCTCGATTCCCTTACTTCGCTGCGCCTGACGCCCTACGCTTGGTGGCAAACCACCGACCTGGCCCGCCAGAATCAGCAGCAAACCAGCGTGGGCAACCGCCTGCTCAACCGGGGCTACAACAGCTACGCCGGCAACACCGACAACCCTAACGGCGGCGGCAACTTCCTGCTCATGCGGCGCTTCGCCAAACAGGGCCGCACGTTCTCGGCCAACCTCAACTCGACGCTCAGCAACCATGACGTCGCCGATTTTAACCGCAGCACCACCTCGTTTTTCGACGCCTCGGGCACGCCCCTGCCGCAGGCCACGCAGCAGCTCAACCAGCGCATTGAGCAATTCACGCCGGTGCGCAACCACGCGCTGACGCTGTCCTACGTCGAGCCGCTGTCGCTGCGCACCAAGCTCGAAACACATTACACGTTCAACGACGTGCGCAACAACGGCCGCCGTTTCACCACCGATTTCAACGAAGCCACGGGCCAATACGACCGGTTGAACCCTTTCCTGAGCAACGAGTTCACCAGCCTCTACCAGTCGAACCGGGCGGGCCTCACGCTGCAAAAGCGCCGCCTGCGCTACACCGTGGGCGTGGGCCTGGACGGCCAGCAGGCCGACCTCACGGTGCGCAACCTCTCGGCCGACACCACCGTGCAGCGCCGCTTTACCAGCCTGCTGCCCAATGCCTTGTTCAGCTACACGGGCAGCCGCAACCGCCAGCTGCGCCTCAACTACCGCACCCGCCTGAACGCGCCCAGCGCCACGCAGCTGCAGCCCGTGCGCGACAACTCCAACCCGCTCAGCATCCAAACCGGCAACCCGGCTTTGCGCCCCGAATACGTGCAGTCGCTGGTAGCCACGTTCTCGCAGTTCAACGCCACCACCAACCGCAGCGTGTTCGGCTTGCTGAACGGCAGCCGCGTGGATGACCGCATTGTGTCGGCCACCACCTTCGACGCCCGCGGCGTGCAAACCACCCGCCCCGTGAACGCCAACGGCTTTTACAGCCTGAACGGCTTCCTGTCGGTGGGCCAGCGCCTGGCCACCCACAAAATCAACCTCAACCTGACCACCAACGCCAGCTTCGTGAAGTCGCCCAGCTTCGTGAACGGCCTCGCCAACACCGGCCGCACCTGGAGCCTGGGCCAGGGCGCCAGCGCCAACTCGGCCTTCAACGAAACGCTGGAGTTCGGCATCAGTGCCAACGTAACCTACCAGAACGCCAGCTACTCGCGCCTCACCGACCAGAACACCGACTACCTCACTCAGACCCTCACGGCCGACGTGTACTACCAGTTGCCCGCCCGCTTCGTGCTCACTTCCGACCTCTGGTATAGCAACAACACCGGCCGCGCCGCCGGCTACAACCAGCGCATCGCCCTCTGGAACGTAGGCCTGGCCCGCCAGTTTTTCGCCAACAAGCAAGGCGAGCTAAAGCTGCAAGTGTACGACCTGCTGAACCAAAACCGCAGCGTGGTCCGCAACACCACCGAAACCTACGTGGAGGACGTGCGCAGCCGCATTCTACAGCAATACTTCCTGCTGAGCTTCACTTACAACCTGCGGCAGTTCGGGAAGTAAGTAGCAATCCTTCACCAAGAATAAAGAACGTCATGCCGAGCGCAGCGCAGCATCTTGCGCGCTTCGAGTAACTGCTACCACCAGCGAGATGCTGGGCTGCGCTCGGCATGACGCACTTCTTCCATCCGCCATTGCACCCCTTTTCTCCTACAAACGAGTCACCCGCGAGCGAAGGCAATTTCTATGATATATCATACATCTTACCTTATCTTTGCCTTGATGCTGAACTCCATCCTCTTTTACTCGCTCGACAAGGCCATCCGGAGCTACCGGCGGCTGGCCCAGGCTAATATTGACCGGGCCGGCCTCGACATCACCGTGGACCAGTGGCTGGTGCTGCAAGTGGTGCTGGAGCACGACGACCTCACGCAACAGGAAATTGCCGAGCGGGTGTTCAAAGACCAAGCATCGGTGGCGCGCATGCTGGCCCTGCTCGTCAAGCGCGGGCTGCTCCTCGGCATCCCCCTTCCGAACGACGGCCGCCGCACCCGGCTCCGCGTGAGCGAAGCTGGCCACCAGATGCTGGACGCCGTGCAGCCCATCATCCTCGCCAACCGGGCCATGGCTTTGGCCGGCATCGCCGAGGACGACCTCACGATGCTGCAGCAACTGCTAGAGCGCATTGCGCAGAACTGCGCCCCGGTAGCGAATTAGAATTCTTAGCTAAAACAGACATCCTCGCTGAAGAAAATTTTCTTTTCTGCGCAACCTTCATGACATATCATAATCTTTTGCTCGCATGAGCAAATCCGCATTTGGCTCTCCCACTCACCTTTTTTCTGCAAATCTTTTTCCGGCTCCTCTGTATGAAACCTTACCTGCCACTTTCCTCCCCGCTGCTACTGGCGACTGGCTTACTGCTCAGCACTTTTCAAGCCCGGGCCCAGGCCCCTGCCGATGTGCGCGGCTCCGTGCTCAGCGCCGACCGCAGTCCGGTCGAGTTTGCGACCGTCACCCTGCACCGCGCCACGGATTCCACGGTGGTAAAATCCGAATTCAGCGACGCCAAGGGCTTGTTTCAATTTGAACGGGCTCCGGCGGGGCGTTACCTCGTGTCGGCGGCGCAGGTGGGGTTTGAGCGGCGCTGGTCCCAGCCGTTTGATGCCGCCGGGCAAGCCGTGGAGCTGCCAACCCTGACACTCGCCACCAGCGCGGCCACGCAGCTGAAGGAGGTGAAAGTGGTGGGCCAAAAGCCGCTGTACGAGCGCGAGGCCGACCGCACCATCGTGAACGTGGAAGGCTCGACGCTGGCGGCCGGCAACACCTCGCTGGACGTGCTGCGCCGCTCGCCGGGCGTGACCGTGGACGGCAACGACAACCTGGCCCTGCGCGGCCGCCAGGGCGTGCTGGTCGTCATCGACGGCAAGCGCCAGCCCATGACCGGCACCGAGCTGGCCGAGTACCTGCGCGCCCTGCCCGCCGAGCAGCTCAAGAGCATCGAACTGATAACCAACCCGCCAGCTAAATACGACGCGCAAGGCGGCGCCGGCATCATTGCCATCAACCTCAAGAAAGACCAGAAGCTGGGCACCAACGGCAACGTGAACCTCACCTACGGCCGCGGCGAATACAACCGGTACACCGGCGGGCTGAGTGTGAACCACCGCCAGAAGAACCTCAATCTATTTGGGTCTTACAACTACTCCGACCGGTCGTTTTTGAACATCCTAACGCTACACCGCGATTTTTACGGCCCCACGGCTGGGGGGGGCCGCGCGCTCGTGAGCACCGCCGACCAGGACAACCGCCAACCCGTGCAGGTGTGGTCGCACAGCTGGCGCGGCGGGCTGGACTACAACCTGTCGGACAACACCACGATTGGGGCCGTGGTGAGCGGCCTCAACAACCGCAACACCCCCGCCGGCACCAACCAATCGGTGGTGTACGACCTGCTGCGCAACCAAGTGCAGCGCTACAATGCCACCAACACCGGCGAAAACCGTTTGGACAACGTTTCCGGCAACCTCAATTTCCGCCGCACGTTCGCCAACGCCTTTGGCCCGCAGGAGCTGACGGCCGATGCCGACTACGCCAGCTACCACACCCGGCGCGACCAGCTGCTGCAAACCTATTTCGAGCGCGAGCCCACCCTGGCCAACAGCCTGGACCAGGACGGCCGGCTGGCCATTCAATCGGTGAAGGCCGACTACACGCAGGCCCTCAGCAAAGCGCTACGGCTGGACCTGGGCGCCAAATCGAGCCTGGTGACGGCCGACAACGACCTCAAAAATTTTACCAACGGGCAACTGGACTTGACCCGCTCGAACCGCTTTCGCTACGACGAGAACATCAACGCCGGCTACGTGAACCTCAACTACAGCCAGCCCAAGCTCACGTTGCAGGCGGGCCTGCGCGGCGAGCAAACCAAGGCCACGGGCAAACAGGACCGCGAAGTGAAGTACAAAGATTTCAAACGCAACTACTTCCAGCTGTTTCCGAGTGCGGCCATCAAGCGCCAGTTCACGGAAAACCACGAGCTGGCCGTGTCGCTGAGCCGGCGCATCGACCGGCCGGGGTATCAGCAGCTCAACCCGTTCCGGCAGCTCATCGACCGCACCACTTCGCAGGGCGGCAACCCCAACCTGCTGCCCCAAACCAGCTACAACGTGGAGCTGACGCACACCTTCAAACAGAAATACAGCCTGGGCCTGAGCTACAGCCGCACCAGCAACCCCATTGTGGGCACGGTGGAGCCCGAATCGGAAAGCACCGTGATATCCACCTTTCGCAATCTCGACCTGCAGCACAATTACGCCCTCACGCTGACGGCCCCGGTGGACATCACGAAGTGGTGGAAGACCTACAACAACGCCGTGCTGTACTACAACCGCTTCAACGGCGCCGTGGCGGGCACCAACCTCGACCGCGGCGGCGTGAGCCTGACCCTGACCTCGAACCACACTTTCACCTTCGGCAAGGGCTGGGGCGCCGAGCTCAATGGCAGCTACCAGTCGCGGGAAGTCGATGGTTTCTTCGTGTCGCGCCCCAACGGGGAGGTCAGCGCCGGCGTGCAGAAAAGCTTGTGGGAACGCAAAGCCACCCTGAAACTGGCCGTAAACGACATGTTCTTCTCCCGCGTGGGCCGCGTCACGTCCACCTACGACAACTACGTGGAGCGTTTCGTGATGCGCCGCGACTCCCGCTTCGTCAACCTGACTTTTGGCTACCGCTTCGGCAACGACAAGGTGGCCCCCACCAAACGCCGCACCGGCGGGGCCGAGGACGAAAAGCGGCGCGCGGGCTAAGGTTGGCGGCGGGGCATTGCCCCCCTCGCTACAGAAGCAACGTCGATTTTCGCAAGGGTGCACTTTTCGGACTGGGCTGAAAGCACCGGGCCGAAGGGTGTACCTTTGCCGTTCCTTATGCTGAAAAACGACCTTTTCCTCCGCGCTGCCCGTGGCGAAGCCACCGAGCGCACCCCCGTTTGGCTGATGCGCCAGGCCGGCCGCATCCTGCCCGAATACCGCGCCCTGCGCGCCCGCCTCTCCGGCTTCAAAGAGCTGGTGGAAACCCCCGAGCTGGCCGCCGAGGTCACCATCCAGCCCATCGACGCGCTGGACGTGGACGCTGCCATCATCTTTTCCGACATTCTGGTGGTGCCCGACGCCATGGGCCTGCCCTACGAAATGGTGGAAGCCCGCGGCCCGCTGTTTCCCAGCGTCATCAAGACGGCCGCCGACGTCGACAAGCTCCGCATCCCCGACCCCGAGGAAGGCCTGGGCTACGTACTCGAAGCGCTGCGCATCACCAAAAAAGCCCTCAACGGCCGCGTGCCCCTCATCGGCTTCGCCGGCGCCCCCTGGACGCTGCTGGCCTACATGGTGGAAGGCCACGGCTCCAAAACCTTCTCGAAAGCCCGCGGCATGCTCTACCGCGAGCCCGCCCTGGCCCACCAGCTGCTGGCCAAAATAACGGCCACCACCATCGCCTACCTCAAGGCCCAGGTGGCCGCCGGCGCCCAGGTGGTGCAGGTGTTCGACTCCTGGGCCGGCACCCTGCCGCCCGCCCACTACACCGAGTTTTCGGCCCGCTACATCGCCGAAATCACCGAAGCCCTGGCCCCGCTCGTGCCCGTCACCGTGTTTGCCAAGGGCGCCTGGTGGGCCGTGCCCGAGTTTGCCGCCACCGCCTGCCGCACCATCGGGCTCGATTGGAACCAAGACCCGGCCCAGGTGCGCTCGCAGGCCGGCAACAAAACCCTGCAGGGCAACCTCGACCCCTGCGCCCTCTACGGCACCCGCGAGCAGGTGAAAGCCGCCACCGAAACCATGCTGCGCCAGTTCGCCGGCGGCCCTCACATTGCCAACCTCGGCCACGGCGTTTACCCGGACACCGACCCGGACAACGTACGCGTGTTCGTGGACACGGTGAAGGCCTGGCGGGGGTAATTATGCTTCACCCTGCCAATCGAAGCATTCATGTCTGAGGATTTAGTCCTGCTAGAATTAAATGCGCGCTGGAATTGCGACCTGCCTTTTGGTTGGGTGCCTATTACCGGGCCGGCTGATAATTCGGAAGAATTAGAAATCTATGATTTGGATGCTTTTATTGAGTGGTTTGATGACGATGCCATCATACACCTTCTTGCAGAGACATTCGGCATTTCCGCTGGCTATGAAATTGTAGAGGGAGGCGCGGTAGAATTCATTGCATTAAACAAGTGCGTGTTTGGCTACAATGGCCTCGAACATATGTACACCGACGCTGCTTTTCATTTTCTGCTTTATTTCTCGCACGAGGATTCTGTAACAGCAGGCGGCAAACGCTTAATAGAAGCAATTCATAGAGCTTGGCCAGATTATAAAAGTCACTTCTGGCCACCGGCATCCTGGCCCTCACACTAAACTGTACCATGACCACCTTCGGCACGCCCTTCTACATCACCCTGGCCCTCCTCTTGGGCTTGCTCTTCTTCATGTGGCGGTGGTACCTGCGTAAGTCCGAGCGCTCCGGCATCGAGACTTTTATGGTGGTGCTCATTTCGATTGGCAGCCTTTCGCCGGTGTTTTTTCTGGCTTACCTGCTGCTCTTCCGCCGTTAGAACGAGGTAGAAACGCACTATTTGTGTCTCGCCTTCGAACGACTGGAACCGTACCTATCGCGCAGCCGTGGCAGACCAATGCAAATGGCGCGGCCGACGAGACGCAAAACATTGCGTCTCTACCTCGTTCAAAAAACCAAAATCCCGCTAATGGACGTCAAAGACAGCAACGGTGCCCTGCTCGCCGAAGGCGACTCGGTTACCCTCATCAAAGACCTCAAGGTAAAGGGCTCCTCGCTCACTCTTAAGCGTGGCACGTTGGTCAAAAACATTCGCCTCACCAACAGCGCTGCCGAGATTGAAGGCCGCGCCGGCGGCAGCACGATGGTGCTGAAAACTGAATTTCTGAAGAAAGCCTAGTGCTGAAGCAAGCACTAGCTTTCCTACTGGGGTTGCTGGGTTTTGCCTCGGTAGCGCAGGCGCAGCCCAAAGCACGCATCCTGCTCAAAGTAGCGCCCGATACCCGGCATTTCTGGTGCCGCTACACCGTGCGGCTACCGGCCGACACGGCGCGCGGCCCCCGATTCTTCAACCTGGGCCGGAATTTCTCCGTGCTGGGCGTGCGCAGCCCACGGCTAAGCGGGCTTTCCATTCGGCCCTACCTCTACCCAGCGTTTCAAGATACCGTGCAGGGCATTGCGCTGGGCTACCGCAATGCCAGCCGGCGCCGCAAGCGCGTCACCATTATTTACGCGGGCACGCTGTCGGACCGGTTTGCTACCGCCCGGGTGCTGGAGTTCAGCCGCTCCACGCTCTGGCTCCCCTTCCATCCCTACCAGGAAGATGCCCCACTTGCCTACACCCTGGATGTGCAAGTCCCGGCCGGCTATACCGCGGTGAGCACCTGCCCGCCGGTGAGACAGCGCGCCGGACGCTTTCGCTTCCGGGGCCGCACATCGGCCATTGAACCCACGGTGCTGGTGGGCCGCCAGTTTCATCGGCTGGCGGCCGCGCCGCCCGGCCCGGCAGTGGCTGTCGTGAAGGTAGAACCTTTGTTGCCAGTCGATACCCTGCTGCTGGCCGAGGCCACGCGCATCTGCGGCTACTATAACAAAACCATTGGCCGCCGCGACACCATTCAGCGCTTCACGGTGCTGCTGCCCGGCACCAATCGCAACGCCTTTGCATTGTTAGACAACGCGGTCGACATCACCTACTCCGATTTCGATGTGCGCAAGCGGGGAGACCGGCTCATTCTGGCGCACGAAATCAGCCATAAGTGGTGGGCCTACGGCTCCATCAGCAGTTATGAGGAGTGGCTGAACGAGGCCTTCGCCACCTACTCCAGCCTGCTCTACCTGCAAGCCAGCGGCGACACCACCGCTTTCCGACAAGAGCTCAATGCCCGGCTCAAAGACGCCACCGGTGTACCCGCCATCATCGGCTTCGACCGCCGCAAATACGACTACCCCACCACCCGCCGCGTGGTGTACGCCAAAGGCACGGCCGTGCTGGCCGCCCTGCACGCCCGCGTGGGCAATGAGCTGTTTATGCGCATCTTGGCCGCCACGGCGGCGCACAAAATTGCTGCCACGAAGGCTTTTTTGGTGCTTGTCGCGCAAGAGGCTGGGATGGAAACCAGCCAGTGGCTGCGGCAGCAACTAAGCCGCTAACCAGTCAGCTCACCGTTAAGCATCTCGAGCTAGAATGAGGCTTGTTACAGCCCCGTTTCCTGGGCTTCCTCCAGCAGCCGCTGCTTCTCCACGGGCACCACGCCCACTTGCTCGCACACCAGCCCGCCGCCCAGGTTGGCCAGTGCGGCCGTGAAGGCCGCCGACCGGCCCAGCGCCACGCACAGCGCCGCGATGCTGATGACGGTATCGCCCGCGCCCGACACGTCTGAAATGGTTCGCAAGTGGGCCGGCAGATAGGTTTTTTGGTTGTGTTGCTGGGCAAATATCCCGTATTCTGACAGCGTCACCAGCACGGTTTCGGGCGTGAGCACCTCGTGTAGCCGGGCCACAGCGGCCTCGAAGCCGGCGCGGTCGGCCACGGGGTCGCCAAATTCCAGCTTCAGGCCCTCGCGCAGTTCCTTCAGGTTGGGCTTGAAGAGCGTGCAATGGCGGTAGGCCAGGAAGTTCTTTTTCTTGGGGTCGACCACCGTGGGGACGCCGCGCTGCCGGGCCCGCGCAATGCACTCCGTGATGATAGCCTCGTTGAGCACGCCCTTGTCGTAGTCCTCAAACACCACCACGTCGGCGCGGGCCAGCAGGTCGTCGTAGGCAGCCAGCAGCTGCGCGCTTTCGTCGGCGTCGATATCCGTTTCTACTTCCGAGTCGATGCGCAGCAGTTGCTGGCCGTGGGCCAGAATGCGCTGCTTTACGGTGGTGGGCCGGTTGGCGCTGCGGATGATGCCATCGGCCGGCAGGCCGCTTTCGTGCAGCAGCTGCAGCAGCTGGTCGCCGCCCGCGTCGGTGCCAATCACGGCGCACAGCAGCGGCGTGGCGCCGAGAGCTTGCACGTTCAGCGCCACGTTGGCGGCCCCGCCGAGGCGCTGCTCGGTGCGGGCCACGTGTACGATAGGCACCGGCGCTTCCGGCGACAGCCGCGTCGAGCGGCCCCACACGTAGGCGTCCACCATCACGTCGCCGATGATGAGGACGCGCAGCTTGTTGAAGTCGTTGAAAAGGTCGGTTAACGAGGTCGTAGGCAAGGTTTCGCTAGATTTATGCCGCTCCAAAAAACGTCATGCAGAGCGCAGCGAAGCATCTCGCGTGCTGAAAGAACCTCAATCGTGCAGGTGGTTTTCGAGCGAGATGCTTCGCTGCGCTCTGCATGACGTGCTTTATCGGGACAATTTAGGCCAGCTTCGCCAAGCTTGCCTTCACCCGCCGGAAGGCTTCCACCAGCTTGTCATCGGCGGCAGCGGTGCTGAAGCGCATGCATTCCGGCGCCCCAAAGGCCTCGCCCGACACCGCCGACACCAGCGCGTCGTTCAGCAGGTACAGAGCCAAGTCCATGGAGGTGTTGATGGTGCGGCCATCGGGCGTGGTGCGGCCGAAGTAGGCCGACACTTCCGGGAAGATGTAGAAGGCCCCGCTGGGCGTAGGCGTTTTGAAGCCGGGAATGTCCCTCACGATGTCCAGCACCAAATCGCGCCGCCGCCGGTAAGCGGCCACCATTTCATCGGCCGAACCGCGCCCACCGCGCAGGGCCGCCAGGCCGGCGCGCTGCGTGATGGAGCAGGTGCCGGAGGTAATCTGGCTCTGCATCTTTTCGCAGGCGTAGGCGATGTCGGGGCGGGCGGCCAGGTAGCCCAGGCGCCAGCCCGTCATGGCGTAGCCCTTCGAGAAGCCGTTGACGGTGATGACCCGGTCGTGCACTTCCGGAAACTGGGCCAGGCTCACGTGCTCGCCCACGAAGTTGATGTATTCGTAAATCTCATCGGCCAGGGCGTAGACGTGCGGGTGGCGGGCCAGCACTTCGGCAATGGCACCCAGCTCTTCGCGGCTGAACACGGCACCCGTGGGGTTGCAGGGCGACGAATACATCACCAGCTTGGTGCGGGGCGTGATGGCGGCTTCCAGTTGGGCGGCCGTCACTTTGTACTCGTTTTCGAGGGTGCCGCGCAACGGAACGGCGGTGCCGCCGGCCAGCTTCACCATCTCCTCGTAGCTAACCCAGTAGGGCGAAAACACGATGACCTCCTCGCCGGGGTTCACCAGGCTCATCACGGCGTTGGCCAGGGCCTGCTTGGCGCCGGTGCCCACCACAATCTGGTTGGGCTGAAAATCCAGGTTGTTGTCGCGCTTGAACTTGTCGCAAATGGCCTGCCGCAGGTCCGGAATGCCGGGCACCGGCGTGTAGAAGGTGTAGCCGTCGTCCAGCGCCTGCTTGGCGGCGTCCTTGATGTATTGCGGGGTTTGAAAGTCGGGCTCGCCGAAGCTGAGGTTGATGACGTCGAAGCCCTTGGCAATGAGCTCCCGGCACTTCTTGGCCATGGCAATGGTGGCCGATTCCTGCATGTCCTGCGCACGGGCAGACAGCGGCGAAACAAGGGCAAGCGTAGCGTTTTCAGACATAGGGGCAACCCATTGGCGGGCCCACAAAGCTACGGCAACCCTCGCAGAAGCAGGCCAAAACCCGGCGGCGCCTACTTCCCGCCCAGGTGGCGCCAGCAGCGCCAGAGCACCCGCAGGTCGGTGCTGGTTTCGTAGTCTTTGGCGTAGAGCAGCTCCAGGCGGCGCTTGGTGGTGTCGTTGAGCGGGGCGGCCGACACGGCCGCATCGGCCGGCGACACCACGGCGGACACCGTGCGGGCCGGGCCGGCGGTGTAGCGCAGGCCCACCCAGGTGCGACGGCCCAGCAGCACGGCCACGCAGTTGCCCAGAAACCGGGACTTGTGCGGCTGCGCCCACACGTGCAGCGGCGACGTTGCCAGCAGGCCGAGGCTCAGCAGCACGTCGAGCAGGCGCTTGGCGCGGGCCTGCCGGGGCTGGTACAGGTTGAGGGCAATGTCGAGGGCGTAGTAGTCGCCGGGCGAGTCTTTGCTGCTGCTCCCGATGATGTACTGGCTGTCTTCGGGCAGGATTTTGTAGGCCACCGGCGGGTCGGCCGGCAGGCTCAGCATGAGCGTGATGATGCGGCTGGCGGGCAGGTCCTTGCCGCAGAAAATCAATTCATTCAGCTCATACAGGCGAATGATGTCGGCCAGCTGGCGAAGCTCGCCCAAGGGCTCCTCCGGGGCTTCGGGCAGGGCGGCGTGACTGGCCGAATAGTACGCTTCGGCCCCGGCCGGCACCAGATTCTCGACCGGCGCCAGGGCCACGTAGCCAATCACGCGGGCCTGCACGCTGGCCGCTTCGAGGAGCTTGCGCACCCGCCGGCTCTCGGGGCCCGAGCCCACGATGGCGATGTTTTTCTGGCGCCGCTCGCTCATGCGCAGGTCGCGGTACTTGATGAAATGCGTCAGCAACTGCCGACCCACCAGCGCCGCCACGGCCCACACCCCGCCCAGAATAATCAGGGCTTTGGAGAAGCGCCAGGCATCGAGAAAATTCGACGCCGCCGAAATCAGCAGCGTGCCCACAAACACGCCGCGCGCCATGCGCGAAGTGCGCACCGGCGGGTCGTAGCCCCCGCTGAGGTAGGCCGACGTGAGCCACACCAGGATGTAGGCGGGCACGGCCACGGCCATGTACTGCGGCGGGTAGTCGCCGGGCACAAACTTGTGGTTGCGCTCCCAGTAGCTTTTCAGGAAGTACATGCCCACCCAAATCAGGCCCGCGTCGAGCAGCAGGGGGGCCAGGCGCACGGCCAGCCGCTCCAGCACCGCCGCGCCGGCCCGCAGCCAGATGGCGGCGTTTATCAGCAGCGAAAACAGGCCCGCCCGGCCCGGCGCGAAGTGCTTGCGGGCAAAGATGACCATGGCCCGGTAGAACACAAACACGTAGTTCACGCTGGTGCGCTTCGTGCTTTCGCCCTTGTAGTGAATGATGCGGGTGCCGGGGAAATAATAGTTCTTCCAGCCGCCCTGGGTGAGGCGGTACGAGAGGTCGATGTCCTCGCCGTACATGAAGTAGTCTTCGTCGAGCAGCCCCACCTGGTCGAGGGCTTCCTTGCGCAGCAGCATGAAGGCGCCGCTGAGCACTTCCACCTCGTGGGTTTCCTCGGGGCTGAGGAAACCCAGGTGGTAGCGGCCGAACGTGCGCGACCGGGGCATGAGCTTGGCCAGGCCAAACATTTTGTAGAACGCCACGGCCGGCGTGGGCAGCGCGCGCTTGCTTTCGGGCAGAAAGTGGCCCTGGCCGTCGAGCATTTTCACGCCCAGGCCGCCGCATTCGGGGTGCGCGTCCATGAACTCGCAGCAGGCCCGGAAGGTGTCTTCCTCCACCACGGTGTCGGGGTTCAGCAGGAGCTGGTACTGGCCGGTGGCCTGGCGCAGGGCTTGGTTGTTGCCCCTGGAAAAGCCGGGATTGTGGCGGTTGGCGATAATGTGCACTTCCGGAAACCGCTCGCGCACCATGGCCACCGAGCCATCCACCGAGTTGTTATCAACCACGAACACCTCCACGGGCTGGCCCAGCTTCTCCACGGCGCGGCGCACCGAGAGCAGGGCCTGCTCCAGGAAATAGCAGACGTTATAGTTGACAATGACGACCGAGAGTTTCACCACAAGGGACGAAATTACGCATTTCCCTTGGGCTTGAGGCTATAAAAACGCTTTTTGTCAAGTGCAGCTTCCGGCAGCAAAAAGCCCCGGTTCCGCACGGAACCGGGGCTGTAGAACTTGCAAAGCTGGCCGCTGCGAGTCGCGCCTACCGCGCCTGGCGCAGGCGCTCCACAATGCTGCGGCCGAGCGTAATTTCGTCGGCGTATTCCAGCTCGCCGCCCACCGGAATGCCGCGGGCAATGGTGCTGATGTGCACGTTGGGCAGGTCGCGCAGGCGGCGCGAGAGGTAAAAGGCGGTGGTATCGCCCTCCATGGTGGGCGAAATGGCCAGGATGACCTCCCGAATTTCGGAGTCCTCGGCGGCCGCGCGCTCCACCAGCGAATCAATGTGCAAATCGGACGGGCCAATGCCTTCGATGGGCGAAATGACGCCGCCCAGCACGTGGTACACGCCCTTGTACTGGCCGGTGTTTTCGATGGCGATGACGTCGCGCACGTCCGACACCACGCACACCAGGCTGTGGTCGCGCAGCTTGTTGGCGCAGATGCCGCACTCCTCGCTGTCGGAAATGCTATGGCAGGTCTTGCAGTAGGTGATTTCGAAGCGCATCTTGGCCAGGGCCTCGGCCAGGGTGGCGGTGGTGTCCATTTCGGCCTTCAGCAGGTGCAGCGCCAGGCGCAGGGCCGTTTTGCGACCAATACCGGGCAGGCGGGCCAGCTCCCCGACCGCGTTTTCAATCAGTTTAGAAGGAAATTCCATTCAGTTTTAGTGGTCAGTTGGTAGTTGGTAGTTGTTAGCCATGCAGCGCCAGCACTTCCTGACAACTACCAACTAACAACCAGCAACTAGATAACGTCGGCTGAGATGCCGCGGTCGTGAATGGCGGTGCACTGCGGCTCCAACTCTTCGTAGGTGCCCACCTTCACGGTGCACTGGCCTTTGTAGTGGATGAGCAAGGTGCACTGCTCGGCCTGCTCGGGCTGGTGGCCGCACACGTCCATCAGGGTTTTGATGACGTGGTCGAACGTGTTTACGTCGTCGTTGTACACAACGAGGTTGCGCAACTCAACTTCTTCTTCGAGCAGCAGGACGTCCTCATCGTGCTCAATTTGCGGGCGGGTGTTCATAAGGGCAAATTTACGCAGGAAAGCCCGCGTGGGGCAGCTGGTAATAACTGAAAACGGCGCAGATTCGTTTCGTGAGAATGGCGTGATTTGCCTGCTGCGGCCGCTATTTTGCGCCGCCCTCCCCTCCTACTTCCATGCCCGTCCCTTCCGCCGAATTCAAAAAAGCCCTCAAGCGCCTCAGCGAGGCCGAAAAAGAAGCCTTGCTGCTGCGCGCCGTGCGCCGCGACGCCGAACTCTACGAAACCTTTCGCTTCGAGCTGCTGGCCGACGTGACCCTGGCCCAGGTGCAGGAAGAAACCGCCGACCGCATCCACGAGCTGTTCAACGTGGCCGTGACCGGGCGCCTGCTCAACCGCAGCCTCGTGAAGGCCGTGCGCGCCAGCGTGCAGGAGGCCGCCCGTGCCCGCCGCATCACCAAAAACAAGCAGCTCGAAATCGACCTGCTCCTCTACATCCTGCGGCAGTGCATCGACAACTATTCCGGACAGTTCGACAGTGTGTACGACGGCTTCTACAACGCCACGGCCCGCTTGGCGGCCCGCGTACCGGCCCTGGTGCTCAAGAGCCTGCACGAGGATTTGTGGGTGGAGTACAAGTCCGACCTCGACGAGATACTGCGCGACCTCCACAGCCGCAAAAAAAGCCACCAGCTCAAGTTCGAGCTGCCCCGGACATTCGAGATTCCGGAGTAGCGCCCCACTCCCCCAGCACGCAAAAAGCCCTGCCGATTCCTCGGCAGGGCTTTTTTACTTGAATGCCCGAAAGCAATTAGGCCTTCTTGGCGATGACGTTGAAGGTCAAGTCGAAGGTGTCGTAGATGGCTTTGTCGCCGATGCTCTCGAAGAAGGACTTCGAGCCGTATTTCAGGCCGAACTTGGTGCGGTCGATGGTCACTTTGCCGGTGGCCGAGGCCAGGTCGCCTTTCACGCCGACTTTGGCGGGGAAGCTGATGCGCTGCGTCACGCCCTTGATGGTCATGTCGCCGGTGATGGTGGCGTTGTCAGCGTCTTTGGCGGCGCCTTTGATGGGGGCTACGCTCACGATTTTGAAGGTGGAAGTGGGGTACGTGGCCACGCCGAAGAAGTCGTCGCTGCTCATGTGGCCCACAAATTTGCCTTGGCTTTCGGCATCCTTGATGTCGGTGGCTTTCATGGTCTTCATGTCGACGGTCACGGTGCCGCCCACGATGGCGTTGCCTTTCACCAGCAGTTCGCCGCTGCTGAAGTTCATGGTGCCGTTGTGGCCGTGCGTCACGGCTTTGCCTTCCCAGCCCAGGGTGCTCAGTTGCGGCTGCAGGGCGTAGGCGGGGGCGTTGGTGGCCATTTTGGCGCTGTTGTTCTTTTGGGCCGAAGCGGCGGGAGCGGCGCCCAGTACGGCAACAGCAAACAGGGCGGGCAACAGGTATTTTTTCATCTTGAAGAAAAAAGTAAAAAAGGGTTGATTTCGAAATGGTGCGGCCGGTGGGCCACTAACTAAAAAATGTGCCAAAGGCTACTCGCAGGAAGGCACGGCGGGAGTTGCCCCGTCTTCGGTCCTGATTTTGTCGAGCAGCGCGTTGAGTTGGCGGGCTTCGGCTTCGCTGAAGCCCTTGGGAATGGCATTATCGAGCAGGCCGGAGTCTTCGATTTGCTGCAGCAAGTCGAGGCCGGCGGCGGTGATGCGGATGTCGACGGCGCGGCGGTTGGCCGGGCACACGGTGCGGGTCACGAGCTTTTTCTCCTCCAGCCGGTCCACGATGCGGGAAGCGTTGCTGGTCTTATCCAGCATGCGGTCGATGAGCAGCGCCACCGTGGCGGGCTGCGGGTGCTGCCCGCGCAGAATGCGCAGAATGTTGAACTGCGGCAGCGTGAGGCCAAACGACTTGAACGCCGTGGCTTGGCGCAGCTGCAGCCAGCCAGTGGTATACACCAGATTGATGATGGCCTTCTGGTACTCGTCGCGGAAAATGGGCTGCTTGATTTCGTCTTCGATGCGCATGGGAGGCAGTGGAATCGAGTGCAAATATAATGTACATACATTAAATGTCACAACATCGTTCCAAAAAATATGAGAAATAAATGTCTGCTCACGGGAGTCGTGCCACCCTTCGGGACCCGATTCCCGTATTCAGGCCCATTTACCTATTTTTCAGCGCCATGAAACGCATCCTCACGCTTTTATTAGTTGCCGGCAGCCTGGCCGCCGCGCCCCAGTTGGCCGCCGCGCAAGACGGCGGCTTCCCCGTGCAAACCACGCCGCGCACGCAATTCGTGTTCCTCAACGGCGAGGTGGTGCGGCGCGAAGGCAGCCAGACCACGCCCCTCACCCAAAACGTGAAGCTGCGCAACGGCACCAAAATCAATTACAAAAGCGGCATCGTGGAAATGCCCGCCGACAAAGTGAACCCCCAGGGCAAGAAGCTGACCCTGCACGAAGGCGACTACGTGCGCGCCGACGGCGGGCTGGTGTTTGCCACGCCCAGCAGCGCGGCGGCCGCTCGGGGCGAGGCGCCCGCCGGCGGTTCCAACAAGTTCGACACCTACACGCAGCGCGGCCCCGGCTTCTCCGACCCCGCCACGCAGGTGTCGCTGCTCAACAAAAAGGTGGAGCTGCTGAACCAAAAGGTGCAACTCCTCAGCCAGGGCCGCACCGATTTGCCCGATACCAAGGCCATCGATGACCAGCTGCTGCAGCTCAACGCTCAGCTCGGCACCCCGAAATAGCCCGGCGGCTGTCGTGGCCCGCCTAGCCGCGCAACGACAGCCGCCCGCCGCTTTCGCTCACCAGCCCGAACGGCTCATCCTTGATAATGAGGATGCCGTCGAGGTCGTGCACGTCGGCCAGGGCGCTGATTTGCAAGGCGGCGGCAATGGCCACGCTGGTTTCCACCATGCAGCCCATCATGGGCACCAGGCCGTGGGCGCGGGTGCGGCGCAGCAGTTCAATGCCCCGCCGGAAGCCGCCGGCCTTCATCAGCTTCATGTTCACGCCGTGAAACTGGCGGGCGATGTCGGCAAAGTCGGCCGTGTCGGTCACCGACTCGTCGGCTAGCAGCGGCACCACGCTGCGGGGCCGCAGGTAGCGGTAGTCATCGGCCAGGGCCGCCGGCAGCGGCTGCTCCAGGTAGCGCATGTTGAGGCCCGGCAGGGCGGCGGCCTGCTCCAGAAAGGCGAGCACGGCGTCGGCATTGGTCCAGGCCTCGTTGCCGTCCACCAGCAGCGGGTGGCCGGGCAGCACGCGGGCCACCTCACGCAGCAGCTCCAACCCGCCGTCTTGGTTTACCTTGATTTTAAGCAGCTCGAACCGGGCCGCCTGCTGCTCCTGCACAAACGCCGCCACCGCGCCGGGCTCCATGATGGGCAGCGTGAAGGCCGTGGGCACCGCGGTGGCCGGCGGCGGCACGCCCAGCCACTGCCACACGGGCTGCCCAGCTTGGGCGGCCAGCCATTGCACCAGCGCCGCCTCCAGGGCAAAGCTGAGGGCGTGGGCCACGGGCTGCGCGGCCAGCAGCGGGTCCAGCTCTTCCAGCGAGGCCACCCCATTCAGGCCGGCGGCTTGCAGGTCCTCAAACTGCCGGGCCAGCAGCTCCGGCGTTTCGCCGTAGCGCACGTTGGGCGCGGCCTCGCCCGTGCCGTGATGGCCCTGCCCGGCCATGCGCACCAGCAGGTTGGTTTTGGCAGCCGAGGCGTTGCGGGAAATTTTCCACACGAAGCGCAGGGGCAGCTCGTGGGCGGTAAGGGTCCAGGTGGGCATGGAAAAGAAAGCGGGGGCACCGAAGCAGGCCCGAAGATGCGGCGGAAACACCACAGCTACGGACGCCGGGCGAAAAAGGTCACTTTGACGAGTGTTTTAGAGGGCTGGCCTAAAACAAGCCAATAGGTATCGCGCAATGGTTCAGCTTTGCACGCTGCCAAGCTTCGGCAGCATTTCGCCATTGTTTTAACCTCTTTTCATGAAAAACACCCTACTCCAATTTCGGACCTTCCTCGTTGGCGCCCTCCTGTTGGCTAGCAGCCCTCGATGGGTGCAAGCGCAAAGCAGTTCGGAGTACTCTAATGGTCAGCTGCCGTGGTTTGCGATGCACAACAACACTTTGGTGGTGCAAACGGGCAATAAAGCCAAACCGCTGACCAAGGACGTGACCCTGCCCAACGGCACCCGTGTGGAGTACGCGACCCAATCGGTGGTGCTCACCGACGGCAAGCGCGTGCCCATGCAGGAGGGCGACATGCTGAGCCTAAATGGCGAATTCATTCGCAACCAGCCAGTGGCTCTGGCCGCCAAAGCCGTAGCCAGCGCACCCGCAGCTCTGGCCCGTGCGCCAGCCCCCGCCGAAGCCCCCCTGCCGGCTCCCGCCGCGCCGCCTACGTTCACCTACCACCCGGCGGCGCCCGTCAACGGGAAGCTGCGGGGCGTGGTGGAATTGGGCGCCAGTGGCTTCAACCTCTTCATCATCCGCATGGACGAGCAGCGCAACTGGAAGCTCGAAAAATCGGAGTTTGGCAACAGCCTAGTGCTGGAAAATATGGCCACCGAAGCCGACATCAGCAAAGGCCTTAAGTCCTACATCGGCCAGATGCTGGACTTTGGCGTGGCCGGCCGCGACATCCATTTCGTGGTAAGCTCGGGGGCGGCCATGGGCGAAGGCACCCAGAAAATCATCAGGGGCCTGCAATCCATGAAATACGTGGTAACGCCCGTGACGCCTGAGCGCGAAGGCGAGCTGGGGCTGCTGGCGGCCATGCCCGCCGGCTACGCCGACCGCGCCTTCGTGGTCGACATGGGTTCGGGCAACACCAAAATTGCCTGGCAGGACAAGGGCCAGACCCGCGTGCTCGACAGCTACGGCGCCAAATACTACGAGATGAACGTGGACGCCGCCACTGCCGCCGCCGAGGTAAAAGCCAAAGCCGGCCAGGTGCCAGCCACCCTGCGCCAAACCTGCTTCATCATCGGCGGGGTGCCCTACGAGCTGGCCAAGGCCGGACGCCAGGGCAAGGAGCCCTACACCGTGCTGCGCGCCCCCGAGGCCTACCCCGAGCCCGCGGCCGCCAAAGCCAAAGCCGGCCTGAACATCTACCAGGCCGTGGCGGCCGCCACCGGCTGCCGGGAATTTGTGTTCGGCTACGACGCCAACTTCACCATCGGCTACCTGCTGGCGCTGCCGTAACCTCGGCCATCTCACCGGCCCCAAAAGCCGCCGTGCCCGCCGAGCGCGGCGGCTTTTTTGGTCAGGGGCGGCCAGCCTTGGGCCCTGCTTCAGGCGCGCTGGCTGGATAATGCCGTTCTTTAGGGCCTCATTACCAACCCCGGCCTTTTTTTATTGCATGCCAAAATCCCGTTTACTTCCTCTTGCCATGGTCTGCCTGCTGGTGGCGGGCCTGCTTACCGCCCTCAGCGCCAACCACCTGCTGGCCCTGCCCGAAGCCGCGCTGATGGCCATCCGCTGGGTGGCGCTGCTGGTACTGGCCGTGGCCGTGGCCCCGCGCCGCTCCCTCACCCTCTGGATAGTGCTGGCCATGTTGGTGGGCGCCGAAGTTGGTGCCGATTTTCCGGAGCAGGCCCAGAATCTGAAAGTGCTTAGCGACGTCTTCCTCCGCCTGGTGAAAACCATCATCGCGCCGCTCGTTTTCGCCACGCTGGTGGTGGGCATTGCTGGGCACGCCGACCTAAAAAAGGTGGGCCGGATGGGGGTCAAGGCGCTGGTGTATTTTGAGGTAGTGACCACCTTCGCGCTGTTCATCGGTCTGGCCGCCATTAACCTCACCAAGGCCGGCCGCCTCGACCCGGCCGTGCTGGCGGCCGCCCAACGCTCCAACAACGTGAACGAAACCATTGCGGCCGCGCCCAAGCAGACGGCGGCCGACATCATCACGCACATCTTCCCCGAAAACATCGCTAAATCGATAGCCGAGGGACAAGTGCTGCAGGTAGTGGTGTTTGCCATCATCTTCGCCATCGGCCTGGCCATGGTGTCGGAAAAGCACCGTCGGTCCATGCTGGAGTGGTCGGAAAGCCTGTCGGAGGTGATGTTCAAGTTCACCAACGTGGTAATGTTCTTCGCGCCGCTGGGCGTGGGTGGCGCCATTGCCTACACGGTGGGAAAAATGGGCTTTGGTCCGCTGGTCAACGCCGTGCAGCTGCTGCTGACGCTGTATGCGGCGCTAATCGCCTTTGTGCTCCTGATTTTGCTGCCGGTGGCCCTCATCGCCCGCATTCCGCTGAAGCGCTTCATCCAGGCCGTGGCCGAGCCCGTCAGCATCGCCTTCGCCACCACTAGCTCCGAAGCAGCCCTGCCCCGCGCCATGGAAGCCATGGAAAGCATCGGGGTGCCGCGGCGCGTGGTGGCATTTGTAATGCCCACCGGCTACTCGTTCAACCTCGACGGCACCACCCTCTACCTGTCGCTGGCGTCCATCTTCGTGGCTCAGGCCGCCGGGGTCGACCTCACCCTTGGCCAGCAGCTTGTGATGGTGTTCACCCTCATGCTCACCAGCAAAGGCGTGGCCGGCGTGCCGCGCGCCTCGCTGGTTATTTTGCTGGCCACGGTGGCTTCGTTCAACCTGCCGGCCTGGCCGGTGTTCATCATTTTGGGAATTGATGCGCTGATGGACATGGCCCGCACGGCCGTGAACGTGCTCGGCAACTGTTTGGCGTCGGCGGTGGTTGCCCGTTGGGAAGGCGAATTCGTAGACGACTATCACGGCCCCGACCCGACGGCGGCCGTGGATGCTCCGCAACCCTATCCGCAACACTAAAGAAATTGAACTAAAACTGACCGGAAGCTTTTCAACCAGTCAAGGGCTTTTTTCTTTCATTCGCCGAGAAATGTCCTTTTAGCCTTCAGAATTGCCTAATTTAGCTTTTGGAACCGGCCATCGCCCTCTGCCCTGCTGCCGACCGGTACTTTAGGCTTTTTTCCTTTCCTTTTTTTGGCATTTTTCTATTTTACGTCTATGAAAGCTACTCGTCATCTCGCGCTGCTTGCCATGGTGCCGGCTATGCTGGCGGCCCCGGCCTGTGTTTCGGTCAAAAACCAAATGCGGAGCACGCCCTCGGCCGCCATCGCCAAGCGCTTGCCGGCCCTGGAAGTGCTGGCCGACCAAGGCCCGCTCGCGATGAATGACGGGGCGCTGCCCGAAGACCCCCTCAAGTTGTTTCAGCAGGAGTGCCACACCAACCTGACCGAGCCCACCGACTCGGCCACCTACGGCTACGCCAAGCTGGTGGTGAAAAAGGTGAAAACCCTGCGCACCGGCCGCGCCGTGCAGGGCCTGCAGGTGCTCACCTTCATGGTGCCCGCCGTGCTGGGCATTCCGCTGGAATGGTACAAGACCACGCTGCAGGCCGAAGTGCAGGTGAGCGACGCCGCCGGCAACCTGCTGGGTTCTTACGTGGGCACCGGCTCTTCCGAAGTGAAAGTGGCCATGTACCACGGCTATTCGCAAACCACCGCCCCGCGCCTGGCCGACATCATTGCCCTACGCGGCGCCATGGCCCAGATTCGGCCCCAGCTCGACACGGCCGTCGTGCGCCTGCGCCCCCTGCTGCTGGCCGGCGGCACCGTGGAGAACCCCACGCTGCCGTCTTCTTCGGTGGTCACGGGCAGCCGCTAGCCCCGGTTTTGGTAGCGCCCGCGGCGCTGCTGTTTGATGTATTTCTGGCCCGCAGCGCCTCGGCCCGCCCCTACGGCGAGCCGAGGCGCTGCGGGCCTTATCTTTGGGCCCGTGATGGCACTTTCGCTCCCGTTCCGATTTGCTACCCGCGGCGCGTTGGGGCTGCTGGGCGCGGCCCTGCTGGCCGGCTGCTGCGCCAACGACGTGTGCGAGGCCGACGACCCGCTGGCCGACGCCGTGCAGCTGCGCTTTGCGAAAAATTTTTCGGTCGCCGACCTCGATACGGTCATCGTGCTGCGCTACCCCAAAAAATTTACCAACACCCCCCGCCCCGAAACCGTGACACTGGTGCGTACTCCCGCTCAGGCCCGCGATTCGGTGCTGCTGCTGAACAACGACGCCCCCTTTTCGCGGGTGGGCAACACCAACCTGGGGGCTTACCGCTACGTGGTGCAGTACCTGGCCCATCCCAATGGCGTGAACAAGCCCGTGACCACCACGGCCCTGGTCATCGACAGCATTCGCGTGCAGGGCAATTATTACAAAACCAGCGGCTGCTGCACCAACTACCGCAACACCGGCAAGACGGCCTACGTGCAGGGCAGGGCCTACGACCTGACCCTGTTTCCTTATCTGGAAGTGCCGAAGTAGCCGGGCCGGTAGCAGCGCACGTATAGGGCGCGCGGGCCTGCAACGATTGCGGGGCGCGCCGTGTTTATTTTCCCATGCCTGCCGACTCCTCCCTGACCCTCGCCCTCGCCGTTCCGGACTCGCGTACCAACGCGGCGCCCACGTCCTTCCCGTTTCGGTCCACGCTCAGCCTCGAGCCGCTCATTGCCTACTGGCAGCGCCGCGAGCAGTCGACCAACGCGGGCGTGCGGCTGCTGGCCGTGGCCATTGGCCAGCAGGTGGCCGAGGCCGACTGGTGCCGCGGCCCGCTCACCGACTATTCGGTGCTGGAATGCAACTGCGACCTCATCGAGACGCTGATGCTGGCCGTGTTTCCGCCGGCTTCGTTTTCCACCGACATCAGCGGCGTAATAGGGCCGTTTCAGCGCTACTGCTTCTACTCCACCACGCATTTTGAGGAGGTGATGCTGAACAAGGACCGCACCATCAAGCAGCCCCTCAACATCGACATGCCCACGATGGAGCGGCACATGGGCCTGATGGCTTACCACCTGGTGCTCAACCGCGTGTACGGGGCCGAGATACCGCCGCTGGGCACCATTGTGTTCACCGTGCCCGATTACAAAATCGGCCTCTACCGCCATTACGGCGTCGATTTTAATTCCGATTTTGTGACCGTGAAGGTAGTGGGCGAGCCCCCACAGCTCACGCCGGAGCAGTTGGAAATGCTGATTCACAACCGCCACCGGCCCGAGCTGTGGCGTGAGCTGCTGCCGCCCGAGCATTTTGAGCTGGAAGGGTTTAACCTCATCCAGCTCCTGGACGTGACCGACCAGGAAATCCTGTCGGAACTGAAGTACGATTTGCTTGAACGCGACGTGCTGCAAACCCCGGCCCGCTTCGAGCAGATTCAGGAGAAGCTGCGGGTGCTGTTTGCGCAGCCCTCGTTGCAGCTGGGCATTGCGGCCTACGACGAGAAGAAGCGGGCCTTTGTCGATTTCGGCAAGAAAATCAACCACAGCTTCCTCACCAAGCAGGTCCAGACCAATTCGGCCGCCGACGGCAGCTTCCGGCAGATTTATGACCGGTTGCTCCGCGAACGGGAGCCCTTGGTGCTGAAGGACCTGGCCACGGCCGACATTCCGGAGGATTTGCGCGAGCAAATCACGGGGCTGGGTATCAACTCGGCCATCCTGGCGCTGCTGCCCTACGGCAACGACACGGTAGGCCTGCTGGAGCTCGGCACGCCCCAAGCGGGTGCCCTCGACGAGTTTGACATGGACAAGGTGTCGCAGTTTGTGCCGCTGTTTGCGGTGGCCGTGAAGCGCAACGCCGAAGACCTGCAATCCCGCGTGCAATCCATTATTCGTGAGAAGTTTACGGCCATTCATCCCACCATGGAATGGCGGTTTATGGACGCGGCCCGCAACCTGCTAGCCAAACTCGACGCCGGCAATCGCACGGCCGAGATGGAGCCCATTGTGTTTGAGGACGTGTACCCGCTGCACGGCTCCTGCGACATCCGGAGCAGCAGCACGGTGCGCAACGAGGCCATTCAGGGCGACCTGATTGAGCACCTTACCTTGGCCAACAAGGTGCTGAAAAAAGCCTCCGAGTGCCAGGAGCTGCCCATTCTCGACGAGCTGAAGTTCTACGTCACCAAAAACCTGAAGCGCCTGCGCGAAGGCATGCTCTCGGGCGACGAGGCCAACATTTACGACTCGCTGAAGCGCGAGGTGGAGCCGCTCTTTGAATACCTGGCCACCCACACGCCCGAGCTGCGGCCCATCATCACGAAGTACTGGAGCAACATCGACCCCAAGCTGGGCATTCTGTACAAGCGCCGCCAGGACTTTGAGACGAGCGTGACCACGCTCAATGACGCCGTGAGCGACTACCTCGACGAGGAAGAGGAAAAGGCCCAACAGATGTTCCCGCACTACTTCCAGCGCTACAAAACCGACGGCGTGGAGTTCAACATCTACGTGGGCAGCACGTTGGTCGAGAACAAGCCCTTCGACCTGGTGTTCCTGAAAAACCTGCGCCTGTGGCAGCTGCTGACCATGGTGGAAATCACGCGCCGTACCGCCGCGCTGAAGGCCACCCTGCCCGTGCCGCTCGACACGACCCAGCTCATCCTCATCCACGGGCAGCCGCTGAGCATTCGGTTCCGGCAAGACGAGCGCCAGTTCGACGTAGACGGCGCCTACAACATTCGCTACGAAATCATCAAGAAGCGCATCGACAAAGCCACCGTGCTGGGCACCGGCGAGCGCCTCACCCAGCCCGGCACCATCGCCCTCGTGTACGCCCAAAGCCGCGAGGCCGTGGAATACTACGAGTACATCGACTACCTGCAGGACCGTGGCCTGCTGGAGCCCGGCGTAGAAGAGCTGGAGCTAGAGGAGCTGCAGGGCGTGAAAGGCCTGCTGGCGTTGCGCGTGCGGGTGCAGATAGTGGGTTAGGCAATGGGTTTGGGCATCAGGCATGAACTCTCTGAATACCTGAACCCGAACACCTCCTATTTGAGCACGGCCTTTTCTTCTTTCCAGAACAGCTTGAGGGCGCCTCGGCTGGCGACCAGCCATGCCGCCCCGCCCGCAAACCCAGCCAGCACGTCGGTGGCGTAGTGGGCGTGCAGGCACACCCGCGTGAGGCCGATGAGGCCGGCCCAGAGCAGCAACGGGACCACCCAGCCGCGCTGCCCAAAGTGCCGGGCCAGCAGCCAGGCCAGGCAGCCGTAGAAGGTGAGCCCCATCATGGCGTGACCGCTGGGGAAGCTCAGGCCGTAGGTATGCAGCAGGGTATTGACGGGCCGGGGCCGGTTGAAATACAGTTTCAGTAGCTGGTTGAGCAGCACGCTGCCGGCCATGGCCAGCAGCCATTCCCAGGCTTCGCGCGGGTGCCCGGCCCGGCGCATCAGCAGCGGGCCGATGATGCTGGCGGGCAACAGGAAATAGAGCGAGGCGAAGAACGTGACGAAGTGAATGGGCCCCACCACCCAAGGGTGCGCGTGCTGCCAGGCATCGACAATGGCGAACGCCCAGGTGTCGAGGGCTTGGGAATGGTGCACAAACACGACCCGTGCCAGGTAGAAAAACCCGGCAAACGCCGCCACAAACAGCCCCAGCCCCGCGGCCACTTCGACAGTGAACAGGCCGGCCAGGGCCAGCAATCGAGAAGTGAGTCGATTCATGAACTTACGCGGCGGGATGAAGGGAAAAACCAGAGGTACGCCCCGAATAATACGCAAAACGAAAAAAGCCAGCCCCGGGGGGCTGGCTTTTTATTAACGTGCGCTCGGAGAGACTCGAACTCTCACACCTTGCGGAACTGCCGCCTGAAGACAGCGCGTCTACCAATTTCGCCACAAGCGCAGTTGGGGCTAAAAAGCCGCGCTACCATGTGGAAGTGCGGCCTTTTGATGGCACAAAGATATAGCCCCGATTTGCCCCGGCGCAACTATTGGCCCATTTTTTTCGGCATTTGCCTGCTGTGAAGCGTACCGCCGATTGTTTTTCAGTTACTTGCCGCATGATATTTTTTTCTCGGCCCCGTGCTTTCCACCATGCCTGAGCCGCCTGCGGACGCATTTTCTGCGCCCAGCCGCCCTGCGCTCCGCGGCTTCGACCGCGTGGCGTGGTGCTATGACGCGCTGGCAGGCCTCGTGTTTGGCCCTGCCCAGCGGCGCGCGCAGCGGGCAGCGCTGGGCGGCCTGCCTACTGCTGCCGCGCCGCACGTGCTCATACTGGGCGGCGGCACGGGCTGGGTGCTGACGGAAGTGCTGCGCCGCCGCCCGCGGGCCACGGTGCTCTACCTGGAAGCCTCCCCCAACATGCTGGCTCGCGCGCGCCGGCGCCTGGCCCGCGAATGCCCGGCCGCTGGGGCGCAGGTCGAGTTTCGGCACGGGACCCAGGAGGCCTTGCGGCCGGGCGAGAGCTTCGACGTTCTCATTACCTTTTTCGTGCTCGACTGCATTCCGAACTCGGAACTGCCTGGGGCGCTGGCCCAGCTGCGGCAGGCCAAGCGGCCGGACGCCCCCTGGCTGGTGGCCGATTTTCGTCCCGCCCGCCGGGGTTGGCGCCGTTGGCTGCTGGTGGCCATGTACGCTTTTTTTCGGCTCACCACGGGCCTGCGCGCCCGCCAGCTGCCCGACGTACGGGCCGAGCTCACCCGGCGGGGCCTTCGCCTAACGCAGGAGCAACGCTTTTTCGGGCAGGCCATCGAAGCCGGGGTGTACATCGGGCAAAGCGGAGCTTGACCCTTGATTTTTAATAATTGCCGCGGATATAACAAAAACATAATTTTAGCACTATTAACCGGCTTGCGCAGGGCCAAACCACTTATTCTATTGTAAATTTTCCGCAACTTTGTGGCGTGCTTCGGCACAGGCCTGCCGGCCCATACCTTGTTTACCTATTATTTCTACTATGAGAAACTTCGCCCCTATGCTATTGGCCCTGCTCGCGCTGGGCGTATCCGAAGCCACTGCCCAAACGGGTGCCGCCGGGCCGGCCGTGCGCTACACGGTGTCGTTTCCGAATGCGGTGCACCACGAGGCGAAGGTGACGGCTACGTTTGCCGGCCTGCCCGCCGGCCCCTTGCGCGTGCGGATGGCGCGCAGCTCGCCCGGGCGCTACGCCTTGCACGACTTTGCCAAGAACGTGTACTACGTGGTGGCCACCGACGGTGCCAATCACCCGCTGCCCCTTAACCGGCCCGACCCCTACAGCTGGGAGGTGACGCCGGCTGCTGACGGCAAGGTCATCTTCAGCTACACCCTCTACGGCGACCTCACGGACGGCACCTTCGCCGGCATCGACCAGCAGCACGCCCACCTCAACATGCCGGCCACGCTGTGCTACGCCGCGGGCCTGGAAGAGCGTCCGGCCGAAGTAAAGTTTGAGCTGCCGGCCAGCTGGAAAGTGGCCACCCAGCTGCGGTTGGGCGACGACAAAACCGTGTATACGGCCCCCAACTTGCAGTACCTGATGGACAGCCCCGTGTCGCTGGGTGCGCAGCAGGTGCGCAGCTGGCAGGAAGGCGACCAGACCATTGAGCTCGCGGCGCTGTACCTGGGCACCTCGGCGGAGCTGGATGCCTACGCCCGCAAGGTGCAGAAGGTGGTGAAGGAAGAAAAAGCCATTTTTGGCGAGCTGCCGAAGTTCGACTTCGGGCGCTACACCTTCATTGCCGACTACCTGAGCCAGGCCACCTCCGACGGCATGGAACACCGCAACTCGACCTCGCTCACCAGCCCGCGGCCCCTGCGCGAGGAAGACGGCACCCGCAACCTGGGCACGGTGGCCCACGAATTCTTCCACTCCTGGAACGTGGAGCGCCTGCGCCCCCGCGACCTGGAGCCCTTCGACTTCCAGCGCGTGAACATGAGCGACATGCTGTGGCTGGCCGAAGGCTTCACGCAGTACTACGGCCGCCTGGCCCTGCGCCGCGCCAAGCTCATTGAGGACGAGGAGTTTTTTGATGACATCAGCGGCTGGGTGAACCAGCGCCAGAACAGCCCCGGCGCGCGCTACGCGTCGGCCATCGACATGAGCCGGCAGGCGGCGTTCACCGACGGCTCGGGCAGCACCACGCCCATGAACACGGTGAACACCACGCTGTCGTACTACACCCAGGGCGCGGGCATTGCGCTGGTGCTCGACATGCAGCTGCGGCAGTTCCACCGCACGTCACTCGACAAAGTGATGCAGGCGCTGTGGCAGGAGTTTGGCTCGAAGCAAAGCAACTACGCCCCGGCCAAGCCCTATACCATCCGCGACGTGCAGCGCGTGGTGGGCGAGGTGAGCAAGGACACGGTGTTTGCCGGGCGCTTCTTCCGCCAGTACATCTACGGCCGCGAGATGCCCCGCTTCAGCGAAAACCTGCTGGTGGCCGGCCTGGCCGTGATTCCGACGCGGGTGCTGGGCGCGGCCCTGCCCCGGCAGGTAGACTTCGACGAAGAGGGCCGCTGCATTGTGGCCTACAACACCCAGATTGGCTCGGGCCTCTACAAGGCCGGCATCGACCGCGGTGACCAGCTGGTAGTGCTGGACGGCAAGGAGCTGAAAAGCCCCGGCGACCTCGACGGCGTGCTGCGCAAGCACTCGCCCAGCGACGTGGTGTTTGTGAAAGTGAAAACCCGCGGCGGCGTGGAGCGCACCACCCAGCTCATTCTCGGCGAAGACCCCAACGTGCAGGTAAAACCCGTGGACTCGGTGGAGAAAATGGTGTACACGCCCGCCCAGAAGGCCCTGCGCGAGGCGTGGCTGGCGAGCCAGGCTTCGAACTAACGGCGTCGTTTCAGGTTTCAGCATTTCCTTACTGAATTGCCCGATTACCGCGCGTAGTCGGGCAATTTTCGTACTTCAGCAACATGGCCAAGCGCATTTCCCACCTCCGCAACGACGCCCTGCCCACCGTGCGGCCCGGCTACCCCGGCAATAAGCTCTTCGGCAACGAATTCGCCAACGGCGAGGAGTTGTTTGAGCCCAGCTTTGCGACGGTGCTGAAATGGCAGCTGTCGACCAACCCACAGAAGGAAGAAAAGAAAGCCGACACCTGGGCGCCCGCCGTGATAGACTGCACCGCCGCGTTTTCCTCTACCGACGACATGCTGGTGTGGCTGGGGCACTCCTGTTTCCTGCTGCGCGCGGCGGGCGTCACGCTGCTCTTCGACCCCGTGCTGTTCAGCTCCCTGGGATTGCGGCACCGGCACGCCCTCCCCTGCCCGCCCGAGGCCATTCGCAGCATCGACTACCTGCTGCTCTCGCACGGCCACCGCGACCATCTGGACGAGAAATCCATTAAGCTGCTGGCGGCGCAAAACCCGCACATGCGCGTGCTGTCGTCGTTGCGCATGGGGCCGCTGCTGCGCGGCATGGCCAAGGGCCTTCCCGTGCAGGAGGCCGGCTGGTGGCAGCAGTACGACCTGGGGCCGGATTCGCCGCTCGAAATCACCTACCTGCCGGCCGCCCACTGGCACCGCCGCGGGCTGGCCGACCTGAACGAAGTGCTGTGGGGCAGCTTCCTGATTCGGGTGGCCGACAAGCTTCTCTACTTCGCCGGCGACACGGCCTACGGCGACCATTTTGAGGCCATTGAGGCGCGCTTCGGTCCCGTCGACATCGTGCTGATGCCCATCGGCGCCTACAAGCCCGCTTACATGATGGCCAAAAGCCACGTGAACCCGCACGAAGCCGCTAAGGCCGCCAACGTGCTGCGGGCCGGCCACGTGGTGCCCATGCACCACGGCACCTTCGATTTATCGGACGAGCCGGCTTCGGAGCCCCTGCGCCAGCTCACGGAAGTGGCGGCGGGCGGCATGCTGCGCGGCGAGCTGCACGCGCCCGCCGTGGGCGAGGTGCTGCGCTGGCAGTACTGGGAATAGGTTTTGAGGGCAAAACGGGCCGGCAATGAGAGGGCATGAGTTATTCTAACGACCTTTGCCCTTTCCTTCTGTTCCGAACTCCTACCCTTTTGCCCCC
>NZ_JAELXR010000007.1:0-307623 GCF_016427455.1 Hymenobacter miniatus
TTTTGCGAAGGAATACCCAGGCTAATTGACGGTCATGCAGCGCGCAGCGAAGCACCTCGCTCGCAGAAAGTAATCAGTGAAAGCACACGGGATGCTTCGCTGCGCGCTGCACGACGTTCCCCAGCACACTGCAAGGTCCATGTTCAACCTCCAGCACATCTTTTCGGTCACGCTCACGCTGTTTGCCGTCATCGACATCATCGGGTCCATCCCGGTGATTATCCAGATTCGGCAGCGCGAAGGCGCCATCAAGGCCGAGCTGGCCACTTTTGTGGCGGGCTGCCTCATGGTCACGTTTTTGTTTGTGGGGCAAAGCCTGCTCCGGCTGCTGGGCGTCGACAACCAGAGCTTTGCCCTGGCCGGCGCGGTGGTCATTTTCCTCATTGGCCTGGAGATGATACTCGGCATCGAGCTGTTCAAGTCCGATTTGTCGGGCAGCACGGGCTCCATTGTGCCGCTGGCGTTTCCGCTCATTGTGGGCGCCGGCACCATGACCACGCTGCTCTCGCTGCGGGCCGCCTACTCGCTGCCCAACATCCTGGTGGGCATCCTGCTGAATCTGCTGTTTGTGTACGCGGTGCTCAAAACCAGCCCCTGGATAGAGCGCAAACTCGGCAAAGGCGGCGAGGACGTGCTGCGCCGCGTGTTTGGCGTGATTCTGCTGGCCATTGCCATCAAGCTGTTTAAAACCAATTTTTAATTTTGTTGTCCGTTGTTCGTTGTCAGTTGTTGGTCTAGAACTTCATCCTGAACAACCTAACAACGAACAACGAACAACGAACAACTGATAACGAACTTGATTCACCTGTTCACCGACGGCTCGGCCCGCGGCAACCCCGGCCCGGGCGGCTACGGCGCCATTCTGCGCTACGGCCCTCACGAAAAAGAGCTCACCCAGGGCTTCCGCCTCACCACCAACAACCGCATGGAGCTGCTGGCCGTCATCGTGGGCCTCGAAGCCGTGACGCGGCCCGAGCTGCCCATCCGCGTGGTGTCCGATTCGAAATACGTGGTCGACGCCGTGGAGAAGAAATGGGTGTTTGGCTGGGCCGCCAAGCCCGATTTTGGCAAGAAAGCCAACGAGGACCTGTGGCGCCGTTTCCTGCGCATCTACAAGCAGCGCAAGGTCACCTTTCACTGGATAAAAGGCCACGCCGGCCACCCCGAAAACGAGCGCTGCGACGTGCTGGCCGTGCAAAGCGCCACGGGAAAGGGCCTGTTGGTGGATGAGGGCTACGAGGCCATCGTGGCGGCTGGTTAAGTACTCGCCGCCGTGCCCAACGACTACTTCCAATTTCAGCAGTTCCGCATTGAGCAAAGCGCCTGCGCCATGAAGGTGAGCACCGACGCCTGCCTGCTGGGCGCGGCCGCCGACCTCCGCGGGGCCACGCGGCTGCTGGACATTGGCACCGGCACCGGCCTGCTGGCCCTCATGGCCGCCCAGCGCCACCCCACCGTGCAGATTGAAGCCGTGGAAATTGAGGCGGCCGCGGCGGCGCAGGCCACGGCCAATGCCGCGGCCAGTCCGTGGCCCGGGCGCATTTGCATCCACGCGCTGGGCCTGGCCGAATTTGCGGCCACGCAACCAGCCCCCTTCAGCCACATCATCTGCAACCCGCCCTTCTTTCGGCAGTCGTTGCGCTCGCCGGATGCAGCCCGCACCACCGCCCGCCACGAAGCCGCCGATACGCTTTCTTTCGAAGCATTGGCGGCTTTTGCAGCGGCGTTTCTGCGGCCCGGCGGCCTGCTCACCGTGCTGCTGCCCCCGCCCGAAATGCAGGTCTTTGCGCACGAAGCGGCCGGCCTGGGCCTGCACCCGGCCACGCAGCTGGTGGTGCGGCACCGGCCCGGCAGCCGGCCACTGCGGCACATCGTCGGCTTCCGGCGGGAGGCGGCGCAAGTAGCCGAAACCGAGCTGGTCATCCGCAGCGCCACGGATGACGGAGCGTATTCGGCCGAGTTCCGGGCGCTGCTGGCCGGGTTTTACCTGGCGCTGTAAGGGCGCATTGTTGCGCCTCAGCGTGTGCGCCGTTTGCGTTTGGAGTACATCTTCGCTCCGCGGCGAGATGCGAATATGCGTCGCTAGACCAGGCCGTCCAGCAGCCTCAGCTTCTCGCGGTGCAGGCTGTCGAGCAAGTCGTGTTCCAGGGTGCCAAACTCGGCCGCCGGGTAGTGCCGCTGGATGCGCCCGGCCACCAGCACCGATATTTCGTCGCAGGTTTCGGTGAGGGCGCCCAGGATGTGCGAGGTGAGCAAAATGCCCGTGCCGCGGTCGCGCAGGCGCTTGAGGATGGATTTCAGCAGCAGGTTGGCTTCAAGGTCGAGGCCGTTGAAGGGCTCGTCGAGGACGAGGTAATCGAACTGCTGCACCAGCAAGGCCAGCAGGGCCAGCTTCTTGCGCATGCCCGCCGAGTATTCGTCGGCGTATTGGTCGAGTGGCAGCTCCAGCAGCTGGTTCCAGCCCGCAAAGTCCAACAGCCGGCGGCCCCGCGCCTGCAGGCAGAACTCCAGGTACTCGCGGCCGGTCAGGCGCGGGTAAAAATAGGGCTCGTAGGGCAGCAGCCCGGTGCTGTGGCGCACGGGCACGCCGGCCGTGTCCCGCACGCTTCCGCCAAAGCTCGTTTCCAAGCCATATAAGCAGTTTATCAGGGTGGTTTTGCCGGCGCCGTTGGCCCCCACCAGGCCGTGAATGGTACCGGGGCGCAAGGCCAGACTCACGCCCTGCAGCACCTCGTGCGGGCCATAAGCTTTGCGCAGGTCCAGGATTTTAAGCATGTACTGTGATGGAGAACCCGTTAAGAATGCTCAGTTAAAAGGATATCAATTCTGACTGCTTTGCTTTCAGCTGCCCAGCACGGAGCGTAGGCGCCGCTGGCTTTGCCAAATGAGGCCGCCCACCGCCACCAGCAGCAGCACCGGGTACAACGGGTGGCCGGGCAGCAGAAAAGCCACGCCCAGCACCAGCGCCTGGGTGGTGCGAATGTGGGTGGCATTGGGGTAAAAGGCGTATTTGGCGAGAATGAGCAGGCCCACTAGGCCCAGCCAGGCCGTGCCCACGGCCACCGCGCCGCCCGCGCCCGCCGGCCCGCTGCCCAGCACCCACAGCAGCGGTGCGGCCGTCAGGGCGGCATAGCCCAGGCTCAGCAGCAGCCGGCGGCCCAGCCAGGCCCGCGAGGGTTGCCCCGCCAGCGTGAGCATGGTCATCGGCTCCGGCGTGCCGAAACACCCCGCAAGCAGCAGCAGCCAGATGGCCAGCGCCACCGCCGGTGCCAGCGGATAGGCGTGCCACCAGCAGGCCCCCGCCACCAGCAGCGGCCACAGCCACTGCCCGCCGCCCCGCAGCCCCCCCACCCACTCAAACGCCTCGCTGCGAAACAGGCTGCGCGCCCGGTGCCGGGTGCTGCGGTCTTCGCGGGCGGCCGGCAGGGCCGCCACGGCCGAAGCCGCCGCCAGTAGCAGAGCCGCCGCGCCCCAGTCCTGGAAGCACGCCAGCACCAAGGCCGCGGGCAGGGCCACCACGCCATATTCCACGGCCAGCCAGCGCCGGTAGTCCGGCGCGCTGGTGGCCAGAAACCGCAGGTCGGCCCGCTGCCGGTGGGCCGAGGCCAGCAGCAGCGGCAGCGCTACGGGCACGAGCCACTGCGCCTGCCGGTGGGGTGCGGCCAGCACAAGCGCCCGGCTCACCAAAATCAGCACCACGGGCCCCAGCACGGCCATGCGCAGCCACCCCACCTCCACCAAAAGGCGCCAGGACAGACGGCCACGAAGGCACAGGTAAGCGAGCAACGCAGACATGGACGGGCCTAACGCGTGAGCCAGGGGGCAGATTGTAGCGGCCTACTATTCTTCTTCCTGAAAGCGGATGCCGTATTCCGCCGCCAGCTCCTGCAGAATGGGTTCGTACAAGTCGGCCGCCACCGGGATGACCACGCCGCGCTGGGCGATTTCGCCGCGCACCAGCCGGCGCACGGCCATGCCCAGCGGCAGGCCCACGGTTTTGGCCATGGCGGTGTGGGTGGCGTCGTCGCCCTCAACGGCCAGCGACGACGTGAGGCGGTGGGTAGCCCCATTCAGCTCGTATTCGAAGAGGTGCTGCATCACAATCAGGTCGTGGTCGTGGGGCTGCAGCTGCCACTTTTCGCTCAGCAGGCGCTCCAGCAGCTGGGCCGGCGTGGCGTGGGCGTGGCCCACCGGCCGGTCTGAGAACAGGCCCAGCCAGTGCAGGCGGCCCATTTCCTCGCTTTCGGGCGCCAGCCCCAGGTACTGCGCCGCGCGCGTGGCCACCGCCAGGCCGGGCACGTGCGGCGCGGGCAGGTAGGCCGCCACCAGTTCGGCCCAGGTCATGGTTTCGGGGTTGTCGAGGTTTACGGCGTCGTCGGTCAGGCCCAGGCGCACCAGGGCGTGCCAGGCGGCGCAGTAGCCCGGCCGCCGCAGGGTGCCGCGCAGGATGGTCGGGATGTCGTCGAGCCCGTAGGGCGCGCGGTAGCTGAGCGAGTCGCGGTTGGCGTAGCCCTCAAAGTCGCCGTACTCGGGCAGCGTGAGCTTTTCGGTGCGGGCAAAGAGCTGCTGGTAGGGAATGAAGCGCGGCCGGCCGTTTTCGAGGAATTTGGCCGTGCTCTGGCCGGCCAGCACCACGTTGCGCGGGTTCCAGGTGAATTTGTATTTCCAGGGGTTGTCGGCCTCGGCCGCGGGCGCCAGCAGCCCCCCGCAGTAGCTCTTGAAACTCGTAATCGCGCCGCCCTGCGCCCGAATGTGGGCAATGGCCCGCATGGCCGACATGTGGTCGAGGCCGGGGTCGAGGCCGCATTCCATGAGCAGCGTGACGCCCGCGGCCACCGCCTCCTCCTGCAGCTCGCCAATGGCCGGGCTAACGTAGCTGGCCGTGGCCAGGTGCCGGCCGTGCCGCACGCAGGCCCGCGCCACCACCGGGTGCAGCAAAGCCGGCAACATCGAAATCACCACGTCGGCCTGGGCCACCAAGTCTTCCAGCAGGTCTTCGTCGGCCGCGTCGAAGGGCACGGCCCGGGCGTATTGCGAGTGCGCGGCCAGCACCGGCGCCAGGTGGGCGGGGTTGGCATCGGCCACGGTCAGAAACCAGCCCTCGGTGGGCGTGTGGCGCAGCAGGTATTGAATAAGCGACGAGGCCGAGCGGCCCGCGCCAAGGAGCAGAAGGCGGGAATTCATGCCGCAAAAGTAGGACGCGCCGCCGCGCCCGGCGCGGAACGCCGGCGCCATTCATTCACAGCAATATTATTACCTTCGCGCCCCCTCACTAAATCCGCATGGCCCGCAATTCCCGCCAGCAGCTCATTGCCTACGAAGAGCTGGATTTTCCCACCGACTTAACTGCCGACGAGCAAGCCACCTGGCAAGCCGCGCGCGAGGCCACGGCCCACGCCTACGCTCCCTATTCGGGCTTCCAGGTGGGGGCCGCGCTGCTGCTGGCCGATGGCACCGTGTTTCGGGGCACCAACCAGGAAAACGCGGCCTACCCCTCCGGCCTGTGCGCCGAGCGCACGGCGCTGTTTGGCCTGGCCGCCAGCCGCCCCGGCCACGCGCCCATTGTGGGCATGGCGGTGGCCGCCCGGCCCGCCGGGGGCGAGTACGGCCCGGCGCTGCCCTGCGGCGCCTGCCGGCAGGTGATGCTGGAGTACGAAGCCCGCCAGTCGCGGGCCATCCCGCTGCTGCTGCCCAGCCGGGCCGGCACCATCCTGCGGTTTGCCTCCGTCACCGACCTCATGCCCTTCAACTTTTCGCCCGACGACCTGCCCACGCTGTAGCGAAGATGGCCGAGCATCACCTTCTCGTGGCGCGCCGCGCCCGCTACCACCAATTGGGCCAGCTGTCGGCGCGCACCCGGCGCGTGTGGCTGGTGTGCCACGGCTACGGGCAGCTGGCGCAGTATTTCATTCGCCACTTCGCCTTTCTCGCCGAGGCTGACCCCGATACAGTGGTGGTGGCGCCGGAGGGGCTTTCCCGGTTTTACCTCAACGGCACCAGCGGCCGCGTGGGCGCCAGCTGGATGACGCGCGACGACCGCCTGCACGAAATTGAGGACCACGTCAACTTCCTCAACCAGCTCGCCGAGCAGATACTGACCGCATGTCCGCCCGAGGTTGAAATCACGGTGCTTGGATTTTCGCAGGGCACGGCCACCGTTTCGCGCTGGCTGGCGCAGGCCACGTTCCGGCCAGCGCACCTCATTCTGTGGGCCGGCGGCTTTCCCCCAGAGCTGCCGGCCGATGCCGCCCACGCCCTGCTACACGGCCTGCGCGTGTCGGTAGTGGCCGGCACCGCAGACGAATACATCGACGCCGAAAAGCTGCAAGCCCAGCTCGAGCAGCTGCGGCAGCTGGGCGGCTCCCCCATCGTGGCCACGTTTGCCGGGCGGCACGAGCTCAACCGCGAGCTGCTGGCCCGCCTGGCCGCCGAATAAGCGGCTTGTTTACTTGCGCACGATGGTGGTGGCGGCGCCCTGTGCCCCCGCCAGCACCAGCACCTCGGCAATGGTGACGTGCGGCGGCCGCGTCACCATGAACACGATGATGTCGGCCACATCCTCGGCGCGCAGCGGCTCGAAACCCTCGTACACCTTGGCCGCCCGCGCCTCGTCGCCCTTAAAGCGCACCTGCGAAAACTCGGTTTCTACAGCGCCGGGGTTCACTTCGGCCACGCGCACGCCCGTGGGCAGCAGGTCGAGGCGCATGGTTTTGGTCAGCATCTGCACGGCGGCTTTGCTGGCGCAGTACACGTTGCCGTTGGCGTACGCCTCCTGTCCGGCAATGGACCCCACGTTGAGGATAAAGCCGGTCTGGCGGGCCGTCATGCCCGGCAGCAGCGCGTGCGTCACGTTCAGCAGGCCGCGCACGTTGGCGTCCAGCATCTGGTCCCAGTCGGCAGGGTCGCCGGCCTGAATGGGGGCCAGCCCGTGCGCGCCGCCGGCATTGTTCACCAGCACGTCGGGCGCCTGCAGCTCCTGGGGCAGCGAGGCCACCGCCGCGTTCACGGCCGCCCGGTCGCGCACGTCAAATTCCAGCACGTGCACCGGCACCGGGGCCAGCTGCGCGGCCAGCTCATCTAGCCGCTCGCGCCGCCGCCCCGCTACCACCAGCTGAAACCCCGCCCCCGCCAGTGCCACAGCCGTGGCCCGGCCAATTCCCGATGATGCTCCCGTGATGAAGGCAGTGCGCATAATGTTGTTATCGGTTTCCGGGTGTTGGTTGGCAGTTACGTGTAGTCAGCGAACAATGGGGCACAAACAAATCACCACGAGCAACTTACCGCCAAACCCTAGTTCTGGATATTGATGTAAAGCGTCACCGCGTTGGTGCTCATGCTTTGCAGGCTGCGGCTGAACACGTCGTTATGCGGTTCCAGCAGATTGCGCAGGCCATGCGAAAAGCGCAGCTCCGGCGCCAGCTTAAACAGCGGGTAAAACAGGTCGAGGCCCACGCCATACTCCAGGGTCAGGTCGCTGTTGGCGGTCCGCAGCATGTTGCGCAGGGGGTCGTTGCGCCGGTTGCTCACCGCAATGCTGGGGCTGATGCCGGCAATCATGTACATGCGGGCGTTGCGCCGACGGTCCGACTGGTACTTCAGCATGATGGGAAACTGCACCACCGTCGACGACACCTCCTGCGTCACAATAGAGTCGGGCACCGGGTAGTTGCGCGGCTTGAACTCCACCTTGCGCGTGAGAAAGCTCACCCCCGGCGCAAACCGAAAGATAAACGGCGAATTCGGCCCACCGATGCGCGCATCGCCGATAAAGCCCACCCCCAGCGTGGGGCTCACAATGGAGTTGGCCGTCACGTTTTGGGTGGCGATGTAGTACTGCGACTGCTCAATGTCGAAGCGCGTTGCCGCGAGGGCCACGTACATGCCCGGGTGAAACCACCGCTCGTCGTAAGAAGGCAGGTTTTGGGTGGTGATGGATTTCAGCGTGCCATTCTTGCCGCGGTTGGCTTTGGAGCGGGCCCGGCGCTGCGCGTGGGCCAGCGAGGGCAATAGCAGCAGCAACAGGCCCAGCAGGGCCAGGCGCTTTAGTTGTGCGCCGTGTATATGGAGCTGATACCGAAAGTGAGGGGTTGCCATGCAGGTTCTTTAAAGCCGACTTTGGTGAGGATGGCCAAAAAATCGGGGCCGTCGGGGAATGCCTGCACCGAAGCGGGCAGGTAGGTGTAGGCCGATTGGTCTTTGGAAATAAGCTTGCCAAAAACCGGCAGCACCCGGCGGAAGTAAAAATTATACGCTTGCTTGAGCGGAAACGCGGTGGGTTTGCTGAATTCCAGAATCACGAGCTTGCCGCCGGGCCGCAGCACCCGCCGCATCTCGGCCAAGCCGGCTTCGAGGTGGGCAAAGTTGCGCACGCCAAACGACGCCGTCACGGCGTCAAACTCGCCGTCCTGAAACGGCAGGTTCTCGGAGTCGCCCAATTCCAGCTGAATGCGGTTACCCAGGCCTTTGGCCGCCAGCTTGCGCCGCCCCACTTCCAGCATGCCTTCCGAAATGTCCACGCCGGTTACTTGCGCGTCGGGCGCGGCGGTTCGCAGCGTTTCAATGGCGAAATCGGCCGTACCGGTGGCAATGTCGAGAATGCGCGCCGGGCGCAGGGCCTTCAACTCGTCCACCGCCTTGCGCCGCCAGTAAATGTCGGTGCCCGCGCTGAGGAAGTGGTTGAGGAAATCGTATTTGCCCGCGATGGAGTTAAACATCTGGGCCACCTGCGATTTCTTGTCGGCGGAGTTGTCTTTGTAAGGTAATACGGCCATGAGGGGCGCAAAGAACGGTAAGGTTGCGGGAAAATTGTTTTCTCCCAACGCCCAAGGGGCCGGGTTTGTTGGGGCCGTGGCCGGCAATTCGGTGGCAATGAGTGCCAAGCGCCCATAAAAAAGCGGGCCAGGCAATGTGCCCGGCCCGCTTCCCAAATTTCTTGGCGTCAACGACTACTCGTTTTTGGCTTTGATTTTCGTCTTTTCGCCGTTGGCGTCCTTGGCTTTGCCTTCCAGTTCACCGTTTTTGGTGGTGGTTTTGGTTTCGCCACTGGGGCCTTTGGTCTTCACTTTCACCTTGTCCGAATCCTCGTCCACTTTGGTTTTCACCTTGGTGCCGTCGGCCATCTTCACCTTGCTCTTGCCAGGCGACAGCGGAGCAGCCGTGGTGGTGGTCGAAGTGCCGGTGGTCGTGGTCGAACCCATGCCGGTGCCGGTAGCACCGCCCGTGCCGTTGTTCATGGTGCCGGTGGTCGGCATGCCGCCCACTACCTTGAACTCGTCACGACGGTTGAGCTGCATGTTTTCGGGCGAATCGTTCGGCGCAGCCGGACGACGCTCGCCGTAGCTCACGGTGCTCATGCGGGTTTCGGTGATGCCCTGCTTCTTCAGGTAGTTGAAGGCAGCCTTGGCGCGGTTGTCGCCGAGCACCATGTTGTACTCGTCGGTGTTGCGCGAGTCGCAGTGGCCCTCAATCGAGATGATGATGCCGGGGTTAGCCGTCAGAATCGAGCTGATTTCGTTCAGGGTCGTAATCGACTCCGGACGCAGCTTGTACTTGTCGGTATCGAAGTAAATGTTCTTCGTGGCAAACATCGAGGTCGACGTCGTGTCCACGTAGTTCACGTAGAAATTCTTGGTGATGGTCGTCGAATCGTTCGTCGACACCGGCACTGGGAATTCCTGCGTTTCGATGTTTTTGCCATCCTTGCTCACGGCCACCTGGTAGGTGCGGCCCGAAAGCACGGCCACTTGGTAGGAGCCGTCGGGCTTGGTGATGTCGCGGAAGCTCAGAGCCGTTTTGTCGGCCTGTGCACCGCTGAACACCAGCTCCACGCCCGGAATCACGGTCGTGCTGTCCTTAGCCGAGAATACCTTGCCGCGGATGTTGGCGTTCTTGATGTAGTTGATGGTGTAGATGTCCTTCTCACCGTAGCCGCCAATGCGGTACGAGCTGAGGTAGGCATACGAGCCATCGGGGCTCAGGCGGTAGTAGGAGTCATCGTCCGGGGTGTTCACGGGGTAGCCCATGTTCTGGGCGGCGCCCCACTTGCGGCCCACGCTGTCCCACTCCGACTTGAAGATGTCGTAGCCGCCCATCGTGTTGTGGCCACGCGACGAGAAGTACAGCGTCTTGCCGTCTTTGCTCAGGTACGGGCTGTCGTCGTCGTACTTGGTGTTGATGTTGGCACCAAGCGACTTGGCCGGGCCAAAGTCACCGCCTTCAGCACGGGTGCTGTAGTACAGGTCCAGCGTACCATCTTCGGAGTAGCGGCCCGTAGCGAAGTACAGGGTTTTGCCGTCTGGCGTGATGTAAGCGTCGCCTTCGTACGACTTCGAGTTGATGTTGCTGTCCAGCGGTTTCGGGGCCGACCAGTCGCCGCCCGTCTTGTCCGACACGAAAATGTCGCCGTTGTTGTCGTTGCGGTACATCAGCAGCTTGGTGTCGTTGTCGAACAGCTGCGTCGAGGCGTCGTGGCCTTTGCCGTTGAGCACGCCGCTCAGCGAGCGGGGCTTCTCCCAGTTTTCGTCGTCGATGCGGCGGGCTTCGAAGATGTCTTCGTAATACTCGCCGTCGGCGGCAATGGCTTTGTTTTTCTTGTCGCTGGGCTTGCCGGCCGCACCGGTCACGTTTTCGCCGCGCGAGGTGAAGATGAGCAGCTTGTCATCGGACGAAATAACCGGGCTGTGCTCCGAATACTGCGTGTTGATGGTGGGGCCCAGGTTCTTCACAAAAATGTCCTTGGGCGAGTTGAACTGCACCTTGGCATTTTTGCTGTGCTGAATGAGCTGCGCGAGTTCTTCCTTGCGCTGGTCGTTCTTCTTCAGCGTGGCGTTGTAAGCCTGGAAGTGGGCCACGGCCTCGTCGAAGTTGTAGTTGAGGTGGTCTACCCGGCCCAGCCAGTATTCCACGTCTTTCGACACCTTCGGCTTCAGCTTCTGCGCCTTGTAGATGTAGTCGCTGGCTTTCTCCTTGTCGAAGGACATGTAGGAAATACCGGCGTTGAACAGCGCTTTGGCGTTGTTCGGGTCTTTGGCAAGCACCTTCTCGTAGTAAGGCAGTGCAGCGCGGTAGTTTTCCTGCTCGAAGAACTTGTTGCCGGTCTTGAGGTCCTTACGCGTGCTTTGTGCCTGGGCCGGAGCGGCTACTGTGGCGGAAAGGGCAACGGCGCACGACGCTTGCAGTAACCTTCTGGATAAGTTGTCCATTGGAGGAGAGGTTTGAAAAAAAGAATTTCTGAAGGGGTTGTACGAGGAAACGAGCCCCAGAAGGGCCGCGGAGCAAACTATATTTTGGGCTTATACTGAAAAACCACGGCAGGGTTAGGCTTTAATCCGCAAATGCGAATAAGGTAACCGTTGCCAACCGCCGGGCCTACCGCCCAAAATCCCAAAACCCGAGGGCTTGCTGGCGGGCAAAGATAGGTTTTTTGCTTGCTAAAAGCGGTTCTCGGCGAAATAACGGCCATCCAACAGCGGTCGAGTGCTACGGCAGCGGCCCACTTGGAAGGCAGGCATGCCGCGCAAATATAGACGCACCAAGGAAATAGCAATTCATTCAACTCCTTTTATTTATTCGAAGCGCGCCCGCATTCAGTCGTAATTTTGGGTTTCCTGACAATTTCCTATTTCCTTGCTTTCCATGATTATTCACGACGCCCAATTTCTCACGAGTAATTCGCGGGCGGAGTTGTGCCCGGCCCCCACGCTGCCCGAATACGCCTTCATCGGGCGCTCCAACGTGGGCAAGTCCTCTCTTATTAATATGCTAACCGAGCGCAAAGGGTTGGCCAAAACGTCGTCGTCGCCGGGCAAGACGCAATTGATTAACCATTTCATCATCAACGAGAAATGGTACCTGGTCGATTTGCCGGGCTACGGCTACGCCAAAGTGAGCAAAACATCGCGCGCCGAGTGGACGCGCATGATAAACTATTACCTGCGCCACCGCCCCAACCTCATGTGCGTGTGCGTGCTGATTGACTCGCGCCACTCTCCGCAGGCCGCCGACCTGGCCTTCATGGAAAAATTGGGCGAAGAAGGCATTCCCTTCGTAATGGTGTTCACGAAGGCCGACAAGCAGTCGACGGCCCAGACCAAGGCCCTGCTGGCCGATTACCTCAAGAAGATGAGCGAAATCTGGGACGAGTTGCCGCGCCACTTCCTCACCTCGGCCGAAACCGGGCTGGGGCGCGACGAGCTACTGGATTTTATTGCCGAAGTCAACCAGCAATGGGTGGCCGATGCGGCGCCCGATGCGTAGATTGGCCCCTAAATTGCCATCGGGGCTCGGGCCCGCGGTGGGCCTCACTCCTCTTGTTTCCCCGCCCCATTTATTCATCATGACGAAAGCACATTCCGTTTCGCAGCTGGCCCTGGGCCTGCTGCTGGCCGCGGCCGCCCCGGCCCTGGCCCAAACCACCCCCAACACCACTCCCGCGGGCCAGGCGCCCGGCGAGAAGGGCACCGGCATCGGCTCGGTGGGCAAAAGCATTCCCGTGGCCGAGTACTACGAAGGCGGCCAGGCCGCCATGTACGAGTTCATCGGCAAGGAGCTGAAGTACCCCGTGATGGCCAAGCGCAACCGCATCCAGGGCCAGTGCATCATCAGCTTCCAGCTGAACGCCGACGGCACCATGCAGGACATGCGCATTGTGAAGCAGTTGGGCGGTGGCACCGGCGAAGAAGCCCTGCGCGTGGTGCGGCTGCTCAAGTTCAAGAAGCCCGAGCTGCCCATTCGGGCCAGCTTGCCCATCGTGTTCAAGCTGGGCCAAACGGCCTCGAACGCGACGGATGCGCAATAGTTCGTAATTTTGGATGACCAATGAGAAAAGGAGAAGCCGGCGCCTGCGTCGGCTTTTTCTGCCTCATTGGTCATTTTCCCATTCATACTTCCCAAAAATGCCCTACGAATTGCAAGAGTTGGCCGCCATCAGCGGCATGCCCGGCCTGTACCGCTTGGTGCGCGCCGCGCGCCACGGCGTCCTGGTTGAAAGCCTCGACGAAAAAGCCACCCGGACGCTGGCCCCAGCTCGCAACAAAGTGTCGCTGCTGTCGGAAATCTCCATCTACACCCAGGACCCCGACCAAACCGTGCCGCTGACCGAGGTATTTGAGCGCATTTACCAGAAGCACGGCGCGGCATCGCCCGTCACGGCCAAGTCGAGCGAAGGCGAGCTGACCGATTTCCTGGCCGGCGTGATTCCCGACTACGACCGCGACCGGGTGTACCTGTCCGACATTAAAAAGCTGGCCACTTGGTACGGCATCGTGAGCAAACACCGCCCCTACCAGGCCGCCCCCGCTGCCGAAGCACCGGCCACTGAAACCACTGCTGAAACGCCTACCGCCGACGCGGCTCCGGCCCCCAAAGCCAAGCGCAAATCGGCCAAAGCCGCCGAGGAGCCCACCGCCAGCGAGCCCCTGAGCACGGGCGGCGTGATTGGTGCAACCGACGCGGCCCCGACGGCTGCCGGCAACCCGGAAGCAACTACGCCCGCCAAGAAAAGCCGCAAAAAAGCGGAGTAGTACACAGCATTCCCCAACAAAAAGGCCGCTCCCGAATCAGGAGCGGCCTTTTTGTTGAAGAGAAAGCGGGTTTATTTGACGGTGGTTGCTTTCTTGGGGGTAGGCTCCGGCGCCGGTTTGTGGTCGCAAGCTTCCTTGTCGTTGGCGATGAAGCTTTCGGCTTTTTCGACCAACTCTTTGCTGCCGATGAAGAAAGGGCAGCGCTCGTGCGGAATCTGAGGCTCGATTTCCATGGTGCGGCGCGTGCCGTTGGAGCTCTTGCCGCCGGCTTGCTCCACGATGAAGGCCAGCGGGTTGCACTCGTACATGAGGCGCAGCTTGCCGCTCTTGTTTTTGGCGGTGGCGGGGTACACGTAGATGCCGCCCTTGAGCAGGTTGCGGTGGAAGTCGGCCACCAGCGAGCCGATGTAGCGCGCCGAGAACTGCTGGTCTTTGCAGTATTGCACGAAGGCGGCCACGCCGGGCGAGAAGGAGTCCGAGCTGCCTTCGTTGATGGAGTAGATGGCGCCGGTTTTGGGGGTGATGATGTCGGGGTGCGAGAGGAAGAATTCGCCCAACGAATGCTCGTAGGTGAAGCCGTTGACGCCGTTGCCGGTGGTGTACACCAGCATGGTGCTGGAGCCGTAGATGACGTATCCGGCGGCCACCTGGTGGGTGCCGGGCTGCAGGCAGTCGGCGGCGGTGCCTTCGCGGCCGGTGGGCGACACGCGGCGGTAGATGCTGAAGATGGTGCCGATGCTCACGTTCACGTCGATGTTGCTCGACCCGTCGAGCGGGTCGATGGCCACCACGTACTTGCCCTGGTTGTTGCCGGTCTGAATCATCTCGTCGTCTTCTTCCGAAATGATGGTGCACACCTCGCCGCCGTTGCGCAGGGCGCGGATGAAGCGGATGTTGGCAATAACGTCGAGTTTCTGCTGGTCTTCGCCCTGCACGTTCTGGCTGCCGTAGGCCCCGGCAATGTCGATGAGGCCCGAGCGGTTGATTTCGCGGTTAACGATTTTAGCCGCCAAGGCGATGTCGCGCAGCAGCTGCGAAAGCTCCCCCGTGGCGTAGGGGAAATCTTCCTGCTTGCGCATGATGAAACGGTCGAGGGTAGTGCCGACGGGCAACGCCAGCTTGTTGTGGTCCATATCAATCCTAAAAAATGGTGGCGGGAACGGACAACAAAGCTACTCCCCAAGCCGCGTAGTTTTTTGTAGGAAGTTGCCCTTTTTTAAGCGCATACGTTTGCCCTAGGGGCACAAAACGCGGTTGTCAGCGCCTTTCCGATGAAGGTAAGGGCTTTCGGTTTAGCCTAGTGCCGCGCCTACCTTTGCCGCCGATGGAACATTTGCAGGTGTATAAATTCGGGGGCGCGTCGGTGAAGGACGCGGCGGCCATTCTCAACCTTTGCCGCATCGTGCGGGACTTTGGGCCGCAGGGGCCGCTGGTGGTTGTGGTGTCGGCGATGGGCAAGACGACCAACGCGCTGGAGGAGATTTATGACTTGGCGCACAAGCAGCAGAGCTACGAGGCGCCGTTGCTGAAATTGGAGCAGTTTCATCAGCAAACCGCAACCGAATTGGGCTTGACTTCGGAATCGTCGATAGGCTGGTATTTCAATAAGCTGCTGTTACAACTGCGGCAGCGTCTGGCAAAAATCAAGGCTACTGATGATTATGACGAGTATTATGACCAAGTAGTCAGCTTTGGCGAAATGCTCGCGTCGCAGTTAGTAGCCCATGCGCTCGGCGCTCAGAGCTTCAACAGCCAGCAATTGATTAGCACCGATACTTCCTGGCGTGAGGCGCGGGTAGACTGGCAGAAGACGGCAGAGAATGTTCGTTATAGTTTTACCCAATTACTACTGGCAGGTCCGGTCGTTACCCAAGGTTTTCTGGGCGGTACCAGCTACGGCGTGGGCACGACGCAGGACCCAGCCAAGACGATTTATAAGGAGCGCACTACCACCCTCGGCCGCGAGGGCTCCGACTACACCGCCGCCATCCTGGCCTACTGCCTGCGGGCCGAGTCGGTGACCATCTGGAAAGACGTGGCCGGCCTGCTCAACGCCGACCCCAAAATCTTCCCGGACACGGTGCGCTACCCCGAAATCAGCTACCGCGAAACCATTGAAATGGCGTATTACGGCGCCTCCGTTATTCACCCGAAGACGCTGAAGCCGCTGGCTGACCGAGGCATTCCGTTGCGCGTGAAGTCGTTTTTGGACCCGGCTGCTGAGGGCACCCTCATTCATGACTGCCAGCACCCGACGCTGGCACCCGCCTTCATTCGCAAAACCGACCAATGCCTGCTCTCCTTCGCCAGCAAGGACTTTTCGTTTATCTCGGAAGAAAACCTGGCCGTGATTTTCGGCGCGCTGGCGCAGGCCAAGCTCAAGATTAACGTAATGCAGAACTCGGCCATCAGCTTTTCGGTGTGCACCGATTTTTCGGAGCGCCGCGTGCACCACTTGCTCGATTTGCTGCGCGAGCAGTTCACGCTGCACTATAATACCGGCCTGCAGCTCTTCACCATCAAAAACTACGATGCGGCCAGCATCGCGCGCCTCACCGAGGGCAAGCGCCTGCTGCTGGAGCAGCGCACTCGCAGCACGTTTCAGTTTGTGTGCCAAGCCTGATTTTTTGCTTATCCTTCTCCCATGGACTTCCTCCTTGTAACGCCTCAAGCGCGGCCCGGCGTGGCCCTCATCCAACTCAACCGCCCCAAAGAGCTCAATGCCCTGAACGGGCAACTCGTTCGCGAAATCCGCGACGCCCTGCAGGCGCTTGACGCCGATGAAGCGGTACGCGTGGTTATTATCACAGGCAATGAGCGGGCGTTTGCGGCCGGGGCCGACATCAAAGAAATGGCGGGCAAAACGGCCGTGGATATGTTTCTGGACGACCGATTTGCCACGCTGGAGCAAATCCGGCGGTTTCGGAAGCCGCTGATTGGGGCCGTTTCGGGTTTTGCGCTGGGCGGCGGCTGCGAGCTGGCCATGACCTGCGACATGCTGGTGGCATCGGAAACGGCCCAGTTTGGGCAGCCCGAAATCCGGCTGGGCACCATGCCCGGCGCAGGCGGCACCCAGCGCCTGGCCCGGGCCGTGGGCAAGGCCAAAGCCATGGAAATGGTGCTGACCGGCGAGTTTATCTCAGCCCAGGAAGCGCACCGCGTGGGCCTCGTGAACCGCGTGGTGCCCGTGGGCCAGTACCTGGAAGAAGCCTTCCGCTTAGCGGCCAGCATTGCGGCCAAAAGCCCCGTGGCGGCCCGCCTGGCCAAAGAATCCATCAACCGCGTGTTCGAGACCCACTTGGAAGAAGGCTTGCACTTCGAGCGCAAAAACTTCTACCTCACCTTCGCCTCCGACGACCAGAAAGAAGGCATGGCTGCCTTCGTCGAGAAGCGCCAGCCAGAGTTCAAGGGACGCTAAACGCGTAGAATCAAAACGTCAGTCGGAGCACAGCCCAAGCATCTCTCCCGCGCAAGTAACGTGCGTACTGCTGCACGTAAGATGCTTGGATTTCGCTCCGCCTGACGTTCTGGTTTCAATTCCGTACAAGCCCCTACATCCCAACAAACCTTTTATAAATGGCAGTACTCGTGGGCAAGCGCGCCCCCTCTTTTAAAGCCACGGCCGTGATAGACGGCACCTTCGAAGAAGAATTTTCGCTGGACCGCTACCTGGGCAAGAAGCACGTCCTGTTTTACTTCTACCCGGCCGATTTCAGCCGGGTGTGCCCCACCGAAATCCTGGCTTTTCAGGACCGGCTCGACGAGTTTGAAAAGCGCGGCGTGGCCGTGGTGGGCTGCTCTACCGATACCCAATACGCCCACCTGGCCTGGCAGCTGACGCCGCGCGAGCGGGGCGGCATTTTCGGCGTGAAGTATCCGCTGGTGGCCGACGCCACCAAAACCATTTCGGCCAACTACGACGTGCTGGGCGGCCACTACGACTACACCGAGCAGGGCGAAATGGTGTACGTGGGCTCGCCCCTGGCCTACCGCGGCCTGTTCCTCATCGACCGCGACGGCATTGTGCGGCATCAGCTCGTGAACGACCGGCCCCTCGGCCGCAGCCTCACCGAGGCCCTGCGCATGATTGATGCGCTGCAGCATTTCGAGAAAAACGGCGAATCCTGCCCCGCCGATTGGGAGCAAACCACGGAAGCCTGAACCGAGCCGGGCCATGACCTTGGGCACATTTGCGTAATTTTGAGGCTTGCTGTTTCTCTATAACATAGCCCTGGGCCTGTATGGCCTGCTGCTGCGCCTGCTGGCGCCGTTGGTGCCCAAGGCGGCGGCGTGGGTGGCCGGCCGCCGCGGCCTGCTGGCCCGCATTCGCCACGAGCTGAGCGCCGAGGCGGCGCCGCGGGTGTGGTTTCACTGTGCCTCTTTGGGCGAGTTCGAACAGGGCCGCCCGCTGCTCGAAGCTTACCGCCTGGCCCACCCCGAGGTGAAGCTGGTGCTCACCTTCTTCTCGCCTTCGGGTTACGAAATCCGAAAGAACTGGCCGGGGGCCGACTACATTTTCTACCTACCGCTCGACACGCGCAGCAACGCCCGCGCGTTTCTCGACGCGGTGCAGCCCCGGCTGGCGGTGTTTGTGAAGTACGAGTTTTGGTACCACTTCCTCACCGAAACCCACCGGCGGGGCGTTCCGGCCGTGGTGGTATCGGCCATTTTCCGGCCCGAGCAGGTTTTTTTCAAGCCCTGGGGCGGCTTCTTCCGGCAAATCCTTGCGCGCTTCGCCCACATTTTCACTCAGACCGAAACCTCGGCGGCGCTGTTGCGCCAGCACGGCATCAGCCAGGTGAGCGTGGCCGGCGACACCCGCTTCGATACGGTGACGGCCACGGCCGCCGCCACGCCGCGCGCCCTGCCCGTCGTGGAAGCATTCGTGGCCGATGGTGCACCGGTGCTGGTGGCCGGCAGCCTCTGGCCCGATGATTTGCCGACGCTGGCCCCGCTCCTGCGCGACTACGCCGGGCGGCTGCGCACCATCGTGGCCACCCACGAAATCGACGAGGCCACGCTGCTGGCCGTGGAAAACGCGTTTCCTGGCTTGGTGGTGCGGTATTCCCAGGCGCAACCCGCGTCCGTTGCCCAAGCCCGGGTTTTGCTCATCGACAACATCGGCCTGCTGAGCCAACTCTACCGGTTTGGGCATTATGCCTACATCGGCGGCGCTTTCGGCAAGGGCCTGCACAATACCCTGGAGGCTGCTGCCTTTGGCCTGCCCCTCTTTTTTGGGCCGAATTACAAGCGGTTTCAGGAAGCCGTCGATTTGGCGGAGCTGGGCTTGGCCTTTCCGGTGGCCAACGCCGAGGAGCTGGCCGCCCGGTTTGCGCCCGTTTGGAACAGCGAAAAGCTCCGCCTGACTCTGCAAGACCAACTGCTCGACTACGTGCACGGCCAGGCCGGCGCCACCCGCACCATCATGGCCGCCCTGCCCGGCCTCACCCCTGCCCCATGACCCCAGCGCATTCTTCCGACGCCAGCCCGCTGCAGCGCGGCACCGTCATCAAATCGACGGGCTCGTGGTACCTCGTGCGCGGCGCCACGGGCCAGCTCTACCGCTGCCGGCTGCGGGGCAAATTCAAGATGAAGGGGCTGAAAGCCAGCAACCCACTGGCCGTGGGCGACCAGGTCGATTTCAGCGTGGAGGCCCAGGCCGAAGGCGCGGGCGTCATCTCGCACATCGAGCCCCGCCGCAACTACATCGTGCGCCGCTCGGTGCACAAAACCGGCCACGTGCACATCGTGGCGGCCAATCTGGACCAGGCCCTGCTGGTGGTCACGCTGGTGTCGCCGGCCACGTCGTTCGGGTTCATCGACCGGTTTCTGGTCACGGCCGAAGCCTACCACATTCCCGTCACGCTGCTGTTCAACAAAACCGATTTGTACGACGAGGAGGGGGCTGAATACCAGGCCGAAATTGCGGGCATGTACGCCAGCCTGGGCTACCCCAGCCGCACCTGCGCCGCCAGCATCGGTGAGGGCGTGGCCGAAATCGACCAGCTGCTCAATGGCAAAGTGAGCTTGCTGGCGGGCCATTCGGGCGTGGGCAAAAGCACGCTCATCAACGCCCTGGTGCCCGACCTCGACTTGAAAACCGCCGAAATCAGCGAGTTTTCCGACAAGGGCGTGCACACCACCACCTTTGCCGAAATGCTGGAAGTGCGCCCCGGCACCTTCATCATCGACACGCCCGGCATCAAGGAGCTCGGCCTGGTAGACCTGCCGCCCGCCGAGCTGGCCGGCTACTTTCCCGAAATGCGCGCCCTGCTGGGCCAGTGCCGCTACCACAACTGCCAGCACACCCACGAGCCCGGCTGCGCCGTGCGCGAGGCCGTGGACCAGGGCCGCATTGCCCTCCCGCGCTACGACAGCTACCTCAGCATGCTGGCCGGCGAGGACAATCGGCATTAGGCGTGCATTGTCATTGCGAGCGCAGCGACGCAGCCTTCCTCACTTTGCGACCAGCCTCTGAAGTACGATAAACTCATAAAAAAGCCCCGACTCCATCCAGAGCCGGGGCTTTTTTTATTATTTGGTCAGTCGCTGCGCTCGCAATAACGGGCGCTTACTTGGCCAGTGGCAGCACCACGCCGTCAATCACGTGCGTGACGCCGTTGCTGGAAATCACGTCGGCAATTTGCACGGTAGCGGGCGCGTCTTTGCCGTTGCTTACCATCACCTTGCCGTCTTTCACCGAGATGTGCAGCTTTTCGCCGTTCACGGTGGTGAGTTCCTGGCCGTCCTTGAGGTCGGCGGCCACCAGACGGCCGGGGATGACGTGGTAGGTGAGCACGCCCTTGAGATTTTCTTTGCTGGCGGGGTCCATCAGGCCGGCCAGGGCGCCTTTGGGCAGCTTGTCGAAGGCCGCGTTGGTGGGGGCAAATACGGTGAAGGGACCAGCGCCTTTCAGGGTTTCCACCAGGCCGGCCTGTTTCACGGCCGACACGAGCGTGCTCACGCTTTTGGCGGCCGAGGCATTATCCACAATGTCTTTGTCGGCCGTCATGGCCACGCCGTCCACCATCACGCCGCCGGGCTTGGCCATGCGGGCCGAGTCGCCGGCCAGGGCCGCGAGCGAGTCGGCGGGGTTGACGTTGCTGGCGGCCGTTTCGGTGGTGGCAGGCTTGTCGTTGCCGCAGCTGGCCATCAGGAGCGAAGTGGCCAGAGCAGCCAGCAGAGGAGCAAAATGTCTTTTCATGAAAACGGTTGTGTGAAAAAAGCAGGAAGGGTATATGCCAATGTGGCGTTTGCGCTTACGAAGAAACTACCCCACCCGGTTGTTTCGGTACTGGCCGGTTTTCTTACCTTCGCGGCCCCGCCGGCCAACACCCTGGCGGCTTCACCCAAGTTTACCCGCTAAATCCGCATTCTCATGAAAACCGCAGAAATTCACACCAAAAAGGGCGTGATGAAGGTTGAGTTCTACGAGCAGGACGCTCCGAACACCGTGAAAAACTTCACCGACCTCGCCCAGAAAGGCTACTACGACGGCCTGAAATTCCACCGCGTCATCCCGAACTTCGTCATTCAGGGCGGCTGCCCCAACACCCGCGCCGGCGCCAAAGGCATGCCCGGCACCGGCGGCCCCGGCTACAAAATCGACTGCGAAACCAGCGGCGGCCACCAGTACCACGAGCGCGGCGCCCTGAGCATGGCCCACGCCGGCAAAAACACCGGCGGCTCGCAGTTCTTCATCGTGCACGACCGCCAAAACACCGCCCACCTCGACCGCGTGCACACCGTGTTTGGCAAAGTGGTCGATGGCCTCGACGTCATCGACCAGATTCAGGCCAACGACGAAATCGAGAAAATTGTGGTGAAGGAGGAATAGGCTTCGCCTTTTCCGGTCCTGTCATCCTGAACGCAGTGAAGGACCTTCTCACGCTCAAACGCAATGTTCGGGCGTGAGAAGGTCCTTCACTGCGTTCAGGATGACAGGTGTTTTTATTTCTTTTCCGGGTTCGGGCTCTCAATCTCGCGCACCAACTCCCCGTACCAGCTTTCGCCGTACTTGCGAATCAGCGGCTCTTTCAGGAACTGGTACACCTTCACGCCCAGCGAGCCGCCAAACGAGCAGGCCGGGTTGCAGATGCCCCACCGGTCGTAGTTCAGGGCGTCGAACCCGTCGTATTTGGTGATGCGGATGGGGTACAGGTGGCAGCTGATGGGCTTTTTGAACGTGGTGGCGCCGGCCAGGTAGGCCTGCTCGATGCCGCATTTCAGAATGCCGCGCTCGTCGTAGAGCGCGTAAGCGCACTCCTTGTCGTCAATCGTTGTTGTGCTGAAGTCTCCTTCCCAATCCTTGATGTAGAGGCCCTGGGCTTTGATGGCGGCCTTGCCGGCTTCGGTGAGAAAGGGTTGGATGTTGGCGTATTCCTGCTCCAAAATGCGCAGCTCGGCTTCTTCCAGCGGCGCGCCGAGGTCGCCCTCCACGCAGCAGGCGCCTTTGCAGGCTTCGAGGTTGCAGACAAAAAAGTTGTCGGCGATGTCGTCGGAGATGACCGTTTCTTGAATAATAATCATTAGTACAAAGATAACCCCGGCTACGGGGCCTGAAATTCGTTGGGCCCCCTCCCCGGTGGGCCGTATCTTTGTAAACCGCCCCCTAGGCGGCTTAATTCGCTGATGGCACTAGATTATTTATCCCTCCTCAATGGCTCACAGGCGGCCGCGGTGATGCAAACCGAAGGCCCGTGCATGATTATCGCGGGTGCCGGCTCGGGCAAAACCCGGGTGCTCACCTACCGCATCGCCAACTTGCTCGAAAAGGGCGTCGACCCGTTTAACATCCTCGCCCTCACTTTCACCAACAAGGCCGCCAAGGAGATGCGCGCCCGCGTGGAGAAGGTGGTGGGCCCCGCCGCCCGCAACCTCTGGATGGGCACCTTTCACTCGGTGTTCGCCAAAATCCTGCGCTCCGAAGCCGACAAAATCGGCTACCCGCGCAGCTTCACCATCTACGACACGCAGGATTCCAAAACCCTGATTGGCCAGATTGTGAAAGAACTGGAGCTCGACGACAAGCTCTACAAGCCAAGCCTGGTGCTGGGCCGCATCTCGGCCGCCAAGAACAAGCTGATTTCGGTCAATCAATACCTGCACGACCCCAACATCAAGGCCGACGACGAAGCCGCGCTCCGGCCCAAAATCGGGGTGCTCTACCAGCAGTACCAGCAGCGCTGCTTCAAGGCCGGCGCCATGGACTTCGACGACCTGCTGTTCAACACCAACGTGCTGTTTAAGGAGCACGCCGATATTCTGAATAAGTACCAGAATATGTTCCGGTTTGTGATGGTGGACGAGTACCAGGACACCAACTACTCGCAGTACCTCATCACGCGCAAGCTGGCGGCCAAAGAGCGGAATATCTGCGTGGTGGGCGATGACGCGCAGAGTATTTACGCCTTCCGCGGCGCCGATATCACCAACATTCTCAATTTTGAGAAGGACTACCCGGAATTGCAGGTATTTAAATTGGAGCAGAATTACCGCTCCACGAAAAATATCGTGTGGGCCGCCAATTCGGTGATTAAAAACAATCAAGCGCAGCTGCGCAAGGACGTTTTCTCGGAGAACGAAGACGGGACGCTGATTGAAGTCATCAAAGCCGCCTCCGACAACGAAGAAGGTAAATTGGTGGCAAACTCCATCTTCGAGGACAAGATGAACGGGCATTTGTCGTACGACAATTTTGCCATTCTTTACCGCACCAACGCGCAGAGCCGCGCGATGGAAGAAGCCCTGCGGAAGCTAAACATCAAGTACAAGATTGTTGGCGGCCTGAGCTTTTACCAACGCAAGGAAATCAAGGACCTGGTGGCTTACCTGCGCCTGACGGTGAACCAGAACGACGAGCAGGCGCTGCGCCGGGTCATCAACTACCCCAAGCGCGGCATCGGCGACACCACCATCAGCAAGCTGATTACAACGGCCGAGGAAGCCAACCACACGCTCTGGGAAGTGGTGGCGAATGCCGACCAGTTCATGCCCGCCCGCGTGGCCAACCCGGTGGTGGGCTTTGCTGAGAAAATCAAGAGCTACATCGTAGTAGCTGGCAAAGAGGACGCTTTTGAAGCGGCCAAGTTCATTGCCAAAAACTCCGGCATGCTGGAAGAGTTGTACGCCGACAAGAGCATTGAAGGCCTCTCCCGCTACGAAAACATGCAGGAGCTGCTCAACGGCATCAAGGAGTACGTGGACGACCCCGAGCGCGAGGACAAGAGCCTGGCGGCTTTCCTGCAGGACATTGCCCTCGTCACCGATTCCGACGTGAAAGACGCCCAGCAGGACGGCGAAGCCGTGACGCTGATGACCATTCACTCGGCCAAGGGCCTGGAATTCCGCAACGTGTACATCGTGGGCATGGAGGAAAACCTCTTTCCCAGCCAGATGATGATTACCTCGCGGGCCGACCTCGAAGAAGAGCGCCGCCTGTTTTACGTGGCCATCACGCGGGCCGAGAAGAAGCTGACGTTGAGCTACGCCACTTCGCGCTACCAGTGGGGCAACCTGCGCAGCTGCGAGAAAAGCCGCTTTCTGGACGAAATCGACCCGCAGTACGTCAACTTCAAGTTTTCGGCCGGGCCGGGCGAAGCTTCGCCCTTTCAGCACGTATTTGAGCGTCGCTCGAACCTCATTCCGACCGCTCCCCGTAAAGTGCAGGCCACGAAGTACGTGGCCCCGGCTGATTTTACGCCATCGGACACGTCCAAACTCCAAACCGGTCAGCGCGTGGAGCACGCCAAGTTCGGGTTTGGCGTGGTGAGCCAGCTCGAAACCCAGCAAGGCACCACCAAAGCCACTATTCAATTTGAGGAAGTGGGCGAAAAGGTGCTGCTGCTGAGCTTTGCCAAGCTGCGGGTGCACTAGCGCTTGTTGGGTTGCTCGTCGGGCCGGGCACGGCCAATGCCCGACGGGCCAGTACCTCCGCCATGCACGCACACGCCTTATCTTTGGCCTGAGCCCTGCCCCTGGCGGCCTCCCCTCTTGTTTTTTATGACCGATATCAATTCTTTGCCCTTCCACCTGCAGCTGCTGGTGCGCGAATACGGGCACAGCACCTACCAGCTCATTCAGGGCCTGGCTCAGATTGAAGACGTGGCCGAGCGCACCAAGCGCGCCGGGCAAATTGTGCAGCTCATGCTGCGCCTGCAGCCCGCGCTGCGCGAGTTGCCGGAAGTGCAAACCCGCCTCTGGAACCACCTGCACGCCATGGCGGGCGAAGAAGTGACGCTGGAAGCGCCCGTGCCCCTGCGCAGCCTCACGGTGCGCACCGAGAAGCCCGCCCGCGTACCCTACCCCCGCACATTGCCCAAGCTGCGGGCCTACGGCGCCGGCATTGAAGCCCTGATTGCCAAGGCCCTCACCATCGAGGACGCCACCGAGCGCGAGCAGGCCACCGTGCAGATTGGCCGCACCATGAAGTTCCTGTACCGCCAGCACAACAAGGAAAACGCCAAGGACGTGACCATTCTGCGGCATTTGAGCGAGCTATCGGGCGGGCAACTGCGCCTCGACCCGGCCGTGGTGGACGCCGAGAATCTGTTTGAAATGCCGGTGGGCCGCACGCCGGCTTTCATTGTGCCGCAGCCCTCGCAGCAGCGCGACCGGCGCGAGGGCCGCGACAACCGCGGCAACGGCTTTGGGGGCAAGAATGGCAAAAAACGGAAGAAAGGCCGCAGCCAGGAGCCGCAGCAGCCGCCCCAATAACTTTTTTGAACGTCATGTCGAGCGCAGCCGAGACATCTCGCGTGCAGCAGTAAATCATTCCCTTGGATTTACGCCCACAAGCGAGATGTCTCGGCTGCGCTCGACATGACGTTCTGTATTACCCCAGAACACCAAATACCCTATTCCATGGCTGCATTTGAAGTACGCGGCGGCAAAAAGCTGCGCGGCGAAATCACGCCCCAGGGCGCCAAGAACGAAGCCCTCCAGATTCTCTGCGCGGTACTGCTCACTCCTGAGCCCGTCACCATCAGCAACATCCCCGACATCCGCGACGTCAACAAGCTCATCGAGCTGCTGCGCGACATGGGCGTGAAAGTGGGCAAGCTGGCCACCGACACCTACGTGTTTCAGGCCGAAAACGTGAACCTGGACTATCTGGACACGCCGGAGTTTGTGGCCCAGGCTGGCGCGCTGCGCGGCTCCGTCATGATTCTGGGTCCCATGCTGGGGCGCTACGGCCGCTGCCAGCTGCCCAAGCCGGGCGGCGACAAAATCGGCCGCCGGCCCATGGACACCCACTTTCTGGGCCTCGAAAAGCTGGGCGGCAAGCTCACCCTCGAAGGCAAAGACTTCTACCGCATCAAGGTAGATGGCAAGCTGACCGGCACGCACATGCTGCTCGACGAAGCCTCCGTGACCGGCACTGCCAACATCCTGATGGCGGCCGTGCTGGCTGAGGGCATCACCACCATCTACAACGCCGCCTGCGAACCCTACCTGCAGCAGCTGTGCCGCATGCTGGTGCGCATGGGTGCCAAGATTCAGGGCATTGGCTCCAACCTGCTCACCATTGAAGGCGTGGAAAGCCTGGGTGGCACCGAGCACCGCATGCTCCCCGACATGATTGAAATCGGCTCCTTCATCGGCCTGGCCGCCATGACGGGTTCGGAAATCACCATCAAAGACTGCCAGATTCCGGAGTTGGGCCTGATTCCCGACACGTTCCGCAAGCTGGGCATTCAGCTCGAATTCCGGGGCGACGACATTCACATCCCGGCCCAGGAACACTACGAAATCGCCACCTACCTCGACGGCTCCATCCTCACGGTGTCGGACCACACGTGGCCGGGCTTCACGCCCGATTTGCTGAGCATTGTGCTGGTGGTGGCCTGCCAGGCCAAGGGCACGGTGCTCATTCACCAGAAGATGTTTGAGTCGCGGTTGTTTTTCGTGGATAAGCTCATCGACATGGGCGCCCAGATTATTCTCTGCGACCCGCACCGCGCCACCGTCATCGGGCTCGACCAGCAAAAGCAGCTGCACGGCATCACCATGACTTCGCCCGACATCCGGGCCGGGGTGGCCCTGCTCATCGCCGCACTGTCGGCCGAAGGCAAGAGCACCATCCTCAACGTGGAGCAGATTGACCGCGGCTACCAGTTCATCGACCAACGCCTGAACGCGCTGGGCGCCGAAATTCGCCGGGTGTAATTACTTGCTCGTCAATCAGTATCAGGTTGCATCAAAAAAGCCCGCCATTCACATGGCGGGCTTTTTTGATGTCCGTGGGTTACCCCCACGGGGCTGGCAGGATAAAGGGACAGCTGCGCCGCTGGTTGTTTTCACTTTCAGCTTTCCCCAAAAATTTCCGATGAAATACCTGATTTTTCCGGCCCTCATAGGGCTCGGACTGGCGGGGTGCAGCCAATCCGCCAAGGAACAAGCCGCCACGCCCGACTCGCAAACCGCTACCGTGGCCCCTTCGGCCAACACCGCGCCTCTCAGGGCGATGACCGATACGGCCGAGCTAGCAACGGGCCCCGACCCATCCGTTGCTACGGCCGCCAGCGCTGCTCGCCTCGTGGTGTACGAAGGCAAGCTGGACCTGGCCGTGGATGATTTTGAAACGGCCAGCCCTCGCATCGACAGCCTGCTGGAAGAGCACGGCGCCTACCTGGCCACCGCCCACGAAACCCGCACCGACGGCCAAATCCGGCAGGTGATGACCATCAAAGTGCCGCCAACCAGATTTGTGCGGCTGGTAGCCGCCTTGGGCAAGCTGGGCCACGTCGAAAACAAAGACGTGACGTCGGCCGACGTCACGGCCGATATATTGGCGGCCACCACGGCCCTCGCCAACCAGCAAACGGCCCAAACCAAATACCAGCAACTGCTGGCCAAAACGACGAACGCGGCCGAAGTGAAGCGCTTGGTGGCGGCGCAGCACCGAGCGCAAGCCGACGTGGCCGACGCGCGAACCCGCTTGCAGCAGTTTGGCGCGCAAGGCCGGTGGGCCACGCTCACGCTGCACGTGCGGCAGTTGCTGCCTTCCGCGGTGCCCAGCGCGCCGGTGCCGGCTTTTGCGCCGCAGTTCCGGGAGGCGTTCGGCCAAGGGTGGTCGGTGGTGATGAGCTTTTTGGTGCTGCTCACCAATTTATGGCCCCTGCTGCTGGTGGCAGGCGTGGTGACGGGGGGCGTTCGGTGGTGGCGCTTGCGGCACCAGACGCCGGCGTGACCAGCCGTGCGGAGGACTCGCAGTCGCAGAAACAGTTTCTTGCTTGACGGCTATATTAAATTTTGTTCGTGGTGCGTTGGTCCGAAAGGCGCGCGGCTACTGGTCCGGTTTTCACCACTTGCTGAAAAAACATGAACTACACCTTTGGGATTACCCTCGGGCTGGCCGCCTGGTTGTGCGGCTGCAGCCACGCGCAAAAAGAGCCCGGCGACGCGGTTGCTGACTCCGTTCAGGCAAACGTGATGATGGCACCATCTCTGGACGCCGCTAGCCCCGACCAGCGGAGCGAGAGCGCCACCGCCGACGTGCAAGCGCCCCCAGTGCCCACCGCGGCCGTTGTTCCGGCCCGCCTGCTCATCTACCACGCCGATTTGCGCTTGAAGGTGGTCAGCCTGCCCCGCGCCAGTGCCAGCCTCGACAGCTTGGTGCGGCGCACCGGCGGCTACCTCAGCGCCGCCACCGAGGCCCGCACCGACGGCGAGTGGCGGCAGGCCATGACCATCCGGGTGGCGCCGTCGCGCTTTCAGGCCCTGATGGCAGCCCTCGGTGGCCTGGGCACGGTGGAAGAAAAGAAGCTCACCACCGACGACGTCACGGCCCAGCACGCCGACGTGGCGGCCCGCCTCGCCACCAAGCGCGCCGTCGAGAAGCGGTACGTCGACCTGCTGAGCCGCGCCCGTAAAATCAGCGAAATCCTGGAGATTGAAGGCAAGATTGGCGAAGTGCGCGAAGAAATCGAAAGCACCGAGAGCCGCCTCAAAACGCTCAACGACGAAGTGGCTTATTCCACCATTTCGCTCATTTGCTACCAACCGTTGGTGCAGCCGGTGCACGACGCGCCAGTGGTGTCGTTTGCCAGCCGTTTGGTCGATTCTTTCTATTCCGGCTGGACTTTGCTCACGAGCTTGCTCATCGGGCTCGTCAGCATCTGGCCGCTGCTGGTGGTGGCAGCGCTGTCTTGGCTGGCGGTGCGGCGCTGGCGCCGCCGTCTGGCCTGAAGCTAGCGGACCAGTCATAAAAAAGCCCCGACCGCGGTTGCAGTCGGGGCTTTTCAATTGCAATGGTGCGCGTCGCTAGTCGACCACCAAGTCAACCAGGGCATTCACCACCGACAGCGCCAAGCTGAATATCAGCGCATTCAAAAAGCCGTGCACGTCGAAGCTCGTCATGAGGAAATCTGCCAGCTTCACGATGATGACGTTGATGACCAGCAGGAACAGGCCCAGCGTGAGCACGGTAATGGGAAAGCCCAGGATTTTGAGAATGGGCTTGACCACGGCGTTGAGCACGCCCAGCACCAGCACCAGGATGATGGCGCTGCCAAAACCGCCCAGGGCCACGCCCGGCAGCACCATGCTCAGGCCATACACCAGCCCAGCCGTGAGCACAATTTTGAGAATAAAACCCAGCATAAAAACGTCGGTTGAGGTGAAAGAAGCTTACTCGGCGGCCACGCCCTTGGCCGCCAGTTTGCCCTGAGATACGGCCATCCAGTTGCAAAGTTGGTAGAGCAAGCGCGCCCCCACGATGGCGTTCCACTCGGTGTCGCCGGGGGCTACTTCGTTGAGGTCGCACCCGATGATTTGGATGCCCTCGCGCACGATGGCGCGCAGCAGGTAAGTGGCTTCCTCATACTCCAGGCCGCCGGGCACGGGCGTGCCGGTGCCGGGGCACAGCTTGGGGTCCAGCCCGTCGATATCAAAGCTGATGTATACCTTTTTGGGCAGTTGGGCGATGATTTTGCCGCACACTTTCTTCCAGGACTTCTTGGCAAACTTCTCGTCGCTCAGAAAGCGCTGCCCAAACAAGGCCACGCGGCCGTTTGACGTCTCAATGAGTTCGGCCTCCTGCTGGCAGTAGTCGCGGATGCCCACCTGCACCAGCTTTTTCACTTGCGGCAGCTCCAGCGCGTTGTACATTATGCTGGCGTGCGAGTACTTAAAACCTTCGTAAGCCGGGCGCAAGTCGCAGTGCGCGTCAAACTGCAGAATGGCAAACTCCTCGTGGCGCTCGGCCAGCGCGTGCAGGTAGCCCAGGGGCGTGCTGTGGTCGCCGCCCAGCACCACCACGCTCTTGCCAGCGTCGAGCAGGGCGCCGGTTTTGTCCTTGAGCCAGTTCAGCATTTTTTCGCCTTCCACCGTCACCTGGCCGGGCACGCCGCCGTGCTTTTTCAGGCCCTCTTCGGGCTCGCCGGCTTCTATCCATTCGATGTAGTCGGCGGCCTTGGGGCGCAGCTGGCGGCTCGCGGCGGCAATGGCTTCGTCTTCCGCCTCCATGGCCAGGCCCAGCTTCCAGGCCTCGGGCAGGTCGGGGTCGTAGAGGTCAACCTGCAGGGAAGCCTCGTGGATGGCGGCGGGGCCTTCGGCGGTGCCGGCGCGGTAGCTCACCGTTACTTCCCACGGCACGGGCACCACCACCACCCGGGCCTCTTCCGGGGTGAAAGGCAAGCCAAACAGCCCGCCGGCCACGTCGCCGGGTGCGTTGGGGTCGAAAGAAGCTATTTTTTGGGCCAAGGCCGCGTCGTTTTTAGACATGAGAAAAGGGCTGAATTGGTTTGATTGAGATTGGGGCGTGCAATACGCCAAAGCAGAACGTCATGCTGAGCCTGCCGAAGCAGCTCTACCACGCAAGTACCTACATACTGCTGCGGTAGAGCTGCTTCGGCAAGCTCAGCATGACGTTCACATGCAAAAAAGGCGCTACTCTACTTTACGCCGACATCTGGCTGCCCAGGAAATCGTAGCTGCGAATGATTTCGAGAATTTTGGCAAACGTCACGCGGTCAAAAAACAACATGAGCGGCAATTCCACCATGTTGTCTTTATCAGAAAACTGCGTGATAACCGAAAAAATCAGCGGCTGCAGCTGTTGCTGGGGCAGGAGGTTCTGCATCATGTCGGCAATGTCGCCGCGCGGCGCCGTGGGCGGCGCGCCATAGATATTGGCTTTCAGAATATTGGCCAATTGCGTGACCAAGGCCCCGGTAATGATGTTGCTGATTTCGAGCAGCAGCGACTCCTGCAGCTCATTGACTTCCAGCGCTTCGGGCGCGTTCATCCGCAGGCACACCCGCGACAGGCGCTGAATGTGCTGCCCCGAGAAAAACATGAGCGTGGTGCCGTTGAAGTCGCCGCGAATGTCGGACTGAATGGCTACGTGCCGCGACTGGTACTCACGCACTTTGCGCATGATGTCCTCGCTCATCAGCAGGTCGATGTTGGGCACTTCCAACAACACGCGCTCCTGGGCAATGACGGCGAACGAATCGGCGGCGCGCGCCAAGCCGATGTTCAAAATCTCGCGGATTATATCTCGCTCTAAATCTGTCATCGATAAATCCATAGCGTCGAAGAAAGGGAAAGTGCAGCAGCGAGGACTGAAGGTGAAAAAAGGAAAACTTAGGGGCGTTTGTTCAGGAACAACCGGGTCAGGGCGGGCACGTCCAGCACCAGGCACACCTGCCCGCTGCCCAGCAGGGTAACTCCCCCAAACAGGTCGATGGTGTCCAGCGGCTTGCTCAGGGGTTTAATGACAATGTTTTGCTGCCGGATAAACCGGTCAACCACCAAGCCCAGCCGGCGGTTATTGTAATTGACCACCAGCACCTGCTGGGGGCCCACGATGTCGTCGCGCGTGGCCAGGGGCAGGGGTCCGTCGCCTTCGTCGTACAGCAGCTGGCGCAGGGGCACCAGCGGCACCGACTGCTCCTGGAAATGCGTAACCATCACGCCGCCCACCACCGAAATCTGGCCGGGGTGCAGCGACAGCACCGTGTCGGTGTGCAGCAGGGGCACGGCATAGGGCCGCTCCTCCACTTCCACCAGCAACGCGCCTTTCACGGCAATGGACGTGGGCAGCACCAGCGTGAACGTGGTGCCCACGCCCAACTGCGATTCCACGCGGAGCTGGCCGCCCAGCGAATCGAGGGCCAGCTTTACCACGTCGAGGCCCACGCCGCGGCCCGAGATGTCGGTCACCTGCTGCGCCATCGAAAAGCCCGGCTCAAACAGAAAGGCCCATACGGCCTGCTCGCTCAGGCCGGCCGCTGCGCTGGCCGTGGTCAGGCCACGCTCCACGGCCTTGCGCCGCACCGATTCGGTGTCGATGCCGCGGCCGTCGTCGCGCACCTGAATGAGCACGTCGTCGCGTTCAGTCAGGGCCGAAAGCGTGAGCCGGCCCACGGGCGGCTTGCCGGCTTTGGCGCGCTGCTCTTTGGTTTCGAGGCCATGGCTGACGGCGTTGCGCACAAGGTGCAGCAACGCGTCGGTGATGATTTGCAGAATATTGCGGTCAATCTGCACATCCTGCCCGCTCAGGATGAGCTCTACTTCCTTGTCTTCGGCCGAGGCCACATCGCGCACTACACGAGGAAACTTGTTAAGTAGCACGCCCACACCTACCAGGCGGGCGTCCATCACGCTGTACTGCAGGTCGTCGGAAATGCGGAACAGGTGCTGGGCCGTGGCCAGCAGGGCGGGATTGTCGAGTTCCTGCGCCAGGGTCATTATCCGGTCGCGGTCAATCACCAGTTCGCCCACCAGGTTGAGCAGGTTGTCGAGCTTCTTCACCTGGATGTACACCAGGTCAGACAACTCCATTTTTTTGTTGGATTCCTCTTCGGTTTCAGCCGCTTCGGTTTCGTCGAGGATGGGCTCTTCGCCGCGCACCAGCCGGTCGAGGTTTTCGAGCAAGGCGGTGGCATCGGGCAAGGGCTGGTTGGCGCCCACGGCCCGAATCATGTTGCCCAAAGCATCTACGCCGGCAAACACTACCCGAATGAGCGACCCGCTGAACTTCCGTTCCTGGTCCCGGATGAGGCCGAACAGCGTTTCCAAGTGGTGGGCCACTTCTCCCAGGTCATTGAAGCCCATGGCCCGGGCGTTGGCCTTGAGGTTGTGCATGAGCCGGAAAAGCTCATTGAGCGCCGGGCCCGCGTTGGGGTTGCGTTCGAGCTCGCTCAGGTGTCGGCTCATGGAGTCGTAGTACTCCAGAGCCTCCGCCATAAACATCTCCCGGTATTCTTGGTCGCGCGTTTTCATAGGCCGTCGGTCAATGAAATGGCCTGCGCACACTGCGCCACGCGCAACCCTGCCCCACCCTTTCGGGTGAGTTGCGGCGATGCGACGAGGCAGAAGAAGAGCACCTTAGGCAGCCTGTTCCGGAGAGTCGCTTTTCAGCGCCGCCCCCACAATTTCCAACACTTTCTCTTCCGAGAACGGCTTCACGATGTAGGCGAGGGCGCCGTTCTCGATGGCTTCGTTCACGATAACTTCTTGGCCCACGGCGCTGCACATCACCACCTTGGCCGAAGGCTGCGACTGACGCAGGCTCTTGAGCACGTCGAGCCCGGTGTTATCGGGCAAAATCACGTCGAGGGTGATTAAATCGGGGGTAGTGGCGGTGGCCATTTCCAGGGCTTGCGCGCCATTGGCGGCTTCGCCCACCACCTCGTACCCGGCATCGGTGAGCATGTTTTTGAGCATCGTGCGCATGTAAAAAGAGTCGTCGACGATGAGGATGCGCTTATTCATGGAGTTGGGTGACATGGAAATGTAACGGGGAAACGGCCGAGGCTACATAGCCCGGCCCGGCGTTGTACGGCTCAGCGGCTACGAAGATGCCGCTTTGCCAGGCAATCGCATCACCTCGCTGGGCGTGAGCAGCTTGCGCATGTCCAACACGATAATGATGCCGCCCTCCGGCAGCTTGGCGATGCCCTCGAGGTATTTGTCGCGGGTGTTGGCGTCCTGCACAAACTCTGGCGCGGGCTCTATCTGGCTCAGTGGCAACGTGAACGGGCGCGGCACTTCGCGCACCATCAGTCCGAGCGTGTAGTCGGCGGCCTCCACCGCCACCGTATAGCTGCGCTCGGGAATGGGACGGCCAGCCGGCCGTAGCCGAAACCGCTCTTCCAGGTCCAGAATGGCGATGATATCGCCCCGCAGGTTGGCAATGCCTTTGATGAAAGGCGGCGTTTTGGGCATTCGAGCCACTTCCGGAGTCACGGTGACTTCCTTCACTTGCTCGATGCGGATGCCGTAATCCTCGTCGCCAAGCCGAAACACGATGAGTTGGACCAGCTCAGCGGGTTTGGCGCGTTCGGGTTTGGGTACGGCGGCTAATTCAATCTCGGCCATGCGGAAAACAATAAAAAGCTAGGCAGTGGATTGACGATTATTTCTTGGCTTTGGCCTTAGGAGCGTTTTTTTTGGCTGCGCCGTTGCCGTTGTCCTGACCGTTTCTGGGCTGCTCGGGGGCGGGCTTAGCTGCTGCCCGTGCCTCACGCCGCGCAACGGAAGCCTGGTTTGGGTTGTTGGCGGGGGCGGCAGGTGCTTCGGCCCGTGCCGGACGCGCCGACCGCCGCGCTGCCGGCGCGGCAGTTTGGGCTTCTGCCTCGTGGCGGGGCATCCGGCGGGCTATACCGTTCTGACGGCCGTTGCTGGCGGTCGGTGCCTCCTGCTCGACTTGCTGGCCACGGCGGCGAGGCGCCATGCCATTTTGCGGCTCGGCGGCGTACGTGGTTTCGCGGGTGCGGTAGCTGTCGCGGGCAATGGGGCGGCGCACGGGCTGGGGCTCGGGTTCCGGCTCGTAGGTGTAAGAGCTGAGCTGGAAGGTTTCGAGGCCGGCCTGCAGGTCGTCGGCAATGTCGGTGAGGCGCTGCGAGCTGGTGGTCAGCTCCTGCATGGCCGTCGAGAGTTGCTTGGCGGTGCCAGCCACCTGTTGGGTGCCGGTGGCGGTTTGCTCGGCAATGGCTACTACTTCTTCCACGTACTTCACCACGTCGCCAATCGAGGTTTTCTGCACCTCGGTAGCCGTGAGAATGTCGCGCGAGGTGCGGAGCGTTTCGCCGGAGCTAGTGGCAATGTTCTTAAAGGCCGAGCTGGCTTCGAACGTGGCGTTCTTGCCCTTGAGCACTCGGTTTTCCATGGTCGAAATAGCGGTGGCGGCCGAAGACGTGTCTTTTTTCACGTCTTCTACCAGCGTGGCAATTTCGTTGGCCGACTTGCGGGAGCCTTCGGCCAGCTTGCGGATTTCCTCGGCTACAACGGCGAAACCACGGCCGGCTTCCCCAGCGCGGGCAGCTTCGATGGCGGCGTTCAGGGCCAGCAGGTTGGTTTGCGAGGCGATGTCGGTAATCACGCCCAGCGACTTGCTGATTTCCCCCGAGCGGGTGCTCAGTACTTCAATGGTGCGCGAGGTTTGCGAAGCGGCGCTGGATATTTCTTCCATGTTTTTCACCACCTCGGCCACCGTTTTCAGACCGAGCTGCGAGGTTTGCTCACCGAGGATAGCCGATTTGTTCACCACGTCGGCCTTGTTGGCCGTTTCCTTGGTGGCCTGCATGATTTCCTCAATCAGCTTAAAGGCCTGGTCGGTTTTCAAAGCTTGGTTCTGAGCGCCTTCGGCCATTTGCTGCATGGCCAGGGCCACATCGACGGTTACGCGGCTCATTTCCTGACCTTTGCCGGCCATTTCTTCCGAAGAAGTACCCACAATCTGCGACGAATCGTTGATTTCGCCGAGCAGCTCGTTCAGGTTTTCCACGGCGAGGTTAAGCGCGTTGGCCATGGCGAGGATGTCGCCGGTGGTGGGCACTTCCACGCGCTGGGTCAGGTCGCCTTCCGAGATGGCGCGCACCACGCGGCTCACTTCGAGCACCGGCGAGGCGATGCTTTCGATGAGCTGGTTGAGCGTGTCCACCAGTTCTTTCCAGGAGCCCGACACGCCGCCTACGGTGGCGCGTTCGGTCAGCTTGCCTTCCACCCCGGCTACTTTGGCCACGCGGCTTACTTCCGAGGCCAGACGGTTCAGGTCATCCACCATGCTGTTGATGGTGTCGGCCAGGTCGGCTACTTCGCCTTTGGCTTGCAGCGTCAGCTTCTGGGTCAAGTCGCCTTTCGATACGGCGGTTACTACTTTCACCAGGCCCCGCACCTGCGTGGTGAGGTTGGAGGCCATGTAGTTTACGTTGTCAGTGAGTTCCTTCCACACGCCGGCCACGCCGGGTACGGAGGCCTGACCGCCCAGCTTGCCTTCGGGGCCCACTTCCTGCGCCACGCGGGTTACCTCGCCGGCGAAGATGTTGAGCGAGTCCACCATTCGGTTCAGGTTGTCCTTCAGGTCGAGCAGCTCGCCGTTGACGTTTACCGATACCTTCTGGCTCAAGTCGCCGCGCGATACGGCGGTGGCTACGTTAGCAATGTCCCGCACCTGCGAGGTCAGGTTGCTGGCCATCGTGTTTACGTTGTCCGTCAGGTCTTTCCAGGTACCGCGCACGTTGGGCACTTTAGCCTGGCCGCCAAGCTTGCCTTCGGTGCCCACTTCGCGGGCCACGCGGGTTACTTCGTCGCCGAAGGTGTTGAGCGAGTCCACCATTTCGTTGAGGTTCTCCTTCAACTGGAGAAGCTCGCCGCGCACATTTACCGTGATTTTCTGGCTCAAGTCGCCTTTTGCTACGGCGGTGGCCACGTTGGCAATGTCCCGCATCTGCGAGGTCAGGTTCGAGGCCATCGTATTCACGTTGTCCGTCAAATCCTTCCAGGTGCCCGATACCTTCGGCACGTTGGCTTGGCCGCCGAGGATACCTTCGGTGCCCACTTCGCGGGCCACGCGGGTTACTTCGCCGGCGAAGATGTTGAGCGAGTCCACCATCTGGTTCAGGTTGTCCTTCAGGTCCAGCAGCTCGCCTTTTACGTCTACAGTAATCTTCTGCGAAAGGTCACCTTTCGATACGGCGGTGGCCACGTTGGCAATGTCCCGCACCTGTGAGGTCAGGTTCGAGGCCATCGTGTTTACGTTGTCCGTCAGCTCCTTCCAGGTGCCGCCTACGCGGGGCACCACGGCCTGGCCGCCGAGTTTACCTTCGGTGCCCACTTCCCGGGCCACGCGGGTTACTTCGTCACCGAAGATGTTGAGCGAGTCCACCATCTGGTTGAGGATGTTCTTCAGCTCCAGGATTTCACCCTTTACGTTCACCGTCATCTTCTGGCTCAAGTCGCCGCGGGCTACGGCGGTTGCCACGTTGGCAATGTCACGTACCTGCGAGGTCAAGGCCGCAGCCATGTCGTTTACGTTGTCGGTGAGGGCTTTCCACACACCAGCCACGTTTGGCACGCTGGCCTGGCCGCCGAGCTTTCCTTCGGTGCCTACTTCCTGGGCCACACGGGTTACCTCGCCGGCAAACAGGTTAAGCGACGCCACCATCTGGTTTAGGTTCTGCTTGAGCTGCAAGAACTCGCCTTTTACATCGACGGTAACCGTCTGGGTCAAGTCGCCTTTGGCTACGGCCGTGGCTACGTTGGCAATGTCCCGCACCTGGCTGGTCAGGTTACTAGCCATGTAGTTTACGTTGTCGGTCAGGTCCTTCCATACGCCGGCCACGTTCGGAACCACGGCCTGGCCACCAAGGCGGCCTTCCGTGCCCACTTCCTGGGCCACGCGGGTCACTTCGCCGGCGAACAGGTTCAGCGAGTCCACCATCTGGTTCAGGTTCTGCTTCAGTTGGAGCAGCTCGCCTTTCACGTCTACCGTTACCTTCTGGCTCAGGTCGCCTTTGGCTACGGCCGTAGCTACGTTGGCAATGTCTCGCACTTGGCTGGTCAGGTTACCAGCCATGTTGTTTACGTTGTCCGTCAGGTCTTTCCACACACCGGCCACGTTCGGCACGGAGGCCTGGCCGCCGAGCTTTCCTTCGGTACCCACTTCCTGGGCCACGCGGGTTACCTCGCCGGCAAACAGGTTCAGCGAGTCCACCATCTGGTTCAGGTTCTGCTTCAGCTGCAGGAACTCACCCTTTACGTCTACCGTGATTTTCTGCGAGAGGTCTCCTTTAGCTACTGCGGTGGCTACGTTGGCAATGTCCCGCACCTGCACGGTGAGGTTCGAGGCCATGTTGTTCACGTTGTCAGTCAGGTCTTTCCAGATACCGCCTACGTTTGGTACCGAGGCCTGGCCACCGAGTTTGCCTTCGGTGCCTACTTCCTGCGCCACGCGGGTTACTTCGCCGGCGAAGATGTTTAGGTTGTCAATCGTTTTGTTAATGGTTTCGGCCATCAGCTTGAAGTCGCCCGATACCGGAATCTGGAAGCTTTCGTCCAGGTTGCCGCGGCTGATGTTTTTCAATACCTTGCCCACTTCGAGTACCGGCACGGCAATGCTGTCGACGAGGCCGTTGATGTTGTTCACCATGTCGCGCCAAAAACCGGCGGCGCCGTCGGAGGAGGCGCGGGCTTTGAGGTTGCCCTCCACGCCGGCCACTTTTGAGATGCGCGACACTTCGCCGCCCACCCCCGCAATCATGTCCACCATCGAGTTGTACGCCTCCGCGATTTCGGCGAAGATGTCGTCGTTTTGCTTGGTGAGGCGCACCGACACGTCGCCTTTCTTAAAGGCGTCGAGCGCGTAAAGCACCCGGTTCAGCTGGTCGTTGACGTAGCCGGGGTCCTGCGTGTCGATGGAGCCGCGCGAGCCGCCTTTTTTGCGGGTCAGGTCGTTGTTGGTGCGCACCACGTCGAGCGCCGACACCGCGCCGGCGTCCGGCTTCCCGCCGGAGTCAACGTCTGGGGCCTCCACTTCGGGGGTGCGGCGGGGCTTAGCTTGCGGAGACTTGGGGGAAGCCATATAGTATAGGTATCAATCGAAGGAAAGAAGGACAAAACGGGAGGCGAAGTTACGCGTCTTCGGCCGCAATACGCAAAGGCCGGATTCGGCGAAAAATGCAATGAACTCAGGCGGTCGGTTGGGGTGTTGAATCGGTCCGGACGCGGCCAGATTATTGCTAGGTATGCATCGGCCAGGAATATTCCGGCATCTTTGCGGCCAATTTTAACATTTCGCTACGACTGGCCGTTTCAGTTTCCGACTACCCGCACCGGCTTGTCGTTCCCCTTACCCGCCCACATGGTCAAGAATTTAGTTATCGTCGAGTCGCCGGCCAAGGCCAAAACCATTGAAGGCTATCTCGGCCAGGATTTCGTGGTGCGCTCCAGCTACGGCCACGTGCGCGACCTGCCGAAGGACAACAACGCCATCGACATCGCCAACGGATTTAAGCCCACGTACGTGGTGTCGGCCGACAAGCGCGAGCTGATTGCGCAGCTAAAAAAACTTTCCAAAGAGGCCGAAATGGTGTGGTTGGCGAGTGACGATGACCGCGAGGGCGAAGCCATTTCGTGGCACTTGGCCGAAACGCTGAACCTGCCCCTGGCCAAAACCAAGCGCATCGTCTTCCGCGAAATCACCAAAAACGCCATCCTCGGCGCCATTGCCAACCCGCGCGAAGTGAACCAGGACCTGGTGAACGCCCAGCAGGCCCGCCGCGTGCTCGACCGCCTCGTGGGCTTCGAGCTGAGCCCCGTGTTGTGGAAGAAAGTGAAGCCGGGCCTGAGCGCCGGCCGCGTGCAAAGCGTGGCCGTGCGGCTGGTGGTGGAGCGCGAGCGTGAAGTAGCTAGCTTTCTGAGCGCCAGCGCTTACCGCGTGGTGGCCCGCTTCGATGCCGGCCGCGGCGCCGTGCTCGAAGCTGAGCTGCCCACCCGCTACAAGACCCGCGAAGAAGCCGAAGCGTTTTTGGGCCGGTGCGTGGGTGCCAAGTATCAGATTGAAAGCCTCGACAAGAAGCCCGGCAAGCGTAGCCCCGCCGCGCCGTTTACCACGTCGACTTTGCAGCAGGAGGCTTCGCGCAAGCTGGGCTACTCGGTGGCCCAGACCATGAGCGTGGCCCAGAAGCTGTACGAGGCCGGCAAAATCAGCTACATGCGAACCGACTCGGTGAACCTCTCGCAGGAGGCCCAGGCTGGCGCGCAGGCCGCCATCACGGCAGCTTATGGCGCCGAGTACCACCAGCAGCGCAACTTCAAAACCAAGTCGGCCTCGGCCCAGGAGGCCCACGAAGCCATTCGCCCCACCGATTTTGGCGCGGTGAAGGCAGGTTCCGATGCGTCGGAGCAGCGGCTGTACGACCTCATCCGCAAGCGGGCCATGGCTTCGCAGATGGCCGAGGCCGTGATTGAGCGCACCACGGCGGTTATCGGCATCAGCACGCAGCCGGGCACCACGTTTTCGGCCACGGGCGAGGTCATCACCTTCGAGGGCTTTCTGAAAGTGTATGCCGAAAGCAAAGACGACGACGAGGAAGAGGCAGCCCAAGACGGCGAATCGAGCTTCTCGCGCGGGCTGCCGCCGCTGAGCGTGGGCCAGGTGCTGCCGCTACAGCGGCTGAGCGCCACCGAGCGGTTCTCTTCGCCTCCGCCCCGCTACACTGAAGCGTCGCTGGTAAAGAAGCTGGAGGAAATGGGCATCGGCCGGCCTTCAACCTATGCGCCCACCATCAGCACGGTGCAGAAGCGCGGCTACGTGGAAAAAGACACCCGCGAGGGCAAGGAGCGTAAGTTCCACGTGCTGACGCTGGAAGGCATTGAGGTGAAAACCGAAGTAAAAACGGAGAATTACGGCGCCGAAAAAGCCAAGCTGTTTCCGACGGACACGGCCATGGTGGTAAACGACTTTCTGGTGGCGCACTTCCCCACGGTGATTGACTACCAGTTCACGGCCAAAGTCGAGGACGAGTTCGACCAGATTGCCAACGGCCACGAAAACTGGACGCAGATGCTGACCGGCTTCTACGACAAGTTCCACGCCACCGTGGAGGCCGGGCAGGACATTGAGCGCAGCACCGTGAGCGGCGCCCGCGACCTGGGCGTGCACCCCGAAACGGGCGAGAAAATCACGGCCCGTCTGGGCAAATACGGCCCCTACGTGGCCCTGGGCGACGTGTCGGACCCCAACGTGAAGCCGGCCTACGCCAACCTGCGCAAGGGGCAGTTTCTGGAAAGCATCACGCTGGAGGAGGCCCTGGAGCTGTTCAAGCTGCCGCGCGTGGTGGGCGAGTTCGAAGGCAAGGACATGACCGCCAACCTGGGCCGCTTTGGTCCTTATGTGCGCCACGATGGCAAGTTCTACTCCCTCACCAAGGAGCAGGACCCTCACACCATCAACGCCGAGGAAGCCGTGGCCCTGATTGAGGGCAAGCGCAAAGCCGATGCCGAGCGCCTCATCAAGTCCTTCCCCGAAAACCCCGACATTCAGGTGCTGAACGGCCGTTTTGGTCCGTACATCGTGGCGGGCAAGAAAAACGTGAAGATTCCCAAAGGCGAAGACCCGGCCGAGCTGACCCTGGCGCGCTGCGTGGAGTTGGCCGACGCCACCCCCGACAAGCCGGCCAAAGGCGGCCGCTTCGGCAAGAAAGCCGCGCCGGCCAAGGAGGAAAAAGACGCCGACGCCCCGGCCAAGAAAGCCGCTGCCTCCAAAAAGCCCGCCGCGAAGAAAACCGCCGCCAAGAAACCGGCAACCAAGAAACCGGCAACCAAGAAGGCTCCCGCAAAAAAAGCTACGGCGAAGGCAAAATAATTGCTCTATAGCCGCGTTGACATGCTACCGAAAAGCCCGCACGTTGCGGGCTTTTTTGGCTTTCGCGTATGCTGCTTAGTCGTTTGCTGCTGCCCCTGGCACTGCCTTTTCTGCTGATGGAAGCGGGCCCCGCGCCGGCTGAGCGTCCGGTGGGCCTCTCCTACCCGTGGCTTGCCGCACCGGGCGCGGCGTCGCAGTCGCTCGCGGCGCGGTTTCCGGCCCCGGCGGGGTGCCGCCGGGCGCCGGTAGCGGCCGGCTCCTGGGGCGAGTGGCTGCGCTACCTGCCGCTGAAGCCGGCGGGCACGAAAGCGCGCCTCTACACCGGCGCCCTGAAAAACCGGCAGGACGTGGTGGCCGCCGTGCTCGACATCGACGTGGGCGCCAAAGACCTGCAGCAGTGCGCCGATGCCGTGATTCGCCTGCGAGCCGAATACCTGTTCAGCCAAGACCCCAACCGGGTGCACTTCCACCTCACCACGGGTTACGACTTCTGGTTTTCGGACTTCGTGGCCGGCAAAACCTTTCGGGTGGCAAACGAGCAGGTGCTGCCCGCCGCCCGGCCCGCCGAGGCCCCGACGCACGCGGCCCTGGCCCGCTACCTGCTGCCCACCTTTGGCTACGCGGGCACGCTGTCGCTCAGCCGGGAGCTGCGGCCCACGCCCCTGGCGGCCGTGCAGCCCGGCGATGTGCTGATTCACGGCGGGGCGCCGGGCCACGCCGTGCTGGTGGTCGACGTGGCCGAAAACCCGGCCACGCATCAGCGGTACGTGCTGCTGGCCCAGAGCTACATGCCCGCCCAGAGCATTCACCTGCTGCGCAACGTGGACGCCCCTAAGCTGGGCGCCTGGTTTGCCGTGCCGGGGCCGGCGGAGGCCGCGTTTGACACGCCGGAATGGACGTTTGGCTACCGGGAGCTAGGACGCTTCTAACCGGCTTTGTCCTGGGCTGATTGCGTCATCGCGCTTTTCTTACCCAACAATGCACTCTACGCCTGGGATGGCAGACGCAGCGTACTTGATGACAGAGGCTGAACCGCTAAAAACAAGCACATAACACACTGAAAGTCACAGAAAAAATACTTAATAACATAAACATTTACAAAATAATATACTTTATTTATTATCGATTAGCATCACTACCAGATTATATTCTTAAATTCGGAAATTACTATACTTGTCCTACTTCCTCTACTGGAGTAGCCAGTGGCTTGCGCGGGCCTGCCTCGCAAGCAGCCACGCCCTTTTCCGAAATCTTAAGAGCTGGCCATGAAACAACACTTTTACCACGCCTTCATTCCCCTATTTCTAAGTGCCGGGGCCTGGGCCCAACAGCCGGCCGACCGCGCACCCGCGCCTTCGCTGGTTCGGCTGCAGGCCGCCCTTCGCCAGGCGCCAAACCAGACGCTGGGCGCTCAGGTGGAACTCAACCCGCGCCAACCCGCCCAGGCCGCCATCCATTTCGGCGCGCGGGGGCTGCCGGCCGACAACGCGGTGGGCTGGCTGGGCCAGCAGCTGCAGCTGCGAAGCGGCATCGACCAGCTGCGCCCGGCCGGCACCACCGCTGCCGGACCGGGCGTGGCGGTGCAGCGCGTGCAGCAATACTACCGGGGCATCAAGGTGGAGCACGGGTCGGCGCGCATCGTTTCCAGTGGCGGGCAGGTAGCGAGCATGCAGCTGGAGTTTTACGCCGTCGACAACGTGGCCACCGCCGCCCGCCTGGGCGAGCCCGCCGCCCTGCAGCAGGCCATGGCCCACGTGGGCGCCCGCAAGTACGTGTGGCAGGGCTACACGGGCAGCAACCCCGAATTTCAGAAGCCCCGCGGCGAACTGGTCATCGTGGAGGACGTGCTGCACAAGCGGGGCGGCCTGCACCTAGCCTGGAAATTTGACGTGTACGCCGACGAGCCGCTCGCGCGCGACTACGTGTACGTGGACGCCGCCACCGGCGCGGTGCTGTTGCGCGACGCCATCATCAAGCACGTGAACGCCCCCGGGGCGGGCGACTCGCGCTATTCGGGCCGGGTCAACATCACCACCGACAATACCGGCACGAGCTTTCGCCTGCGCGAAACCCGCAACGGGCACAACATCATCACGCTCAACTACCGCCGGCTTACCCGCAGCACGGCCAACGACGCGGGAGCCGTGGAATTTACCGATGCCGACAACAACTGGAGCAGTGCCGAATTCAACAACGCCAACTTCGACAACGCCGCCGTGGACGTGCAGTTTGGCACCGAGTTGGTGAGCGACTACTGGAAAAACATCCACGGGCGCAGCAGTTGGAACAACGCCAACGGCGACATGAAAAGCTTCGTGCACGTGAACCAGAACTACGACAACGCCTTTTGGTCGGGCTCGGCGATGTACTACGGCGACGGCAGCTACCTCACCCTGGCAAACGCCAACGGCTTCCGGCCGCTGACCTCGCTGGACGTGTGCGCCCACGAGCTGGGCCACGGCGTGTGCCAGGCCACGGCCGCGCTGGTGTACGCCCGCGAGTCGGGTGGCCTCAACGAGGGCTTCAGCGACATCTGGGCGGCTTGCGTGGAAAATTATTCCGGCTTGCCGAAAAGCTACTTTCTGATGGGCGAAGAAATCGCCGCGCAGCCGGGCGGCTTCCTGCGCAGCATGCAAGCCCCCAACCTAGCCGGCGACCCCGACACGTACGAAGGCAACTTCTGGCAAAGCACGTCGATAGCGGGCTGCCCTTTCCCCAACTCCACCATCAACGACAATTGCGGCGTGCACTACAACAGCGGCGTGCTGAACAAATGGTTTTTTCTGATAACCCAGGGCGAGTCGGGCGTCAACGACAAGGGCAATGCCTACAGCGTGACGGGCTTGGGCTTCCTGAAATCGCAGGCCATTGCCTACCTGACCGAGCTGAGTCTGACGGCCAACTCCGACTACGCTGCCACCCGCGCGGCCTCCATCAATGCCGCCATCACGCTGTACGGCGCGTGCTCCAACGAAGTGCAGCAGGTCACCAACGCTTGGTTTGGCGTGGGCGTGGGCACTTCTTCGGGGTGCCGGCCCACGGTGGAGTTTGCCCTCGGCCAGAGCGCCGAGTTGGAGGCGGCCACGCTGGGCAGCGGCTGCACCGCCACCCGGACCGTGGCGGTGGACCTGCGGCTGGGAACGGCCTCGACCGCGGCCACAACCATCACGTTCACGCTGAGCGGCACGGCCGCGCAGGGCCAGGACTACACGATTTTGCCGGCCTCGCTCACGTTTGCGGCCGGGCAGTCGGGCACGCAAAGCGTGCTTGTGACGCTGACCGACGACCTGCTGACGGAAAGCACCGAAACCGTCGTGCTGGGCTTCACCGTGAACGCCAACGGCGGCACGGCCACGGCGGGCGTCAACAACCAAACCCATACCCTCTCAATCGTGGACAACGACGCCGTGCCCGCCCCCATCGGCACCACGGCCATTTCAACGGTCACGCTGCTGTCGGAGAACTTCGACGCCGCCGCCGCGCTGCCCACGGGCTGGAGCCAATTGGTGCTGAGCGGCGACCAAGGCACGAACACGTGGGCGGTGGGCGCCAACGGCGGCACCGGCGTGTCCGGCAACGCGGCCTACATTACCAACAACGCCACCACCAAACCCTACGCCTACACCAACACCCGCACCGCCGCGCGCATCCTGGCCGCCCCGACGCTCGACATAACCGACTATACCGACTTGCGGCTGAGCTTTAAATACAAGGTGGAAGGCGAATATTACCTCGTTACGCCGGGTGGCCCGGCGCTGTACGACTACGGCCGCGTGGGCCTCATCATCGGCTCTTCCATCTATTACCTGGGCTCTGACCGCCTCAATCCCTACGCCTATTATGCCAACGGCAGTGCCGTGGTGACCGTGAGCGGGCTGGACCTGAGCGCCCTGCTGGGCACGGCCACCAGCTTCCGGCCGTCTTTCGTCTGGTTCAACGACAACCTGGACGGGGCCGGCGTGCCCCTGCTGATTGACGACGTGGTGGTGACGGGCCGCCGCAAAGGCGCCCAGGTGGCCACGCAGGCGGGCCTGTCCGTTTCGGCGCCCGCCCCGGCCACTCCCGGCGAGATGTTTTTCAAAAACAACGAGTACCAGTTGCTGGCCCGCGTGAGCAACCTCAGCCAGCCCGTGGCGTGCCTGACGGCCAGCGTGGCGCAGGCCGGCACGGGCCAGAGCACCCTGACCACCCCCAAAGGCACGTATTTCCGGGCGCAGAAGGTGATGTTGCTGAGCCCGTCGCCGGCCAATGCCACCGCCACGCACACCACCACGTTCTACTTCACGGCGGCCGAGTTGGCCGGCTTCGCCAACAAAACCACCCTGAAGATTCTGCAGGCCGACAACGGCGTGAGCCTGGCGGGCACCGTGAACTCGGGCGGGGCGCGCATCGTGGCGCCCACGTCCGTCGTCGACAACAGCGCCACCACCGGCGTAATTGCCTACACGGCCACCTTCACGGGCTTTGGGCAGTACACCGTGGTCGACGGCAATACCTCGCTGCCGGTGACGCTGACGCGCTTTGCGGCGGCGCTGCAGGGCTCCGACGGCTTGCTGAGCTGGGAAACGGCGCAGGAGCACAACAACACCGGTTTTCAGGTGGAGCGCAGCCGCAACGGCAAAACCTTTGAGCAGCTGGGCTTTGTGGCGGGCCAGGGCATTTCCTCGCGCAGCGTTGCCTACCAGTTCATCGACCGCAAGCTGGAGCCCAACGTCACGTTCTATTACCGCCTCCGGCAGCTGGACCACGACGGCCAAGCCACTTACAGCCCGGTTGTAAGCCTGCGGGCCACCGGCAAGGCCGGCCCCCTGGCCACCCTGCACCCCACCCCCGCCAAGGACCAGGCGTTCCTGACCTTTGCGGGCAAACCCGGGCAGGTCACGCTCACCCTGTTTGGCCTGGATGGCCGCACCCTCTGGCAGCAGCGCTTGCACAACCCCGGCGAGGCCCCGCAGGCCCTGCCCATTGCCCACCTGCCCGCGGGCGCCTACGTGCTCCAGCTCACCGACGGGACCGTCGTCGAAACGCACCGCCTGCTGAAGGAGTAAGCGAAACCGCCTGATGCCAAAAAGCCCCGCACCACTTCTGGTGCGGGGCTTTTTGCTGCATATGAAAGCGGCCCTTTGACCGTTTGAGCAGCATTAAGCCGGCGTGATGGCTTCGATTTCGGGGGCCGTGAGCTCGTCGAAATGCCGGATGATGCGGTCGGCGTGGTGCAGGTCTTGCCCGGCCGAGTGCTCGCTGGCGTAGCCGATGCAGTAGATGCCGGCCGCCTTGGCCGCCGTCACGCCGTTGGCCGAGTCTTCAATGACGATGCACTCGCCGACGGGCGTGTGGGCCAGCTCGGCGGCGCGCAGAAAGATGGCCGGGTCGGGCTTGGAGCGTTCGAAATCCTCGCCGCTGATGCGGTGGGTGAAATAATCGGCCAACCCGAACCGGTCGAATACCCGCGCAATGGTGGCCTTGGAGGCCGAGGAAGCCACCACCAGCTGCACGTCGTGCCGCCGCAGGTCTTCGATGAGGGTGCGCACGCCGGGCAGCAGGTCGAGGTCGGCATCGTGGTCGAAGGTGGCGTTGAACAGCTCGCGCTTGCGCATGACCATGGTTTCCACAGCGGGCGCCAGCTGGTATTTGTGCTTGAGCAGCTCAAACACGTTGCGGGTCGATTTGCCCAGGAACGTGGCGTACTCGGCATCGGAAACCGGAATGCCCAGCTCGGCAAATAAGGAGAAAAAGGCGTGGTGGTGAATGGGCTCGGTGTCGATGATGACGCCGTCCATGTCGAAGATTACCGTACGAATCATGTGGGCGGAGGCCGAAGATGGTGGCCGGCAAAGGTACCGGCTGGCTTGCGGGTAAGGCTGCCCAACCTAATTGGAAGGGCGTAAACTTTTTTCAAATAAACAATGTATAAACATTAAATGTATGTACATTTGTCATATCCATCACATCTGACTTTACCCCCTTCTTATGGCTCGCACCGTCCTTCACCTCGCCAATACCCGCGGCCACGCTAACCACGGCTGGCTCAACTCTTATCATACTTTTAGTTTCGCCGGCTACAACAACCCCAGCCGCGTGCACTTCGGCGCCCTGCGCGTGCTGAACGACGACACCGTGGCCGGCGGCATGGGCTTCGGCAAGCACCCGCACGACAACATGGAAATCATCTCCATACCGCTCTCCGGCGATTTGGAGCACCAGGATTCGATGGGCAACAAAACGGTCATCCGCCAGCACGACGTGCAGGTGATGAGCGCCGGCACCGGCGTGGCCCACTCCGAAAAAAACCACAACGCCAACCAGGAAGTGAAATTCCTGCAAATCTGGGTGTTCCCGAACGAGCGCGGCATCAAGCCCAACTACGGCCAGCAGACGTTTGCCCCGGAAGCCCGCCACAACCAGCTGCTGCAGGTGGTGTCGCCGGTGGGCGACGGGGACAACCCCCACATCCACCAGGATGCCTGGTTCCACCTCGGCAATCTGGACCAAGGCTTTAAGGCCGACTACGCCGTGAAAAAAGCCGGCAACGGCGTGTACGCCTTTGTATTGGAAGGCGATGTGACCATCAACGGCCAGGCCCTGCACCGCCGCGACGGCTTCGGCATCTGGGAAACCGACAAGCTGGAAATCAGCGCCGACAGCAACGCCGAACTGCTGCTGATGGAAGTGCCGATGGAGTTTTAATTGTGCTGGTGGGCGCCTCACCCCCCGGCCCCCTCTCCCCGGAGAGAGGGGTAGTCAGTCAAATATTTCACCATCTTCTTTGATATAAATCACTAAGTAAACGAGGCAGCCGTACCACCTCGGCTCCCCCTCTCCCCCGGGAGAGGGTGCCGGGGGGAGGCGCCCACCAAACCATGAAACCCGCTCCCACCACTTACCCCGTTCACGACCTCATCCGCAGCCGCTGGAGCCCGCGCTCCTTTGCGGCCCAGCCGGTGGCGCAGGAAACCCTGAATCAGGTTTTTGAAGCCGCTTCCTGGGCCTTCAGCGCCATGAACGCGCAGCCCTGGCAATACATCTACGCCCACAAGGCCGATACCGAAGCCTTCCAAAAAATCCTGGACACGCTGATGCCCGGCAACCAGCCTTGGGCCCAAAACGCCGCCGTGCTCATCATTGCCCTCGCCAAAACGCAGTACGACAACGGCCAACCCAACGGCGCCGCCCTGCACGACCTGGGCGCCGCCAACGCCACCCTGTTCCTGGAGGCCACCGCCCTGGGCCTGCATGGCCACGTGATGGGCGGCTTCGACCGCGAAAAGGCCCGCCGCGACTTCCACCTGCCCGAGGGCCTGGAACCGGCCGTGGTCATTGGCCTGGGCTACCTGGGCGCGGCCGAGCAACTGGAGGAGCCTTTCCTGAGCCGCGAAAAAGCCGCCCGCAGCCGCAAGCCGGTGGCCGAGTTTGCCTTTCGGAACGAGCTGCCTGAGGCCGTGGTGGCCGTGTAGCGCCAACCGGACGGCCCACAACCGGCACCATCCTACCAGTATGAAGCCGCAACCAAAAAGCCTTTCCGCCACGGCAGAAAGGCTTTTTGGTTAGCAGGCATAGCTCTATTACTCGCCCAGCTCGCGGTATTTGGGCATTTCCTCCGGTTCGGAAAGCAGGCCGGAGGCCAGCAGCGTAGCCCCAATGGCCAGGAAGGTGTTGCGGGCCTTCTGATTCCTGGAAAACCCGAGCAGCCAAGGGGCGCTGAGGCTGGTGAGGGCGGTTACCACGTCGAGGGTGAGATGAGTCTTGAAGGGCACGGTTTTTATCAGGCCCCACTCGGCGCGGGTGCAGGCGGTGAGGGCCAGGATGCCGCTGCCCAGCACGTAGCTCAGCACCGAGGGCGTTTTGGAGTGGCTGAAGCCGATGAGGGCGGGCGCCGCCGCCACGAGCGGCGCGGCCGAATAATCGAGGATGCCATGAAGCTGGCGGGAAATGGGCTTGCTCATAAACTGGGGTGGAAAGGAAGGTGATGCGGTGAAAAGCTAACGGCCGCCTATTGCCAAAGGATATGGCCCAGCTTTCTTTCCAAAGCGCGCCGCCACCTGCCCCAACCGTCCACTAACGGCCAAAAAAGTGGCCAAAGCGCCCGGCGCGGGCAACCCGGTTGGAGGCGACAGGGTATATTTGAACGCCCCCGCACGGCACCTTGCCGCGCCATTCCCCTCCCGCTTATGGCCATCCAACACCTTGTGGTACTCACCGGTGCCGGCGTCTCGGCCGAGTCCGGCATCCGCACGTTTCGCGACACCAACGGCCTTTGGGAAGAGCACCGCGTCGAGGACGTAGCCTCGCCCGAGGGCTTTGCCCGCAACCCCTCGCTGGTGCTGGAGTTCTACAACCAGCGCCGCGCCCAGGCCCGCACCGTGCAGCCCAACGCCGCCCACCTGGCGCTGGCCGGCTTCGAAGAAGTGCCCGGCTGGCGCGTCAGCATCATCACCCAAAACGTGGACGACCTGCACGAGCGCGCCGGCTCCAGCCACGTGCTGCACCTGCACGGCATGCTGAACCAGATGCGCTCGGTGGCCAACGACACGGCCGTGTACGACTGCCCCGGCGACATCCGGCTGGGCGACCTGGCGCCCGACGGCCAGCAGCTGCGGCCGCACATTGTGTGGTTTGGCGAGATGGTGCCGGCCATTGAGGAAGCCGCCGAAATCGTGGGCACGGCCGATGTGCTGCTCGTGGTGGGCACGTCGCTGCAAGTGTATCCGGCGGCCGGCCTGCTGCACTATGCCCCTGCCAGCTGCCCGGTTTTCGTCATCGACCCGCACCAGCCCGAGGCCGGCCGCCGCGGCGTGCGCTACGTGGCCGAGCCCGCCAGCACGGGCGTGCCCCGCGTGCTGCGCGAACTCACGGCCTGAAGCCGGGGCCGGCTTTCATTCTAAGCTCATTTTCCTCTTTTTTTCTTCGCCCTATGTACAGAATTGTCACCAAATACACCCTCGTTGGTTTCCGAGACGAAACCGACCCCGTCAACCATACCCATCACATGGCATTGAAGCCCCTGCCCGGCGTGCCGCATGACTTTGACACCGAACAGGCCGCTCTCGATTGGGCCCTCAACAACCACGAAGACATGCGCCGCTACCGCGAGTTCGTGGTGCTGCCCGTGCATCACATGGTTCTGACCTGGCGGCCCGAGGAAGATGCCCCGGTGGTCTAAACACCCTTTTTGGCGCGAGTTCTGGCCCAAAGCCCTCATCATTGGGGCCCTCATTGCAGCGCTGTGGCTGCTTGAGCACTACGGCCTGATTCATCGCTGGTAACTATCGGTATGCGTCGGGCCTGCCGGCTCCGGTCGGCGGGCCCGAGGTTCTTATTTTTTTCTGATGGCATCCGCTTTTGGCCACGTCGCCCTGGGCGCCACCCTCGGCAAGCTCCTGCTCCCCCACCGCCGCCACTGGCCCTACTGGGTGGCCGCCGCCCTATGCGCCGCCCTGCCCGATGTCGACTCGGTGGGCTACCGCCTCGGCGTGCCCTACGACAGCCTCTGGGGCCACCGCGGCCTTACGCATTCGCTGCTGGCAGCGGCCGTGGTGGCGGCCGTGGGCACGCTGCTGGGGCAGTTGGCACGGCCCGGCCGGCGGCCCGCGCCCGGGCGGCTGGCGCTGCTGCTGTTTCTGGCCACGGCCTCGCACGGCCTGCTCGATGCCCTGACGACGGGCGGCCTGGGCGTGGCGTTCTTCAGTCCCTGGCATCCGGAGCGGCACTTTTTCCCTTTCCGGCCCATTCGGGTTTCGCCCATCAGCATCCGGGCTTTTCTGGGATTGAAAGGCTTGCGGGTGCTGGCCAGCGAAGCCCGCTGGGTAGGGCTGCCGTGCCTGCTACTCCTGCTGCTGCAGCGCCTGGCCCGGCCGCGCCGCCTGGCTCCCGCAGAAAACTAGCTGCCCACCAGCAGGCGCGCATACTTTGCCCCGCGTTTTGCGTATTCCGGTGCATACTCATTCTTTATGCGCCAACTATTTCTCTCCGCGCTGGCCGCGCTCGGGCTTGCCACGGGCACGGCTTCTGCCCAAACTGCGCCGCCGGCGCACACCGTTTTCCTGCTGGGAAACACTGCTCAGAAGGACCTGCCGCCCGCCCGCCTCCAGCAATTGCGCCGCGCGCTGGAGCAGCAAACCGGGCCTTTCACGGTGGTTCACCTCGGCGACATCGTGGGCAATACCGGCCTGGTTTCTAAAGGTGATACCGCCCTTGCCCAAGCCGAGCGCACCCGCGCCGACGCCCTCATTGCCCTCGTCAAAGGTCTGCCGCAGGGCAAAATCTACTTTCTGCCCGGCGACAAGGACTGGGCCAACTCCGGCCCCGACGGCCTCAAGGCCGTGCGCCGGCTGGAGAAATACATTGAAAAGCAGCTGCCCGGCCAAAATGCCTTCGTGCCCACCAACGGCTGCCCCGGCCCCGAAGTGGTGGACGTGGCCCCGCTCGTGCGCCTGGTGGCCCTCAACACGCCCTGGTTCACGCACCCCTTCGACCGCCCCGAAGCGCCCGACACCGATTGCAAAACCCTCACGAAGGAGGAGTTCCGGGAGCAATTGCAGGACCTAATCGACGGCACCAAGAACAAGAACGTACTGCTGCTGGGCCACCACCCCGTGGTGACCAACGGCGTGTACGGCGGCCACGAGCCGCTGTCGCGCCACCTCAGTCCGCCCGTGCTGGGCACGGTGTACGCCGCTTATCGCCAAAACGTGGGCTCGCCCCGCGACCTGGCCTACCCCGGATACCAGGACCTGCGCAAGGAACTGCTGAATACCCTGCAAAGCAACCCCGGCGTGGTGTACGCCGCCGCCCACGACTACAGCCTGCAGGTGACGCCCTTCCAAGGCAACTACCACATTGTGAGCGGCAGCGTGGTGGAGAGCGAGCACGTGGGCGCCAAAGGACAGTCGCTGTACAGCAAAAGCGAGGAAGGCTACACCACCCTCGAGTACTTCGCCGATGGTATCGTGAAAACGCACGTGTTTACCTTTGGCAGCAACGACCAGCCGGCCAAAGACGCGTATACCGCTACCCTGTTTCGGTCGGCCTGCGCTGGTGGCGCAGCTTCGCAGGCGCCGCAAAACCCTTTTATCACCGACTGCCCCGGCACGGCCAAAACCGTGGCGGAGGCCAAGGCCGACGCGCCGTTCCAGGCCAGCACCACCGTGGTGCCCGGCCCGGAATACAAGCCCACCGCCAGTCGCAATTTTTTCATTGGCAAAATCTACCGCTCGTCGTGGCTGCAACCCGTGACGGTGCCCACCCTGGACCTGGGCACGGAGAAAGGCGGCCTGCGCCCCACCGGCAAAGGCGGTGGCCGCCAAACCACCTCGCTCAAGCTCATTGCCGCCGACAGCTCGGAGTACGTTTTCCGGTCCGTCGACAAAGACGTGACCCGCATCTTGCCGCCGGAGCTGCGCAACTCGGTGGCGGCCGATGTGCTGCGCGACATCACCGCCACGGCCAACCCCTACTCCAACCTACCCATTGGATACATGCTGGACCAGACGGACATTCTGCACGCCCGGCCCCGCCTGTTCCGCCTGCCCGACAACCAGCAGCTCGGCCCCTACCGCGAGCAGTACGCCGGCCTGCTCGGCACCCTCGAAGACTCGCCCAAAGACCCCAAGCCCAACCTACCCGGCTTCGGCAATTCGGATGAGGTGACGCGCAGCTTCGGCCTCTTCCGCAAGCTATACAAAGACCACGACAACCGGGTCGACGCGCCGCAGCTGGCCCGCGCCCGCGCCTTCGACATGCTGGTGGCCGACTTCGGCAAGCACGAAGACAACTGGAAGTGGGCCGGCTACAAGCAGGCCAACGGCGGCGTGCTCTACCGCCCCATTCCGCGCGACCGGGACCAAAGCTTCACCCTCTGGAACGGCCTGCTCACCTACCTCGCCAACCGCGAGTGGGCCGTGCCCAGCATCGAGAATTTTGGCGAGGACTTCGACGACCTCAAGAGCCTCAACTGGCCCGCCCGGCACCTCGACCGCTACCTGCTGCAAAGCCTCAGCCGCGAGCAGTGGCAGGAGGCCGCCACCTACCTGCAGGGCAAGCTGACGCCGGCTGTGATTGACCAGGCCACGGCTAAATTTCCCGCTGAAATTCAGAGCCTATCCGGCAATGACATCAACCGCAAGTTGAAGCTTCGAATTCAGAAATTACCGAAGGCCATTGACGAGTATTACCTGCTGCTGGCCAAGCGCGTCGACGTCGTGGGCTCGAACAAGGGCGAGGTATTTCAGGTAAACCGCCAGCCCGATGGGCAGGTGCGCGTGCAGATGTTTGACCGGGCCGGCGACACCGACAACGCCCAGGGTGCGGCCCTGTTCGACCGCACCTTCAAGCCCGCCGAAACCGAGGAAGTTTGCCTCTACGGCCTGGGCGGCAAAGACGTGTTCACCGTGACCGGCGACGGCGGCCGGCACAGCATTCTGGTGCGCGTGATTGGCGGCGACGGCAAGGACAAGATTGCCGACGACTCTCGCGCGGCCGGCCTGCGCACCCTCACCAAAGTGTACGACGTGCCCGACACCGAACTCAAGCTAGGCTCGGAATCGGACAACCGCACCAGCCCCCGCGTGGGCGTGAATGCCTACGACCGGGAACAGTTTGAGTACAACACCTACCGCCCCAGCATCGGGCTCGGCTACAACCGCAACGACGGCTTCACGGCCAGCGCCGGGGTCACGTTCATCACCCAGGGCTTCCGCAAGCCGGGGTTCAAAAACCAGTATTCCATCCTGGGCGAAGTGAGCACGGGCGGGCAGCGGCAGCTCACGCTCAGCACGCGCCACCGCTACGCCATCGGCAAGATTGACGCGGGGGCCACGGCCAGCTACGGCAATTACTTCCCCTTCTACAACTTCTTTGGGCTGGGCAACAACACGGCGTTTAGCCAGGACCTGTACGACAACAACTTCTACCGCGCCCGCTACCGCGGCGTCACCCTCAACGGCTTCCTGGAGCGCGTGTTTCTGCAGCGCAGTGTGCTGCGGGTGGGCCCCACCTTCGAGTACTACGTCACCGATTTTGCTGCCAACAGCTACCTCGGCGTGCTGAACCAGACGCCGGGCAGCTCCGACATTCGCCCCAATTCGAGCACCCAGCGCCTGCTGGGCGTCAACGCCGTGTTCGACCTCGACCTGCGCGACCGGCAGTCGTTTGCCCGGCGCGGGGTGCGCCTGCGCGCCCAGCACGACACGTACCGCCAGCTGTCCGGCAACGAAACAACCTTCGGCCTCACCCAAGGCTTTGCCGAATATTACGGCACGGCCATAATCGGCATTCCGGTGACGCTGGTGGTGAAGGGCGGCGGCGCCAAAAACTACGGCCCCGACGCCGACATCCCCTTCTACAAATTCGCTTCGCTGGGCCTGCGCGAGGGCCTGCGCGGCTACTACCGCAACCGCTTCAGCGGCGACGCCAGCCTCTATTACAACACCGAGCTGCGCCTGGCGCTGGGCCAGGTCAAAAACGGCTTCCTGCCGTTTTACTACGGCGTGTTTGGCTTCTACGACCAGGGCAAGGTGTATTACCAGGGCGCCTCGCCCGGCGGCCTGCACACGGGCTACGGCGGCGGCGTCTACATCGCGCCAGTGGTCGAAACCCTGGCCTTTGCCATTTCCTACCAGATTTCCGAAGAGGTGAGCCTGCTGCAGTTTGGCCTGGGTTTCCGCATCGACAAGTAGAACCGGCCCTGATTCGGCCAACACCAAGCCCTCCGCGTACCTTTGCCTTTTCGATTAACCTGATTCTCCTGCATGCATTTTCCCCTGCGTAAGCTCGCCGCCATCGACATTGGGTCCAACGCCGTTCGGTGTCAGATTTCGGCGGTGCTGCACTACGAAGGGCGCTATCGCCTCAAGCGCGTCGAGTACGTGCGCTTTCCCATGCGCCTGGGCGAAGACGTCTTCGCCACCGGCCACATTTCAAAGCCCAAGGAAGACCAGTTCGTCAAGTTCCTGCACTCGCTGCGCCTGCTGATGGAAGTGCACGACGTGGCCCACTACCTGGTGTGCGCCACCTCGGCCATGCGCTCGGCCGCTAATGGCGCCGCCATCGTGGCCCGCGTGCGCGAGGAGCTCGGCATGGAAATCAAGGTCATCGACGGCCAGGACGAGGCCTTCTACATCAACCGCGTCATCGAGCACGTGCTGGAAGACAAGCGCCATTACCTGCACATCGACGTGGGCGGCGGCAGCACCGAGTTCAACATCTACCACGACCGCCGCAAGGTGGCCGCCCAGTCGTTCGAAATCGGCTCCATCCGCCGCATGCAGGAAGAGGAAAGCGGCCAGCACACCGCCGGCCAGGCCGAGCTCTGGGCCCGCATGGAAGAATGGGTGCGCCACAACGCCCGTCAGTATCACGTGACGCGCGCCATCGGCACGGGCGGCAACATCAACAAGCTCTACAGCCTCACCTCTGCTGCTCCCAACAAGGCCGTGACGCGCCGCAGCCTCGAAACCACGCTGGCCCGCCTGGCCAATCTGAGCATGGACGAGCGCGTGAACGTGGCCATGCTCAACCCCGACCGCGCCGACGTCATCGTGCCCGCCGGCCACATCTACCTCTCGGCCATGCAGTGGGCCAACGTCAGCAGCATGGTGGTGCCCGACATCGGCCTCAAAGACGGCATGCTCCAGGCCCTCTTCGAAGACTTTTTCGACGAGATGAACCCCGAAGCCGGCCACCCCGCCAAGCTCCCGGTGCCTGACCTGCAAAACATGCCCGCGGAGTTGGAATAACGCCCTGCTCTGGCGCGGCACGGCCCGAGTCATCATGTACTAAAACCGGTTTTTACGACAAAAGCCCCGACGCTGCATAGGCAGCGCCGGGGCTTTTGCGTAATACGCAGATGGCCGTTAGGCGTTCACTGCACCGGCGCTCACGCCCTCTTCGTCGGCGTGGCCCACGGGCGTGGCATCGTCTTCACAGGCCTCGTCGTGCTCGCCTTCGCCAAAGGCATCGTCGGTGCCGGCTTCGAGGGCTTCGGCGGCCAGGGCGGCGGTCTGCTCGGCTTCCCGCTGCGCGGTGGCCACGTCGAGGCGGCGCTGCGCCTGCACTTCGAGCAGGGCCAACATGCCTTCTGGGGTAGCCGTCGACAACAGGGCTTCGTCGCGTTTGAAGAAGTCGCGGTGCACGTTCACCACCGGTTCGCCCGGGGCGGGCTGCTGCCGGATGTACGCGCCATCTTCACGCATGACATAGCTGTTCTGGTTATCCATCATATTCAGCATGAGAATATTAATGGCCTCGCGCTTAAGCTGCGGATTAACAATCAGAAACAGTGCTTCGATGCGGCGGTCGAAGCTGCGCACCATGATGTCGGCCGAGCCGGCGTACACCTTGGCGTCGCCCCCGTTGTGGAAATAAAACAGGCGGGTGTGCTCCAAATACTCGCCCACGATGCTGCGCACTTCGATGTTGTCGCTCAGGCCGGGCCGCCCCGGGCGCAGGCAGCAGATGCCCCGCACCACAAACCGAATGGGTACGCCCGCCTTGGCGGCGCGGTAAAACTCGTCGATGAGTTCTTTGTCCTCAAGCGAGTTCATCTTCATCACGATGCCGCTGGGCAGTCCCTTCTTGGCCTGCTTCACTTCCTCCCGAATGAGGTGAATGAGCTGCTGGCGCATGTCCTTGGGCGCCGTGATGAGGTACTCGTAGTCATCGGGCTGCGAGTGGCCCGTGATAACGTTGAAGAATTCCGACACGTCGTGCCCGTAGGTGTCGTTGGTGGTGAGCAGGCTCACGTCGGTGTAGAGGCGGGCGGTCTGCTCGTTGTAGTTGCCCGAGCCGATGTGCACGTAGCGCGTCACCTTCTCCCCTTCCTTGCGGATAATCATGAGGAGCTTGGTGTGCGTCTTGTACTTGCTCACGCCGTAAATCACGAAGCAGCCGGCCTTCTCCAGCCGGGCGCCTTCACGGATGTTTTTCTCCTCGTCGAAGCGGGCTTTCACCTCAAACAGCACCGACACGTGCTTGCCGTTTTCGGCCGCTTTCAGCAGGGCGGCGCTCACGCGGGAGTCGTCGGCCAGGCGGTAGATGGTTTGCTTGATGCCCAGCACGTGCGGGTCCACGGCCGCCTGCTCGAGCAAGCGCACCATGGGCTCGATGCTGTTGTAGGGGTGGTGCAGCAGCACATCGTGCGTTTTGAGGTACTCGAAGAGGTTTTCCTCGGCGCCTTCGGGCAGGCTGAGGGGCTGCACCGGCGCGGGCATCTTGGCCGTTTTGCCCCGAAAGTTCGGGTGGCGCACTATCTGCCACAGGCCTTTCAGGTCAATCAGCGAATTGATGACGAAGACGTTGCCGTTGTCGATGTTCCACCGCTCGCGCAGCACCTGCATGAGCACCGGCGAGGCATTGGGCTCCACTTCCACGCGCACCACGCGGCCGCGCTTGCGGGTTTTGAGGCCCACCTGAATTTCCTTGATGAAGTCGTTGTCGATGTCGTCCGACTCTTCCAGCGTGAAGTCGCCGTTGCGGGTGATGCGAAACAGGTTGGCCGATACAATCTCGACGTTGCGGAACAGGCGCGGCAGAAACTCGCGCACCACTTCCTCGATGGGCACAAAAATGACTTTGTCTTTGCGCGTGAGCTCGAAGAAGCGCGTCAGGTTCTGCGGAATCTGCACGAAGGTGAGGCGTTCCTGCCCTTTCTCGGCCTCGCCGTCGAGGCCCACCGCAATGCCGTTGCCGATGCGCGTCACCACACCGAAGATGAGCATCTGGTTCATCATCAGCGGGAAGCCGTGGTACGAGTCGTACACCATCGGCGTGAGCAACGGAAACACGGTGTTTTTGAAGTAGCCGTCGGCCTTCTTCACTTCCAGCTCCGTGAGGTCGGCCATCTTGAGGATGTTGAAGCCGTGCTTTTCAAAGTTGGGCTTGAGCTCGTTGAGGTAGGTCAGGCTCTGGTCGTTCACGAAGCGGTGCGCGAAGTCCAGCAGCTTGCGCCGAAACGGGAGCTCCCGCAGGCCCGAGTAGTCAATCCGCTCCTTGCCGTAGTCGAGGTAGTTGTAGAGCGAGCCCACGCGAATCATGAAAAATTCGTCGAGGTTCGAGCTGGTGATGGCCAGAAACTTGAGCTTATCAAACAAGCCGCGGCTGGCATCCTGCACTTGGTCGAGTACGCGGTAATTAAAGCGCAGCCAGCTGAGGTCGCGGCTGATGTACTTGCTTTTGCGGATAAGGTCGGCGGACTTAAATAGTTTCATGGACCACGGATTGGACAGATGTTAACGGCTTAAACGGATTTTTAGGCTTGCACGCCACCGCCAACGGACAAATTAACGCCAGGCAATGTATCAATCCCGCACGAATTGGGCCTTAACCAGCGGCCGGCCCCAAATAAAGCCGAAACCGCGTGCCCTCGCCCAGCGTGCTCGCTACCTCGATGTGGCCGCCCTGCGCCTGCACCAGCCGGTTGACCAGGAACAGGCCCACCCCCGTGCCGGCCGACGCCTGCGGGTGAAAGCGCCGGAACAACTGGAATAGCTCTGCCCCGTGCCGCTCCATGTCGATGCCCAAGCCGTTGTCGCGCACGTCCAGCACCGGCTGGCCGGCTTCGTAGCCGGTGCGCACCTCCACCTGCGCCGGGCGCTCGGGATGCCGGTATTTCAAGGCGTTGCTTAGCAGGTTGAGCAAGATGGTGCGCAGGCTGCTCCGCTCAAACTGCAAGGACGGCAGCGCATCAAAATCGGTGCGGACAACACCCTGCGCCGCCGTCACTTGGGGCTGGAGCAGCGTGAGCACCTCGTTGGCAAGGTCGGCCAGCACCACCTTTTCGGCGGGTTGGCCGCCCGTGAGGCGTTCGGCTTGCACCACGGCCGAGAGGTCGTGAATGGTTTTGCTCAGTTCCTGCAGCGAGGAATCGACCAGCCGCAGCACGGTGGCCGCTTCCGCGTCGCGAAACGTGGCCGCCCCGCGCAATTCCTCGAACAGGCCCCGCAGGTTGTCGACGGGCTGCTTGAGGTCGTGCGAGGCCGCATACACGAAGTTGTCCAAATCGAGGTTGGCGCGGGCCAAGTCGGTGTTGGCGGCCGTGAGCTGCGCGTTTTTGAGGGTGATTTCGTGGCGCGTTTCCGTCAGGGCATCCAGCGAGTCGCGCAGCTGTTGGTTCACGGCGTGCAGCTCCTCGTGGTAGCGGGCCACGTACTGCCGCCATTCGTTTTTCTCGATGGCGTGCAGCACCGTCTTAGCCAGCAGTTCCTGGTCGAATTGTCGCTTCACCAGATAGTCAAGGGCCCCGCCGTTGAGGGCGCGCACGGCCAATTCCTCGCTGCCGCCGCCGGTCACCATCACCACGCACAGGCTTTCGGGCGGCGTCAGGGCTTTCAGGTCGGCCAGAATGTCGAGGCCATCGGCATCGGGCAGGTTGTAGTCGAGCAACACGCAGTCGGGCCGGTAAGCCAAAAACTGCGTCCGGGCTTCTTCGCTCGTGGTGGCTTCCTCAAAACTGATGCTTTCGAACCCCAGGTGCCGGCCCAGAAATCGCCGGTACATGGCGCGGTCTTGCTCGTTGTCGTCAACGAGTAAAATCTTTTTCATGCCCGTCTTTCCTACAATGCCTTCGGCAACTCTGCGGTTTCCAGCCAGTACTGAATGGCGTGCCGGACCTTTTCTTCCAGCGCGGCGTACTCAATGGGCTTGGTCAGGTAGCTGTTGGCCCCCATTTGGTAGCAGTCCGAAATGTCGCCGGCGCTGGTGGAGGTGCTGAACACAATGACCGGAATGGACAGCAGCTTGGGGTCGCGCTTCATGATTTCGAGCACGGCGCGTCCGTCGGTGCCGGGCATGTTCAGGTCGAGCAGCACGAAGGCGGGCAGGGTTTGGGGCCAGCCCGCCGCCTTGCCGTAGCCCTGCAGGTAGTCCAGGGCTTGGTCGCCGTCTTCGCAGCGCAACACCGGGTTTTGCAGCGCGTGTTTCCGAAACACCCGGCTCAGGGCCATGAAGTCTTCGGCGCTGTCTTCCACAACGAGGATGGGTTTGAGTGGCGATAAAAGCACGAGTACCGGCTATTTAGGTATGGTAAAGTAAAAAGTGGCCCCTTGGCCGGGTTGCGAATCAACCCACAAGGCGCCGCCGTGTTTTTCAACCATCTTTTTGGCAATGGCCAGACCAGCGCCGGTGCCCCCTCCGTATTTCTCGGGAGTATGCAGACGCTTAAACAGTTTGAAAATATTGGTCTGGTGGCGCGGGTCGATGCCGATGCCGTTGTCTTGTACGTAAAACACGTAAAACTTGCCACGGTTTATGTCCGGAAAAGTGTCAACGGCGGCCTCCCCCATGCGAATGACCTTTTCCGGCAGGTCGTTGTACTTCATGGCGTTCGAAAACAGGTTGCTAATCACCTCCTGCAGCCGAATCCGGTCGCCCAAGACGGTGGGCAGCCGGTCGCGCACCACCAGCTGGGTGTGCGTTTCCTCAAAGCGCAGCTGCAGCAGGTCGCGCACCTCGTCCAGCACCTCGTTGAGGTCAACGCTTTCCAGTTCCAGCTCGGCGCGGCCCACGCGCGAAAGTTGCAGCAACGACTCAATCAGGGACTCCATGCGCTGGCTCAGGCGCACCAGGGTGCGGAGGCGGTGCACGCCTTCCTCGTCGAGCTGGTCGGCGTAGTCTTCGAGCAGAAACAGCGAGTAGTTGTGAATGCCGCGCAAGGGCTCTTTCAAATCGTGCGAGGCCACGTACGCAAACGAGTCGAGGTCGTCGTTGCTGCGGGCCAGCTCGGCGTTGAGGCGGGTGAGGCTTCGGGCCCGGGCCTGCAACTCGTTAAACACTTTGAGGCGAATGTCGGAAATGCGCAGCCGGATTTCCTTGGCGGCTTCCAGCTCCACGGGGCGCCACGGGGCCGAAGTGTTTTCCACCAGCTGCTTCCAAGCCTCAAAGGACTGGCGGGGCGAGAGGAAAATCTGGCCGTCGGCCAGAGCCTGCGGCTTTTCGTTCTGGCCGGCCCAGGTCACGGTCCGCACCTGCTCGGGCCGAAACCACAGCAGGTAATTGCCGGGCGCATCGGCCAGTGAAGCCGCGATGATGCCGCTGGCCGTGGACCGAATCTCCAGCCCCGCCGGGTTGAGGGCGGCGTAAGAAGTCGTCGAAAACACGTCCTCTGCCACGTGCGCCTGCAACCAAGCCAGCAGCTCCCGAATTTGCTCAGGCGCGGGCGTAGCGCCCAAGGTGGTGATTTCGTCGTTGAAGCACACCGCGGCCCCACCGCAGTCAAACACGTCCTGGAGCGTGGGAAAATGCTGGCACAGGCCGTCCACAAAACGGGTTTGGCCCGACACCGTGACGTGTTCAAACAGTTCGCTCTGCCGCTCGGTGATGCGCAACTGGTACTCTGTGTCGTCGAGTTGCTCTTTGCTGCTGAGCAGGGCCGAAAACGTTTTGCCGATGAACTGGCACAGGTCGCGCAGCTCGTAGCTTATCAGCCGGGGGCTGAGGTGGTGGCAGGTCACCATGCCCCAGAGCTTGCCGTTCTGAATGAGCGAAATGGTCATGGTGGCCGCCGACCCCATGTTGCGCAGGTACTCCAGGTGGATGGGCGACACGCTGCGGAGCACGGCGTACGTCATGTCGGGCGGGCGGCCCGTCACGGGGTTGCGCACCGGCACCAGCGGCACGGGCGCATACCCGGCGTCGGGAATGAAGCGCAGCCAGTTTTTGAGGTACATAGCCCGCGCCTGCTGCGGAATGTCGGAGGCAGGGTAATGAATGCCCAGCCAGGGGGCGAGGTCGTCGCGCTTGGCTTCGGCAATGACTTCGCCGCTCTCATCGGCCGCGAAGCGGTAGATGGCCACCCGGTCGAAGCCCGTGATGGCGCGCACTTGGTCCACGGTGTGCTGGCAAAACTCCAGCACCGTGCTCGCGGCCAGCATCTGGCCCATGGCCGCGTTCAGAAAGGGCAGGTCGGGCGGCGAGGCCTCGGGCTGGTCCACGGGCTCAAACTCCAGCCACAGCACCCCGTCGTAGCGGTGCAGGATGATTTTGAAGTAGGGCCGCCCGGCCACGGGGTCGAGCCGGACGCCCAGCAGCTGGGGCGCGGCGCCAAGCGTGTCGAACAACGCTTCCACTTTGGCCCGCTGGTCGGGGGCCAGCGCTTGGGAGAGGTCGGCCCCAATCAAGCTTTCGGCCGACTGGCCGAGGTAGGTTTCGGTGTTGGCGCTGGCCTGCACGATGCGCCGGGTGTACTCGTCGAGGCAGAGCAGGCAGCCGTAGGGCTGAATGGCGCCGGGGATGTGAATCGGCTCGCGGTCGCAGTTGGTCAGGGTGATGGGGGTGCCGAGCAGGCGCTCGTCGGAATAGCTCACGGTTGGTTTATCCACGCAGCAAGGTGTTGAAAAGTAAGCGCGGCCGAGGCCACAATGTCATCGGCCGTAGCCGGCGTAGCGGCCACGGTCAATAGCTGGCCAAACGTCTTCCACAGGCGTCCGGTTCGCTCGCCATAGCCCGAAAAATACCGCCGCAGCGGGATGCCCGCCCGTTCCAGTTGCCGGGCAATCACCTGCCCGCCCAGCGTCGAGCCTTCCATCACGTAGAGGGCTCCCAGCAGCTGGGGCACGGTGCGCAGCGGCGGCATGGCCGGGCACAGCGGCAGGCCGGGGTCGGCGGCCGGCCGGCCCAAATCTTCCAGAATTAAATGGGCACGGTAGCGCTGTGGCAATTCCCAGGCGGGTCCCAATTCCGCGGCGTGCGCTCGCAGGGCAGCTTCGTAGGGCTGCAAAAACCCATACATCCGCTCCAGAAACTGCGCCGTACCGGTGGGCGTGGGGGCGCCCGCCCGCAGGGCTTCGTTGAAAGCCCCCGCTTCCAGCGCGTCGTGGTACGGGCGGGTTTCGGCGCGCAGGCGGGCAAGAATGGTGGGCACGACCGGGGTTTCGGGGGTGCTTGGCACTGTGGACATCAATAGCGGACTAGCGTAAAGCAATTGGGAACATATCGTCACCAAAATTAGGCACGAGCTTGTTGCCGCTCTTTCTTGGGCGGGCCACAACTGGCCAAGGGCCGCGCCGCGACTTACTCCGAAACGATGGCCGTGGCCTCAATTTCCACCAACAACTCTTGCCTAATCAGGGCTTTCACTTCGAGCATGGAGGAAGCCGGACGAATCTCGCCAAACACTTCGCCGTGGGCGCGGCCCGCGGCTTCCCACTGCGAGATGTCGGTCAGGAAGATGCGGGTACGCACCACGTCGGCAAAAGAGGCTCCGGCTGCCGCCAGCGCTTCGCCAATTTTTTCCAGCGCACGCTTGGTTTGCGCATACACATCGGGACCGCCCGTAACCGCGTCGCCGTCCTGCGCAGTGGTGCCGGCCACTTCCACCACGTTGCCCACGCGCACGGCGCGGGAGTAGCCCACCAGCGGCTCCCAGGGAGCTCCCGAAGAAATAAGTTGTCGCATGGTTGTAACGAACTGCTATTAAACAAGAAAGGCCCGCTTTGCAGCGGGCCTCTCCACGTAAGATGGGCTATACGTCCAGCTTGGCGTACTTGGAATTGCGTTCGATGAAATCGCGGCGCGGCGCCACTTCGTCGCCCATCAGCATCGAGAACAGGTGGTCGGCCTCCGCGGCCGATTCTACCGTTACCTGCTTCAAGGTGCGGGTCATGGGCTGCATGGTGGTGGTCCAGAGCTGCTCGGCGTTCATTTCGCCCAGGCCTTTGTAGCGCTGCACGTTCACCGTTTCGGGCTTGCCGCGGCCGAGGTCTTCCTGCGCTTGGCTGCGCTCCTCTTCGGTCCAGCAGTAGCGCTCTTCTTTGCCGCGCTTCACGAGGTAGAGCGGCGGCAGGGCGATGTAGATGTAGCCGCGGTCCACCAGCTCGCGCATGTAGCGGAAGAAGAAGGTCAGAATCAGCGTGCGGATGTGCGAACCGTCGATGTCGGCGTCGGTCATGATGATGACCTTGTGGTAGCGCAGCTTGTCGAAGTTCAGCGGGCCGGTTTCGTTGCCGGCGTCGTCGGTGCCAAACGCCAGCGACTTCCGCTCGTTGAAGCTCACGCCCAGCGCGGTAATCATGTTCTTGATTTCCTCGTTTTCCAGAATGCGGTGCTCCTGCGCTTTCTCCACGTTCAGGATTTTGCCGCGCAGCGGCAGAATGGCCTGGAACGCGCGGTTGCGTCCCTGTTTGGCGGTGCCACCGGCCGAGTCACCCTCTACCAGGTACAGCTCGCAGATTTCGGGGTCCGACTCCGAGCAGTCGGCCAGTTTGCCCGGCAGGCTGTTTGAGGAGAGCACGCCCTTGCGCTGCACCATGTCCTTGGCCTTGCGGGCGGCAATGCGGGCCTTGGCGGCCAGAATCACCTTCTCCATGATTTTGTTGGCCTGGTTGGGGTTCTCGTCCAGGTACTGCGTCAGGATTTCGCCCACCACCGAGTTCACGGCGCCGCTCACTTCGGAGTTGCCGAGCTTGGTTTTGGTCTGGCCTTCAAACTGCGGCTCGGCCACTTTCACCGAAATCACGGCCGTGAGGCCCTCGCGGAAGTCGTCGCCGGTGATTTCCACCTTGGCTTTCTCAAACAGCTTGTTTTTGTCGCCGTAGTTTTTCAGCACCCGCGTCACCGCCGAACGGAAACCGCCCACGTGCGTGCCCCCTTCGATGGTGTTGATGTTGTTGACGTAGGAATAGACGTTTTCCTGGTACGAGGTGTTGTACTGCAGGGCCACTTCCACGGGCGTGCCTCCCTTTTCGCTTTCCACGTAAATGGGTTCGGCGAGCAGCGACGGCCGTTGCTCACCGTCGAGGTACTGCACAAAGTCGCGCAGGCCACCGGTCGAGTAAAACTCTTCGTAGCGGAACTCGCCACCCTCCACTTTCTCGCGGCGGTCGGTGAGCGTGATGCGGATGCCCTTGTTCAGGTACGACAAGTCGCGCAGGCGCGAGGCAATGGTGTCGTAGCGGTACTCGGTTTCGGAGAAGATGGTCGGGTCGGGCAGGAACTGTACTTCGGTGCCGTGCTCGTCGGTGTCGCCAATCTGCTTCACGTCGTACTGCGGGAAGCCAATCTTGTATTCCTGCTGATACACGTGGCCTTTGGAGCGGACGGTCACTTTCAAATCCGTGCTAAGCGCGTTCACGCAGCTCACGCCCACGCCGTGCAGGCCCCCCGACACTTTGTAGGAGCCTTTGTCGAACTTGCCGCCGGCGTGCAGCACGGTGAGCACCACCTCCAGGGCCGACTTGCCTTCCTTGGCGTGGTAGCCCACCGGGATGCCGCGGCCGTTGTCGCGCACGGTGATGGAGTTGTTTTCGTTGATGGTGACGTTAATCAGGTCGCAGTGCCCGGCGAGGGCTTCGTCAATGGAGTTGTCGACCACCTCCCACACCAAGTGGTGCAGGCCCTTCAGGCCGGTGTCGCCGATGTACATGCTGGGCCGCTTGCGCACGGCCTCCAAACCTTCGAGTACTTGAATGCTGTCAGCCGTGTATTCCGGCTGAACGATTTTTTCGGTTGTTTCGCTCATGAGGGCGGGATTAAATCAGGTCGTAAAACCGTCCAACGGGCGGCTAGGTACTGAACACTCAAAAGTACATATTTAATCCCATTTTCAGGAATTTTCGCGGTTTTACTCCCCGGATTTTTTCATTTCGCACCAGGCCAAACGATGCCGCTAGAGTCCAGCCCCGCAGGCACAAAAAAAGGCCCCTCCCGGCATGGGAGAAGCCTTTTGCCAAAGGCAAAAAATTGCCTTTAGTTGATAACCACTTTCTGCGTGGCAATGCCAGCGTCGGTGCGGAACTGCAACGTGTACACGCCAGCTTTTTCGTTGCTCAGGTCAACGTTGAAAGCCTTCGAGCCCACCGCGGTGGGGTTCACGGTTTGCGACTTCACTTGGCGGCCCATGGCGTCCACCACGGTCAGCTGAGCGCTGCCTTTCAGCGTCGAGCCCAGGTCCACGTTGAACACGCCGGTATTGCTGGGGTTGGGGAACACCGTCAGGGCGTTTTGCAGGGCAGCGTCGCGGGTGGCAGAGTTGAGGATGGTGCCTTTGTAAAGGCCACCCGAGCCAGCAGCGTCGGTGGCAGCGCCAGCGTAGCCTTGCGCAACAGCGGTGCCCGTGCCAGGAATCAAATCCACGGCAAAGAAGCCCTGGCTGTTGTTCAGATTAATCCAGTTGATGCCGTCGGTGCTGTACGACGAGCCGAAGTCGGCGGCCACGGCGGGCGAGGAAGCGGGGAAGCGCTGGCCCACGCTGTAGTAGCGGCCGTTCACGGCGTCAATGTCGTAGCGGAAGAAGCTGCCCGTGGCGTTGTTCACCGGAGTGATGGTCTGCCAGGTGGCGCCACCGTCGCTGGTGCGAATCACGTTCACGGCGGTTACGTCGGAACCGGTAACTTTCACGTTGTAAGCGATGCCGTTGTTGGCGTCTTTAAACGCGATTTTGGAGATGGTTTCGGTGAGGGGCGTCGGCGCGCTCTTGGTCCAGGTTATGCCGCGGTCCGTCGACTTGTAAACGTACTCCTGGTCGTTGGTACCCAGCGAAGCGCCGCCAAACCAGATGGTGTTGCCCAGCGCGAAGTACGAACGCACCAGCGCGGCTTCGCCGGTAAAGGGCGTCAGCACGGCGGTTTGGGGGATGCGGTTCCAGGTAGCACCGCCGTCGATGGTGCGGTAGATTTCAAAGTAGCCGCCCACGGGGTCGCCCACGGCCACGCCCACGCTGGCGTCGAACATGTGCACAAAGTCGAGGAAGCCGCCGTTGGCTTGCGGAAACTGCGCGTTGGTGGAGGTGCGGGTCCAGCTCAAGCCACCATTAGTGGTGCGCAGGATGTCGCCGCCACCGGTCGAGCCGTATTTGCCCACCACTGCGGTAGTAGCCGATACGCCCGAAATGTTGGCCGACTCATACGAAGCATTGGCGCCCACTGCGGTAATAGCATCGAAGTCAAACTGGTCGCCCGCAGCGTTGTTGGTGCGGAAGAAAAAGTTAGCGACGCCCGAAGTCGAGTTTTCCTCGGCCGTGGCCCACGCCACAGTGGGCGAAACGGTGCTCACGTGAACAACACGGTAGCCCGGCGCGAAGGCGCCGGAGTTTACGGTGTTCACCTGCACCCACGGGCCCAAGTTGGGAGTTGTCTGGGCGTGCGCGCCAACGGCGGCACCGAGCAAACCCAGAGAAAGTAAGAATTTCTTCATGGTTAAAAGTTATTTAAGGGGTGGCGAAAAGAGAGGAAATGAAAAAGAACCCGTGCAATTACGACGGCTGCTCAGGTGAAGGCAGCCGCGTTTGCGGGCCAAGATAAGCATATTGACCCATTCTCACAGTGGCAGAACGTGGCAGCGCGAAGGAGTGTTGCGCTTGGCGACAGGGCATCCGGACCACCACACGGCTCAGTATGAGCCTGATAGCAGGCACCACTACGGGACTACGCAACCGCTGAAGCGCAAAAAAGCCCCTCACGTTGCGGTGAGGGGCTTTTGAGTGGCCCCGTTTGGATTCGAACCAAAGACCGACTACTTAGAAGGTAGTTGCTCTATCCAGCTGAGCTACGGGGTCGAAAACGGGGCGGGAAAAATGTCGGGGTGGCAGGATTCGAACCTACGACCTCCTGCTCCCAAAGCAGGCGCGATACCGGGCTACGCTACACCCCGAAAAAAAATAATGTTGAGTTTAGAAAGTTTCCTACTGGGTGGAGCCCCAATGGGACGCTTTCGCAACCCAACATTATCAGTGGAGAAGGGGGGATTCGAACCCCCGGTAACCTTTAGAGCTACGGCAGTTTAGCAAACTACTGGTTTCAGCCACTCACCCACTTCTCCAGGCTGGTTTCGCTTCCGTCCGAAGCGGGTGCAAATATACGGGCGGAACTGAATTAGCCATACCCTGAGCGAAAAATTTATCTTTGGGACGATTTAAGAGTTCCCACGCTGCCACCTTTGCCGGTGAGGCACGTGGCCCCGCCCCTTCCGAATCTTTTACTAATTCCCGTTTGCTAACCTGGGCGTATCCTGATTTTGTGGCGGCCGGCCTGGCGTTGTTGCTGGCGCTGGGGCTGCTGGCGCGGCACTGGCAGCGAGCGGGCCGCGCCGGGCGGGCACTGGGCACCCGGGCCCGCCACCGCGGGTGGAAGCTGACGCTGCGCCTGCTCACCGGCGCGGCGCTGCTGGCGGCGGCGCTGGGGCCGTCGCTGGGCGTGAGCCAACGCCCGGTGCGCACCGCCGGCAAAGACGTGTGGCTGCTGGTAGACGTATCGCGCTCGATGGACGCCCCCGACGTTGCTCCTTCCCGCCTGCTGCGGGCGCAGGCCGAGTTGGAAACGCTGGTGGCGCAGTTTCCGGCCGACCGGCTGGGGCTGGTGGTGTTTGGGGCCGAAGCCGTGGTGCAATGCCCGCTCACTTACGACCAAGCAGCCGTGCAGGTATTCATTCGCACGTTGCGCACGAGCCTGCTACCGGCCGGGCCCACTACCCTGCGCGAGCCCCTGGAACTGGTGCTGAAACGGCTGAGTCCTCAGGCCGGCACGCCCCGCGCCACGGCCCTGGTGTTGGTGAGCGACGGCGAAGACTTTGGCGAAAACCTGGAGCCCGTGCTGCGCGAACTAGCGCGGGCCGGGGCGCGGGTATACACGGTGGGCGTGGGCACGGAAAAAGGCAGCACCATTCCCAAACCGGGCGGGGGCCTGGTGCGCGACGGCAAAGGCCAACTGGTGCAAAGCCGCCTCCGCGAAGCTCCGCTGCTACAGCTTTCGGCCCAAACCGGCGGCCAGTACGTGGAACTTAGCAACCAGCAAAACGGCTTCGAGCCGTTGCTGCGCTTGCTGCGCAACATGCCCGGCGTGGCCGAGCAAGTGCGCACCGTGGCCGTGGCCGACAACCGCTACCGCTACCCGCTGGCGGTGGCCCTGCTGCTGCTGGCCCTCGACGTGGCCCTGACCCTAACCATTATTCGCCCGTGAAATACGTTGCGCTGGTGCTTTTGCTGATTGGTGGACCGGGCTGGGCGCTGCTCACCGGCGTGCGCGACCGCAACGTGGCCGTGCGGCGCGGCACCGTGGCTTACCAGCGCGGCGCGGCGGCGCGTGCGGCCCACGCATTTGCCGCGGCGCTGAACGCCAACGCCCGCGCCAAGCCCGACCCGCGCCTGGTGCTGAACCTGGCCCACGCCCAAACCCGGGCCGGACAGCTGGCGCCCGCTGCCAGCACCTATAGCCGGCTCCTGACCGCCACGCCCCCGGCCTTGAGCAGCGTGGCCCGGCAGCAGTTGGCGGTGCTGGCAGCGCAGCGGGGCGAGCTGGCCCAGGCCGTGGGCCTGCTGCGCCAGGCCTTGCTGCTGGACCCGCGCAATGAAAGCGCCCGCTACAACTACGAAGTGCTGACCGATTACCTGGCCCGGCGGCCCAACAGCCCCCAAATAGCGCCGCCCCCGGCCGAGCCCAATCAACCAAAGAACAAGCCGGACAAGTCGGCCCCCGAGAAAAACGGCAGCGCCCCCAACCAGTCGGCCACCAAGGAAGGAACGGACCGCAAAGGCGAAACCAACGACCAGCAGCCGAGCCCCGCGCCACCCACCAGCCCGCCCCAAAGCCGCGCGGCCCCCAACGGCCAACCCGACAACCAGCGGCCCTCCCCCGCCCCGGGCGCGGCGGCAACGGGGGGGCAGGCGCCCGGCTCCGGCCCCGCCGCGCCCCTGCCCACGGGCGAAACGCCCGGCCAGCAGCGCGGGCTGGACCGCAGCGCCGGTTCCTCAGCCGAATCTGGCCAGGGCCGCAGCAACCGCCCGGGCACCGAAGCCGCCGCCCCGGCCGACGTGCAGCTCCAAACCCAGCGCGAACGCCTGCAAGCCATGAACCTGAGCCCCGCCCAAGCCCGCCAGTTGCTCGAAACCCTGCGCGCGCAGGAGCAGCAGTACCTACAGCAGTTGGCGCGACCGACCGAGCGCAAGCCCGACCCCAATAAGCCGACCTGGTAATTACGTCCTAAGCGCAAGCAACTTGCGCCACCAACTAAATCCGACTAACGCCTGTTAGGCAGTTGTCGCGTTTGGGGGTTCTAAATCCGTACTTTTGCGGCCAGATTCATCCTCCCACCCCACTTCAAACATTTCGGTATGCAAACCAAAGAAGTTGTCATTATTTCCGCTGTCCGCACGCCCATTGGGTCTTTTGGCGGGGCGCTGGCGTCGTTGTCGGCCACCGAGCTGGGCGCCATTGCCCTGAAGGGTGCCCTCGACAAAGCCGGCGTGGCGCCCGCAGAAGTCGAGCAGGTGATTATGGGCAACGTGATTTCAGCTAATCTCGGCCAGGCCCCCGCCCGCCAAGCCGCCAAGAAAGCCGGCCTGCCCGACACCGTGGAATGCACCACCGTAAACAAAGTGTGCGCCTCGGGCTCGAAGGCCATCATGTTTGCCGCCCAGGCCATCATGCTGGGGCAGGCCGACGTGATTCTGGCCGGCGGCATGGAGAGCATGAGCAACGTGCCCTACTACCTCGACAAGGCCCGCTTCGGTGCCAAGTACGGCCACGGCCAGATGATTGACGGCCTGGTGCGCGACGGCCTCTGGGACCCCTACCACGACTACGCCATGGGCAACGCGGCCGAAAACACGGCCAAGGAAATGGGCATCACCCGCGAGGAGCAGGACGCTTTCGCCATCGAGAGCTACACCCGCAGCGCCGCCGCCGCTAAAGCTGGCAAGAAGAAAGACGAAATTGTGCCCGTGACCATCGAGAGCCGCGGCAAGACCACCGTCATTGAAGACGACGAGGAATACCTGAAAGTAGACTTCGCCAAAGTGCCCGGCCTGAAGCCTGCCTTCATCAAGGAAAACGGCACCGTGACGGCCGCTAATGCCTCCACGCTGAACGACGGCGCCGCCGCCGTGCTGCTGATGAGCCGCGAGAAGGCCGACGCCCTGGGCCTCACGCCCATCGGCCGCATTCTGGGCTTCGCCGATGCCGAGCAGGCGCCGGAGTGGTTCACCACGTCGCCCTCGCTGGCCATCCCCAAAGCCCTGAAAAACGCCGGCAAAACCGCCGCCGACGTGGATTTCTACGAAATCAACGAAGCTTTCTCGGTGGTGAGCCTGGCCAACAACAAGCTGTTGAACCTGGAAGGCACCAAGGTGAACAAATACGGCGGCGCCGTGAGCCTGGGCCACCCGCTGGGCGCCTCGGGCGCGCGCATTGTGACCACGCTGATGAACGTGCTCAAGAACGAGGGCGGCAAAATCGGCGTGACGGGCATCTGCAACGGCGGCGGCGGCGCCAGCGCCATTGTGGTGGAAGCGCTGTAATTGTTTCTGTCTTTGACAATCGAAGAGCCCCACCGAAAATTCGGTGGGGCTTTTTTTGGCCCGACTTTTAGAGACTATTTCCCATCGCACGGAAAATCCCTTTTCTGCGTTCTTGCGCCTATGAAATATTTGGTTCCTTTTTTCTTTTTGCTGCTGGCCCTGCCCTCGCACGGCCAGCGGCTGAAGCGGTTTATTTCCTACTACGACTCGCTGAAAACCAACAAGCGGGAGGTGTACACGGCCCTGGTGGCCGCCGATACCGTGCCGCAGGGCACGTACAAGCGCTTTTATCGCAACGGCAAGCTGGAGCAGCAAACCAGCTTCACGCAGGGCAAGCGCGATTCGGCCTACGTGGAATTTCACCCCACGGGCACCCGGCGGCTGGAGGCTACTTATAAGGACGGCATCCGGCAGGGCCCGTTCAAAACGTATTACGACGACGGCCACGTGGCCCAGGCCGGCTTCTTTGAAAACGACGAGCCCAACGGCGAAATCACCTACTACCACCCCGACGGCTCGGTGAAGCTGCGCACCACCCTCGCCAAAGGCCAGCCCAACGGCGCCCTCAAAGCCCTGTACCCCGACGGCAAGACCCAGGCCGAAATCAGCTACGTGGACGGCCAGCCCAACGGCGCGGTGAAATTCTACTACCCCAACGGCGTGGTGCAGAGCGAGGGCAGCTTCTCGAAAGGCCTGCTGTCGGGCCCTTACAAAACGTATTACCCGAATAGCCAGATTGAGGTGGAAGTGCTGGCCGACAAAAACGGCCGCGGGCGCTACCGCAGCTACTACATGAGCGGCAAACTCCAAACGGAGAGCACCTACGCCCCGGCCCCGCTGGTGCAGCGCGCCGTGAAAAACCCGCTGGGCGACGACCTGACCAAGCGCGCGGCGCCCGTGAGCGGCACGGCCAACCTCGACGGCCCGGCCACCAGCTACTACGAGAGCGGGCAGGTGAAATCGAAGATGACGTACCGCAACGGCGTGCTCATTGGGCACGGCATCGAGTACTTCGAAAACGGCCACCCACGCGAGGAAACCGACTACGCCAACGGCGGCAAGGACCGCAAAATCACGCGCTACCACGACGTGGCCGGGCAGCTGAAGCAGGCCGAGGAGCAATACAAAAGCGGCCGGCCGGCCGGCACCTGGCGCGAGTTTTACCCCGATGGCAAGACGCCCCGCAAGGTGGAAACCTACGGCCCGCAGGGCAAGCTGGTGGGCGAACGCCTCACTTACTACGAGAACGGCACGGTGCAAAGCCGGCAGCCTTACCTAAACGGCTTCATGGCGGGCGTGGCGCAGGAGTACTTTCCCTCGGGCAAGGTGCGCAAGGAAACCACCTACGTGCGCAGCATGATTCAGGGCCCGTTTAAGGAATACCGCGAGGACGGCACGCTGGCCGTGAACGGCCTGTACCGCAACAGCAAGCAGAGCGGCGTGTGGACCTATTACAAGGAAGACGGCAAAACCGTGGACCGCACCGTGACCTACCGCAACGGCCAGCAGGTGACGGACCCCGTGCACCAGCCCAAACCCAAGCCCAAGGCTCCGGTGAAGCGGCACTGAGGCCGGCGCGGCGGCTAAAAATGAATACCCGTGCAGTGAAAAGCCCCGGCCGTCTGGTTGGGGCTTTTTGCTTTTACTCGGAAAAAGGTGAAAATATCGGGCAACCCTGGTGGGGCAACTTGCATCTGTATCCTCAGTTCCGCACCGCTCCCTGCAGGTAGCCGGAAGAAGCAGCAAAAATTTATTGCGGCTTACTAATTGATTTTCAGAAGTTCATCACAGCACTGCTTTTGCTTAACGAAAAATTATTGCTTTAGTACCTTGCGTTACAAAGTACCTGCTTTACATTTGTTCTGTTCTTAGCCCAGTAGCTGAGCTAAGCGGGTACCCAAGATGACCCGCTAGCCCGCTGCTTCCACTCACCGAAGTTTGGGCGGCCGAATTGCCCATCACCCAGCGGAACCGCGGCCGCTGCCTGCGCCGGGCAACTCCCCCACCCACCTCACCTTCCATTTTCTGCACCATGAAAACTTTTTTCACCGCTTCTGCCCTCTCCCTTGCCGGCCGCGTGCTGCGTGGCGCGGCCCTGGTTTCGCTGTTGCTGCCCTTGGGGGCGGCGGCCCAGACGGGCGGCCCGGGCAGCGTGAGCGGCAGCCTGCTAGAAGACGGCTCGGGCAAGCCCGTGCCATTCTCCGACGTCGTGCTGCTGCGCTCAGCCGATTCCACGTTTGTTACGGCCGCTCAGACCACGGAGCAGGGCGCTTTCCGGGCCGCCGGCCTGCCGTTGGGCACCTACCTGATGCGAGTGCAGGACCTGAACTACAAAGTGTTGCGCCGCCGCTTCACTTTGACCGAGGCGGCACCCGCGGCGCAGTTCCCGGGCCTGAAAATGATAGCTGCTACCGCCACAAAGCTCAGCGAAGTGGTGGTGACGGCCCAAAAAGCCACCGTGGTGGAAGAGTTGGGCAAACGCGTGATAAACGTAGAAAAAGACCTGGGCAGCGTGGGCGGCACGGCGGCCAACGTGCTGCAAAACGTGCCCTCAGTGAGCGTGGACGTGAACGGCACCGTGAGCATGCGCGGCACCTCCAACGTCACCATCCTCATCGACGGCAAGCCCGCTGGCGTGAGCAACGGCGGTACCGGCGGCCAGCGCCTCGACCAGATTCCGGCCTCGCGCATTGCCCAGGTGGAGGTCATCACCAACCCCTCGGCTAAGTACGATGCGGCCGGCGGCGGCGGGGTCATCAACCTCATTACCAAGAAAGAAACCAAGAACGGCACCAATGGCACGGCCGCGCTCAACCTCGGCACCGCCGACAAGTATAGCGGCAACCTCAATCTGAGCCGCAAGCAGGGCAAAGCCACTTGGAGCGCCGGCTACAACGGCCGCGACGTGAGCTACCGCAGCAAAGGTCACTCCGAACAAACCGCTTTGCTCGGCACCGAAACGGTGCGCACCACCCAAGTGGCTACCGGCATCGAAACGCACCGCAACCACAACGTGCGGGTGGGCGTGGAACTGGCCCTGCCCAAAGACCAAAGCCTGAGCCTGAACGTGGCCCCCGGCTCGGAAGTGAACCTCGAAGGCGAAAGCCAGGACCTGACCCAGCAAACCAACAACGGCGCCGTGCAGCGCGCCCGCGGCCGCCAAGACCTCGACGTGCGGGTAAACATCCTGAACTTCGACGGCAACTACCGCCGCACCTGGGCCGAGCACAAGGGCCGCGAGCTGAGCGCCAACTTCGGCGGCGTGGTGATTGACGCCAACGTGCCGGTGGTGCAGCGCCAGTACGTGGAGGCCGGCTCAAGCGGCGCCCCGCAGCCCGGCACCCGCCAGCTGCTGAGCCTGCTCGGCACCGTGCAGTTTGCGCAGGTGGACTACACCCGGCCGCTTGCAACCGGCAAAGGCCGCCTCGAACTGGGCGCCAAAATCGAACACCAGACCAACCGCGGCGCCAACAAATTCGGCTACGCCACCAGCGAAAGCCGCCCCGACGACTTCGTGGACGACCCCAACCGCTCGCTCGACTACACCTCCGACCAACTCATTCCGGCCGCGTACGTCACCTACCAGCGGCCCCTCGGCGCCAAGTGGAGCGCGCAGGCCGGCCTCCGCTCGGAGTACACCATCCTGAGCGGCACCATCCAGGGCGGCGTGGGCATCCAGCAGCGCGGCAGCTTGGCCCAGGACTACCTCAACTTCTTCCCCTCGGCCACCCTCAACCGCGAATTTGGCAAGGAGCCCGGCCAGAACCGCCTGCAGCTGAGCTACGCCCGCCGCCTCAACCGGCCCAACTTCATGCAGCAGTTGCCGCTGGCCATTTACCAGGACCCGCGCAGCTACCGCCTCGGCAACCCGCGCTTGCGGGCCGAATTTAGCCACAACATCGAGCTGGGCCACCAATTGAACTTGGGCCAGGCCACCATCACCAGCACCGTGTTTGCCCGCATCACCACCAACAGCATCCAGCGCCTGCGCTTCGTGGACACCACCGCCACCCGCCTCGCCGGCCCCGGCGCCGGCCTCGTGACGGCCGAAACCTACGACAACCTGGGCACCACCACCAACCTTGGCGCCGAAATTAGCCTCAACCAGCCCTTGGCCAAGTGGTGGCGCCTGAACGCCAGCACCAGCCTCTACCGCGCCCAGATTGCGGGCAACGGCATCGGCAACAACCGCACGGCCCTGGTGGGCACCGCCCGCCTCGCCAACAATTTCACCCTGCGCCCCACCCTCGACGTGCAGCTGAGCGGCAACGTGCGCTCGGCCTCGCTCACGGCCCAGGGCCGGCAGCTGGCCTGGGGCCAGATGGACATCGCCCTGCGCCAGCGCCTGTTCTCGGACCGCGCCGCCCTCACCCTGCGCGTGTCGGACGTGCTGAACACCAGCTCCTACCGCACCGAAATCGAAACCGACGCCCTGACCAGCACCCGCTACGCCAAAGACGAAACCCGCGTGGGCTGGCTGGGCTTCACCTGGTACATCGGCGCCAGCAAGGCCAAGCCGGGCCGCATCGAGGCCGCGCCCCAGGGCGGTGGCGGCTTCGGCGGCTGAGTTACCCCGTTTTCCCTTCCCTGATACCACCCCGCTTTTCTCTCCTTCTTTCTGCAAACAGCCCCGTCGTCGGTTGGGTCCGGCGGCGGGGCTTGTCGTTACCGGCGAGTCGCCCCTGCGCCTTCGAGGCCATGGGCAGGCACCGGGTGCCCGCCGCTTTTCTGGCTGGCTGGCTGGCTGGCTGGTGTAATGCCCTGGCACTTTCGGAGATTTACCACCCGGCCTGCCGCCATCAGCCAGACGGTACCGGCGGTTTGCGGCGGGCGGTGCTTTCTTTGCTGCCGCTTGATTTTTCACCTTTTTACACCTGCAAGACCCGTTTTCATGAAAACACCTCTCCCCCTTACCCTGGCACTGCTGCTGGCCGCCGGGGCCGCCACCGGCCAAACGCCGGGCAAAGTCAAAATCAAAACCAAGCCGGGCCGCAACGCTCCAACTGCCGCGCCGGCGCCCGCCGCAGCCCCCACCGACTGGTCGGTGACCTACGCCCAAACCATCACCCCGGCAGGCTTAAAGTCCGACCTCGATGTGCTGGCCTCGGATGCCTACGAGGGCCGCGAAACCGGCAAGAAAGGCCAGAAGATGGCCGCCGACTACATAGCCAAAGCCTTTGCGGCCGACGGCTTGGCCGGCCCGGTCGCGGGCTCCGACAACCCCTACATCCAGCACTTCGGCATGAAGCGCACCTCCCTCGACCTGGCCGGCAGCACCGTGAAGGTGGGCGGCCAGACCTTTCAGGGCAAACGCGACTTCTACGGCGTGATGACCGACGACTTCGCGACTGCGGCTCCCCTGCAGCCGGTGTTTGTGGGCTATGGCATCAAGGAAGAAAAATATTCGGACTTCGCGGCCCCGGCCGACTACAAAGGCAAAGACATTATTCTGCTGGCCGGCGAGCCGTTGAATGCGCAAGGCAAGTCGCTGCTCGGGGCCGAGGGCAAGCCCAGCGCCTACGCGCCGGCGTCGCTGGAGGGCTTGGCGGCCCGCCGCAAATCCATCTTCCCGCTCGGGGCGCGCACTATTTTCGTTGTAATGCCAACGGCAGCGGCCTATGCGGCCGTACCCAAAACCTTCGAGCAGATTATGGGCCACGAAGACCTCACCTTCGATGGCGAAGAGAAGAAAAAGCAGGGGTTCAACATCCTCGTGGTGTCGCCTGAGCTGGGCGCCAAGCTGCTCGGCACCACCCCGGCCGGCCTCGACAAGTACCGCCAAAGCGTGGCCAAGGCCGGCAAGGCGGTGGCCGCCCCCTTTAAGCCCGTGGCCACCGCCACCGCCCAGGCCAAACTAAACACCGAGCCCTTCACCACCGAAAACGTGCTGGGCTACCTCGAAGGCGGCGACAAAAAGGACGAACTCCTCGTGGTGTCGGCCCACTACGACCACCTCGGCGTGAAGGACGGCGTGGTGTTCAACGGGGCCGACGACGACGGTTCGGGCACGGTGAGCGTGCTGGCCATGGCCCGCGCCTTTTCGCAGGCCAAGAAAGAAGGCCACGGCCCGCGCCGCAGCATCCTGTTTCTGGCCAACACCGGCGAGGAAGAGGGCCTGCTCGGCTCGCAGTACTACACCGACCACCCCGTGTTCCCGCTCGAAAAGACGGTGACCGACCTCAACATCGACATGGTGGGCCGCGTCGACAGCCTGCACCAGGGCAAGGGCGACTACGTGTACCTGGTGGGTGCCGACCGCCTCAGCACCGAGCTCAACGCCCTGAGCGAGGCCACCAACCAGCAGTACAACCCGCTGGCCCTCGACTACAAATACAACGACCCGGCCGACCCCGAGCAGATTTACTACCGCTCCGACCACTACAACTTCGCCAAGCACAACGTACCCATCATCTTCTACACCAGCGGCTTGCACCCGCAGTACCACAAGGCCACGGACGACGTGGAGTTCATCGACTTCCCGGCCATGGCCCGGCGCGACCAGCTCATCTTCCACACGGCCTGGGCCCTGGCCGAGCGCGACGCCCGCGTGGCCCTGAAGCCCGAGTTTGTGAAAACCAACTTTGCGCCCACATCCGCTGACCTCGACCGCTACGCCGGCACCTACGCCAGCCCCCAGATTCCGCTCAAAATCACCTTCACCCGCGAGGGCAGCGCCCTCAAGGCCCAAGCCACCGGCCAGCCGGCCTTCACGCTGGAAGCCGTGAGCCCGGGCGTGTTCAAGTTCGACCCGGCCCAGTTGCGCGTAGAGTTTTCGCCCGAGCAGCCCACCTTCAAGCTGAAGCAGGGCGGCGGCGAATTTGAATTCAAGAAAGAGTAGTTTCTCGCCTTCCTTTCTGCAAGCAAAGCCCCGTCGTCGGTTTGGTCCGGCGGCGGGGCTTTTTGGTGGGTATCCGATTGGAGGCGGTGCGTCAGCGCACGGCGTACACGCGCTGCACGCGGCGGTCGGCGCTGAGCTGCTGGGCCACCAGCGCGGTATTTACCTGGCCCAGGCCTGGGTCGTCGAGCACCCGCTGCAGGGCCAGGTTGAGCTTGGCGGCCGTTTTGCGGCACAGCGGGCGGGCGCTGTTCAGGTTGAGGCACAGGCCGTCGATGCGCTCCTGGTACACGAGTTGGTCTTGCGCGTTGTAGAAGCGCACGATGGTGAAGTCGCGGGTGGTGAGGTTGGTTTCGAGGTTCCAGTAGCCCGCCGTGGTCACGGCCGCCGACTGGGCGTTGGCAGTCGCTGCGCCTGCCAGGAGCAGCGCCAGCCCAAAGAATTGAGAAAACAAGGGTTTTTTCATAGCCAGGCAAGGAAAAAAGGTGAGAAGAAACGATGACGCGTGGACTCGGCGGCGGCCGATGCGGCCCGCTCTGCCCGCACCGCGCCTTAGGCGGCAGGAATGGGCTGCTCGGGGTTTGCCTTGAAAAAGGCGCTGGGCGCTTGCCCGGTAAACCGCCGGAACTCGCGAATCAGGTGGGCTTGGTCGTAGTAGCCACAGGCGTAGGCCACGTCCTGCCAATTGGGGGCCGGGCTGGCGGCCAGCAGCCGAAACGCGTGGTTGAACCGCACCAAGCTGGCGTACAGCTTGGGCGCCGTGCCTACTTCGGCCAGAAAGCGGCGTTCGAGCTGCCGGCGGCTCAGGCCCACGCCCTGGGCCAGCGCTTCGATGCTGACCCGGCCCTCTTGCCGTAAAATGCTGCCGGCCACGGCATCAACGGCGTCGGGCAGCGCAGTGGTGTGGGCCGCGTGGGCCAGCAGCAGCTCGTCGGCCGCCGCCGGCCACGCCACGTGGCTGCCGGCCTCCTGCATGCGGTGCAGCAGGGCATCGACGAACGCCAGCGCGGCCTCGCCCGGCTCGGCCCGGGCAGTTCGCCCCTTGGCCGGTGACACGCCAAACAGATGATACAAGCCGGCCGGCCGAAAGAAAATGCTCAGGCCCTCGTCTCGGTCCGGCAGCCGCAGCCATAGCATTCGCCGGGCAAAACCCAGCGGGTCTTGGGCAGAAAAGGGGGGCAGGTCGGCGGGGGGGCTATGGGCCGTGGCGGCGGCCGGCGGCCCGGGTTCGGGGTCGTTGTGCCACAGCCCGTAGCACTCCACGAAGCCGCTCAGCTCCGGCGAAGGTGAAAATGCCGTGATGTGCATATCTGTCTGCGGGGCCTTGCCCAGTTTCAACCACATGCCGCTCCAACCCGGCCCTTGCGACAACTCAAGACAAATTTATAATATTAAAAACATTGAATATTGTACAAATGCGACATTGCTCGATTTTGTGGTGAGGGTGACTTCGCATTGGCCACGACCTAACTTTGCCGGCGTTATGCAAAAACCGAGTATTCCCAAGGGCACCCGCGATTTTGGCCCCGCCCAGGTGGCGCGCCGCCAGCACATTTTCAATGTCATCCGCCGCACCTTCGAGTCGTTTGGCTTCGCGCCGCTCGAAACGCCGACGCTGGAAAACCTATCCGTGCTCACCGGCAAGTACGGCGACGAAGGCGACCAGCTGCTGTTTAAAGTGTTGAACTCCGGCGACTTTGCCAAAGACGTGACGGCCGAAGACCTGGCCGCCGGCAGCAAGGCCCTGCTGCCCAAAGTGGCCGAAAAAGGCCTGCGCTACGACCTCACCGTGCCCTTTGCCCGCTACGTGGCCATGAACCGCGGCACGCTCACTTTTCCCTTCAAGCGCTACCAGATGCAGCCCGTGTGGCGCGCCGACCGCCCCCAGCGCGGCCGCTACCGCGAGTTTTACCAATGCGACGCCGACGTGGTGGGCACCGACTCGCTGCTCTGCGAAGCCGAAATCGTGCTGATGATGGCGCAAGTGCTGAGCGGCTTGGGCCTGCACGACTTCACCATCAAAATCAACCACCGCGGCGTGCTGCGCAACATCTACCAGGCGCTGGGCGGCGAGGGCCGCGAAACGGACTTGTTCGTGGCCATCGACAAGCTCGATAAAATCGGGCGCGACGGCGTGAGCAAGGAGCTGCTCGAACGCGGCTTCTCGGCAGCCACCATCGAGACGCTGTTTGAGCTGCTGACGGTGGAGGGCAGCTACGAAGAGAAGCTGCAGCGCCTGCTGGCCGGCTTCGTGACGGCCGGCGTGGAGCCCGACGGCGTGCGCCCCACCACCCCCGACGTGGAAGCCGACTCGCCCGAGCCGCTGGCCAACTACCGCGGCCTCACCGAGCTGGCCCAGGTGCTGGATATTCTGCGGGCCTCCGGCTTCAAGCAGTTCGACCGGCTGGAATTTGACCCCACGCTGGCGCGGGGCCTCTCCTATTACACGGGCTGCATTTTCGAAGTCAAAATCAACAACGTGCAGATGGGCAGCGTGAGCGGCGGCGGGCGCTACGACAACCTCACCGGCTCGTTTGGGCTGCCGGGCGTGTCGGGCGTGGGCTTTTCGTTCGGCGTCGACCGGCTTTACGACTGCCTCGAAGCGCTGGACTTGTTCACGGTGACCTCGGAAACCCCCACGCGGTGCCTTATCACGCACTTCGACGTGGCCAGCGGCCGGGCCGCGCTGCCCCTGCTGACCGAGCTGCGCGCCGCCGGCATCCCCAGCGAGCTGTACCCCGACGCCAGCAAGCTGCAGAAGCAGTTCAAGTACGCCGACGCCAAGGGCATTCCGCTGGTCATCATCATGGGTCCGGAAGAAGCGGCGGCCGGCGTCGTGAAAATCAAAATCATGCAAACCGGCGTGGAGCGCGTGCTGCCCATGGGTGAGGTGGTGACCGCGCTTACGGCGGAGTAAGGCTGTCGTCAGAGAAAGAAACCCAGCCCGTCGTGCTGCACCAAGGCGCAGCACGACGGGCTGGGTTTCTTTGTTCGGCAACTCTCCCTCGCCTATTCTACTGCTACGCGCTGGCTCACCGGCTGCCCGGCCACAGTGGCTCGCAGCACATACAAGCCTACCGGCAACCCCCGCACCGACAGCGGCTGAGCGGCGTCGGTGAAAACCCGCACCAAGTCGCCGCACCCGTTATAAAGACGCAGGCTGTTAGGCTTGGCAGCAGCAGGAAAGCGGAGGTGCAACTCCGTAGTGGCAGGGTTGGGATACGCCTCCACCCCAAGCGCCGCGGCCAGGCGCTCGGTGGAGCTGAGCAGCGAGCCCGAGCTCTGTATGCGGCCCGCGCAGATGTCGCGCCCCGTAGGCGCTGGCCCCGGCGACGACCAAAACACCTGCACCGAGCCATTGGGCTGCCCCACGGGCACGTAGTCCAACTCGTAAGGCCGATTATCGGCCACCGAGTGCAGCACTAGGCCCGGGGCGGCAAAAGCCACGGCGCCCGTCGGCAAGATTTTCTGGGCGCGGAAGTTGGCCGCGTTGGCATCGGTGCTGTAAAAAGCCATCACCGCGCCGTTGTCGGATGGCGCCAGCTTGGGGCGCGGATACCCCGCGGATAACGAGTATACGGGCACCCCGCCGGCCGCCCAAGCCAGCGTGCCGGCGGCGTCAATCTTTTGGGCATAACACTTATAATCGAAGTTGCCGCTGCCTCCGCGGGCGTCTTCCCATATCATCCAAAGCGCGTTATCGTGCCAAATGGCGTGGGGGTTGGTTTGGTACGCGGGGTCGGTGCTCAGGGCCACGTAGCCGGGGCTGGCCCAGCCCAGCGCACCACTTGGTAACACCTTCGATGCCAGCGGGTCGCCGCCGTTCGACGTCCAGGCCACGTAGAGATTGTTGGCCGGGTCGGTGAGGAGTTGCCAGTCCGAACCGCGCCCCGAGGCGCCGCCCGCCGAGATGGTGGTGTAAGTGGCCCAAGCCGCCCCGCCGGCTGCGGTAAAGCGCTGGGCATAAATGGGCGAAGACAAGCCACCGGCGCTGGCCACCAGGTAGAAGCCATCGGCCCCGTCGCCCACGGTGTGATAGTAGTCCGAAGCAAAAATGCCGACGGGCAGCACTTGCACCTGCCGGTCGTTATTGGGGAAGCTCAGCACGCCCGTCGGCCCTACCTTATTGAAGGTAAAGCGGGCGCTGCCCCCGTTCAGGGCCAGGGCGTGGGTGATGGTGGCGCCCGTGCTGGTGGGAATGATGTTGAGTCCCTGTTCGCTTTCGTAAATAACCGTGGGCAGGGTGCGGTAGGCCACCACGGTGGGCGTGGACCACTGCGGCACGCCGGCCGCGCTGTAGTATTGGCAGCGCACGGTGTCGCCGCCCACGCCAAAGGCGCCTTGCACCCAGGCCACCAGCATCCCGCTTTGCCAGGGAATGGCCCGCAGGCCGAAGATGTCGCGACTGCCCGCCTGGAACAAGCGCAGGCCATTTGTGGGCAGCAACGGCACCCCGGCCGCGTTGAGGCGCTGGGCATAAATGCCGGTGCCCAGGCCGGAGTTGTTCCCGTTGCGCTTGTCAATCCAGACAACGTAGGAGCCGCCTGCACCGTCGGCGAAGGCTTGCACGCCGAGTTGGTAGTTGGGCACATTGCACACGAACTGGGTTTGCGCAGGCGTGGTAGAAAATTGCGCCCGCGCCGGGAGGACCACCGTAAGCAACAAAGAACTCGTCAGTAGATTGAGCAAGAGCAGCGTAGCATGTTTCATCGCAGGTACAATTAGGTAAAGTGCCTTGAGTAAGTGTCAATCGGCAAATACGCCAACCAGATAAATATAGTAAATTTTATATAAGACGAGTTGTTTTTCGATAAGCAGTTGTTACACAATCTACTCAGCAGAGGGCGCGTACGCGCGGCTTATGGTAACGCGGGGCCATTTGTTGGGCGAGCAGCGCATGGGCTTGGGCGGCGGTTGGGTCGCTCAGCACCTGTTGCAGCAGTGGGTGGGCGCAGGTGCTTGGTGCACCAGCGCGTCTTGCGCATCTTAGAAACGCACGGCGGTGTAGTTGTGGGTGGTGAGGTTGGTTTCGGCGTTCCAGTCGCTGGGCCGCGCGGCGTGGGCGTGGCCCAACTGCGCAAGGGCGGCTTCCGTGGAAATAACTCTATTTTTGCGGTCACCCCCTTTGGTTCCTCACCCACCCCCGAATGCCCACCCATACCATTTCGCCCGCGCAGCCCCTCACCCTGGCCGCGCTGGCCACCGTGCTGGCCGACGGCCGGCCCGTGCAACTTGGCGACGACGCCAAAACGCAAATCGCCACCTGCCACGAATACCTGCACCAGCGCCTGACGCACGATGACCAGCCGATTTACGGCATCAACACCGGCTTTGGCTCCTTGTATAATGTGAGCATTGCGCCCGAGCAACGCGCCCAGCTGCAGGTCAACCTGATGATGTCGCACGCCTGCGGTACCGGCGCCGAAGTGCCGCAGCCCCTCGTGCGCCTCATGCTCTTCCTCAAGGCCCAGAGCCTGAGCTACGGCCACAGCGGCGTGCAAGTGGCCACCGCCGAGCGCCTCGTGGCCATGTACAACCGCGAGCTGCTGCCCGTGGTGTACGAGCAGGGCTCCTTGGGCGCCAGCGGCGATTTGGCCCCGCTGGCCCATCTCTGCCTGCCGCTGCTGGGCCTGGGCGAAGTGAACTACCAAGGCTACCGCCTGAGCGCCGCCGATGCCATGAGCCTCTTCAGCTGGGACCCGCTGGCGTTGCAGGCCAAGGAAGGCCTGGCCCTGCTGAATGGCACCCAGTTTATGCTGGCCTACGCCGTGGACGGCGTGCTGCGCGCCCAGCGCCTGGCCGACGCGGCCGATGTGATTGGAGCGCTTTCGACGGAGGCTTTTGGCGGCTGCACCGACCCGTTTAATGCCAACCTGCACCGCATCCGGCCGCACGCCGGGCAGGTGCTGGTGGCCCGGCGCCTCTCGGAGCTGCTGGCCGGCTCGGAGCTGCAAACCCAGCCGCGCCACGCCGTGCAGGACCCCTACTCTTTCCGCTGCCAGCCGCAGGTGCACGGCGCCTCGCGCGACGCGTTGGCCTACGTGGCCCAGGTGGTGGAAACCGAGTGCAACTCCGTGACCGACAACCCCAACATCTTCCCCGACGAAGACCTGATTCTGAGCGGCGGCAACTTCCACGGCCAGCCCCTGGCCCTGGCCCTCGACCATCTCGCCATTGCCGTGGCCGAGCTGGGCAGCATTTCGGAGCGCCGCACCTACCAGCTCATTTCCGGCCAGCGCGGCCTGCCCACCTACCTGGTGGCCGAACCCGGCCTGAACTCCGGCCTGATGATACCGCAGTACACCGCGGCCAGCATCGTGAGCCAGACCAAGCAACTGTGCACTCCGGCTTCGGTCGACAGCATTGTGAGCAGCAACGGCCAGGAAGACCACGTGAGCATGGGGGCCAACGCCGCCACCAAATCGCGCCGCGTGTTGTACAACGTGGAGCAGGTGCTGGGCATCGAGCTGATGACGGCGGTGCAGGCCCTGGCGTTCCGGCGCCCCGGCCGCACCTCGCAGGAGCTGGAGCGGGTGGTGGCCGCCTTCCAGCAGGAAGTGAAATTCGTGGGCCAGGACCGGGTGCTCTACCCCGACTTACACAAAGCCGCCGCCTTCGTCCGTAAGTTTGACTGGCAATAAGCCGGGGGCTTTTTTTGTAGTGCTGCTGCCCAGGCATGTACTATACGGACCCGGCCTGAATTTTGCGCGCGGCAAATACCGCTGTGCTTACCCCGCGTACTGAACGCTGATGATGAAGTTGGTGTACCGTTTTTGCTTGTTTGTTGCTGTGGTGCTGGCGCCTACGTGCGCAGCGTGGGCCCAAACCTCTGTATGCGCATCCACGCCCCAACCAGCTTGCTCCTTTCTGGCGGTCGACATCCAAACCTCCCAAGTTGTAGATGCCTTTTGCGTTGGGCGCTCCGTACGATTTGAACAATGCCCAGGTCGGAATATTCCAACTACTCAACTCTACTACGGCGTTAAACCAGGTACCGGGGCTGCGGCTGCCGACTATCCTGGCTGCGCTCCGCCCAATGCACTTCCATATACCTATACCCCGACCCGCGCGGAAATAGGCCTCGTGACCGTAGCGGAACTGGCAAGTATACCTCCGGTGCCCGGGCAGCCCAACGGCTCAACCTACTACATCCGCACCTTTCGCGTCTACGACAACACCGCCCCAACCTTTACGGTGGCCCCCTGCCCCAGTGGCAACGCGTTGATTACCATCACCGACCTGGTGTACGACTACTATTCGGTGCAATCCGGCTCGGGTGCCCCGCTCAATCTCAACCCCGGGCAGCGCAGCGCGGTGGTGCCACTCGCCAGTGGGGCCACTTCGGTCACGGTGGTGGGCCACTACACCGCGCCCAACATCTGCGAAAGCCAGCAGGCCACGCAGCCCGTAGCGCCGCTGCTGCCGCCCCAAACGCCGCTCCTCACCACGCTCACGCTGCAGGGCGCCCTGCCCGGTGGCACGGCCACGCTGGCCATTGGCCAGCTGCCGGCCGGCTACTTCTACACCCTGCAGCGGGCCGATGCCAGCGCGCCCGGCGGCTTTGCCACGGTGGCCACGGTGCCCGCCGGCAGCACGTCCTTCGCCGTGCCCGGCGCCGCGCCCGGCTGCTACCGCCTGCTGCGCACCGACGCCTGCCAGCTCAGCACCGCGGCCTCCGACTTGATATGCACGCTCAACCTCACGGGCAATTCCACGCAAAACCGCAACCAACTGCTGTTCAGCGACGCTGGTGGTTCGGGCGCGGTATACACTGTGAGCCGCGACGGCAAGGTGCTCACGACGGGCATTGCTTCAATCTCGGGCGGCCTGGAAGACAGCGACGTGCAATGCGGCACCAGCTACTCCTACACCGTGACGGCCACTTATCCCAACGGCACGAAGTCGGTTTCCAACGCCGTCACCATTCTCACCACCTCGAACCTGCCGCCCCAGCAGCCGCTGCTGGTGCCTAGCTTCAATGTGCGCAACGTGGTGGAGCTGCGGCCGGTGCTGGCGGGCGGCACCCTGCCCGCCGGCAGCACGCTGTTCTACCGTCGCGCGGCGGGTGGTGGCCCCGCCGATTTTGGCAGTGCCACCACCCTGCGCCCCCGCCGCGACTCTACCGCGCTGGAAGACCTGCGCAAAAACCCGCCCTGCTACTCGGTGCGCGTCACGGACGTGTGCGGCAACACCTCCTCCGAAAGCGCGGCTACCTGCCCCAGCCTGCTGAGCGCCAGCCCGGCCGATGCCGACGGCACCACGGCCAGCCTGTCCTGGTCGGCCTTCACCGGCCCTACTCCCGGCGCGGCGGCCAGCTACGTGCTCGAACGCCTCAGCTCCGACAACCAGGTGCTAGACAACATTGCCGTGAGCGGCAACAGCTACACCGACCTGTCGCCCAACACCACGCAACAGGTGCTGCGCTACCGCCTCCGCATCAGCGGGGCGGGACTGCCGGCGGGCACGGTCAGCTACTCCAACATTGCCACCGTAACGCGGCGGCTGTTCCTCACCATTCCCACGGCCTTCACGCCCAACGGCGACGGGCTGAACGATGTGCTCGAAGTAAAAGGCAAGTATCTGAAGGACTACACCTTCGTGGTGGTGGACCGCAACGGGCAGGAAGTATTCCGGGGCTCGCAGCGCGCCGACGTGTGGGACGGCCGCATCAAGGGGCACGCCCCGGTGCTGGGCGGCTACGTGTGGCGCTTCCAGCAAAACAACGAGGATGGCACGCCCTTCACGGCTTCGGGCTCGGTCACGATTTTAAAATAAGCCCCGCGGCGAACCCTGGGGCGGGTTCCGGCGTCTTTGCACCAGCAAGCGGCTCACTTTTGCCGGCTTCGCTTGTTTACGCTACTTGAAAACCGAAAACTGATACCATGGCATTCGACCTCACCGGCATGATGGGCAAAGTGAAAGAGCTGCAGGACAAAATGCAGCAGGCCCAGCAGGAAATACAACACATCACCGCCACGGGCGAAGCCGGCGGCGGCCTCGTGCGCGCCACCGCCAGCGGCCACCGCAAGGTCATTAAGCTCGAAATCGACGAAACGCTGCTGACTCCGCAGGACCGCGACATGCTGGCCGACCTGGTGGTGGCGGCCGTGAACAAAGCCCTGGACGAAGCCGCCGAGCTGGCCCGCCAGGAACTCCAACGCAAAACCAGCGGCCTGATGCCCAACGTGCCCGGCCTCGATTTGAGCGGTTTTGGCGCCTAGTGCCGCGGTGCCAAACGTTGGCGCCTGCGCCGACGTGGCCATTGTCATCCTGAACTGGAACGGCGCCGGTTTTCTGCGCCGGTTTTTGCCCGGCGTGCTCACCCACGCCGACGGCGCCCGCGTCATCGTGGCCGACAACGCCTCGACCGACGACTCGGTGGAAATGCTCTCGCGCGATTTTCCGCTGGTGGAGCTGCTGCTGCTGGAGCGCAACTTTGGTTTCTGCGAAGGCTACAACCAGGCGCTGGCCCAGGTGAACAGCGACTTTTTCGTGCTCCTGAATTCCGACGTGGAAGTGACCCTGGGCTGGTTGCGCCCCCTGCGCGCGCTGCTCGAAGCCAGCCCGCGCATTGCCGCCGTGCAGCCCAAAATCCTGGCCCACGCCGACCCCACCTACTTTGAATACGCGGGCGGCGGCGGCGGCTACCTCGACCGGCTGGCCTACCCCTTCTGCCGCGGCCGGCTCTTCGACACCCTCGAAAAAGACCAGGGCCAGTACGACGACTCGCGCCCCGTGGCCTGGGCCAGCGGCGCCTGCCTGCTGGTGCGCCGCAGCGCCTGGCAAGCCATGGGCGGCCTAGAACCGGCGTTTTTTGCGCACATGGAAGAAATCGACTTCTGCTGGCGCCTGCAAAACGCCGGGCACGAAGTGTGGTACCACGGCGGCAGCGCCGTGCACCACGTGGGCGGCGGCACCCTGCCCAAAACCCACCCCCGCAAAACCTACCTCAACTTCCGCAACGGCCTGGCGCTGCTCTACAAAAACGCCGCGCCGGGCGAGCTGCTCTGGGCCATGTGGCAGCGGCTGGTGCTCGACGGCGTGGCTGGAGTGAAGTTTCTGGTAAGCGGCGAGCTTGGTAACTTTTGGGCGGTGCTGCGCGCGCACTTCAGCTTTTATGGCAAGCTGGGCTACTGGCGCCGGAAGCGGCGCGAAGCCCGGCCGCACCTGCGCGTGGCCCAGCGCCAGGGCGTGTACAACGGCAGCGTGGTGTGGGCCTACTTTGCCCAAGGCAAGCGCAAGTTCAGCGATTTGGGCCTGCGCTAGGTGGCGCACCCCGGCGGCCGCTATATTTGGCCTTTGCCGTTCAGCCACGGCCCTTTTTCTTTTCTGATTTCGATGAAAAAAGTGCTCCTTCTGACGCTGGCCTCGGTGCTGCTGTTCTTGATTTCGCTGGGCCCGGTGGCGGCGCAGGGGTTCCACCGCTTTGGCCATGCCAACCGCTCGCTCACCAAGAAGAAAGAGCATTCAAGCAAGCACGTTAAGCACCGCGACAAAACCAAGAAAGTCAAGAAGCACAAGCCCGACAACGGCGAAAAGCGACGCCACAAGCAGGCCAAACAACAGCAGCTGAACCGCGAGGCCAAGGAATACGACGCCGAGAAGGAATAGCGCGGGCGCTAGTCAGCGGTTGCAAAAGTTTTTGGGGACGAAACCGGGGGTTACAGGTCCCACACGGTGCTGCGCTGCTGACGCATGGCCCGGCGCACGTTCATCCAGAATGCCCCGGCGAAATACAGCACGATGGGCGAACCAAACGTGAAAAACGACGCGTAGACGAACGACAGCCGGACGCTGCGCGTGCTAAAGCCCCACTTTTGGGCCAGGGCCGAGCACAAACCAAAAGACTGTGTTTCGAGGTAGTCGGTGAAGCGTTTCATGGGCGGTAGCGGCTAACGAAATACAGATTGTCTGGGCTAAGATAAGGCCTTACGGGGGCGAGGGCAAGCTCGTCCGCGTAAATTCGCCGGCCCCGACCCGACTAATTTTGGGTCTTTTACGTTTGAAGGGCAGGTTTTCGTTTTCCGACGTTGCACATTTCGATGAGGTATTTTTTGCGGCCCGTGGCCCAATGGCTGCTGGCAGCCCCCCTGCTATTCTCGGCCTGCGCCCTCCCGCGGGTGCTGAAACAGGCCGAAACCGGGCGCACCGTGGTGGCCCGCCCCGCTCCGCTCTTGGCCTCGGGCGAGGCCGTGCCCTTTGAGGTAACCGCCCGCGTGCCCGCCAACCACCTGCACAAGGGCGTCGCGTACGAAGTGCTGCTGCGCTACCGCTACGAGCACGGCCTGCGCGAAGACACCCTCGGCCGCCTGGCCTTCACCGTGGGCAACTTCGTGTACGACGACGAGCACAAAGGGCAACTGGTGGCCACCCAGAAATTCAGCATTCCCAACACCCCGGGCCGCAACCCCGGCGAGTTGCTGGCCCACGGCCAGGTGCGCGAGCTGAAGAAGCACGGCAAAGTGCTGCGCGCCAACGACGACCTGCTGGTGGCCCGCGGCATCGCCGACCCGGCCCGTCTGGTGACGCGCGAAGACACCGTGCTGACCCTGCTGCCCGAGCGCGCCAACAACACCATGAGCGGCACCCGCGTGCTGCCCTTCTATTTCGACGAGGACAAGTGGTTCATCCGCGGCTACCTGGGCACCAACGTACAGGCCCTCGAAGACCTCATCGACGCCAACCAGCACACCAAGCAGGTGCTCATCATTGCGGGCCACTCGCCCGACTCGACCGACGCGCACAACCGGGCCTTGGCCAGCAAGCGGGTGCGCATGCTGCTGTACTATTACAAGCAGCGCGTCAAAACCTTTTCGTATCTCAATAAGAACGAGAACATTCGCTTCGATACGCTGGCCTACGTGCGCAAGTGGGACACCTTCCTCAGCAAGGTCACCTCCTCGGCCCTCAAGCCCGAGCAGATGGATTCCGTGGTGTCCATCATCAACGACACGCGCGGCACGTTCGAGCAAAAGGAAAAGGCGCTGCACAAGCTTTCGTATTTCGACTACATCGAAGAATACATCTACCCAGTGCTACGCTTCGGCACCGTGGCCGTGACGTATACCGCCCCCAAGCGCTACGACTCGGAGGTGTATTTGCTGTCGAAGAAAATTGTGGAGAAGCAGCTAGAAGCCGAAGCCCTCACGCCCGAAGAATTGCGCTACTCGGCCACGCTCACGCCCCTGTTGGCCGAAAAGCAGCGCATTTACGAGGTGGCCGCTGCCAACAACCCCAACAGCTGGGAGGCTTTTCACAACCTGGGCGTGGTGCTGCTGCAGCGCGGCGAGAAAGAGCCGACGCTCAAAACCCAGAAAGCTTACTACCACCGCGCCGCCGTCAACTTCACGCTGGCCGCCCACCGCAACCCCACGGCCGAGTTCTTCTACCACGCCGCCACGGCTTACCACCGCGCCGGCGACCGCCTCGAAGCCCTGCAGAACTACGACTACGCCATCAAGCTGGGCGGCCCGCGCCCGCTGCTGCGCAAGATTTTCTCCGACCGCGCCGCGCTCGAAATCGAAGTAGGCCAGCCCGACGAAGCCCTGCGCAGCCTGCAATACGCCGGCCCCTCCTACCAGAACGCCCTCAACAAAGGCCTGATTCTGGTGGGGCGCGAGGGCTACGACCTGGCGTTGGAGCAGTACCGCCTGGCCCAAACGCTGCGGCCCACGGCGGCTGCGCCCGTCTACGGCATGGCCGTGGTGGCCGCCCGCCAAAAGAACGAAGCCGAGATGGGCCAGTTGCTGAAGCAAGCCGTCGCCCTCGACCGCAACTACGCCCAGCGTGCCGTGGAAGACCTCGAATTTCAGGACTACGCCCAAGGCAAGGTATTTCGGGAGGCGTTGCGATAAGCTTGGCCCAACGCCCCCTACTGTCGTAGCTTTGCCTGACGGCCCAAAACCGCTGTTTATCTAAAGAAAATCATGCGTCAAATTCAATTTCGTGAGGCCTTGCGCGAGGCCCTGTCCGAGGAAATGCGCCGCGACCCGCGGGTGTTCCTGATGGGCGAAGAGGTGGCCGAATACAACGGCGCCTACAAAGTGAGCCAAGGCATGCTCGACGAATTCGGGCCCGAGCGGGTAATTGACACCCCGATTGCCGAGTTGGGCTTCGCCGGCATCGGCGTGGGCGCGGCTGCCAACGGCCTGATTCCGGTCATCGAATTCATGACCTTCAACTTCTCGCTGGTGGCCATCGACCAGGTCATCAACTCAGCTGCCAAGCTGTATTCGATGTCGGGCGGCCAATACTCCTGCCCCATCGTCTTCCGTGGCCCCACCGGCAACGCCGGCATGCTCAGCAGCCAGCACTCGCAGAACTTCGAAAACTGGTACGCCAACACCCCCGGCCTGAAAGTGGTGGTGCCCTCGAACCCCTACGACGCTAAAGGCTTATTGAAGTCGGCCATCCGCGACCCCGACCCGGTGATTTTCATGGAGTCGGAGCTGATGTACGGCGACAAGGGCGAAGTGCCCGAGGAAGAGTACCTGCTCGAAATCGGCAAGGCCAACGTGGTGCGCCAGGGTAAGCACGTGACCCTGGTGAGCTTCGGCAAAATGATGAAAGTGGCCTACGCCGCCGCCGACGAACTCCTCAAGGAAGGCATCGAAGCCGAAGTTATCGACCTGCGCTCGGTGCGCCCCATCGACTACGATACGTTGGTGAACTCGGTGAAGAAAACCAACCGCATGGTAGTCATCGAAGAAGCCTGGCCGCTGGCCAGCATCTCGGGCGAACTGGCCTACATCGTACAGCGCCGCGCCTTCGACTACCTCGATGCCCCCGTTATCCGCATTACCTGCGCCGATGTGCCCCTGCCCTACGCGCCCACCCTCATCGAAGCCTCGCTGCCCAACGTGGCCCGCGTGGTGAAGGCCGTGAAGGAAGTGACTTACGCCAAGGCGTAGAGGAGCGGAAATACCCTATCAGGCGCATACGCAGGGCGCCAACCAAACGGCCCCGTTGGCAATGCCAACGGGGCCGTTTGGTTGGCGCCCTGCGCTATACCTATTTAAGCGTAAGTCTGGGCACTGCCTATTGTAAGTCACCAGCAAATGTTACCATGGCTCCGCTGGCTTTATAAACCGTATCGGCAGGTCATACATAATCAATCGTGGCGAGTCCACTAAATGCTTCTGGACGCTGATTGAGGCAGAAAAAAAGCCAATTATCACCAAAAGGTAGCTCATGGACAGCGCCATCCGGCTGCCGAAAGAAGAGTTACGCCAAGCAATTACTGGCGACGCGCCGAATGCAACCGCTCCACTGAGTAGTAGATGCAACGGCAAAAGGAACCGGCATTCGATAGCCGTGACCAGAGCAGTAAGGCAAGGCAACAACAACGCCATCAATACTGCCGAAGGCCGCACCCAGCGCACAGTGGGACGCGACCACCGGTGCCACAATAGAACTACCAGCCCCCCCCATATCAAGGAATAATTCAGCAGAGCCAAGCGCCAAGTGGGCACGAACACCTCTGTAATGTATGGCGTAGGATACTGCACATCAAGCCCATTAAACAAATGGCGGATGAAAACGCTGGCGGCTTGCATAGGTTGGCCTGCACACATGCGCACGTACTGGCCCACGTCGGCAAATTGCTCCAGCCCTGTGGAATTGAACAATTCAATGCCCCGTTTATTCTCAAAAACCATTTGGGCCTTGGGGTAGTCACCCGCAATGCTGGTTTCGTATTTCTGCATTTGCAGCCCCCAGACCAGTTGCCGTAAGAACAAGTTTGGCTCGTCGGGTCGATTGGTGAGTACCCAAGGTGACCTTACCCCCGCAAGGTGGTTATTGATGCGGAGTTGCGGCACCAAAACAAGGCTGGCCCCTAGGACCAAGGCCATGCCACGCGCTAAGCCCATCCAGCGGCTACGGGCTGGCGGCGGCAATAATGCAAGCACCGCCACAGCGGGCAGCGCAGCCTGATATACCGGCCGAAAATTAGTTGCAGCAGCCATTGCCACCCCTGCCAGCAGGGCACTGACCAGGCCACGGCCTCGCAACAACGCAAGCAATGACGCAACCAACGCCAGCAGGGCTGGGAAATCAGTCAGGCTAAACACGAAATAGTCTCGCCAAATCAAAAACCCTAACCCTGCGAATATCAGACGTCGGCTCAGCGACACGGGCGGACCGCCGCGCAAGGCCTGCCACAAAGACGGCCCTGCCCAGCCGAACAACAGCGCCGCCACTGCGGCCCCAAGGCGGTGCGTCACCTCCAAGGGTGACCAATTGTGGGATTCTACAAGTTGAGTGAACGGGGCCAGCAGAACCGGTAATAGGTAGCCCCTCGAAATATTAGCGTAACTGAGCAGGGCAAACTTCCCAGTGGTGTAAAACTCTTTGCCCATCTGCCAATAGCCATCAGCGTCGAAATACTGCCTTTGGTAGGGCGTAGTAGGCAGGTAGTATAAATAAACCAGCAGAATTATCGCAACAGCAGCCAACGCGGGGTGTAGCCGAATCCTGTTCCACCATCGCATCACCCGGGAAACGTTCGTCATATTCAATAGGTAGCGAGCCAATACGGTCAAAGCACCGTACATTTCACATTTTCGCATTTAAAGCTACGTCATCTCACCCACTCCCACCGCCATGAACCACCGGCTTCACCTCAAATTCGAACAACTGGAGCGCGCCACTGAGCGGCTGCTGGCCTCGGCCGAGGCATTGGGGACGGATGCGGAACGGGCGCCGGGGTCCGGGCAGTGGTCGGCCACGCAGGTGGTGCACCACCTGCTGTTCATCGAAAGCAACATTCTGCAGTACGTGCAGAAAAAGGTGCACGCCGAGGAAGTAATGCCCAAGGTGGGCCTGCTCACGCGGCTGCGAGCCCGCGTGGTGCGCCTGCTGCTGCGCCTGCCCGGCTTCAAGTACAAGGCTCCGCGCGGCGTGGCCACCCTCACCAATGCCGGCAACCTGCCCACGCTGGCGGAGCTGCGACGGACCTGGGCGGGCACGCGCCGCCAGTTTGAGCAGCTGCTCAATGAATTTCCGGGCCGGCTGATGAACCGGGCCATTTTTCCGCACCCGCGTTCGGGGCGCATCACCATCGGGCAGGTGATGGATTTCCTGCTCGACCACCTGCTGCACCACCAGCAGCAAATGGGGCGCATCACCAAAGCCCTGCGGCCTGCTCCGGCGACGCCCACGGCCGCGTAGGCGGAGGCTAGCGCACCGGCGCCTCGTAGACCGGCATGGCGCTGAAGGCTGCGGCCAGCTCAGCGGGCGGCACGGTGAGCTTGCGGCGGTCGAGGTCGAGCCAGGCCCCTTCGACGGTGACGGTGGCGGCCACGCGGCCGTCGGCCTTATAGATAGTGTGTACGATGCTCCAGCGCGAGCCGTCGGGCGCGGCCGAAGCTAGGTGGCCGTCGACCCGGATTTCCTCGCCGATGTTGACTTCCTTTAGGTATTTGGTTTCTTCCCGAAACAGAATGGGCCCGAGGCGCAGTTCGGCGAAGCGTTTCACATCGTAGCCCCATTGGGCGAGCAGGGCCACGCGCTGGTCGGCGGCAAAATCGGCGTAGGCGGAGTGGCGCATGTGGCCGTTGGGGTCCATGTCGGCCCAGCGGGTGCGGTAGGTGACGGCGTTGGTCATTGGGTTGGTTACTGGTTATTGCGCCCGGTTTTCCGCATTGCCCACGGGCATGAGGCGTACCAGGTATTGGTCATTATCATCCTCGCCGATAAAGTCGGCGGTGTAGCCGGCCGCTTCGGCGGCGTCGTTGAGCAGGGCCGCGTCGATGAACAGCCACGGGAAAGGCTCGCCGGTTTGGTCTTGGTAGCTGAGCGTGTACTGCACCTCGCCGTAGTACGGGCCGTTGAGGTTGATGAGCAGGGCGCCGTCCTCGTCTTCGTAGAGGTAGCGTACGTCGGACGAGGTGGCCAGAATCTGACCGCCGGGCCCCAGCAGCGTGCGCGCATGGGCCAGAAACCTGTCGAGGCCTTCGAGGGTGCCGGTCAGGCCCAGGCCGTTCATGAGCAGCAAAATAGTGTCGTAAGGCCGCTCGGTGGGCGGCAGCGGGGCAAACAGGTCGTGCCGGGCCACGCTGTGCACGCCGCGCTCGGCCATTACCTGCACGGCGCCGGCCGACACGTCCACCGCTTTCACTTCAAAGCCGCGGTTTTGCAGCTCCAGCGAGTGGCAGCCCGCGCCGGCCCCGAGGTCGAGCACGCGCCCGCGGCTTTCGTCGAGGGCCTGGCGCTCCAGCTCCGGCATCTGCAGCACGGTGCGGAAGAAGTAGGCAGCGGGCAGCGGCTCGTCGTCGGCCACGTTGCAGTGCACCGTGACGGTGGCACCGGCCTGGCCGTGGTGATAGTCGAGCAGGGCCTGGCCCAGAATGTCGGGAGCGGTGGTTGTGGTCATAAGGCAGAGGCGCCGTGGAGCCGACGGCGCGGCAACGACTGCCGGCCCTTTACGGCTTCGGGACCGAAAAGTACCCAAAACTTCGCGGGCCCGCCGGGGGTTTGCTCCTTACATAGCCTCATTTTCGCATTCGATGCTACCCGCCAAACTTCGTAAAGGGCAGTTGCCCACCAAAATCTGCGTCACCTGCGGGCGCCCGTTCGAATACCGCAAAAAATGGCGCGCCACCTGGGACGACGTGAAATACTGCGGCGAAAAATGCCAGCGCAACCGGCCAGCCGCCAGTGCAACAGCCCCCACCAGTTGAGGGCGGCCGGCCTTCGCTGTATCTTTTTGGCCAAAGCGCCCGTTTTGCTCCCGAAACAGTTCTTTCAAGTTCCCTTTTATGGCTTCCAACCTCGACTATCTTGACCCGGCCCTCGTTCCTCTGGAGGAAAAAGTAGATGCTTACCTGGAAACCGAGAAAGCCATTCAGCGCGCCATGGCCGCCCCGCAGGCCGGCGCGCCGCACCAAAACCCGGCCGAGCCCGCCCACAGCGTGCAACAGCTGCGGCAGGACCTGGCTCGCCTCGAACAGGAAATCATCGGCATGCTGCCCACCCGCGACGAGTGGCTGAAGGTAAACCTGGGCTACGGGCCCAGCCGCGTGGGCGCGTGGCACGTACCCGGCACCTCCCCCGCGCGCTACGAACTGCGGGTGGTGCACTGAGAAGGTGGCAAGCGGGTGAACAATAGCCAAGGACGCAAAGCCATTTCCATCCGCTCATTTGCCTAATGCCCCGAGTCCCAGTCGTACCCCATCTCGGCCCACAGGTCTTTGGGGCGGGCATCGGCAAAAGTCATGGTGCCGATGCGCTTGAGGTGCTTGATGCCATACTTAAGGGGGGTGACGAGGCGAAGCGGGGCGCCGTGTTCGGGCGTGAGGGGCTTGCCGTTCATCTCATAGCAAAGCAGCGTTTGGGGGTGCAGCACGGTGTCCATGTCGAGGCCCACGTAGTAGTTGCCGTCGGGCGTGGCGAGGCCGGCGTAGGGCGCCAGGTCGGCGGGCGGGTTGCGCGGGTCGAAGGGTTGGCCGCTCCGGGTGGCCAGCGGGTATTTGGCCAGAAAATCGGACAGGCGGGCGCCGGCCCAATGCACCACCACGCTCCAGCCTTCGATGCATTTCAGTTCGGTCACCATGTCCACTTTGGGCAGCGCCTGCACATCAGCGAGGGTGAACTCCTGCACTTTCTCAGTGCCGTAGCCCTGCACGCGCATGCGCCAAGTGGCAGGGTCTAGCTCGGTTTTGAGGCCGTAGGTGCCGTTTTTGCGGGGGGTGCGGGCGCGGGTGCTGGCAAACTCCGGCGCCAGTCGCGTTTGCTTATAATAGGCGTGGCTGAGGCGGCCATTGGCGTCGAGCACCTGGCGCAGCGGGCGCGGAATGCCATCGTCCTCGGGCTGCGAAATGAGCCATTTCCAGCCGCCCAGGCCCGCCAAGCCGGCCAGCCCCAGCCCGATAAACGACCGGCGCGAACGGCGCCGGGCCTCGGCCAGTACCTCGGCTTCGGGGCGCAGGGGCGCCTGGGAGTTCTCAGCCGGAGCCGGAACGGGTGATTCTTCAGACATGGCTGCTGCGGTCGGCTAGTGGTTGGTGGAGAGGGAAGCATCGGCGGCTGGCAGGGCCGTGGGGCCGGCCGTGACGTCGTGCGTGGCGGGATTAACCTCCACCACCTCAAAGCCGGCCACCATGGCCCGGAAGTTATTCCAGCCGGCGCGCACCACTTGGGCAATGTGCACGATGAAAAACAGCACGTAGCCGATGGTCAGGGCGAAGTGAATGATGCGCGCATACTCATACCCGCCCAGCAGCTGCGTGAGCCAAGCAAACTGCACCGGCTTGTAAATGGCCAGCCCCGAGAGCACCGAGCCCACGCCCATCAGAATGACGCTGGTGTAGGCTATCTGCTGGGCGCCGTTGAACTTGCGCACCGGCAGCGGTTTTTTCGACAGGCCCAGGTCGTGCAGCACCACCTGCACCGCTTCTTTGAAGGAGTGCCGGGTGGGCAGCAGGTAGCGCCATTCGCCCGAGAAAATGGTGTAGAACACGTAGAGCAGTCCGTTGAGGAAAAAGACCCACATCAGCACGAAGTGCCAGCTCATGCCTTTGGCGAGCTGGAAGGGGATGTTGAAGGCCTCGTAGAACGACTGCGGGAAGAACTTGAGCAGCGTGGTGTTGCCCCAGCCCAGGCGGTACACGTCGTTGGCCCAGTATATCCACAGCCCGCTCCAAATCATCAGGCTCAGGACGGGAAAGTTGACCCAGTGAAACCAGCGGATGGCCAGCGGGTGCTTTTCAACAAGTTGCTTCATAAGTGGCAAGGTGGCGGGTAAACCAATCCCAAGGTACTTCCGCATTGGCCCGGGACCTACGAATCGGCGGACGCGGCGGTTGGCGCGGCCTTACAGCGGCGCGCACTTTTTTCTTGTCGGGCGAGGCAAGCCCCGCTCCACCTGCCTTTGCCCCAGTCGGCAGCCCGCTTCCCAAAAAGCCCCATAAAAAATAGGCGGCAGGGAAACCCCACCGCCTATCCATACCAAAACACCTTAAAAAACTATTCTTTCACGATGAGACTAACAAGAATTGCACCAAAAGATTCCGGGGCGGCATAATTTTTCCGCAAGTCGTTTCACGCGTGCCTTTTAGCGCCCCGCCATTCCGGCTTCGCAGCAAGCAGCGGCGCCAAAAAAGCCCGGACTTTCGCCCGGGCTTTGCTGTGTTCTGGCCGTAGGCCGGCGGGCTTAGGCTTAGCGGCCCATCATGCCGCCGCCACCGCCGCGCATGCCGCCCATCATCTTCTGCATCTGGGCCAGGCCGCCTTTGGTTTGGCTGAGCTTGTTCATTTTGCGCATCATCTGGCGCATCTGGTCGAACTGCTTCATCAGGTCGTTCACCTGCTGAAGTTCGGTGCCCGAGCCTTTGGCCAGGCGGCGCTTGCGCGAGGCGTTGAGCAGGTCGGGGTTGGCGCGCTCCTGCTTGGTCATGCTGCGGATGATGGCCTCAACCGGCTTGAAGGCGTCATCGTCGATTTCCACGTCCTTCATGGCCTTGCTCATGCCCGGAATCATGCCCATCAAATCCTTGATGTTGCCCATCTTCTTGATTTGCTCGAGCTGGCCGAGGAAGTCGTTGAAGTCGAACTGGTTTTTGCGGATTTTCTTCTCAATGCGCTTGGCCTCGTCCTCGTCGAACTGCTGCTGCGCCCGCTCTACCAGCGAAATCACGTCGCCCATGCCCAGGATGCGCTGGGCCATGCGGTCGGGGTAGAACAGGTCGAGGGCATCCATCTTCTCGCCCGTCGAGATGAACTTGATGGGCTTTTCGACTACCGCGCGAATCGAGAGGGCCGCACCGCCGCGCGAGTCACCGTCGAGCTTGGTGAGCACCACGCCGTCGAAATTCAGGCGGTCGTTGAAGGTTTTGGCGGTGTTCACGGCGTCCTGGCCGGTCATGGAGTCCACCACGAACAGCGTTTCGCTGGGGTTGATGGCCGACTTCACGGCCTCAATCTCGCGCATCATCTGCTCGTCCACGGCTAGGCGGCCGGCGGTGTCGATGATGACCACCTTCTTGCCGTTTTTGCGGGCGTAGTCGATGGCATTGCGCGAGATTTCGACGGGATTCTTGTTCTCGACTTCGGAGTACACTTCCACGCCGATTTGCTCGCCGAGCACCTTCAGCTGGTCGATAGCGGCCGGGCGGTACACGTCGCAGGCCACCAGCAGGGTGTTGCGCCCCTGTTTTTTCACGTAGCTGGCCAGCTTGCCGGCGAAGGTGGTTTTGCCCGAGCCCTGCAGGCCCGAGAGCAGAATCACGGCCGGGTCGCCTTTGATGACGATGTCCTTCTTCTCGCCGCCCATGAGCTCGGTGAGCTCATCGTAGACGATTTTGACCATGAGCTGGCCCGGCGACACGGCCGTGAGCACGTCGCGGCCCATGGCGGCGTCCTTGATTTTATCAGTTACCTCTTTGGCAACCTTGTAGTTAACGTCGGCATCGACCAGGGCGCGGCGAATTTCCTTGATGGTGGCCGCGACGTTGATTTCCGAGATGCTTCCCTGACCTTTCAGGGTTTTAATGGCCCGGTCGAGCTTGTTGGAGAGATTATCGAACATGAATCGCTGAGTTGAGCGGGAGAAGCTGGCGCACTGACCGCCGGCACCGAGCCGCGCAAAATCAGGCAGTTATTGAACCCCAAAAGTAACCACAAAAGGCCGAAAACCGGCAAAGCGTGTACCTTCGCGCCCCGCTTGCTCTCCCCTGCTCCCGTGCCCGCCACCCGTCCGCTGCGCCTGCTCGTCATCACCTATTATTGGCCGCCCTCGGGCGGGGCCGGCGTGCAGCGCTGCCTCAAGTGGGTGAAGCACCTGGGCCAGTTTGGCGTGGAAGCCACCGTGATAACCGTGGACCCGGCCCAGGCCACCTACCCCGTGCGCGACGAAAGCCTGCTGGCCGAAGTGCCGGCCAACGTGCGCGTCATCAGAACTAAAACGTCGGAGCCCTTCGAGAGCTATAAAAAACTGACGGGCCGCGCCGTGCCTTACGGCGGCTTTGCTAACGAGGGCAAGCCTGGCCTGATGCAAAAGGCCCTGCGCTTCGTGCGCGGCAACCTGTTCATCCCGGACCCGCGGCGCGGCTGGAACCGCCACGCCCTGGCTGCCGTGGAGCAACTGCTGGCTGCGGGCGAGCAGTTTGATGCCGTGCTCACGTCCTCGCCGCCCCACTCCACCCAGCTCATCGGCCTGACGCTAAAGAAACGCCACGGCCTGCGCTGGCTGGCCGACTTGCGCGACCCCTGGACGGACATTTACTACTACAATGACCTGCATCACACGCCGCTGGCGTCCTGGCTCGATGCGCGCTACGAGCGGCAGGTGCTGACGCAGGCCGATACCGTGCTGGTGACTTCGCCCGAAACCAAGCGGCTATTTCTGGCCAAGCTGCCGGAATTGCCCTCCGGCAAATTCCAGGTGCTGCCTAACGGATACGACGAGTCCGATTTTCAGAAGCCTTCGCAGCCGCCCACGGACTGCCTGCGCATCACGCACACCGGCACCATCACGGAGCTGTACCATATTGAATGTCTGCTGGAAGCCGTGGCGACTTGTGCCAAGCGCCACCCGGACGTGCCGCTGCGGCTGCGTTTCGTGGGGCAGGTATCGGCGCAGCTGCGCGGGCAAATAGCGCAGGCGGGGCTGCTGGCAGCCACCGAGTTTATTCCGTTTGTGCCGCACGATAAGTCGGTGGAATACCTGCTCAGCGCCTCGGCGCTGCTAATGGCCATTCCGGATGTGCCGCGCAACTTTGGCATCCTGCCGGGGAAGATTTTTGAGTACCTGGCGGCGAACAAACCGATTCTGTGCGTGGGCCCAGCCGGGTCCGACGCCGACAACCTGCTGCAGGAGTGCGACGCCGGCCAGGCCCTGCCCTACCGCAACTCGGCCCTAATGCTGGCCACGCTGGAGGCCTTGGTAGCCCAGTGGCGCCAGAATCCCAACCTGGACCTGCCGGCCGTGAGCCACAGCCGCTACTCCCGCCAGGCCCTGACGGCGCGGCTGGCCGAAATTGCCGCCAGCTAAATTATGGATGAGCAGCCATGAAGCGCGGTAGCTTTTTTTTACGGCCCTTGCCATTGGCATTGACAGGCCTGGCGTTGTTTCTGCTGCCCTTTTTGCTGCTGCAGAGCCACAGCTACCTCATCATTCACGACAACCTCGACACCGAAATCGGCAGTCCGTACCTGTTGAATAAATTCCGGGTGGTGCTCGACTACCGGCCCAGCGCCGTCGTTCCGAGCATCATGAACGGGCTGCCGCGCAACGCGCTGCGCTCGGGGCTGAACCCGACGGTGTGGCTGTTTGGGGCATTTTCGCCGTGGGCGGCTTACCTCGTTAATCAGGTTCTGGTGCGGCTGTTGGGGTTGCTGGGCATGTGGGCGCTGCTGCGGCGGCGCTGGCTGCCGGGCCCGAGGCGGCGGTGGCTGGCGGCGGGGCTGGCGGTGGCCTGGGCCACGCTGCCCATCTATTCCATTTATGGGCTAACGGTGCTGGGCCAACCCGCCCTGCTGCTGGCGGTGCTGCGCCTGCGTGCGGGACGCGGGGGCTGGTGGCCGTGGCTGCTGGTGGTGGCCTTTCCGGTGTGGTCCTTTTTTGTATTTGTGGGTCCTTTCCTTGGCGGGGCCATGGCGGGGCTGGCCCTGTATGACGCTTGGCGCGGGCGCCAGGCGGCTGCCCTGCGGGTTGGGGCCGCCACGGGCCTGCTGGCGCTGATGTACGTGGTGGTGGAATGGCCGCTGTTCTATTCCCTGCTGGTGACGCAGCAATTCGTGTCGCACCGCGTCGAGCACGATTTGCAGCGGACGGTGGCGTTCGGGCTGGGGCCTGGTCTGCGCTCGGCGGCTAACTTCTTGCTGCTGGGCCAGTACCATTCGAGCCAGTTTTTTCGGGGGGCGATGGCGCTGGCCATGCTGGCGGCCCTGGCCTGGGGCCGGGGTGGTTGGCGGGTGGCAGCGCGGCGCCTGGCGCCCTGGCTGGTGGGCATGGTGGCGGTGGCCCTTTTCTGTGGGTTTGTGCTGCAGGCCGTGGCGGTGGTGCAGCACCGCCTGCCGCTGCTGCACGCCTTCAACCTCACCCGGCTGGGCTTTCTGCTGCCGCTGGCCAGCTTTGGCGTGCTGGCCCTGAGCCTGCGGCTGCTGCCGGGCCGGCGCCACACGGTAGCGGCGTTGCTGGTGGCCACCCAGCTCTTCATCGGCCTGCTGATGAATGCCGAATGGACCACCAACCTGCGCGAGCTGGCCGGGCATCCGAAAAAGGCCCAGCCCACTTACGCACAATACGTGGCCGCTCCGTTGTTTGAAAAAATCGAAGCCTACCTGACCCGACGCACCGGCTTGGCACCCAGCGGCTACCGCGTGGGCTGCCTCGGCTTCGCGCCGGCCGTGGCGCAGCTCAACGACTTCTATACCCTCGACAGCAACCAGAACAGCTACCCCCTCCGCTACAAACACCAGTTCCGCCCCCTCATCGCCGGCGAGCTGGCCAAAGACCCGGCCCTGCGTACCTACTTCGATGCCTGGGGCAACCGCTGCTACTTTTTTTCGCACGAGTTGGGCCGTGACTTTCTCGTGCCGGCCATGCCTGTCCGCACCGTGCAGGATTGGGCGCTGGATGCCGCTGCGTTCCGCAAAATGGGAGGCCGTTTCATTTTCAGCGCGGCCCGGCTGGCCAGTCCGGCGCGCAGCGGCCTGCGCCCCGTGGCCGACTTTGCCGACGCCCGTGCTTACTGGCACATCTACGTATACGAAGTAGCGGAACCTGCGCCCTAGTGGCTAGCGACGCAATGCCTTTTGTAAATCACTGGCTAGCTGCTGACTAAACGGCCCGCTGGCGCTACGCTGCAAGTGGTTGCCGTCGGTGGTGGCGTAGGGGACGTTGCTGTAATCGAGGTAAGGGGCCGCTGCTTGCGCCGCCAGCTGGCGCATTTGCTCGTCGAAACCGGGCTGGTATTGCTGCTCCAGCGCCAGCAGCGCTGCGCCCACCGGCAGGCGCACGAGCACCACCCGGCCGTGCTGCTGCAGGAACCGAATGGTTTGCCGCAAGGCCTGCAGGCGGCCCGACGACAGATGCTGGCTGGCGGCCAGCAGGCGGTAGTCCTGCAGCTTGCGGGCGGTGCGGGCGCGCACCTGGGCGCTGTCGGTGCCGATGTTGACTTCCAGCCAGCCGTCGGGGTGCAGGCGCTCGGTGGCGGTGGCGTAGTCGAGCAGCAGGCGGTAGAGCGGCTTGGTTTGGTAGGTGGTGAGGTAGGCCAGGTTGGGGTTTTGGCTCACTTGGTGCAGTTGGCCGATGAAGGAATTGTCTTCGGGGTAAACGCCCTCGGGCCCGGTGAGCGACAGCGACCACGGGTCGACGGCCACAATGAAGAGGCCGTTCTTCACCCCGGGCCGCAGCTTGCGTTGGATGCTGCGCAGGTAAGCCGGCCCATAGGGCGAGTGGGTGAGCGTGAAAGCATAATTGAGCAGCGGCCCTTCGAAGCGACTGCCCAGCTGCCCGGCCAGCACCGCCGGCCGGATGCCCTGCGCCGCCCGCGAGGTGCCCAACACAAGAGAGCCCGCCGGCGGGCCGGTGAAGCGCCCGTAAAAGGCATCGACCCGCCCGCGCAGCACCACCGGCCCAAGGGCCATGGCCCCCAGCAACACCGCGCCCGCCAGCAGCGCCAGCCGCCCCAGCAGCTTCAAAACCGCGGAAGTCTGAGGTGTTTTCAAAACTGGAAATAGATGAACGAGGTGCTGTTGAACACGCCCAAATACAGAATCAGCAAGGCCAGCCCCACGTAGCCCGACCAACGCACGGCCGCCGTTTGGGCCGAAACCCAGGCCTGCAGGCTACGCGCCCGCCCAAGGTATTCCAGCCCCAGCATCAGCAACACGCTGACGGCCGCTACGGCCAGCTCGGGACGGTAATGCTGCGAGAACTCGAGCAGCAGCGTGACCGTGCCGCGCCCGCCCAGCTGGTCCCACCCGCTCAGCAGGTGCCGGCTGATGAAAACGGCATCGCCAAAAGTGTTGGCCCGGAAGAAAATCCAGGCGTAGGCCACCAGCCCGAAGGTGACCAGCACGCCCCAGGCCCGCCGCAGCCGCGGGCGGCCGGCCAGGCCGGTGAGGTGCGCCAGCTTTTCCTTGAGCGGGCGTGCCCAGGTGCTGAGCACGAGGTAGAACCCGTGCAGGCCACCCCACACCAGAAACGTCCAGTTGGCGCCGTGCCACAGGCCACTGATGAGGAACACGGCCAGCAGGTTGGCGTAGGCGCGGGCGGGCCGCACCCGGCTGCCACCCAGCGGGATGTACACGTAGTCGCGAAACCAGCTCGACAGCGAAATGTGCCAGCGCCGCCAGAACTCGGGCACCGAAGCCGACAGGTAGGGCTGGCGGAAATTGAGGTTGAAGTCGAAGCCCAGCACGCGCGCCGCGCCCCGGGCCATGTCGGTGTAGCCCGAAAAATCGCCGTAAATCTGGAACGTAAAGGCCAGCGTGGCCAGCAGCAACAGCGGGCCCTCGGGGTGCTGGCGCGGGTTGTTGAACACGGGGTTCACCAGCAGGGCCAGGCGGTCGGCCACCACCACTTTTTTGAACAGGCCCCAGGCCATGAGCCGGAGTCCGCTCACCACGCGGGCATAATCGAAGGTGTGCACCCGCCGAAACTGCGGCAGCATGTGCCCGCCCCGCTCGATGGGCCCCGCCACCAGCTGCGGAAAAAACGCCACGAACAAGGCAAATCGCCCGAAATTCCGTTCTGCCTCGAGCCGGCTCTGGTAGACATCGATGATGTAGCCCACCGACTGAAACGTGTAGAACGACACGCCCACCGGCAGCAGCAGCCCCAGCGCCGGCCCGCTGCCGTGCGGCAGGTGAAAGGCCTCGGCCAGCTGCAGCACCGAATCGCGGAAGAAGTTGAAGTACTTGAAAACGAACAGCGTGCCCAAGTTGCTCACCAGGCTGAGGTAGAGGTAGGGCCGCCGCGCCTGCTTGGTGGGCAGCTGGCTCATGCGGTAGCCGCTGTAGTAGTCCACGAGCGTGGTGGCCAGCAGCAGCAGGGCGTACACGGCCCGCCAGCTCATGTAGAAATAATAGCTGGCCAGCAACAGCAGCGCCCCGCGCCAGCGCGGCGGCAAGCCAAAGTAGAGCCCGACGACTATCGGGAAAAAGACCAGAAAATGGAGAGAGTTGAAGAGCATTCGGGACGCGGCAGCGGCTGGGCGGGCCAAAGGTCGGGACTAGCGGGCGCTTTGTGCGCTCCACGGTCATCCTGGGCACGGCGAAGGACCTGCTCGCGGCTGCACGCACTATCATGCAGCCGCGAGCAGGTCCTTCGCCGTGCCCAGGATGACAAACTGCGATAGCGCCAACCCTAATTCGACTACTTTTGTCCTCCTGTTTCGGCTTACTCTTTTTCATGGCTCTCGACCTCAACCACAAATCCATCCTCGTCACGGGGGGCACCGGCTCGTTCGGCAAGCAGTTCGTGCGCACCGTTTTCGAAAAATTCCCGCAGGTGAAGCGACTCGTAGTGTTTTCGCGCGATGAGCTGAAGCAGTACGAAATGAGCCAGGAGTTCAGCCCGGCCCAGTACCCGGCCATCCGCTACTTCATTGGCGACGTGCGCGACCCCCAGCGCCTGCACCGCGCCTGCGAAGGCATCGACATCGTGATTCACGCCGCCGCCCTCAAGCAGGTGCCCGCCGCCGAGTACAACCCGATGGAGTGCATCAAAACCAACATTTTCGGCGCCGAAAACGTCATCAACGCCGCCCTCGACTCCGGCGTGAAAGACGTGGTGGCCCTGAGCACCGACAAAGCCGCCGCGCCCATCAACCTCTACGGCGCCACCAAGCTGTGCTCCGACAAGCTATTTGTGGCCGCCAACAACATGAAGGGCTCGCGCGACCTGCGCTTCTCGGTGGTGCGCTACGGCAACGTTATCGGCTCACGCGGCTCGGTGGTGCCGTTCTTTTTGCAGCAGCGCCACACGGGCGTGCTGCCCATCACCCACCCCGACATGACGCGCTTCAACATCTCGCTCGAAGAAGGCGTGGACCTGGTGCTCTATGCGCTGGAGCACGCCTGGGGTGGCGAGATTTTCGTGCCCAAAATCCCGAGCTATAAAATCACGGAAGTGGCCCGCGCCATCGGGCCGGAGTGCGAGCAGAAAATCGTGGGCATCCGGCCCGGCGAGAAGCTGCACGAGGCCATGATTACGGAAACCGACGCCCTGAGCACCGTGGAGTTGGACCGCTACTACGTCATCCTGCCCTCGATGCCGACCTGGGACGTGGAGAAGTTCATCCAGAATTTCAACGGCCGCCGCGTGCCGCTGGGCTTCTACTACGACTCGGCCAACAACGAGGAGTGGCTGGACGCGGAGCAGATTCGCGAGGAAATCCGCCTGCACGTGGATGCCGAATTTGCAGTTTAGGTATTAGCGGCGCACTTCCAACCACCCTTTGATGCGCTGGCCAGTGGTGCGGTTGAGTAGGTAGTAGTAATACACGCCGTCGGGCTGGCCCTGAGCCGCCCAAGCGTTGTCGTATTGCTGCTGATTGTAGATTTCGCGGCCCCAACGGTTGAAAATGTGCAGGTCCCAGGCCCGCGCGTACAGGCCGCGTAGCACGAAGCGCTGGTTGGCGGCGTCACCGTTAGGCGTGATAATGGTAGGCAAAGACCCGGTTTTGGCCAGACAAGTGCTTTCCGGTACCGACAGAGTGGCCTCGGCCACACAGCCCCCCGGGCTGGTTGCCCGCACCGTGTAAGAGCCCGAGCGCTCCACCGGGTGCTCGGGGAATGCGTCCCCGCCGTCACTCCAGGCAAAGGACGACCCGGGCACGTATCCGGTTAGCCGCACCAGCACCTGGCCCCCGGTGCAGGCAACCGTGTCAAGGGGCAGAAAAACGAGGCTGACTTCGGCCTCCACTTCCACCGTTTGCCTGACGCTGACGCTGCCGGCCCCCGTGGTAGCCGTGACTTGCACCGTGTAGATACCCGGCCGCGTGTAGCGGTGCTGAGCTTGCGGGCCTTGGGCCGCGTTGGCCGCCCCACTCGCCGGGTCGCCAAAATCCCAAGCGAAAGTGGCCCCGGCCAAGGCGCTGCTGGCCTGAAAAGTGGCCCACTGGCCGTTGCAACTGGCGGCTGGCCCGGTCAGGTTCAGACCAGGACGCGCCCATGCATTGGGAAAGTTTGGCAGCCCGAGTCGGCTAGCTCCGGTCCCCAGGGGCACGGCCGCCGGCTGGTACCCACAGGCAGCGCCGCTCCGGTTGGGGCTGGCAATAATCCCCAGGGCGGTGGCCCGAGGAGCTATGGTGAGGTAAATACGGCCGTCGGGCCCCCGCTGCATGCCCCCGATAACATCCGTGGCTAGCCGGGTGGTGGCGTTGGTGGCCAAGTCCCACTGGTACAGATGTCGCTGGGTGTTGTCGACGACATAAAGTTGGGAGTTGTCGTCGGAAAATTCCAGCCCGCTGGGCAGCACCAACGTTAGCGGGAACTGCCGGGCACTGGCCACGGTGCCGGTTGCCGCGTCGAAACGGAACAGTTCCACGCCCTGGCCGGGCACGCCGGCCGCCAGCAAGGTGCCATCCGGAGACGCCCGCAACGAAACCGTTGGCATCGGGAAGGTGGAAACATTGCCCGTGCCATGGACACTGCCCACCGTGATGCGGCGCGGCGCGGCAGCAATGCCCGAAGCCTGCAAGCGGTAAACCAGGAAATCGGCCGTGCCGAAGCCGTGTACAATTATCCAAAAATCGGTACCGTTGGCGTGTCGGACTGCCGTGAGGGCTTCCGTGAGCAGGTAAGCCGGGCCGGGCAGGGGCAGGGCATGAGAATTGGGCACTTGCACGTCACCCAAGCCCCCGTGCAGGTTCATATCGACTATGGAAAAACGCAGGCCGCCCGCCAAGGAATGCTCCACGTCATCCACCGTGAACAGGTAGAGCCGGCTCGGGGAGCCGGGGTCGGGCACGAGCAGGGCGCCCTGGGAGGCCGATGTGTGCGAGCCGCTCAACTGCCCGTGGGGCATGGGCTGGTTGAGCCGGTCCCACACCGTGGTGCCGTCGGTGTAGCACCGCAGGCGGCCGGCCGCGTCGGCAGCTGAAGCACACGTTTCGAAGCTGGAAAGCGCGCTGCCCGCCACCACCACGGGCTGCCGGGAAGCCGCGTCAAATTGCAGCGCCGCGTATTCGCCAAACCGCCACGCGTCGAACTCATGCTGGGCCTGCACCAAGCGGCTGTTCAGGCATGCCAGTAACAGGAGGCCCCGTCGGCACCCCCAACCCCACTGCCGCCATTGTCGAATCCACCGCATCATCGGCCTAAATAAAGGCATTTTCTGCGACGGCACCACATCCCGGGCGCGACTATCTTTGCCCCATTATGCCTGCCCCTGATTTCCGCCCCCTGCCTTACGGCCGCCAGCACATCACCGAGGCCGACGTGGCCGCGGTAACGGCCGCCCTGCACGCCGACTACCTCACCCAGGGCCCCACCGTGGCCGAGTTTGAGAAGCAGTTTGCCGCCTACGTGGGCGCAACGTACGCCGTGGCCGTGGCCAACGGCACGGCCGCCCTGCACCTCTGCGCGCTGGCCCTGAACGTGCAGCCCGGCCAGCGCGTCATCACCACGCCGCTCACCTTCGCGGCTTCGGCCAACTGCGTGCGCTACTGCGGCGGCAAGGTGCACTTTGCCGACATCGACCCGGAAACCGGGCTGATTGACTTAGCCAAGGTGCGCGCCTTACTGGAAGCGCATCCCAAAGGCTATTTCACGGGCTTGATTCCGGTGGATTTCGCCGGCCTGGCGGTGAACCTGGAGGAGGCCCGCCAGCTGGCCGACGAGTTTGGGCTCTGGATAATTGAGGACTCCTGCCACGCGCCGGGCGGCTTTTTCATCGATTCGCAGGGCCGGGAGCAGCGCTGCGGCAATGGCGAGTTTGCCGACCTGGCCATCTTCAGCTTTCACCCCGTGAAGCACATTGCCACCGGCGAGGGCGGCATGATTACCACCAATTCCGAGCAGCTGTTCCACCACCTGCTGCGCCTGCGCACCCACGGCATCACCCGCGACCCGGCCGACCTGCGGCGCGAGCCCGACGGCGGCTGGTATATGGAAATGCAGGAGTTGGGCTACAACTACCGCCTGCCCGATTTCAACTGCGCCTTGGGCCTGAGCCAGCTCGCCCGCGCCGACGAAGGCCTGGCCCGCCGCCGCCAACTGGCCGCGCAGTACGACGCCGCCTTTGCCCAAGTGCCCGGCGTGACGGTGCTGGCGCCCGGCCGCCCCGGACACGCCTACCACCTCTACGTCATCGAGGTAGCCGACCGGAAGGGGCTGTACGACTTCCTGAAAACGCGGCAGATTTTTGCGCAGGTGCACTACATCCCGGTGCACCGCATGCCCTACTACGAAGGCCTGGGCTGGCACACCGGCGACTTCCCGCTGGTGGAAGAATATTACGCCCACTGCCTCAGCATCCCGCTTTTCCCCACGCTCACCGACGAGGAACAAGCCTACGTGGTGGCGTGCATCACCGAGTTTGTGGCTGCTGATAATGTCGGTTAGCAGCCCCCCGACTTCCGCTGATTTTCTGAGCCGGCTCGCGCTGGGCACGGTCCAGTTTGGGCTCGACTACGGCATCAACAACACCGCCGGCCGGCCCTCCGACGCGGCCGTGCACGCCGTATTGCGCACCGCCCAAGCCGCGGGCATCACGCTGCTCGACACCGCGGCGGCCTACGGCGACAGCGAAGTCCGGCTGGGCCATTGGCTGGGCGAGCATAGCCCGGCGACCACGCCGTTTCAAGTTGTGACCAAGCTGGCCGCCGGTTCGGCCGCCCAGGTACAGCATCAGCTGCAGGAGTCACTGGCGCGGCTGCGGCAGCCTGCCGTCTATGGGGTCATGTTTCACAGCTTCAATGCTTTTCGGGAGCAGCCAGCGGGTTGGGAGGCGTTGCAGGAAGCCCGACACGCGGGACTAGTGCAGCGCATCGGTTTGTCGCTTTACCATCCGCAGGAGGCGGCGTGGGTGCTGGAAACCGGGCTCGATGCCGACTTGGTGCAGGTGCCTTTCAACGTGCTGGACCAGCGCTTTGGCCCCCTGCTGCCAGCGCTGGCGCGGCGCGGCGTGGAGGTGCACGTGCGGTCGGCTTTTTTGCAAGGCTTGCTGTTGCGCGACCCGGCTGCCCTGCCTCCCTTCTTTGCGCCGCTGGCCCCCAAGCTGACCCGGCTGCGCCGCTTGGCCCAGGATGCAAACGTGCCGCTTCCGGCCTTGCTGCTGCAGTTTGCAGCTTTCGCGCCGGGAGTGGCGCGCTTGGTGGTGGGCGTGGATTCGGCGGCTAATTTGCAGGAAAATGTAGCGGCCGGCGCATTTTTGCTACCCGCCGAGCAGCTGCGCCCCGAACTGCTGGCACTGGCCGAAACCACCGACGAATTTATCTTGCCCTACGCATGGCCGCCCCGCTCCTAGCCGATTATTCCAAGCTGTTTGACCTAACAGACCGACTTGTTCTCGTGACGGGTGGCTACGGCCACCTGGGCCGGGCCATGGTGCTGGGCCTGCTGGCGCATGGGGCCCGCGTGGTGGTGCTGGCCCGCCATGAGAACAGCTTTGCGGAGCAATTCGCCGCCGAAATTCCCGGCGGCCGCGTGCACTTTCAAGCCTGCGACGTGGCGTCCACGCCCTCGGTACAGGCCGCGTTCCGTGCTATACGCGAACACCACGGCGCGCCGCACGTGCTCATCAACAACGCCGTGTACAGCGCCGGGCAGCAGCCCGATGCCCTGACCGACGAGCAGTTTGCGCTTGGCCTCGACGGCTCGGCGGGCAGCGCCTACCGCTGCCTGCGCGAGGTGATGCCCTACCTGCGCGAAAACGGCGGCGGCAAAATCATCAACGTGGCCTCCATGTACGGCATGGTGGCGCCCGACTTTGCCGCCTACGACGCGCACCCGCAGTTTCTGAACCCGCCTCACTACGGCGCGGCCAAAGCTGCTGTTATTCAGCTCACCAAGTATTTTGCTTCGTATCTGGGCCCCGAAAACATTCAGGTGAACTGCGTGTCGCCGGGGGCGTTTCCGAGCGCGCGGGTGCAGGAGCAGGCTGGTTTTGTGGCCGAGCTGGAACGGCGCAACCCGCTGGGCCGCATCGGCCGGCCCGAAGACTTGGCGGGGGCTTTCGTGTATCTCAGTGCCCCGGCGTCCGATTTCGTCACGGGCCACAACCTAATAGTCGACGGCGGCTGGACCATTCGCTAACGCCCCATGTCCCCGACCCATTCTGCCCGCGTCGTCGTCATCATTCAGGCCCGCATGAGTTCCACGCGGCTGCCGGGCAAAGTGCTGCTGCCCCTGCCGCTGGATGGCGACACCAGCATCCTGGCCCATGTGGTGGCCCGGGCTAAGCTAGTGGCGCCCGGCCAGCCGATAGTAGTTGCCACTTCCACCCTGGCGGCCGACAATGCGCTGGCCGCCGCCGCACGAGCACTACAAGCCGAGGTATTTCGGGGCGATGAGAGCGACGTACTCGGCCGGTTCGTGGGGGCGCTGGACGGCCGTGAAGCCGAGGCCGTGGTGCGCATTACGGCCGACAACCCGGCCATTGACCCAACGTTTGTGCGGGCGGCTGTGGCCCACCACCTCGCCACCAGCGCCGACTACACCCTGACCACCGGCCTGCCGCTGGGCACCAACGTGGAAGTCATTGCGGCCGCGGCCCTGCGCCGCGCCGCGGCCGAAGCCACCCGCCCCGAAGAGCGCGAGCACGTGACGCCTTACCTGCGCCGCCACCCCGAGCTTTTTCGCTTGGAGGAATTGCCCTGCGCGGTGCCGGCGGCCGTGGCCGGCCTACGTCTGACCGTGGATTACCCCAGCGACTACGCCTTTTTGCACCTGCTGTACTCGCAGTTGCCGGCCGATTTCTCGCTCACCGAGCCCATGGGCCTGCCCGCGCTGCTGGCACGGTTCCCCTGGCTGGCGCGCATCAACGACCAAAACACCCAGGTTCAGCCCTAACGCCCGGCTTTCCCATGAATCTACCCAACACCCTGCGCCTCAACGAATACGGTTTCTACGAAGTCATCGACAAGCCCAGCCCGGCGGAGCTGAGCGACTACTACGCCCGGCGCTACTACCAGGAAGGCCTGACCACCTACCAGCCCAGCTACCCGCCCGAGGAGCTGGAGCACATCGAGGGCAAGCTGCGGCTGCGGCGCTGGGTGCTGGAGCAGCTGCGGCCCGAAACGGCGGATGCCGCGCCCAAGTCTTTTCTGGACATCGGCTGCGGCGAGGGCTGGGCGCTGGCCCACTTCCACCGGCAGGGCTGGGACGTGCTGGGGCTGGACTACAGCAGCTTCAGCGTGGAGCGGTTTCAGCCCGAGCTGCGGGCGTACCTGCGCACCGGTGATATTGTGGAACAGATGGCCCAGCTGATTGCCGACGGCCGCACGTTCGACGTGCTATGGCTCGACAATGTGCTGGAGCACGTGCCCGACCCGGCCGCGCTGCTGCAGCAATGCCGGGCGCTGGTGGCGCCCGGCGGCACGCTGGTGGTGGAGGTACCCAACGATTTTTCGGCCCTGCAAAACTACCTGTTGGAGCAGGGCTACATCGACCGGCCTTTCTGGGTGGTGCTGCCCGACCACCTGGCCTACTTTAACCAGACCGGCCTGCGCAACGTGGCTCAGGCCACGGGCTGGCGCGTGGCTAAAACCCTTGCCGACCAGCCCATTGACCTCAACTTGCTCAACCCCGCCACGAACTACGTGATGAACCGCGCCGCCGGCCCGGGCGCCCACCGCGCCCGGCTCGAACAAGACAACCTGCTGCTGCGCACGGCGCCGCTGCCGGCCGTGGCGGCCTACTACGAAGCCATGGCCGGCGTGGGGCTGGGCCGAAATATCGTGGCATTTTTGCAGCCGGTTTAGTTGTCAGTTGTTCGTTGTCAGTTGTCAGGTCTTTTTGATTTGAGTTGACGAACGAACCCTAGCAACTGACAACGAACAACTGACAACTACTCCCCATGTCCTCCCCCATCAGCGTCCTCAGCGGCGCGCCCGTAGCCGAGCAAACACGCCGCGAGAATTTCGCCCAAAGCCTGCGCGAGTCGCCCATTCCCAACACCGAGCTGCTCAACAACCTGGGCCTGTACCTGAACCGGCAGACGTTCTCGCGCCTGCTGTTTTTCACCGAGCTCTACCAGCAAATCATTCCGGTGCACGGCGTGGCCATGGAGTTTGGCGTGCGCTGGGGCCAGAACCTGGCCCTGATGCACGCGCTGCGCGGCATCTACGAGCCGTTCAACTACAACCGCAAAATCATTGGGTTCGACACCTTCGGCGGCTTTCCGTCGGTAGACGAGAAGGACGGCAAGCTGGTGAAGGAAGGCGACTACGGCGTGACGCCCGAGTACCAGGACTACCTCACCCAGATTCTGGCCCTGCACGAGGCCGACAGCCCCATTCCGCACAAGCGCAAGTTTGAGCTGGTGGCCGGCGACGCTTCCGAAACCGTGCCCCGCTACCTGCGCGACCACCCCGAAACCGTCATCGCCTTCGCCTATTTCGACTTCGACATCTACGCCCCCACCAAGGCCTGCCTCGAAGCCATCCGGCCGCGCCTCACCAAGGGCGCCATCGTGGCCTTCGACGAGCTGAACTGCCCCGAATTTCCCGGCGAGACGCTGGCGTTTGACGAGGTGTTCGGCGTGGCCAACTACGCGCTGCGCCGCAGCCCGCTCAACCCGCTGATTTCGTATCTGGTGGTGTAGGGTTTAGTTGTCAGTTGCTCGTTGTCAGTTGTCAGAGCCATGTCAGCTGGTTGATTTGTGACCCGACAACTAACAACGAGCAACTGACAACTAACCATGACCTACCGCCCCCTCCCTGCCGCCGACTACCGCTGGAACGACTACCAGCTCATTCCCATTCGCTACGAGGACCGGGAGTCCATCCGCGCTTGGCGCAACGCCCAGCTGCCGGTGCTGCGCCAGGCCGCGCCCCTCACGGCCGAGCAGCAGGAAGCCTATTTTCAGCGCGTGGTGCTGCCGCTGTTTGAGCAGGAGCGGCCTGGGCAGCTGCTGTTTTCGCTGTTGCACGCCGGCCAATTGATTGCCTACGGCGGCCTAGTGCACATTTCCTGGCCGGATTTGCGGGCGGAGGTGTCGTTTTTGGTCGACCCCGTCCGGGCGGCCGATGCGGCCACGTACCGGCAGGATTTTCTGGCCCACCTGCGGCTGCTGGGGCGGGTGGCGTTTGAAGGCTTAAAATTCAACCGCTTGTTTACCGAGACCTACGACATCCGCCCGGCGCACGTGGCCATTCTCGAAGAAGCGGGCTTCCGGCTCGAAGGGCGTTTGCGGCAGCACGTGCAGCTTGCGCCGGGTACTTTTGCCGACTCACTGATGCACGGCCAGCTGGCCGCCGACTATGCCACAGCCTTTGGTTCTGCCTTTTAAACGAATTTTCATCAGTGGCGGCGCCGGCGTCATCGGCCAGGAAATGGTGCGCCTGCTGGCCGCGCTGCCCGCCAACATCGACGTGCTGGTGGGCGACCTCAAACCCCGGCCCGCCGACTTTCCGGCCCGCTTTCAGTACCGGCAGGGCGACCTCAACTTCCTCACCGAGCAGGAAATTGGCGTGTTTGCGCCCGAGGTGTTCATCCACCTGGCCGCCACGTTTGAGCGCTCCACCGAAACCTACGGCTTCTGGGAAGAGAATTTCCAGCACAACGTGCGCCTGAGCCACCACCTCATGACGGTGCAGAAAGACCTGCCCACGCTGCGCCGCGTGGTGTTTGCCAGCAGCTACCTTATCTACGACCCGGCGCTCTACAACTTCGCCGACGTGCCGGCCCAGCCCCGCAGCCTGCGCGAAACCGACCCCATCCTGCCGCGCAACCTGACGGGCATGGCCAAGCTGGCCCACGAAATTGAGCTGCGCTTTTTGCAAACCTACCGGGGCGCGCAGTTCAGCACGGCCATTCCGCGCATCTACCGCGGCTACGGGCGCAACGGCCGCGACATCACCTCGCGCTGGGTGCGCATGCTGCTGGCCGGCGAGGAAATCACGGTGTATGGCGCCGAGTCGTTTTTCGACTACCTCTACGCCGCCGACACTGCCGAGGGCCTGCTGCGCCTGGCGGCGGCCGAAACCGTGGCGGGCATCATCAACCTCGGTACCGGCCGGGCTAGGCGCGTGGCCGACGTTGTGGACGTGCTGAAGCAGAACTTCCCCGACCTGCGCGCCACCTACGTAGCCTCGGATATTCCCTTCGAGGCCTCGCAGGCCGACATGACCTTGTGGCGCAGCCAGATAGACTGGCTGCCGTCCACGACACTGGAGCAGGCCATTCCCGAAATCATTGCCTTCGAGCGCGCGCGCCTGGAAGGCCCGGCCGCCGCCAAGGCGCCCGGCCACGTGCTCATCAGCAGCGTGGCGGCCAAGGTGCCGCTGGTGCGGGCCGTGAAAGCCGCCGCCCAGCGCCTGCACCCGGAGATGAAGGTCATCGGCGGCGACATGAACCCCGCCTGCCTGGCCCAGCATTTCACCGACGACTTTTGGCAAATGCCCGCCACCGCCGACCAGAACCTGGCCGACATCATTGCCCAGTGCCAGGCCCGCGGCATCGGGCACGTCATTCCCACGCGCGACGGCGAGCTGGCGTTTTGGAGCCGGCACCGCGCCGCGCTGGCCGTGGCCGGCATCGCGGTGCTGGTGAGCCCGCCCGAGGCCGTGAGCCACTGCCTGGACAAGATTGAGTTTGCCGTATTTGGGCAGGAACACGGCCTGCCGGTCATCCCCACCGCGCTGGGCCTGGATGCGCTGCCGGCCGCCCCGGGCAGCACCGGCTTTGTGGTGAAAGAGCGCCACGGTGCCGGCTCGCTCAGCCTGGGCCTGAACCTGCCCGAAGCCACGGCCCTGACCCACGCCCAGGCGCTGCAGGAGCCGGTGTTTCAACCTTTTATTCAGGGACGCGAAATCAGCGTGGACGCCTACGTGGACCGCGCCGGCCGCGTGCACGGCCTGGTGCCGCGCACCCGCGACATCATCGTGCACGGCGAATCGCAGGTGAGCACCACGCTCCCCGACCCCGCTTTGGTAGCCCGCCTCACGCCCCTGGTGGAGAAACTCGACCTCTACGGGCCGCTGGTGCTGCAAGCCCTGCTCACCGACGATGGCGGCCTGCACCTCATCGAGTGCAATTGCCGGTTTGGGGGCGCCTCAACGCTGGGCATTGCGGCGGGCGTCGACTCGTTTTTCTGGTTTTTGCAGGAAGCGGCCGGGGCTGATTTGAGCCAGTACCCCTTCCGTCCGGCGGCTGAGCCGCTGCGCCAGGTTCGCGCCGCCGCCGATGTGGTGATGCCGGCCCCCACGCCCGAATAGCCGCCATGCCCGTCCTCGTTTTCGACCTCGACGACACCCTCTACCCCGAGCTGAGCTACGTGCACAGCGGCTTCCGGGCCGTGGCGGAGTTTCTGAGCCCGCTGCTGCACCAGCCGGCCGAAACCCTGGCCGCGGGCATGATTGCCGAAGAAGCCGAACAGGGCCGCGGCCAGGTGTTCGACAACGTGCTGCGCCGGCACGGGCGCTGGACCAAAACCCTGGTGGCGGCCTGCCTGCGCCACTACCGCCAGCACCGTCCCCAGCTCGCGCTCTACCCCGATGCTGAGCGCTGCCTGGCCCGGTTTGCGGCATGGCCGCTCTACCTCGTCACCGACGGGCACAAGGAGGTGCAGGCCCGCAAAGTGGCCGCCTTGGCAGTAGCCCGGCACGTGCGCCACGCCTACCTCACCAACCGCTACGGCCGCCACCGGGCCAAGCCCTCCCCGCACGTGTTTGAGCTGATTTGCCGGCGCGAAGGCGTACCGCCCGGCCAGGTGATTTACGTAGGCGACAACCCGCGTAAGGATTTCGTGGGCATCAAGCCGCTGGGTTTCCGTACGGTGCGCATCCTGCGGGGCAACTACGCCCACCTCGAAGCCGATGCGGCCCACGAGGCCCATCGACGCATTCACACCCTGGACGAACTGACCGCGGAATTCGTGGCCGAGTTAGTGGGCTAGCCGCTTACTGCCAGCCGCCCCCCAGCGCCCGGTACAGGCTCACGCTTTGCAGCAGCTGCCGCTGGCGCGACTCGGCCAAGCTCAACTCAGCTTCCAACACGCTGCGCTGAGCGGTAATTACTTCCAGGTAAGTAGCGTAGCCGGCCACAAATAGCTTGTTGGAGGTCGTCACGGCCTTGGTGAGCAGCTCCACTTCCTCCTGGCGGGCGGCCGAGGCGGCGCGGTAGTTTTCCAGCCCCTGCAGGCCGTTTACCACTTCGCGGAAGCCGGTTTGCAGGCTCTGCTGGTAGCGGTAGTAGGCCTCGTAACTGCCGGCCGTGGCCAGTCGGAAATCGGCCTTGAATTGGGCCCGGTTGAGCAGCGGGCCGGTGAGGCCGGCCAGCGCCCCGTAGGCCAGCGAGGTGGGGTCGAAGAGCGTGCCGGTGCGGTAGGAGTTGAAGCCCACGTAGGGCGTGAGGGTGAGCGAGGGCAGGAAGGCGGCGCGGGCGGCGGCCACGTCGGCGCGGGTGGCCTGCAGCTCCAGCTCGGCCTGGCGCACGTCGGGGCGGCGCAGCAGGGCGGAGGCCGGCACGCCGGCACTCAGACGTTCGGGCAGCACCTGCCCGGGCAGCGGCTGGCCCCGCGTGATGGGCTGCTGGTAGCGCCCCAGCAGCTGGTTGAGGCCGGTTTCGGCTTCGGTCACGCGCTGGCGGGCTTCGTGCAGGAGGCTTTCGGTGCGGGCCACCTGGGCGGCAAACTGCTGCACGGCCAGCTCATTAGCACGACCGGCCTGCTTCTGGATGCGCATCAGCTTCAGGGCCTCGCGCTGCAGGGCAATGTTGCGGTCGAGCACGGCTAGCTGGTTATCGGCCGTCAGTAGCTCGTAGTAGAGGCGGGCCACCTCGGCCACCACGTTGGTCGTGACGAGGTGGCGGCCCTGTTCCGAGGCCAGCACGCGCAGGTAGGCGGCCTGGCGGCGCTGCTTCAGCTTGCCCCAGATGTCAATTTCCCAGGAACTACGCAAGCCCACGAAAAAATCCGGCGTCAGCGGGCCCGGGATGCGCTGCTGCCCGTCGATGTTGGGCGAGAGGTTGGTGTCGAAGTTGCCCACGCCGTTCAAGGTGTAGCGCCCATACCGGTCGGCCCCGGCCGAGGCGGCGGCGGCTACGGTGGGCAGCAGGGCGCCGCGCCGGGCCAGGTAGTTGGCGCGGGCGGTTTCGACGCGCTGCAACGCCACTTGCAAGTCCAGGTTCTGGCGCAGGGCCATGTCGATGAGGGCCGTCAGAGCCGGGTCCTGAAAGAACTGGCGCCAGGGCTGGCGGCCGGCGCTGGTGGTGTCGGCCGTGGGCTGGGTAAAGGCGGTGGGTACGGCCGGGGCGCCGGTGGGGTCGGCGGGGGCGGCCACGCGGCAGCTGGCGGCGAGGAGGAGTACGGAGAGAAGGGCAGGAAGTAGGCGCATGGGAATGTTCTGATGGGTCACCTCACCCCCGTCCCCCTCTCCCGCGGAGAGGGGGAGCCACGGCGGCGCGGGGTGTAGCGCGGACTTTGTGGTCCGCGAGTAGGCGGTTTTGTCAATTAATGCGCGGACTCACAGAGTCCACGCTACAAATCGTCAGGCTCCCCTCTCCCTGAGGAGAGGGGCCGGGGGTGAGGCGTCAATGCGCCACCAACTCCCGCACTTCCTCTACCTCGTTCTCCTCTAGGTTCTTCACCTTCTCAAACGAAGCAAACAGCACGTACAGCCCCGGAATGAGCACCATGCCGAACAGCGTGCCGATGAGCATGCCGCCCGCCGCCGCCGTGCCGATGGAGCGGTTGCCGAGGGCACCAGCGCCACTGGCCACCACTAGCGGAATCAGGCCGGCGATGAAGGCGAAAGAGGTCATCAGGATGGGGCGAAGGCGCGAGCCGGCGCCTTCCACGGCCGCGGCCAGCACGCTGGCCCCGGCCCGGCGCCGCTGCTCGGCAAATTCGATGATGAGGATGGCGTTTTTGCCCAGCAAACCCACCAGCATCACCAGCGCCACCTGGGCGTAGATGTTATTTTCCAACCCCAACAGTTTGAGGCTGAGGAAGGCGCCGAAGATGCCGGTGGGCAGGCTCAGCAGCACGGGCAGCGGCAGCAATAGGCTTTCGTACTGGGCGGCCAGCAGCAGGTACACGAAAATGAGTACCACGCCGAACACGTACAGGGCCTGGTCGCCGCTCAGGATTTGCTCGCGCGTCATGCCGCTCCACTCGTAGGCGTAGCCGCGCGGCAGCTCCCTGGCGGCCACTTTTTCGATGGCCGTGATGGCGTCGCCCGACGAGAAGCCGGGGGCTGAGTCGCCGTTGAGCATGGCCGAGGTGTACATGTTGTAGCGCGTGAGCTGGTCGGGCCCGAACACGCGCTCCAGCTTGATGAAGGTGGAGAAGGGCACCATCTCGCCGCGGTTGTTTTTCACGTGCAAAGCCAGCAGGTCGTCGGGGCGCGTGCGGTACTCGGGGCCGGCCTGCACCATCACCTTGTACATCTGCCCGAAGCGGATGAAATTCGAGGCGTAGTAGCTGCCCATCAGCGTTTGCAGGGTGCTCATGGCCGCGTCCACGGTCACGCCCTTCTTGGCGGCCATGTCCTGGTCGACGTGGATGAGGTACTGCGGGAAGTTGGGGTCGAAGGAGGTGAAGGCCCCGCCGATGGCCGGGTCCTTGCGCAAGGCAGTCAGGAAGGTTTGCGACACGGCGGCCGTTTTCTGCAAGTCGCCGGTGCCCGACTTGTCCAGCAGCCGCAGCTCGAAGCCGCTACTGTTGCCGAAGCCCGGCACCGTGGGCGGCGGCAGAAACTGAATGTCGGCGTCAGCAATGTTCCTGGTTTTTTCTTCCAATTCAGCAATGAACTGCGCCACCGACTGCTCGCGCTTGTCCCAGGCCTTGAGATTAATCATGCCCATGCCGTAGCTGGAACCAGCCACCTCGTTCACCAGGCTATAGCCCGCCAGCGTCGAAACCGATTCTACCGGGCCCAGGCGGCTGGCAATGCGCTGCACCTCGTCGAGCACGGCCTCGGTGCGCTCCACGGTGGCGCCGGCGGGCGTGGTCACGTTCACGTACACCATGCCCTGGTCCTCGGTTGGGATAAAGCCCGAAGGCAGAATTTTATTCACGCCCCAGGTAGCCGCGCAGAAGCCTGCCAGCACCAGCAGCGTCACCAGGCGCCGCCCGGCCACGGCCCGTAGCAGGCCCTGGTAGCGCCCCGCCAATGCGTCATAACGCTTGTTGAAACCGGCAAAAAACCTGCCCATCAAGCCCTTGGGTTGCTCACCCTCCGCCAGCGGCGTGTGCTTGAGCATAAGCGCGCACAGGGCCGGCGTCAGCGTCACGGCATTCACGCCCGAGATGACGATGGCAATGGCCAGCGTGAGCGAGAACTGCCGGTAGAACACGCCCACCGGCCCATCCATGAAGGAAACCGGGATGAACACGGCCGACATCACCAGCGTGATGGCAATGAGCGAGGAGCTGATTTCGCCCATGGCCTCGAAGGTGGCGGCGCGGGCCGGCAGGTGCTTCTCCTGCATCTTGGCGTGCACGGCTTCCACCACCACAATGGCGTTATCGACCACAATGCCAATGGCCAGCACCAGCGCAAACAGCGTGAGTAGGTTAATTGAGAAGCCCAGCATCTGCATGAATGCCAGCGTGCCCACCAGCGCCACCGGCACCGCCAGCGCCGGAATCAGCGTCGAGCGCCAGTCCTGCAGAAACAGATACACAATCACGAATACCAGCAAAAAGGCCTCCACCAGCGTGCGCAGCACCTCGTGAATAGAGGCGTCGAGGAAGCGCGACACGTCGTAGGCAATGCTATACTTCATGCCGGGCGGGAAGCTCGTTTCCTGCAGCTCGGCCATGCGCTTTTTCACGTTGGCAATAACGTCTGAAGCATTGGAGCCGGGCCGCTGCTTGAGCATGATGGCCGCCGAGGGCCGGCCGTCGGTTTTGGAGGCCATGCTGTAGGTCAGGGAGCCAAATTCCACGTCGGCCACCTCGCGCAGGCGCAGCACCGAGCCGTCGGCATTGGCCCGCACCACGATGTTGCGGTACTCCTCGGGCTCGAAAAACTTGCCCGTGTAGCGCAGCACGTACTGCATGGCCTGCGCCTTCTCAGCCCCCGAGCTTTCGCCCGATTTGCCCGGCGCGGCCTCCACGTTCTGGGCCCGAATGGCCGCCACTACCTCATCGGTGCCCACGTCGTAGGCCGCCATCCGGTCGGGCTTCAGCCATACCCGCATCGAGTACTCGCGCGAGCCCATGATTTCGGCAAAGCCCACGCCGTCAATGCGCTTGAGCTCCTGCAACACGTTGATGTCGGCGAAGTTGTAGATGAATTTCTCGCCCACGGCCTTGTCGTCGCTCGTCACGTTGAGGTAAAGCAGCATGGAGTTCACCTCCTTTTCCGTGGTCACCCCGGCCTTGATGACTTCCTCCGGCAATTCGTCCAAGATAGTCGTCACCCGGTTCTGCACGCCCACGGCGGCCAGGTCCGGGTCGGTGCCCACCTTGAAAAACACGGTGATGAGCGTCACGCCGTTGTTGGAGCTCACCGAGTTCATGTAGGTCATGCCCGGCACGCCGTTGATGGCGCGTTCCAGCGGCGTGGCCACGGCCTTGGCGCACACCTCGGCGTTGGCGCCGGTGTACTTGGCCGTCACCGTCACCGAGGGCGGCACAATGTCCGGAAACTGCGTGATGGGCAGCGTGAACAGCGCCAGGGCCCCCAGCAGCACCAGAAACACCGAAATAACCAGCGAGAGTATCGGCCGGCGAATGAAGATATTGAACATGAATGTCTTTATTAAAACACATGAAAACAGCACGTCATGCTGAGCGAAGTCGAAGCATCTCGCTCGAACGTGGCGCCTCACCCCCGGCCCCTCTCCCAAAGGAGAGGGGAGCCAGCCGAAGCGGTAGAGATGCTTCGGCTTCGCTCAGCATGACGGGTTTGCGAATGGGATTATACAGCCCTACCGCGCCGCCAGCAGCGAATCCAGCGTCACCGGGCGCGGGCTGATGCGCTGCCCGTCTTTCAGACTGGCTGCGCCCTCGTACACCACCCGCTCACCGGGCTTCAGCCCATCCTTCACCACGTAGAAATCGCCGGTGCGCGCCTGGGGGTGGAAGTTGCGCATGTGCACCACGCCCTGCCCATCCACCACGTACACGTAGTTTTTGTCCTGAATCTCGAACACCGACTTCTGCGGCAGCAGCAGGGCCGCTGGCAGGGTAGTGGTCAGACGCACGCGGCCCGAAGCGCCGTGCTTGAGCATGCGCTGCGGGTTGGCAAACCGCGCCCGGAACGCCAGTGAGCCCGTGTTGGGGTTGAACTCGCTCTCGGTGGTTTCGATGCGGCCCGCCAGCGGGTAGGCCGAGCCGTCGGCCAGCGTGAGCCGCACCGAATCGGAGTGGCGGTCGGGGTGGCGCTCCCGGGCCTTCACGTATTGCAAGTACTCGCCCTCGCCCACGTTGAAGTAGGCGTACACCTCGTGCAAATCCGATACGGTGGTGAGTAGCGTGCCTTCTTCCACCACGCTGCCGCGCTTGAGCGGAATCCGGTCGATGATGCCATCGAACGGTGCCCGCACCAGCGTGTAGCCCAGGCTCAGGCGGGCGGCGGCCTCGCCGGCCCGGGCCTCGGCCACGCGGGCTTCGGCGTCCTTCACCTTGCTAGTGGTCAGGGCTAATTCAGTTTTGGCAATGATGTTTTCCTGCACCAGCAGGCGCACCCGCTCGCGCTCTAGCCGCGCGGCGCTGGCCTGGGCTTGCGCGCCGGCCAGCGCCGCCTGGGCTTGGCTCAGCCGGTTCTGGTGGGCGCTGGCGTTGAGGCGGAACAGGGGCTGGCCCTTCTTCACCGGCCGCCCCTCATCCACAAAAATCTCCTCCAGAAAGCCCGCTACCTGGGCCCGCACTTCCACGTTGCGCACGGCCTGCACATCGGCCACGTAGTCCCGAAATAGCTCCTGCTCGGTGGTTTTGAGGGCTACCACGGGCAGCACTTCCGGCGCGGCGGACTGCTCGGCGGTCTTTCCGTCGGCCGAGCAACTGCTCAGGCCGGCGGCCAGGGCCGTGAATAGGGCGCCGCCCAGCAGGCAGGTGCGCAGCCGGCTTTGGGGGGCAATGGGGACGCGGCGCGCCAACTTAAGCAAGGGGTTTGGAGTCATGGTGAAAGAATGGCGGCTACTGGGTGACCAGGGACGGGCCGGGGGCGAGGTGGCGGGTGAGGGTGAGCAGACTGTCTTGCTGCTGCTGGTGCTGCTGGCAGCTGGCCAGCAGGCGCTGCGTTTGGTGCAGGTCGGCGGTAGTGGCGGCCAGCTCGGCGCTGACGTCGTCGGGCCAGGCCTCAATCCAGCCCGCCATCAGCAGCGCGTTCAGCCCCAGCGACAGGGCGAGCACGCCGCCGAGCAGCAGCGTCAGGAAATTGAGGGAGCGGGCGTCTGAGCGGGTCATCAGGGTCGGGCAGCCGAAGCCAGGTGAAACGTGCCACAAAGGACCCGACCTCGCATTAGAATGAGATGAGAAGCGTATGAGAAAACATGAGAGCCCCGCTCATGCGCCTCGTAGCCCTGCCCTCCCCTGCTTTGTGCGGGCAACTCCGGGACCCGCATCCGTCACCACGGCTCCGCTACAGCGGCAGGGCCGGCAGCCACATGGTGGCCGTGGTGCCCTGCCCCGGCGCCGAGGCGATGTCGAGACGGCCGCCGTGGCGCTGCACCACGCGCTGCGTCAGGGGCAGGCCCAGGCCGTAGCCGGGGCGGCCCAGGGCGCCCGTGGCGCGGTACAGGGGCTCGTAAATTTTCTGCAGCTCCTCGGGCGAAAGGCCGGGCCCCGCGTCCTGCACGCGCACGCGCAGGGTGTGCGCGTCGCTGTAGGCCAGCTCCGTGCGCACCGGCCCCGAGGAATATTTGCCGGCGTTGTCGAGTAGGTTCAGCACGGCGGTGGTCAGCAGTTCGGCGTTGCCCAGCAGCGTGAACAGGTCGCCTTCGGCCTCGGCCGGAAAATCACCGATGGACAGCCGCCATTCCCGGCCGGGGTACTTGGCGCGGGCAAAGTCCAGGGCTTGGTTGAGGCACTCGTCGAGTCGCACGGGGGCGAAGGCCGGCAGGGCGCCGTCGGCCCGGGCCAGGTTGAGCAGGCCGTTGGTGAGGGCGCTGAGGTGGCGGGCGGCGCTCAGGGCCTGGGCCAGGCTCTGCTGGGCGTCGGGGAGGGTGCGGTCGTACTCCAGGGCGGTTTCGAGCGTGCCCGCTAGGGTGGTGAGCGGGGTACGCAACTCGTGCGAAGCCTGCGAGAGAAAGCTGCGCTGCACCTCAAAGGCTTGTTCGAGCCCGGCCAGCATGGTATTAATGACGCGGCTCAGCTGGGCCAGCTCGTCGCGGCCGTTGCCCTCCGACAGGCGCCGCCCCAGGCTGGCCGCCGAGATGCGCCGGGTCTGCCGACTGATGCGGGCAATGGGCCGCAGGGCCGAGCCAGCAAAAAACCAGCCGGCCACCACCGTAACCGCCAACGCCCCCAGGTTGCCGAGCAGCAGCAGCCAGCCCAGTTGCCGGTGCTGCGTCCACCCCACCCGGTCTTCGGCCGACACGAAAATGCGGTAGTACCCATGCGGCGGGTGCGCAAACGACAAGCCCAGGGTTTCGCGGTGGCCTTCGGCCGGGTAGGTGCGCTGCTGGCCGGGGCCCAGCCCGCGCAGGCGCTTGCGGTTGGTGGCTTGGTCGATGTGGTCGTCGCTGCTGTAGCGCAGGGTGTTGTCGGGGCCGTAGATGCTGATTTGCTCGCGGGAGAGAATGAGCAGGTCGTCGCGGCGCAATGACCCCATAATCCCCTTTTCTAGCTTGTGGGTGCGCACCAGCAGGCGGCCCGCCAGCGTGGCGCTGTTGGCCAAGCGATGGGCAAAGCGCTGGGTGCGGGCGTTGGCGTGAAACAGGTAGATGAACGTGGAAAAGCTGAGCTGAATGCCGAGCACGAGCAGGGTAAAGCGCAGCATCAGCCTGTTCCGAATCAACATGGGCTCAACCGGTTATTGCTCCCGCATCACATAGCCCATGCCCACCACGGTATGAATGAGCTTGGGCTCGAAGCCTTTGTCAATCTTTTTGCGCAGGTAGCCGATGTACACGTCGATGATGTTGGTCGTGGTGTCAAAATCAACTTCCCACACCCGCTCGGCAATGTCGACGCGCGACACGATGCGGCCCTGGTTCAGCAGCAGGTGTTCGAGCAGCGAATACTCGCGGGTGGTGAGGTCGATGCGGCGCCCGGCGCGGGTCACGATTTTCGAGTCCAGGTTCAGCTCCAGGTCGGCCAGGCGCAGCAATTGGGGGGCGCCGGTTTCGGCGTAGCGCTTGGTGAGGGCGCGGGCGCGCAGCAGCAGTTCCCTGAACGCGAAGGGCTTGGCGAGGTAGTCGTCGGCCCCGGCCTCAAAGCCGGCTTCCTTGTCGGCCAGGCTGTCGAGGGCAGTGAGCATGAGCACGGGCACGCGGTGCCGCCCCGCCCGGATGAGCCGGCACAGCTCCACGCCGTTGAGGTGCGGCAGGTTCACGTCGAGAATGACCAGGTCGTAGGGCTGCTGCTGGTACAACGACCAGCCCGTGCTGCCGTCGTAGCCCACGGTCAGCTCGTAGCCTTCGTGCTCAAACCCTTTTTTGATAAAGGACGCCACCTGGGGCTCATCTTCGACCAGCAGAATTTTCATACCCGGAGAGGCGGTGCAGGCGCCCGTAAGCGAGGCGAAAGTACGCACCGGTCCGCAACGCGGCCCGCCGGGGCCCGGGCCGACCTCTGGCCCTGCCCTTCCCAGGCGCCGCGCTTGCTCCCTTCCGCCGCTACCTTTACGGTTCGATTTGACTTGTCCTGAAATGACCGAAATATCAATTGGTGGCCGGCCGGTGGGCCCCGCCCACAAGCCCTTCATCATCGCCGAAATGTCGGGCAACCACAACCAGAGCCTGGAGCGCGCCCTGGCCCTGGTAGATGCCGCCGCCGAAGCCGGCGTGGACGCCCTCAAGCTGCAGACCTACACCGCCGACACCATCACCATGGACACCGGCTTCGCCATCGACGAGGAAGGGCAGAGCCTGTGGGAAGGCAAAAACCTGTACAAGCTCTACGAGGAAGCCCACACGCCCTGGGAATGGCACGCCGAGCTGTTTGCCCGCGCCCGGCAGCACGGCATGCTGGCCTTCAGCTCGCCGTTTGACGAGACGGCGGTGGACTTTCTGGAAACGCTGGACGTGCCGGCCTACAAAATTGCCTCCTTCGAAAACGCCCACTGGCCGCTGCTGCGCAAAGTGGCCGCCACCGGCAAGCCCGTCATCGTGAGCACGGGCGCCGCCACGCTGGCCGAAATCGACGACGCGGTGCGGGTGCTGCGCGAGGCGGGCTGCCGCGAGCTGGTGCTGCTGAAATGCACCAGCACCTACCCCGCCTCGCCCGCCAACACCAACCTGCGCACCATCCCGGTGCTGGCCGAAACCTTCGGCTGCCCCATTGGCCTGAGCGACCACACCATGGGCGTGGGCGCCAGCGTGGCGGCCGTGGCCCTGGGCGCCTGCGTCATCGAAAAGCACTTCACCCTGAGCCGCGCCGAGGGCGGCGTCGACTCGGCGTTTTCGCTGGAGCCGCACGAGCTGAAAGCCTTGGTCGTTGAGACCGAGCGCGCCCACCAGGCGCTGGGCACCGTGCAGCTGTGCATTCAGACCGGGGAGGAGAAAAGCCGCCTCTACAAGCGCAGCATCTACGTGGCCAAGCCCATTGCCGCGGGCGAGGCCTTCACCACCGACAACCTGAAAATCATTCGGCCCGGCGACGGCCTCTGGCCCCGCCACTGGGAAACCGTGTTGGGCCGCAAGGCCACGCACGCCCTCCAGCCCGGCACCCCGCTCACCTGGGACTCGCTGTAATGCCGGGTCCCACGCTGCCCCTGCTGCCGCGGCTGCGCGACATTTTGCAGCTGCGCTTCTCGGCCGTGTTTGCCACGCTGCCAGCGGCGGCCATGGCCAGCATTTCGCCCGCCAACCCCCTCAAGCGCCTGGCCCGGGTGCTGGGCTACGCGGGCCTACGGCTGGTGGGCAACGTCTTTAAGCCGATAAAAAACCAGGAAGACTTGCGCGGCAAAGTGTGGCTCTACGTGGTGAGCGCCAACAATTACGACGCCCTGAATTTCATCCGCCAAGCGCGGCCCGACGCCGTGCTGCTCGCCGGGCAGGCCAAGAACATCGGCCGCTACAACGGGGCCGTGAACCGGTTGTCGCTCCGGCGCAAGCTGCTGTACTACTGGCAATTTCCGGTGGCATTACTGGGGCTGCTGCGCACGGAAGGCTGGCGAGCGTGGCGTTTTTTCGACTTCATCTTTTACGCCATCGGTTACTACGAAGTGTACCGGCGGGCCCTGCGCCACTACCGGCCGCGGGCCGTGGTGTTTTCCAACGACCACAACGACGACACCCGCTCCCTGCTGCTGGCCTGCCGCGCCGAGGGCGTGCCCACGGCCTACGTGCAGCACGCCAGCGTGAGCACGAGCTTTCCGCCGCTGGGCTTCGACCTGAACCTGCTCGAAGGCCAGGACGCGCTGGACAAGTACCGGCAGTGCGGCCCCGTGCACGGCCGGGTAGAGTTGGTGGGCATGCCCAAGGCCGATGCCTTCCTGGGCCTGAAAAACACCGAGCCGGCGGTGCGGCGCGTGGGCGTGGCCAGCAACGTGCACGACCCCATTCCGGCCCTGACGGAGGCGCTGCGCTTTCTGCTACAGGAGTTTCCGGACCTCTCTTTCACGCTGCGCCCCCACCCCAGCGACCCGCGCGACTTCGGGCCCCTGCGCCGCGCCCTGCCCGCCTTGCAGTGGTCGGATGCGCGGCAGGAAAACGTGTTTGCCTTTCTCCAAACCCACGACGCACTGATAGCCGCCGACACTTCCACGCACCTGGAAGCCACGCTGCTGAATCTGGTCAGCATTTACTACCGCTTCAGCGCCAACCCGCTTATCCACGACTACTACGGCTACGCAGCCCACGGCCTTGTGGATGAGGCCCGCGACCTGCCCGAGCTGCGGGACCTGTTGTTGCGGTACCGGGCGCAGAAGCCGGCCGGCCACTACCGCCGGGCGGCTTACTACAACGCCACGCTAGGCACCGCGAACGAAGGACGCAGCCAGGCGCTGGCGTTGGCGCTATTGGCCGATTGGCTACACTAAAATTCCCCGTTGTTGCTCTGGGCTTACCTTTAGCTTGGCTAATTTCTACCTGTTAATGAAACACTTCTCCGCACTACTAACTGGTTTACGGCTACGCCAACAGGCCTTAAGCTTGTTTTTACTGATGACCTTGGTTGTCATCGGCTTCAGCGCCCGCGCGCAAACTTTGCCCGGTCCTGGCAACGCCTTGACGTTTAACGGCTTTAACAGCTACATCAATTGCGGCCCGGGCAATCGGGGCATCACGCAGCAGGTCACGGTGGAGGCCTGGATAAAGACTTCGAGCAACGCTTACCAGTGGATATTGGGCAAATACTTCAACTCCGTGTTTGAAGAGAAAGGCTACCACCTCGTGGTATCGGGAGGCAATGCCTATTTCAATGGCCGCATCGGGATTGGCGTCTACATGAGTTCCGGCCCGTCAGCGGCTCGAATTGACGACGGAAAATGGCACCACTTGGCGGGGGTATGCAACTTCAGCACCTGGCAGATTTACGTGGACGGCATCTTGGAAAACACCGGCGTTTACCCGGCCTCCCAATCGGACCTCACCACCACAACGCCCATGGTTATAGGGTGCTACGATGTGCAGAGCGGCCAGTTTTTTAACGGCGACATCGATGAGGTACGAGTGTGGCGCACCGCCCGCACGCAGGCCGAAATCCGCGACAACATGTGCCGCAAGTTTGCCGCAGCGCCCACGGGCCTGGCTGCGTATTATCGCCTGGACCAGGCCTCCGGCTCAACGGCCCCCGACAACGGCTCAGTGCCAACTACTGGCAACCTGGTCAATATTGCGGCGACGAATTGGCACTTATCGGGAGCGCCGCTGGGCGACGAGAGTTCCAACCTTTACGCCAGCGCCTGGCCGGCAGGCAGTCGGGTGGCGCTGGGCACCGCCTCGGGCGACTCGGCCATCGTGAGCGGCGTGTCTGCCCAGTCGCGTGGCGTTCAGGTGTATGCCGTGAACAGCGCGCCGTCCATTGCGCCACCGGGCGTGGCTACGCCTTCGTATGTTGGGGTTTTCACAGTGGGGGCCCCGGCTACTGCCACCACTTATGCCCTGCGCATACGGCCTCAGCTCGGCCCAAACTGTCGTAATGCTTACAGCCGTACCAGCAACGACCTGGGCTGGAATGCGGTGGCCCAACCGCCGACGTCCAGCACCTCGCTCTTGTTTCCCAATGCGGTTTACAGGAACGAATACATTCTGAGCCCGGGAGTCATTACTTCTGCCGACATCACCGGGGACTCAACCATATGCGCCAGCGCCCGCACGCAGCTAACGCTAACCTCGCCCGCCACTTTCACGGTGCTCTGGAACACAGGAGCCACTACTCCCACGCTTTCCAACCTGGCACCCGGCGTTTATACGGCCACGGTCAGCTTTGCTACGGGCTGTTCGCGGGTGTTGCGCCGCACGGTGCGCGCGTTTCAAGTGCCGAGCATGGCCATCAGCGGCGATTCCGCGGTGTGTCCCGGAACGGGCACTTCCCTCACGGCAGCGGCCAGCGGAGCCACCGCCTATTTGTGGTCGACCGGCGCGACCACGGCGACGGCTTCCATCACGCAACCGGGCACCTATACCGTGACGGCAACTTATGGCTCGGGCTGTACGGTTGTGGCTCGGCGCACGGTGCGGCTTAATTCGGCGGGGGTTCCGGCGGCTTTCACGCTCGGCGCCGACACGACGCTATGCGAGGGCGACCAAGTGCTGCTTCAGGGGCCCGTAGGCGCGTCGTACCGCTACCTTTGGTCAGACGGTTCGGCCAATCGGCAGCTGCTTGTGCAGACGTCGGGGCGCTACACCTTGCGCGTCATCACGGCCTGCGGCGAGCAGAGCGCCAGCCGCACCGTAGCCGTGAACAACTGCCTGAAAGTGCCCAACGTCGTGACGGCCGATGCAGATAAGAAAAACGACTTCTTCGCCATCAAGGGGCTGAAGGGTGATGGCTGGGCGCTGGACGTGTACAACCGCTGGGGCCGCGCCGTTTTCCAAACCGCGAACTACCGCAACGACTGGGGCGCCGAGGCAGCCCCGGGGTTGTATTTCGTGCTGTTGCGCCGGCCCGCCACGGGCTACGTCTACAAAGGCTGGGTGGAAGTGCTGCGCTAAGGGCGTGAGCCGGCGGCCTATCTTCGCGGCCATGCCGGCCCATTCCTCTGCCCTGCCTTTGCCTGCGCCCGCCGTGCCCATCACGGCCGAGGTACGGCTGGCGTACGTGCTGGGACATTTTTGGCAGGCTTTTCCCGAAGCGGCGCCGGTTTCGATTGGGTACGCCGGTTCGGGGGCCGCCATCACCGTGGCCGATGGCGCCGGCACCTTCTTCGCCGAAGGCCAGCCCTACCCGACCGCGCCGCACTGGCGCGAATGGATGGGCCAGCCGGTGCCCTTCTTCTTCGACGCCGCCCCGCCCGCCGACCTCCTGGCGCTGGGCCCGGGCACGGCGCACATTCGGGCCGATGTCATCTCCAGCGCGTTCTACTTGCTGAGCGGCTGGCAGGAATATTTCTCGGACGAGCGGGACCGGCACGGCCGTTTCCCCTACGCAGCCAGCGTGCAGAAACAATACGGCTTCGTGGGCGTGCCCGTGGTCAACTACTACTTCGACGTGCTGAAAACAGCCGTGGAGCACGTCAGCGGCCAGCGCTTGCAACCGCGCCGCTGGGCCGGGACTGCGCCGTTTGCCGCCTTCATTTCCCACGATATCGACAACCTGCGCAGCGCTTGGAAAGCGCCAGCCAAAGCCGCGCTCACGCAGGGTCGGCTCTGGTCTTTTGCCCGGCAGCTGGCGCAGCACTTGGCCCGGCCCGACGCCTGGGACAACCTGGAAGCCGTGGCGGCGGCCACCGCGGCGCACGGCGCAAAGTCCACTTTTTTCCTGCTGCCCGAGCACCGCAAGGGCGTCGATGGCACGCCCAACGCCGATTACGCCCTGAGCACTTCGCTGCGGCGGCGCCTGCTCCGGCTTGCGATGCAGGGGCACGAAGTGGGCCTGCACGGCAGCATTGGCACGGCCGAAGACGGCAACCAGCTGCTGCGGGAATGGCAGCGGCTGAAGCTGCCGGCCCACGGCCTGCGCTTTCACTACCTGCGCTGGGAGCCCCGCCGCACGCCCCGGCTGGTGGAGGAAGCGGGCGTTGATTTCGATTCTACGCTGGGCTTTGCCGAGCATTTTGGCTTTCGCCACTCCTACTGCCACCCGTTCTATCCGTTCGACTTCGTTACCGGCGAGGCCCACCGCTTTCTGGAAATCCCCCTGAACGTGATGGACGCCACCCTGCACCACCCCAATTACCTGCAGCTGCCGCCCGAGGAGGTGGTGCCCGCGCTGCGGCCCATGCTCGAACAGGTGGCCCGGTTTGGCGGGGTGGTGTCGGTGCTGTGGCACAACGAGAATTTCGACCCCGCCAACCGGCTCAACGGCCCGCGCGAGTTTGCGGCCCTCATGCAGGAGCTGCGGCGCCTCGGGGCGGCATTCGTGACGGGCAAAGAACTGGCGACGGGTGCACTTTTGTAGCGTAAACCGACCCTTCTCATTCCCTTATTCCCGCACTTTTGGGCATCGTTCTGCGCCAGGGCATCCGCAACACCCTGATTTCCTACGTCGGCATGGGCATTGGCTTCGCCAACACCATTTTCGTGCTGCCGCGGCTGCTCACGCCGGGCCAGATTGGCCTGACGAGTTTGCTGGTGTCGTTTGCCACCATCGGGGCCCAGCTCAGCGCGTTTGGCTTTGCCAGCACCGGCTTGCGCTATTTCCCGTATTTCCGCAACCAGGGGCGCAACCACGCCGGGTTTCTGCCGCTGCTGCTGGGGCTGCCGCTGCTGGGCTTTGCGGCCATGACGGTGGTCATGAGCCTGGGCCAGCCCCTGGTGCTGCGCTGGTACGGGCCCGCTGACGCCGCCCTGTTGGGCCAGCACTACGGCGTGGCTGTGGGGCTGGCGGGCGCCATCATGCTGGGCGGGCTGCTCGATGCGTATCTCAAGTCACTATTTCACACCTCTTTTGCGTCGTTCTGCCAGGAAATTCTGCTGCGCCTGCTCATCGTGGGCTCGGCCCTGGCCTACAGCGCGCATTACCTGAGCTTTGCGGGCTTTGTGGTGGCCTACGCGAGTGCCTACGCGGTGGTGGCGGTGCTGCTGGTGGCCTATGCGGCGGCCATTGGCGAGCTGCACTTGCGGCCCACCCGGGCGGCCTTGCGCGTGAAGCCGCTGGGCGAAATGCTGGGATTCGGCGGCTTCGCGCTGCTGAGCAACATCTCGGGCACGGTGCTGCTCAACATCGACAACATCATGGTGGGCGCCAAGGTGAGCTTGGCGGCGGCCGGTATCTATTTGGTGGCCACCAACGTGAGCACGGCCCTCACGCTCCCCTTCCGGGCCCTCAACAAAACGGCCTTCTCGCTCATTGCCGAGTATTGGAAGGAGCAAGACCTGGGTAAAATGGGGGCTTTCTATCAGCGCGTTACGCGCGTTAATACCGTGGTGGGCTGTTACTTGGCCCTCGGCATTGGGCTGAACCTCGACTTCATTTTCAGCCTTATTCACCGGCCCGAATACGCTGCCGGCGCCGGGGCCGTGGTGCTGTTGCTGGTGGGGCGGCTGTTCGATGGCATCACGGGCGTCAATGGCACCATCGTCGTCACCTCGCCCCACTACCGCTTCGATTTGCTGTTCAACGTCCTTCTGGCCTCGGCCGTGGTAGGCCTGAACTGGCTGCTCATCCCGCGCTACGAGTTGGTAGGCGCGGCCCTGGCGTACTGCGTGGCGCTGGTGAGCATCAACACCGTGCGCACGTGGTTTGTGTGGCATTTCTACCGCCTGCAACCCTTCGATGGCCACATTCCGCGCCTGCTGCTGGTGGCGGCCGTGGCCGGGCTGGCCACCTGGGCCCTGCCCACCTTGCCCAACCTGTGGCTCACCATGCTCATGCGCGGCGGCGTGCTCACGGTGCTCTACGGCGCGGGCGTGCTCCTGACGGGCACCGCCCCGGAAGCCGTGGCCCTGCTGCGCAAACTGCGCCGCCGTTGAAGGGAGTAGAGACGCAACATCTTGCGTCTCGTCGTTGAACGACCAAGACCGCGCTGAGATGCGCAGCCATAACAACATCTGCAACGACGAGACGCAAAATATTGCGTCTCTACAATGTTCTGCCGCTACGCCCCAACCAGCTCCGGCTGCCGCTTCCGGCGTTTCGGGGCCGGGCCGTTCTGGTTCATCTCGCGATAGAAAAAGGCGAAAATGAGCGGGAAAATGAGCAGCGTGAGGATGGTGGCCGTCACCAGCCCGCCGATGACGACGATGGCCAGCGGCTTCTGCGTTTCGGAGCCGATGCCGGTGCTGAGGGCCGCCGGGAACAGACCAATCATGGCCATGAGGGCCGTCATCACCACGGGGCGCACGCGCGAGGCCACGCCCAGGCGCAGGCTCTCGGCCAGGCTAAGCTTCTTGCGCAGGTTCTCCTTGAACACGGTGATGAGCACGATGCCGTTCTGAATACATATCCCCAGCAATGCGATGAAGCCGATGCCGGCCGAAATCGAGAAGTTGACGCCCGTGAGGTGCAGTGCCGCGATGCCGCCGATGAGGGCAAACGGCACATTGGCCAGCACCAGCGCGGCATCCTTGCCGTTGCCGAAGGTGATGAACAACAGGATGAAAATGATGACCAGCGACACCGGCACCACCTGGCTGAGCCGCTTGGTAGCCCGCACCTGGTTTTCAAACTCGCCGGCCCACTCGATGCGGTAGCCCTTGCCAAGTTTGATGGTCTGGTCCATCTTCTTCTGGGCCTCGGCAATGGTGGAACCCATGTCGCGGTCGCGGATGGAAAACTTCACGGCGATGAAGCGCTGGCCGTTGTCGTGGTACACGAAGGCCGGACCGTTGGCCGTGCCGATGTCGGCAATTTCCTTCAGGGCCACCTTGCCGCCGCGGATGGTGGGCACGCGCAGCTCGCCGATTTTGGCTTCGGTGTCGCGGTCCTGCTTGGGGTAGCGCACCGTCACGTCAAACTTGCGCTCGCCTTCGTAAATCTGGGTGGCGGCCTTGCCGCCCACGGCCATCTCCACTACGGTTTGGGCGTCGGCGGTTTGCACGCCATAGGCAGCCATGCGGGTTTGGTCGAGGCGCACGCTCATTTCGGGCTGGCCCAGGTTGCGCAGAATGCCCAGGTCCTTCACGCCGCGCACGCCGGCCAGCACCTTCATCACCTCATTGGCCTTGCCGTCAAGCTCCTTCAGGTCGTTGCCGAAAATTTTCACGGCCAGCGCCGCGTTGATGCCCGCCACGGCCTCCTCCACGTTGTCGATGATGGGCTGCGAGTAGTTGAAAATGATGCCGGGGTACTCCTTCAGCTTCTTGTCCATCTCGTCAATCAGCTGCTCCTTGGTGATGTTGCGCTTCCATTCCTCCTTGGGCTTGAGGTTGACCTGCGCCTGCACGTAGTAAATGCCCGAGGGGTCGGTGCCGTCATTGGAGCGGCCGGTCTGGCTCAGCACTGATACCACTTCCGGAAACGAGCGCAGGATGCGGCGGTAGTTGGCCGCCATTTTGTTCGTCTCCGTCAGCGAAGACGACATCGGCAGCTTGGTTTCCACCCACAGCGCGCCCTCGTTCAGTTCCGGCAGAAACTCCGAGCCCAGGAATTTGAACGAATACAGCCCCGCCACCACAATGGCCATGGCCACCCCGAAGCTGAGCAGCTTGTGGCGGTAGGTAAAGCCGAACGCCTTGGTCACAATGGTGTCGAAGAAGCTCACAATCGGGTTGTGCTTCTCCTTCACGTTCTTGTTCAGCAGCAGCGAACACAGCACCGGCACCAGCGTCAGCGTCAGAATCAAGGCGCCCACCAAGGCAAAGCCCAGCGTGTAGGCCAAAGGGCTGAACATCTTGCCCTCCACTTTCTCGAAGGCGAAAATGGGCAGCAGGCAGGTCAGAATAATCAGCTTAGAGAAGAAAATAGCCTTGCCCAGCTCGCCCCCAGTTTTCCGAATCAGCCCCAGCTTAGCCAGCTTGTTGAATTTCTCCATCCCGACTTTTTCCGCCTTGTGGTCGAGCACCACGAAGATGCCCTCCACCATCACCACGGCCCCGTCGATGATGATGCCGAAGTCGATGGCCCCCATGCTTAGCAGGTTGGCACTCATGCCCTTCAGCCGTAGGCACACGAAGGCAAACAGCAGTGCCAGCGGCACCACCACGCCCACCGTGAGCGTGGTGCGCCAGTCGGCCATAAACAGCAGCACAATCAGCGTCACCAGCACAATGCCCTCAATCAGGTTGTGAATCACGGTGTGCGTGCAGTGGTCCATCAGCACGTCGCGGTCGTAGAACGTTTTGAGGTACACGTCGTTGGGCAGCACCTTCTCATTTAGCTCCGCGATTTTGGCTTTCACGCGGCCCAGCACCTCGGCGGGGTTTTCGCCCTTGCGCATAATCACGATGCCCTCCACCACGTCGCTCTGGTCGTCCAGCCCGGCCTGGCCCACGCGCGGGGCGTGGCTTTCGGTCACGTTGGCCACGTTGCGCACCAGCACGGGCACGTTGTTGATGTCCTTGACGATGATGTTGCCGATGTCTTCGGGCTTGGTGAGCAGGCCGATGCCGCGCACCACGTAGCTCTGCGAGTTCTTCTCAATCACGTCGCCGCCCACGTTCATGTTGCTCTTCTGCACGGCGTCGTACACCTCCAGCGGCGTCATGTCGTACTTGGCCAGCATCGCAGGGTTCACGCTGATTTCGTACACCTTACGCGTGCCGCCGAAGGCCGCAATGTCAGCCACGCCGGGCACCGATTTCAGCTGCCGCTCCACCGTCCAGTCCTGAATGGCCAGTAGCTCGTTGGTGCTGCGGCCGGCGCGGCTCTGCACCGTGTAGCGGAATATCTCGCCCGTCGGGCCGTAGGGCGGCTGCACGTGCGAGTCGCAGCCGGCCGGTAGGTTCACCCCGCTTAGTAGGTTGTTCACCTGCTGCCGGGCAAAGAAATCTTCCACGTTGTCCTCGAAGTTTATCTTCAGCACCGACAGGCCAAACATGCTGATAGAGCGCATGTTGCTCTTCATCTGCACCGAGTTCATGGCCACCTCGATGGGCGTGCTCACGAACCGCTCCACCTCTTCGGCCGAGCGGCCGGGCCAGAGGCTCACGATAATCATCTGGGTATTCGTGACGTCGGGAAAGGCTTCGATGGGCGTGTGGACGTAGCTGTAAGTGCCCCCTGCCACCAGCAGGGCCGTCATGAAAAAGACGAAAAAGCGGTTCTTCAGCGAGAAGGCAACGATGCCGGAAATAAACTTATTCATGCAAGGGCGGGGTGGGAAGCAACAGAGCAGCGGGCGGCCCGGGCAGTCTGTTTGATTACTTGCCGGCCGGAAAATGAGAATCTGGTGAAAAGTTGATGAGAAAACAATGAGGGTTGAATGAAGAGCCAAGCACAAAAAAGCCCGCTGCCTCATTAGGCAGCGGGCTTTTTTGTGTAGGGTGGACTCTGCGAGTCCGTGCCTGGCGGGTGTCGTTCGAACAGGCGCGGACTCGCAGAGTCCACCCTACAATTAGTGCACCGCTACCGGCTCCACGTAGCCCTTTTCACCGGGCAGCGGCACGTACTTGGTGTGCTCCGAGCGGTAAAAGCGCTCGAACACCAGCGGGAACACGAAGAGCGTGAGAATGGTACCCGTTATCAGTCCGCCGATGACCACGATGGCCAGCGGCTTGGACGTTTCTGAGCCAATGCCCGTCGAGATGGCGGCCGGCATCAGGCCGATGGTGGCCATGAGGGCCGTCATCACCACCGGGCGCACCCGCGAAATCACGCCTTCATTGATGCTGTGGTCAAGCGTGTGCTTTTTCACCAGATTTTGTTTGAAAACGGAGATAAGAATCACGCCGTTCTGAATACAGATACCGAACAGGGCGATAAAGCCGATGCCGGCCGAAATCGAGAAGTTGGTGTGCGTGAGTAGCAGCGCCGCAATGCCGCCGATGATGGCAAACGGCACATTAAGCAGCACCAGCCCGGCATCTTTCAGGTTGCTGAACAGGACGAATAGGATGAAGAAGATGAGGCCCAGCGAAATGGGCACTACCTGCGTGAGGCGCTGCTGGGCGCGGCGCTGGTTCTCAAAGTCGCCGGTCCATTTCTGCTCGTAGCCGGCGGGCAGCTTCACGTGGCGGTTCACTTTTTCCTGCGCTTCCTTGATGGTCGAGCCCATGTCGCGGCCGCGGATGGAGAACTTGACAGCGGCGAAGCGGCGGTTGTCGTCGCGATAAATCAGGCTCGGGCCCGTCACGGAGCCGATGTTGGCGATTTCGGAGAGCGGAATGGTTTTGCCCGATTGGGTGGGCACCATCAAGGCCGCGATTTCGGCCGGCGTCTGGCGGAACTGGGGCTCGTAGCGCACGCGGATGGGAAATTTACGCTCGCCCTCGTACAACTGCGTGGCTTCCTTGCCGCCCACGGCCATTTCCAGTACCGAGTTGGCGTCCGATTTATTCACGCCGTAGCTGGCCATGCGGCGCTCGTCGAGGTCAACGTGGAACTCCGGCTGGCCAATGTTGCGCAACACTCCCAAGTCGTCGATGCCTTTCACCGTTTTTAGCACCTCATAAACTTCGCGAGCCTTAGCTTCCAGCGTGGCCAGGTCGGTGCCGTAAATCTTCACGGCAATCGAGCCTTTCACGCCCGAGGCGGCTTCCTCCACGTTGTCGGTAATGGGCTGCGAGAAGTTGAAGTCTACGCCGGTAAACTTGTCGAGCTTGGCTTTCATGCGCGCCACCAAATCCTCGCGGTAGGCTTTGGATTTCATCTTCTTTTCCACCTCCGACGTGTGCTTGAGCTGCACCAGAAACTCGTTGTTGTAGAAGCCCGTGGGGTCGGTGCCGTCGTTGGGGCGGCCGGTCTGGCTCACCACGTCGCTCACTTCGGGGAAGCTCAGGAAGTCGCGCCGCATCTGGTTACACAGCTCGTTACTCGACTGCAGGCTGATGCTAAGCGGCAATTGGGCGCGCACGTAAATTGAGCCCTCGTTCAGCTCCGGCAGGAACTCCGAGCCCAGGAAGGAGAACGAATACAAACCCACCGCCGTCACCGCGAAGGCGATGACCAGGCTGGCCGTTTTGCGGGCGTAGGTGAAGACGAAGAAGCGCGCGGCACCCCGGTTTACGGCCCGCACGAAGAAGTTTTCCTTCTCCTTCACGTCCTTTTTCAGCAGGATGCTCACCAGCACCGGCACCAGGGTGAGCGTGAAAATCAGCGCGCCCAGCAGGGCAAAGCCCAGCGTCCAGGCCAATGGGCTGAACACCTTACCTTCCACTTTCTCGAAGGAGAAAATCGGCAGCAAGGCCGTAATAATAATGGCTTTGGCGAAGAAGATGGACTTGCCCATGTCGCGGCCCGACTTCTTAATCAGACCTAGCTTGGAAAGTTTGTTAAACCGCTCCATGCCCACTTGGTGGGCCTTGTGGTCAAGGGCTACGAACAGCCCTTCCACCATCACCACGGCCCCGTCGATGATGATGCCGAAGTCGATGGCGCCCATGCTCAGCAGGTTGGCGCTCATGCCGCGCAACCGCAGGCAGATGAAGGCAAACAGCAGCGCCAGCGGGATAATCACCGACACAATCACCGTCGTGCGCCAGTCGGCCATGAACAGGAACACGATGAGCGTGACCAGCACAATGCCTTCCATCAGGTTGTGAATCACCGTTTCCGTGGAGAAATCGATGAGCTGCTGCCGGTCGTAGAAGGTTTTCATCTTCACGTCGGGCGGCAGGATTTTCGAGTTCAGCTCGGCCACCTTATCGTGCAGGCGGGCAATGACTTCCGACGGGTTTTCGCCCTTGCGCATCACCACGATGCCTTCCAGCTTGTCGTCCTCCAGGCCGCGGCCCACCTGGCCCAGGCGCGGCAGGGCGCTTTCGGTCACTTTCGCCACATCGCGCACCAGAATCGGCACCCCGTTCACGTTCTTAATCACCGTGTTGGTGATGTCCGAGATGTTGTTCAGCAGGCCGATGCCGCGCACCACGTAGTTCTGCTGGCCCTCGTTTATCACGTCGCCGCCCACGTTGATGTTAGAGCGCTGCACGGCGCTATAGAGGTCGAGCGGCGTGAGGCCGAAATCCTGCAGCTTGCCGGGGTTCACTGAAATTTCGTAGTCCTTCACCTCGCCGCCGAAGCTGTTCACGTCGGCCACGCCGGGCACGGCCTTCAGGTTGCGCTCAATCACCCAGTCCTGCAGAGTTTTGAGCTCGCGCACGGTCTTGGTTTTACTCTCCAGCGTATAGCGGTAGATTTCGCCGGTCGGGCCGTACGGAGGCTGCACGTCAGGGGTAATGCCATCAGGCAAATCCACCTCCCGCAGCAGGTTGTTCACCTGCGGGCGGGCGAAGGCGTCGTCCACGCCGTCGTCGAAAATTACCTTCACCACCGACAGGCCAAACAGCGTGGTGCTGCGCACCGAGGCCTTTTTCTGCACCGGGTTCAGGGCAATTTCGATGGGCACGGTCACGAATTTCTCCATCTCCTCGGCCGAGCGGCCGGGCCACTGCGTGATGATGGTGATTTCGGTGTTGGTCACGTCCGGAAACGCCTCGATGGGCGTGTTCCGGTAGCTCACCACGCCCATCACAATCACCACCAAGGTCATGAGGAAGATGAAGCCTTTATTCTTAAGCGAAAAGGCGATGATGCTTTGAATGAACTTATTCATTTTCAGTTTCTAGCAATGAGGAAACGATGAAGATGGCGCCGACTTTAACGGCAACAGTGACCCCGAACACGGCCAAAAAGCTCGTGTTCAGCGTCACTGTTAGTTGAAAAAAGCTTAATCGTTCAGCTCGTCGTACACCAGCAGCTGGTCCTTGGCAATCACCACGTCGCCGGGCTTCAGGCCGGAGCTCACGTAGCTGTAGTCGCCCACCGTTTTGCTGATGGTCACGGGGCGGGTTTCCACGTGGGTGCGGTCCTTGTACACCATCACGAAGTTGCGGTCCTTGTCAAACACGACCGATTTGGCGGGCACGGCCAGGGCCTTCGCCCCTTCCGTGTTCTCGACGCGCACCTGGGCGTACATCTCGGGTTTGAGCAGGTAGCCGGGGTTTTCGAGGCGCACGCGCACCTTCATCACCTTGCTGTCGGGGTCGAGCACGTTGAACACCTTGTCAATCTTGCCCCGGAAATGCTTGTCTGGGTAGCTCAGCGTGGTCACGTCGGCCGAGTAGCCTTCCTTCACTTTCGAAATGTCCGACTCGAACACGTTGGCCATAATCCATACATCGTCGAGGTTGCTCACCGTGAACAGGTTGCCCACGTTGTCGTTGTTGAACTGCTCGTGGTCGGTGGCATTCTTCTCCGTGATGAAGCCCGAAATTGGGGCCCGCAGCTCGTACATGCCATCCTTGCCGATGCCGTACACGCTGAGCTGCTTCACGTTCTTGCCCACGGTGCCGCGGGCTTTGGTCACTTCGGCGCGGGCCAGCACCACGTCGCGCTCCGAGTTCAGGCCGGCCTTGAACATGTCCTCGGCCACGGCCAGGTTCTTGCGGGCAATATCCAGGTCGGAACTGGCGGCGGTGGTCTGGTTTTGGACGTCGGCAATCTCGCCCGACTTGATGACGGCCAGCACCTGGCCCTTGGTCACCTTGTCGCCGAGCTGCACTTTCAGCTGCTCCACCACGCCGCCCACCAGCGGGTACACCTTCACGGTTTTGTCGCCGTCGGTGGCAATTTCGCCGGTCAGCACCAGCTCGTCCTGCACCGGGCGCAGGCGCACGGTATCCAGCACAATTTGCTGCATCATGGTGTCGGAAAGGCGGAAGCCTTCCTTCTTCTCTTCTTTGACTTCGGTTTTGGAGCAGCTAACCAAGGTTACGGCGGTGAGCAATGCCAGAAAGGTGCGGTTCATGGGGTGTGGTAATGGCTTGGGTAGAACGTCGGGCTGAGCCGGCCGCAGCATCTGGCTCGCGCAACTAATCCAATCGATTGATTTATTCCTTCATGCGAGAGGCTGCGGCCAGCTCAGCCCGACGTTCTTTTCGGGTTCAGTTATTGGTCGGCGCGGAACACCGGCTTGCCCACGGCGAAATTCAGCTGCTCGAAAGCCCGCACGCGGTTGGCCCGCAGGGTGTTGAGCTGCACGAGGTTGTTTTTGTAGGACTCAAAGAAGTCGATGTATTCCACCACCGACAGAATGCGCTTGGCGTAGCTCTGCTCGATGCCCACCATGAGCCGGGTAAACGGCGCCGTGTCGCGGTCGGTGTTCTGAAATAGCTCGTCGTTGCGAGCCGCCAGCTCGTAGGCTTGGTGCACTTCGCTCTGCACAATGAGCTGCTGCTGGTCGACGAGCAGCTTGCTGCCGGCAATCTGAGCCTTGGCCGCCTGGATGTTGCCCTGGTTGCGGTTGAAGAGCGGCACCGCAATGCCCAGCGTGAGGGCTTGGTAGTTATTGATGTAGGAACCGGCCTTGTCGTAGGTGTAGCCCACGGCCAGGTCGGGCCTGGCCAGCTTCTGCTGCAGGCGGAGGTTCAGGTTTTGCTGCTCCAGGGTGGCCCGGCGGGCGTTGAGGTCGGTGCGGCGCACGAGGGCCGTGTCCACCAGTTGTTGCTCCGAGTAGCCGTTCAGGCTCAGGTCGCGGGTGCGGCGGATGTCCACCACGGGCACGTATTGGGCCCCCGTGGCGTCGTGCAGCAGCACGTGCAGGTCGGTTTGGTCGGTGGCCACGTCGTTGAGCAGGTTTTGGCGCTCGCTCTGCAGCGTGAAGAGGAAGGCCCGCAGGCGAATCACCTCTTTCAGCGCAATGTTGCCTTTCTCGAACTGCGTTTGGTAGAGGCCCACGGTGCGCGTCAGCGAGTTGATTTCCGTGGCGTACGCCTTCAGCGTCTGCTGCTTGAAAAAGACGTCGTAGTAGGTGGTGCGTAGCTGGTAGCGCAGGTTGCGCAGCAGGTCCTGCAGGTTGTACTGCTCCACCACCGCGCCCTGCCGAGCGGCTTGCCCGGCAGCCTTGCGGCGCCCGGCCAGCGAAAACAGCTGCTGCACCGTCACCACGGCTTCGCTGCCCGCCGTGCCTTCTGGCACCGTGGGCCGGCTGATGCGGCGGCGCAGCACGTCCTGCTCCACGTAAATGGTCGGGTTGTCGATGAGGCGCGCCTGCACGGCCTGGGCCTGGGCCACCGTCACGTTGTACTGTTGGGCCAGCACGGCCAGGTTGTTTTGGAAGAACCGCTGCTCGGCTTCGGGCAGCGTGAGGCGAACGGTATCGGCGGGGGCCGCGGGGGCGGCGAGGGCTGGCGCCGGCCCGGCCAGGGCCCAGGCCCCCAAAAGCGCCATTAGACTTACACGAAACATATCCAATGTTGATTACTCAACAAAGGTGACCGGGGGCGCATGAGGATAAAATGAATCCTCCGGCTAGGCCGTCAACAGCCGCTCAGCCTCGGCGAAAGGCCCGATTTACCAAGCGAAAATGCCCATCGTGCCCAGCCGAAGCAGCGCCACTGGCACAGCCGGCTTCAGCACCGGCAAAGCATCGGCGCCCCAGTAAGTCGCAGCGGCCACACCGCACACAGCATCCCAGAAGTAGGCGGCGCCCGTCACGGCGCCCACCAAAGCCAGCAACGACTGGCCAACCCGCACGTGCAGTTTTCGCAAACCTCCCTCCTGCTGCAGTGTCCCCATCAGGCCTGAACCAGCAGCGCGCTTGTCGCCGAGGGGCTCCAGCATGGCACGCACGGCGGGAGGAGTGGCAGCGAGCAACTCCGTCACGGGTTCTTTGAGGCTCGCAAGGCTCACGGCCAATTCGGCCGCCGTGGCGTGCTGCGCCGCAATTTGCTGGCCGAGGGTGGCCGCCGCCACCGCTCCTACCAGTTTAAGCAGCGCCTCCGCCGCAGCCGGCCGCACGCCCGCGTGCGCGGTGAGATGACCGGCCACCTGCGTCGCCTCGGCACCAAATAGCGCAAACAGCAGCACTTCTGCCTGCCGCAGGGCACCGCCCGCTGCCGGGCCGCTGCCTAGCATGCCGAGGGCACAGGTCACGGGGTTGGCGCAGACGGGAGCTTTGTGCAGGGCTTGCAGGCTCAGGGTGTGCACCTGCAGGGCCGCGCCCGACTGTGCCCGCCTGACAATTGCACCCAGCACCAGCGGCACGGCGGCGTCGAGCACTTTTCGGATTCGGCTTTCCCCTTCGCCCAGCCGCGCGGCCAGATGCCCGGTCAGTTCCGGGGAAAAAGTACTTTTTACGGTAGTAGGTAAAGTCTTCATGCGGGTAGAGTAAGAAGGTGATTTTCCTATGGGCAGATTTTTGGGCGTGGGTGCTAACAAAGGTGCTTACCACATTTTCTCTACCGAGGGGCTTGCCGATAAACCGTACTTTTTACCCGCTAAACCTGGCCCAGCTCCCGCCGAACGCAGAAGCATGGTTACTACCGCTATGTAGCGTAGTTACTATACCATTCGGTAATAAACCGCTGGATTGTTGCATAAGCTACCACATCGAGGTATTAGAATACACGGTGCTAGCGCGGCTCAGGTTGGTGCCTCGTTCCGAATGTGCTGCGCAGGCCGTTAATCATCTTCGTAATCCAGACCCAGGCACTGGTTCAAAGCTTGCAGCAATTCGCTGGCGGCGTGCTGCTGGCCGGCTTTTTTGGCCGTGGCCAGGCCGGTGCGGTAAACCTTTTCGGCTTCGTCTTTCTTACCAAACTGCTCCAGGAGCTTGCCGGCGTGGTAATACGTGCCCACGTAATCGGGATGCTCCGTGAGCAGCTTTTCGTAAAACTCCCAGGCCCGCTCCGGCTCCTGGGCCCGGTATTCGGTGGCGATGGCGTAAATGGTGAAGGCGTCGGTCGGGTCGTCTTCGTAGAAAGCCAGCAGCTGCTGCAAACGGGTGGCCGGGGTGTTCATAGGGCGCAAGTTTTGTTTACCTTTGGGGCGAAATTGCGGCTTTTCCCCGCACTTGCCCTGACAAAGATGGGCTTCCGGAAACGGTAAGCTCTCATAGGTTGTTATGCATGCAGCCTTTTTTTCGCTTTTTCGCCCACTCAAGCCCCGTTTAGATGAAGTTTCTGGTTTGCATTTCCAACGTGCCCGACACGACCACCAAAATCACCTTCACTCCTGATAACAAGGAGTTTAACAAGGCCGGGGTGCAGTTCGTGATTAACCCCTGGGACGAATACGCCCTCACCCGCGCCATTGAGCTGAAAGAAGCCGCCGGCAGCGGCACCGTCACGGTGCTGAACGTGGGCCAGGCCGACACCGAGCCCAACATCCGCAAGGCCCTGGCCATTGGCGCCGACGACGCCATCCGCGTCGACGCTGCTCCCACCGACGCCTACTTTGTGGCCGAGCAGATTGCCGCCATCGCCAAGGAAGGTGCCTACGACGTGATTTTGATGGGCAAGGAAAGCATCGATTACAACGGCTTCCAGGTGCACGGCATGGTGGGCGAGATGCTGGGCATCCCCACGGTGGCCCCGGCCATGAAGCTGGACCTGAGCGGCAACACCGCCACGCTGGAGCGCGAAATTGAGGGCGGCAAGGAGATTGTGACCGTCAACACGCCCTTCGTGGCGTCGTGCCAGCAGCCCATGTGCGAGCCCCGCATTCCCAACATGCGCGGCATCATGACGGCCCGCACCAAGCCCCTAAAAGTGGTGCCCGCCGTGGGCGAGCCCGCCCGCACCACCGTGGCCGAGTACGCGCTGCCGCCCAAGAAGCAGGGCGTGAAGCTCATCGACGCCGAAAACGCCGGCGAGCTCATCAAACTGCTCCGCAACGAAGCAAAGGTTATTTAATTCGTCTGTCATGCTGACGAAGGAAGCATCTTATCACGGCGGCCTTTGTCTACTTTAACTAACCCAACGGCGCAAGCGTGATAAGGTCCTTCGCTGCGCTCAGGATGACAAAAAACATAAAACCATGTCTGTATTAGTTGTAGTTGAATGCGCCGACGGCGAAGTAAAGAAGTCGTCGCTGGAAGTGGCCTCGTACGGCGCGCAAGTGGCCGCACAGCTGGGCACCACCGCCACGGCCATCGCCGTGGGCGAAGCCAATGAGGCCAACCTGGCCAAGCTGGGCGAGCAGGGCATCTCGAAAGTGCTCTACGACGCCGAGCCGCGCCTGAAAGACTTCGTGAACAACGCCTACACCAAGCTCATCGCCACGGCGGCCGAGCAGGAACAGGCCAAAATCATTGTGCTGGCCAACAGCAACATTGGCGCCGCCGTGGGCTCGCGCCTGTCGGTGCGCCTGAAGGCCAGCCTGGCCACCAACGTGGTGGAGCTGCCCAAAATCAGCGGCGACCAGTTCACGGTGAAGCGCGGCGCGTTTTCGGGCAAGGCGTTTTCGGACGTGGTGCTCAGCGGCGACCGCAAAATCATTGCCGTGAAGAAAAACTCGACCGAGGCCCAGCACGAGGCTGGCAAGACGGCCGAAGTAACCAGCTTCTCGGCCCAGCTGAGCGACGCCGACTTTGCCGACGCCCCCAAGCAGGTCATCATGCAGGACCAGGCCGGCGGCGTGCTGCTGCCCGAGGCCGAGCGCGTGGTATCGGGCGGCCGCGGCATGAAAGGCCCCGAAAACTGGGGCCTGATTGAGGACTTGGCCAAGGCCCTGGGCGCGGCCACGGCCTGCTCCAAGCCGGTGAGCGACGTGGACTGGCGCCCCCACCACGAGCACGTGGGCCAAACGGGCATCACCGTGTCGCCGAACCTCTACATTGCCTGCGGCATTTCGGGCGCCATCCAGCACCTGGCCGGCGTGAACAGCAGCAAGGTCATCGTGGTTATCAACAAAGACCCCGAAGCCCCCTTCTTCAAAGCGGCGGATTACGGCATTGTGGGCGACGTGTTCGACGTATTGCCCAAACTGACGGCGGCCGTTAAAGCGCTGAATTAATTTCGCTTGCAAAGGAATGGGGGCTTAGGCAGCTGGTTTTCGCAAGAATGCCGGGGCTTAAGCCCCCAATCTTTTTTCGGTAATCCCGTATTACCGGGCAGGATTTGGCGGCAGATGCCGGGACTTTTCTTTATTTGCACGTACATCCTGCCCACCGGCCGCGGCCGGGCCCTGCCCATCCTTCCCAAGCCACCCAAGACACACAGTACCCATTCCCTTGAAAAAAATCCAGCTTGAAATTCTGGGCCTGTCGTCCAGCCAGTCGCAGTCTGGCTCCTTCGCGCTGATTCTGGGCGAGAAGGGCGGCAACCGCCGCCTGCCCATCATCATCGGCATGTTCGAGGCCCAGAGCATTGCCATCCAAATCGAAAAAATCAGCCCCAACCGCCCGCTCACGCACGACTTGTTCAAGTCCTTTGCCGAGCACGTGCACGTGGTGATTCTGGAAGTGGTGATTTCCGATTTGAAGGAAGGCGTGTTCTATTCGCGCATCGTGTGCTCCGACGGCGCCACCACGTTCGACATCGACGCCCGGCCCTCCGATGCCATTGCCATCGGCCTGCGCTTCGGCGTGCCCATCTACACCGTGGAAAGCGTGCTGAGCGAGGCCGGCATCATTCTTTCTGACCTCGACGAGGCCGAAAGCGAGGTGGAGGAAGACGAGGACGAAGACGACGAGGACGACGATTCGGACGCCCCGCGGCCCAGCCGGGCCCAGCCCGAGCCGCGCGAGCCCAGCGGCCAGGTGTCGTTGGACGAACTGACCAAAATGCTGGCCCAGGCGCTTGAAAAAGAAGATTATGAAAAAGCGGCCAAAATCCGCGACGAACTCAACAAGCGCAACGGCTAAGTCTTAAGCCGTCGATTTTATCACAAGTAAAAGCGCCGCCTCACCCAGAGGCGGCGCTTTTGCTTTCTTTGCCAACATGAATGCATCCGAAGACTCTCTGAAGTACCCCGTTGGGCGGCCGCAGCTACCCAACGGCCCCCTGACCGCCGCCGAGCGCACGGCCCTTATTCAGCAAATTGCCGACCTGCCGGCCCAGCTCACGGCGGCCGCCAAGGCCGTGGGCGGCGTGGGCCTGGAGCGCCCCTACCGCCCCGGCGGTTGGAATGGCCGTCAGGTGATACACCACGTAGCCGACTCGCACCTGAACGCCTACGTGCGGTTCCGGCTGGCGCTGACCGAGGACAATCCCACCATTAAACCTTACGAGGAAGCGGCCTGGGCCGAACTACCAGACGTGGCGGCCACGCCCATCACCGTGTCGCTCACCTTGCTGGAGGCGCTGCATTCGCGGTTTGTGACGCTGCTGCACCACCTCACCGAAGAGCAATGGCAACGCACTTTTTACCACCCCGGCAACCAACGCACTTTGACGCTTGACCAGACGCTGGCGCTCTATGCCTGGCACGGCCGGCACCACCTGGGGCACTTGCAGTTGCTGCAGGCATAGGCTAATAAAACACTACCCCGAAGCAGAGCTTCGGGGTAGTGTTTTGCTTAATGCTAGATTCCGCCGCCGGCTTCGCTTTCTTCGGTGAAAGCGGCCATGCCACCTTCGGTTTCTTCGTCGATGCGTTTGGCGGCGCGCACCAAGCTACTGCTGAAGATGAACTCTTTGAGCTCGGGCACGGTGGCGTTGAGGATTTCGTCCTTGGTGCCGTCCCAGAGCTTTTTGCCCTGGTGCAGGAAGATGATGTGCTCGCCGATTTCAATCACCGAGTTCATGTCGTGGGTCACGATGACGGTGGTGATGTTGTATTCGTGCGTGATTTCGTGAATCAGCTCGTCAATCTTGATGCTGGTGGCGGGGTCGAGGCCGGAGTTGGGCTCGTCGCAAAACAGGTAGGTACACTGCGGCGCGATGGCGCGGGCAATGCCCACGCGCTTTTTCATGCCGCCCGAAATCTCGGCGGGCATCTTGTTGCCGGCGTTTTCGAGGCCCACGCGCTTGAGGCAGAACTCGACCCGCTCGCGGCGCTCTTCGGGGCTCATTTCGGGCGTCAGCATCTGCAGCGGGAATTCCACGTTCTGGGCCACGGTCATGGAGTCGAACAGGGCCGAGCCCTGGAACAGCATCCCGATTTTGCGCCGGATTTCCTGCCGGATGTCAATCTTGCTGTTGGTGTACACGGTGCCGTCGAAAGTGATGGAGCCGATGTCGGGCTTCATCAGGCCCACGATGCACTGCAGGAGCACGCTTTTGCCGGTGCCCGAGCCGCCGAGCAGCAGGTTGCACTTGCCCGATTCGAACACGCACGAAATGCCTTTCAGCACAGGCGTGCCGTTGAAGGACTTTTCGATATTGGATACTTCAATCATGATAGTTGTCAGTTGTTGGTTGTCAGTTGGCAGTTCGTGCTGGTTGCGCATTGCCAATGCTGACAACTGACAACCAGCAACTGACAACCAATCAGAGCAGCAGGGCCGCCAGGGCGAAGTCGGCAATCAGGATGGCGATGATGGAGTTGGTGACGGCGCCGGTGCTGGCCGCGCCCACTTCGAGGGCGCCGCCGGTGGTGTAATAGCCCTTAAACGACGAGATGCCCGACACGAGGAAGGCAAACACCACGGCCTTGATGAGGGCAAACAGGATGTTGTAGGGAATGAAATCGGTGCGAATGCCTTCCACGTAATCCTGGGCCGTCATCACGCCGGTGAGCGTGCCGGCCAGGTAGCCGCCCAGAATGGACAGCAGCATGGCCATGATGACCAGCAGCGGAAACATGAGGACGGCCGCCAGAATGCGCGGCAGCACCAAGTACGAAGTCGAATTGATGCCCATTACCTCCAGGGCCGAAATCTGCTCGGTGATGCGCATGGTGCCCAGGCCGCCGGCGATGCTGGAACCTACCTTGCCGGCCAGCACGATGCTGGTGATGGTGGGCGCGAGTTCCAGAATGGTCATTTCGCGCACCATGTAGCCGATGGTGGACTGCGGAATGAGCGGGTTGGTGAGGTTGTAGGCAATTTGGACGCAGGTAACGGCGCCGATGAAGGCCGACACGATGGAAACGATGACCACAGAATCGACCCCGATGAGGATGGCTTCGTCGATGGTGCGATTCCAGAGGACGCGGAACCGCTCGGTGCGCGTGACCATGCCGCGCAGAAAGAGGACGAACGAGCCGAAAGTTGTTAGCATGAGGTGGGGTGAGAATTAAAACCGAAGTTTGGGGCCCGGTGTTGCGGAGCAAGACGTATGAAGCGCCGCGGGACTTTACGTAAAATCAGGAGAAGAAAGTGGAAGCAACCGAAAAATTAATTGTCGTGACCGGCGGCAGCAAAGGTATTGGCCGCGCCGTCGTGTCGCGCTTTCTGCGGGCCGGGTATCCGGTGGCCACCTGCGCGCGCTCGGCCGACGACTTAGCGGCCCTCACCGCCGAGCTAACCGCCGCTATTCCCGGCGCCACCTTGCACACCTTTCCCGCCGACCTCAGCCTCGCCGCCGACTGCGCGCGCTTTGCCGCGTTTGTACTGGGCCTGGGCCTGCCCGTGGAGGTGCTGGTGAACAATGCCGGGGCCTTCGTGCCCGGCCGCCTGCAGGACGAGCCCGCCGACGGCTCGCAGCTGCGCCAGATGCTGGCCGTGAACCTGCTCAGCGCCTACGACGTGACCCTGCCCCTGCTGCCGGGTTTCGTTGCCCAGGGCCGGGGGCACATTTTCACCATCTGTTCCACGGCCAGCATCACGGCCTACCCCAACGGCGGCTCCTACGGCATCGCCAAGCACGCCCTGCTGGGCTTCACCAAAAACCTGCGCGAAGAGCTCAAGCCCAGCGGCGTGCGCGTCACGGCCGTGCTGCCCGGCCCCACCCTCACGGCCAGCTGGGCCGGCGTAGACCTGCCCGCCGAGCGGTTCGTGCAGTCCGAAGACGTGGCCGAGGCCGTGTTTGGCACGTACTCGCTCTCGCCCCACGCCGTGGTGGAGGAATTGCTGATTCGGCCGCAGCTGGGTGATTTGTAAGCTCAAGCGTCGGGCGCCGCTGGCTTGGGCTTCCGCATCCACCGCTCGTACACAAAGAGCAACGCCATGGCCCAAAACAGCGCTTCGGCTAGGCCGGCCAGCGGCCGTATCATGGGCGGATAAACTGCCAGAAACGCCAGCGAGGCGCAGGCAGCACCTACCCAGGCAAGCTTGAGGTGGTCGAGCAGGCAGCGCTGCGGCTTGACCCGGTACCACCAGGCGTAGCTGCCCGCCACCAAGGCAACTCCGGCCAGCAGAATTTCATCGCCCGATGTCCAGTGCTCAATTTTGAATAGGGCGCCTATGGCCGTCAGCCCAATGCCAGCAGCCAAAGCCATTATCACCGGCCAGCGGCTTTCGCGCCACATGGCACTGCTAAACGCCATCAGAACCAGCAGCCCGAATTTTATCACCGGGTAAGCCTGGTCCAGGCCCGAAGTAAATTGAAAATTTTGCAGTTGCATGCGGGGCTATACTGAAGCATTTGGGCGAATTATTCCGCCTTTTTCCCGCCCCGACCCGTTACGCGGATGTCGGTGAAGGTGGGCGCGCCGCTGTAGTAGAGGGTGCCGTTGCCGGCCACGGTACCGCCAATGGCGTCGGTGGCGCGCACCCGGGCGTCGCCGTCGCTGTCGCGCGTCATCGTGAAGTAGCAGCGCCGGGCAGTCAGGCCCTGGGCAAACAGCCGGCCGGAGCCACCCAGCGTGAAGTTCATTTCGGTGGTCGTGCCGCGCACGGTGATGTCGCCTAGCTCGTACTGGTCTAGGAACAGCTGCTTGGCCCGCACCGTGAGGTCGTAGTCGCCGGCCCCGATGAGGTGGAAGAAAACGGTGTCTTGCACGAATTCGCCCACGGTGCTGCCGTTGCCCTGGCCGCGCATAAACACGTTGGTGATGCGCGGCAGGTGCAGCGTGACTTCGCGGGGCGAGTCGTAGCTGCGGGTCCAGTTGCAGGTGCTGGTGTTGTTGATTTCGAGGGAATTGCCTTTGCGCGTGAGCACGATTTCGCTAATCAGGTTTTCGCCGGCGCGCACTTCGGCGTAGGTTTTGGCGTCCTGCACCAGGCGCAGGTCCACGTTGTCGAAAACCGTGACGGTGGCCAAGCCCGCATCCACGGCCCGCTGCTGCGTGACGATGGTGCCCGTGCTCTTGAGGCAGTCGGGCCCCGAGTTGCAGGTGCTCAGCCCCACGGCCAGCCCCACGGCCACCGCGCTGCGGACGGCGGCACGCATTCCCTCAAACCACCCCAGGCCGCTAACTTGCGGCCGCAAACTCGTATAGCGCATTTGCATCCTTACTTTTCCCAAAGATAAATGGACCTCACCGGCAAAGTCGCCATCGTTACCGGCGCAAGCAAAGGAATAGGCCGCGCCACCGTGGAGGCCTTGCTGGCGCACGGGGCCGCCGTGGCCGGCTGGGCGCGCACGGCCCCCGCCGGGCTGGTGCACGACCGGTTTCAGTTTTTTGCCTGCGATGTGCAGGACGAGCACTCCGTGGCCGAAGCTTTCACCAACACGCAGCGCGAACTGGGGCCCGACATCCACATCCTGGTAAACAACGCCGGTCTGGGCATCATGGGCGCAGTCGACGGTTTCAAAACGGAGGACTGGAAAACCATGTTCGACACCAACGTGCTGGGCACGTTCCTGTGCACCCGCGCCGTGCTGCCGCAGATGAAGCGGCAGCACCAGGGCCACATCGTGAACGTGGCCTCGCTGGCCGCCACGGCGGGCACGGCCGGCATGAGCGGCTACTGCGCCACCAAATATGCCGTGCGCGGCTTTTCGGACGCCCTGTTTAAAGAGGTGCGTCCGGCCGGCATCCGCGTCACGTGCGTGATGCCGGGTTCGGTGGAAACCAACTTCAACGGCAACGAGCCCGGCGCCGAGCCCAGCCCTTACAAGATGCAGCCCGAAGCCATTGCCGACGCCATTGTGCATGCCATCGAGGCACCGGACACGACGATGATATCGGAAATCCAGCTGCGGCCGGCGAATGTGAAGTAAAAGAACGTCATGCTGAGCGCAGCCGAAGCATCTCGCGTGTGGTAGTAATTCAATTGATAAAACGTCATTAATTAGTAACAGCACGCGAGATGCTTCGGCTACGCTCAGCATGACGTTCTATTTGATAATCAAAACCAATCAATGGTAGAAATTGAGCACCTGACCAAAACCTACGGCGCCCAAAACGCCGTGGACAACATCAGCTTCACGGCGGGCAAGGGTGAGATTGTGGGTTTCCTCGGGCCAAACGGCGCGGGCAAAAGCACGACCATGAAAATTGCCACCGGCTACCTCCCTCCCACCGCCGGCACCGTGCGCGTGGCCGGCCACGACGTGCTGACCGACAGCTTGGCCGTGCGGCGCCACGTGGGCTACCTGCCCGAGCACAACCCGCTGTACCTCGACATGTACGTGCACGAGTACCTCGAATTCATCGGCTCGGTGCACGGCCTCGGTGGCAAAAACCTGCGCACCCGCGTGGGTGAACTGGTGCGCCGCGTGGGGTTGAGCCGCGAGCAGAACAAGCAGATTGGGGCGCTCAGCAAGGGCTACCGGCAGCGCGTGGGCCTGGCCCAGGCCCTCATCCACGACCCCGACGTGCTCATCCTCGACGAGCCCACCACCGGCCTCGACCCCAACCAGATTCTGGAAATCCGCCAGCTCATTCGGGAAGTGGGCGAGGACAAAACCGTCATTTTCAGCACCCACATCCTGCCCGAAGTCACGGCGCTATGCTCGCGCGTGCTCATCATCAGCCGGGGCAAGCTGGTGGCCGACAGCCCGGTGGCCGAACTAGCCGCCCGCGCCGCTGGCGAAACGGTGGTGCGCGCCGAATTCGAAGGCGCCGTGGATTCTGCCAAGCTGGCGCAGCTGCCGGGCGTGCGCCACGTGGAAGCCGCGCCGGGTGGCGTGGTGCTGCTACGCACCGCCCCGGGCGTGGACGTGCGCGCGGCCGTGTCGCGCCTGGCGGGCCAGGAAGGCTGGATACTGCTGGGGCTGCGGCAGGAGCACCAGAGCCTGGAAGAGGTGTTTGGGGAACTGACGAAGTAAGAACGAATAAATCATTTGTCATCCTGAGCGCAGCGAAGGACCTTCTGACAACTGAACAGCTTGCAGTAAATCATTAGATTCAGCCGACATCATTGAGGCGAGGCGGACGTGATAAGGTCCTTCGCTGCGCTCAGGATGACAAACGAGAATAAATGCTTACCATCCTTCAAAAAGAATTCAACGCCTTCCTGAACTCCCCCGTGGCCTACGTGGTGCTGGGGGTTTTCCTGATTGCGACAGGCCTGTTCGTTTGGGTATTTCCCGATAGCAGCGTGCTCGACTACGGTTACGCCGACCTGCAGACGCTGTTTAATCTGGCCCCGTGGATTTTCCTGTTTCTCATTCCGGCCATTACCATGCGCACCTTCGCCGAGGAGAAAAAGGCCGGCACCATTGAACTGCTCCTGACGCGCCCGCTCACCGATGGCCAGATTATCGGCGGCAAATACCTGGCTTGTTTGCTACTGGCGTTGCTGGCCCTGATTCCGACGCTGCTCTACTACTTCTCGGTGTACAAGCTGGGCAGCCCCGAGGGCAACATCGACTCGGCCGCCACGGTGGGCTCGTATCTGGGCCTGGCGCTGCTGGCAGCGGTGTTTGCGGCCATCGGCATCCTGGCTTCGGCCCTTACCCGCGACCAGATTATTGCGTTTCTGGTGGCGGTGGTGGGGTGCTTTCTGATTTACTCAGGCTTCGACTCGCTGGCTTCGGTGTTGGAGGGCAGCCCGGCTTATTACATCAGCCAGCTGGGCATTGCGGCCCACTACCGCGACCTGAGCAAGGGCCTGATTGACTCGCGCGACGTGGTGTATTTCTTCAGTGTGGTTGCGGTGGCGTTGCAGGCCACGCGGCTGGTGTTACGGAGCCGCAATTGGTAATGGAAAATACGTTGACTAATTCGCCGGCCACGGCCCCCGTTCCTGCTTCGCGCAAACAGCGCGACCTGTTGGCGTTTGCCGCCGTACTGGGCGGGCTGCTGTTGTTCAATTTCATTGCGCAGCGGTTCTTTTTTCGCGTCGACTTGACCGAGGAAAAGCGCTACACCATGTCCGACGCGACCAAGAAGCTGCTGCGCGACCTGAAGCAGCCGGTCACCATCACGGTCTACCTCACCGGCGATTTTCCGCCAGCTTTCCGCCGCCTGGAGCAGGGCGTGCGCGAAACGCTGAACGAGTTTCAGGTGTACGGCGGGGCCAATCTGAACTACATTTTCATCGACCCCAGCGCGGGCGGCACCGAGGCGGCGCGCAACGCCTTTTACACCACCCTCTTCAAAAAGGGACTGAAACCCACCAACCTCGGCGCCACCGAAAACGGTAAGCGCGTCGAGAAAATCATCTTTCCCTGGGCGGTGGTGAGCGTGGGCGGCAAAGACCGTAACGTGCTGTTGCTGCGCGGCAACCAGGCCGCCCCCGCCGACGTGCGCCTCAACCAAAGCATTGAAGGGCTGGAATATGAGCTGGCCAGTACCATCCGCACGCTGGTGCCGGCCCTGCGCAAGCGCATCGGTGTGGTGGAAGGCCACGGTGAACTCACCAACGCGCAGGCCGGCGACATCCTTGGCACCTGGCAGCAGCAGTACGACGTGTTTCGCGTGACGCTGAGCAAGGTGAAGGACCTCAGCGCGCTCGATGCTGTGGTAGTGGCCCAACCCAAAACGCCCTACACCGAGGACGAGAAGTTCAAGCTCGACCAGTTCATCACCAACGGCGGCCGGGCCCTGTTTTTCATCGATGCGCTACGGGTGGACCTCGACAGCGTGAGCCGCAACGGCGTAGCCCTGGCCACGCCTTACAATCTCAACCTCGACGACCTGTTCTTCAAGTACGGCCTGCGCCTGAACCAGAACCTGCTGCTCGACCTGAACAGCGGCCAGATTCCGCTGGTGACCGGCATGGACGGCAACAAGCCCAAAATCGAGCCCATGCCCTGGCAGCTCTACCCGCTCATCAACAAGTTCAGCCCCCACCCCATCACCCGCAACCTCGACGCGGTGTACCTGAAGTTCGTTGGCAACCTGGACACGGTGAAGGCCACCGGCATCCGCAAAACCGCCCTGATGACCACCTCGCGCTACACCCGCGTGCTGCCCGCCCCGGTGCCCATCAACTTCAACGACGCCCGCCTAGAGCCCAACCCCAAGCTCTACCAGAAGGGCTTTCAGCCGGTGGCGTATTTGCTCGAAGGCCAGTTCACCTCGCTCTTTGCCAACCGTGCACGGCCCGGCACCCTGCAATTCCAGCCCGAAAAGCCGGCCAACGCCAAGCCTAGCAAAATCCTAGTCGTGTCCGATGGCGACTTTATCCGCTCCGACATCGACCCCAAAACCGGCAACCCCTACCGCTTGGGCTTTGACCGCCTCGCCAACACCGAATTCGCCAACCGCGAGCTGGTCCTCAACGCCACTGACTACCTGCTCGACGAAACCGGCCTCATCGCCGTGCGCGGCAAGCAAATCACCCTGCGTCCGCTGGATAAAGTGAAATTAGCTGAGCAGCGCCGCAGCTGGCAGCTGCTGAACATTGGGGCGCCGCTGGCGCTGCTAGGCGTGTTTGGGGCCGTGCGGGCGTGGCGCCGCAAGCGTCGATATGCGGGGTTTAGCAATTGAGAGCGATTACGAGTTCATTTTTTCTTGTGTAAGAATCTCAATTTTAAACAATGGCTTTTCACGAAATAAGATTCTCACGCAATGCTGCTAAATTTTTGATAACCGCACCATAAGCGGGTCTTTTAAAGACCTGCTCCAAAGCACAGTTTTTACACGCTCTGTTTTGCTCCTAATCGGTAGCCACACTTTGCTATTACTGCTTGATTCAAGCGTAAATTCCTCCTGCTTAAGAACTTTTAAAACATCAGCAACATAACGTTGGTCGTTAGGGCTTAGGCCTCTAAAAAAGGCGTTTTCTTGGCGACCACCTCCTGACTGTAAGTAAAGTTTCTTTAAGATTGTTAATCCGACTTTTACAGCGGTAGGCAATTCCAAATCCAGAAGTGCTGAGGTAGTTTCCAACTTTTCCTCAAACTTATCAAATAGACAGTCATTAAAAATCCCTTGTGGCAGAGTAGCTTCACTAAAGCAGCCAACTACCTCACCGATTATGCATGATTCGAAACTTGGAAGTAAATCCCCTACAGAATCCACGTCAATATATAATCTTTTAAAGATGATATCCTTGAAAGTAATGTTATTCCATCCTTTACAAGGCTTCAAATCGAATGAAGGAATAACTACATTACTAGCGATAAAATTATTTCTGTTCCATATATTACCTCGGTAATTCAGACAAGAAATTATATCAGCCGATAACACGTCAGCACCATTGCTTTTCGCAACAATTACTGCCTCCTCAAGCAAACCCAATTTTTCACCTGTCAGTTTATTAGCAAGCACTTGTATTGCTAGCTCATCTAATGATTCTTGCCAGTTCCTTGGGTCATATGAGTTTGGAGTATTGTAGGGGTCTGTTACAAATCTTGCTATTTCACCGGCTTTCGCTACTTCTGCAAAAGTATTATCAATGAAATATCTTGAGCCATCTTGCTGGTCAAGCGGACCTAATCCAGGCAGGCGTTGAAGTAGCACAAGGGCACGGTCATCTGGCTTGTAACCACATTTTTCGAAAAATACGTCTTCTAAATCCTTCTGGTAAATAGGTCCTAAACCCGACTGAAATCTCCTAGCGTAAGAAGCAAGACCTTCTATTAAGCTTCGAATAGTTGAGCCAATCAATCCAGCTTCAATATCTGACTCTCTTTTCGTCACTTCATCTAAAAGAAAGTCCCAACCCTCTGCTGGAGAAAACCCTGTTTCGCCTTGCAGCACATTTGATAATATTCCTTTGGCTACTAAGTAGCCAAGCAATAAAGGCCTCGACGGTACCCAGTCGGGAATTTCGCCTGAAATCTTATTCTTTTTTAAGTAATCTTCAATTTGAGCCTCGCTAAAATCGCCAATAGAGAGTATCCTAGCTTCTGAATTCAATGAGAAGGAAGCTTTGCATTCTTCTAAAGAGTCAAAAAAGTTAATTCTCCCAGCAACAAGCACGCCACTACTTGAAGGAGTATTTTTTACAAACTCTCTGATTAGTTGTACTGAATTATATCTAATTTCCTTGAGCTTAGATATTTTATCCGCCCAACCTAGCGCAGCAATCTCATCGAAACCATCAAGAATAATTGAGCAATACCCTGCACGCCAAGCTCTAACCAAATGTGAAGGATGGCTAAAACCTATATTGCGAGCGTGCCGCTCAATGGCCTCAACAGGATTGGTTTGTCCATGATGGTCTCTAAGATTTAAATAAATACAAAATTTCGATGTGTTATTATTTTTATAATTAACCATAAAAACTTTATATATCTCTCTTAAAGACATACTTTTTCCAACACCATAATGACCTTGCACCACAATTTTTACTCCGTTACCTAACGAGTCAACAATATTTGTAAAAGACCATAAGGCTCCGCTTGATGACTTTTCAATCAAATCAATATGAACGAAGGGGCCTTTGTAATTATTATCTCCTGTTTTAGGGTCTCTTACACTACCAAATGCATAATCGTTTCTACAAGAAAAATACAAACTTGCATCTATAAGCCTGGCTTGAAACCGATTGAAAGACATTCCAACTACTAAATAACCATTACTTGTAACTTCAGTTCTTTGGTCAGCAGTAAGTTCATCTTTAGTAATAAACCATCCCTTTACAGCCTTATCAGGATATGAACGCTGCATTTGCTTTGTCAGTTTTGACAACTTGCCTACATCTTTTACGGCTTTTTCTTTTGTTCTAGACGTAGTGCATTCAATCAGATGTACAGTATCTGACGTTATATAAACGCCATCTCTTTCTTGCCCATCTACCATTAGAGACCCGCCATTTTCGGCATCAGCCCAAATATGAGATGCAATGCGCAGTACTTCTCTTTCAAATTCGTGAGGGTCCATTCTATTATGTGGATTGCTTTTAAGTTTTATGGAGTTGCTAAGATAGTATTAGAGCGGATGAAACTCTGAATGCCTCATCGCGCCCCTTCCAAAGCCCAACCGCACCCCCTATCTTTGCCCTCCCTTACTCCCAGCCTTAGCCTCGCACCATGAAATTCATCGTCTCTTCCTCCGCGCTGCTCAAGCAGCTGCAAAGCATCAACGGCGTGGTTACGAACAACCCCGTGGTGCCCATTCTGGAGAACTTTCTCTTTGAGATTGAGGCCGGTAAGCTCACCATCACCGCCTCTGACCTGGAGACGAGCATGATTACGGAGCTGCCCGTGGAGGCCCGCGACACCGGCCGCATTGCCGCGCCCGCCCGCATCCTGCTCGACACCCTCAAGAACCTGCCCGACCAGCCCGTGACCTTCACGCTGGACGAGGAAACTTACACCATCGAAATCAGCTCGGCCAACGGCCGCTACAAGCTGGCTGGCGAGAACGCCGCCGACTTCCCCCGCGTGCCGGTGGTGAAGGGCTCGGCCCCGATTGAGATGCCCTCCTCGTCGCTGGCCCGGGCCATCAACAAAACCATCTTCGCGGTGAGCACCGACGAGCTGCGCCCGGCCATGACCGGCATTCTGGTGCAGCTGGCCGACTCGCAGGTGACCTTCGTGGCCACCGACGGGCACCGCCTGCTCCGCTACCGCCGCCAGGACGTGGGCGCCGGCCAAACCGCCAACCTCATCATCCCGCGCAAAGCCTTCAACCTGCTGAAAGGCACGCTGCCCTCGGAGGCCACGCCGGTGAAGATGGAGTTCAACCAAAGCAACGCCTTCTTCTCGTTCAACCAGATGCGCCTCGTGTGCCGCCTGATTGACGAGCGGTACCCGGACTACGAGAACGTGATTCCGGTGAGCAACCCCAACAAGCTGGTCATCAACCGCCAAGAGCTGCTGAACTCGGTGCGCCGCATCAGCATCTACTCCAATAAAACCACCCACCAGGTGCGCCTGCGTCTCGCCGGCTCTGAGCTGGTGGTATCGGCCGAGGACCTGGATTTCAGCAACGAAGCCAAGGAAACCCTCACCTGCCAGTACGACGGCGAAGACATGGAAATCGGCTTCAATGCCCGCTTCCTCCTCGAAATGCTCTCGAACATAGACTCCGAGGAAATCACGCTGGAACTGAGCACGCCCAACCGCGCCGGCCTGCTCATGCCCACCACCCCCGACGACAACGAGAGCATCCTCATGCTGGTAATGCCGGTGATGCTGAACAACTACGTTTAAATCTTGCCCTCAAAACTGTCATCCTGAGCGCAGCGAAGGACCTACTCAAGTCAGAACGCCAATCGTTCGGCAAGGGTGAGGTCCTTCGCTCCGCTCAGGATGACACATTTTTACCAAACATGAAAAAATCAGAAATCCGCTTCAGCATTGCGCTGGACGACAATAAAGTACCTGAGGCCATCAGTTGGTCGGCTACCGACGCGGGCCCGGACATTCACTTTGCCAAAGCCATCAACATTGCGCTGTGGGACCGGGAACAGGTGGGCACCATGAAAATTGACCTCTGGACTAAGGACATGCCCGTTGACGAGATGAAGCGCTTCGTGGTCGACAACATCGGCTCCATGGCCGAGAACATCGTAACGGCCACCGACGACAAGGAAATGGCGGCTAAGATGCGTGCCCTTTGCAAAGAGCTGTCGGAGTACCTCGACAAGCAGGAACAAGGCCAATAGCCAGAGGTTTCCGGCCCGCCCAGACGCTAAAAAGCCCCGTCGGAATATTCCGGCGGGGCTTTTGTGTGTCAAGTAGGGTAACTTTTACCGGGCGTTGCGGCCCAGGTTGCCGGCCGGCCGGTTGACGGGCTTGGTGCTGGTGGGCGCAATGGTGGCGTCGTTGGCCCGGGCCGGGGCTGGGTTCTGCACCGAGTTGGTGAGCAGGATGCTGGCCGACTGGGCGGCGTAGTCCTTGTCGTACTTGTAGTACGTGGCACGCGAGCCGAAATAGCTGCTGTACTGGTCGTTGCTGAGAAAAGCCTGCAGTTCCTTGTCGCGCTCCTTGCACACGCCGTTGCACTCGGCATCGATGAGGCTGGGGTTGCCGGCATTTTTGCGCTCGATGGCCGCCATCTTGGCGATTTTGTCGGCGTTCACAGCGCGCAGCTTGGCGGCCTGGTAATTGTTGAGGCGCAGGTCGCGCACCATCTGGTTGCTCAGGCGGTCGGCCCGCACCTGCACCGGGTTGAGGCGCGGCGAAGATTGGGTTTTATCCTGGGGCTCCACGGTGGTAGCGCGGGAGGCTTGCTGGGCAGAAGCGGTGCCGGCCATCAGCGCCAGCAGCAGGGAAGCAAATGCTGATTTCGTCGTCATCGTCGTGGGGTTTTGGTGCACACTTACGCAAGGACCGGGCCAGAGGAAAGGCGGCTCAGTTGCTCATTTAAACGCAGGAAAAGCCCGAACGGTTCGGAATCGGCCGGCGCACATAGGGCGCGCCGAATATGCTACCAGTTATTTTTCCACATCATCGACTCCACCGGTTTGTCGGTCCGCTCGTTGTATTTGGCGTTCTGCTTGCGGTTGTAATAGTTGTTGACGTCGCCCTGCACCGTGAAATAAATCAGCTGGCCAATGGGCATGTGGCGGTACACGCGCACCGGCATCGACACGCTGATTTCCAGGGTCCAGTAGTTGCAGAAACCCACGTCGCCCTTGCCGGCGGTGGCGTGAATGTCGATGCCGAGGCGGCCCACGCTGCTCTTGCCTTCGAGGAAGGGCACGGTGGCGTGGGTTTCGGTGTATTCCTGTGTCACGCCCAGATAGAGCTTGCCGGGCTGCAACACGTAGCCTTCTTCCGGGATTTCAAACGTGTCGATTTCGTTGTGCTTGCGCGCGTCCAGCACCTCGTCGCGGTAAGTGGCCAGGTACGGGCCCAGGTGCACGTCGTAGGAATTGGTGCCCAGGCAGCTGCGGTCGTAGGGTTCGATGACGATGGTGCCTTTTTCGATTTCCGCGAGGATTTGCTGGTCAGTTAAAATCATGGGGTTGAGAAACGGGGTGCAGAAAATGGGGCCGGGCGGCGCTAGTCGTCGTCGTGGTGGCGGGCGGGCTCGGTGGGCTCGAAGTCGTCATCGTCTTCGTAGCTGTCTTCGCGCAGGCCTCGCGACTGGGTGGGGCGCAGGCGGCTCACGATGCTGCGGGGCTCGGGCTCCGGCTCGGGGTCGGCCGCCAGGTTGTTGATGCGGCGGCTCATGCCCGGCAGCACGCTGGTGGTGAGGTACAGCAGGGTCAGAAAGCTGCCGAGGCTGAGCAATAGCGTGAAATAGTCGACCCAGTCGTGGCGCGGCGCGGCGCCGGGCGCTTCCGTGCCCCCCACCGGCGCGCTGCTGAGCGGGGCTTCGTCGGACGAAGCGACCGGGGCAGCTTCCTGGCCATCGGCGTCGTGGGTGGTGAGGGGGGCCGCCACGGGGGCTTCGGGCTGGGCGTCGGCATCGGCGGGGGGCACGGCCGCGGTTTCTTCCGAGCCCGAGGCGTTGAACTGGGCGCTGGCCTGCTGAATGAGGCGCTGCTCGGCCCGAATGAGGGCCACCCGCTCGTCGCGCGGCAGGTTGTGAATGAAGAACTCAAAGTTCTTGTCCAGCAGCACCGACTTGAGCTGTTTCTCAAACTCGGCCAGCGTCATGGGGCCGTTGCCGAAACGGTTTTTGTAGCGCTCGGCCACGCCGTTGTAGTTCATAAACAGCTGCTTGAGCGCCGTGTTGGTGCCGAAGCCGTCGAACTGCCGGCGGGCGGCGGCGGTGCGCAGCGTGAGTGGAAACTTGCCGCGGGTGAACGACTTGTCGTACACCGTTTCCATGGTCCGGAAGTTCAGCTCGTCGATGGTTTTATCGAAAAGCCGCTTGTTGGCCTGGGCCGGCGTTTCGGCGTGGGCCAGCGGCCCGAGAAGTAGCAGCAGGGCTAGAAAAAGCTGTTTTACCATGGAGCAAAGGTCGCTGATTAATTCAGCGCACGGGTAATCGAAGCGAAAATAGGTGCCGGGCGGCCACATCAACGTCGGTCGGCCGGCACCTATTTTGCGCGAAAACCAATGCCGGCCTACAAGCCGTGTGCTTCCACCAACGACTCGCGGCAGGCCGTCAGGTACATTTCCACCAGCTCGTCGGTGATGGCCGTGGACACGAACAGGGCCTCGAACTGCGACGGCGCCAGGTAGATGCCGCGCTCCAGCATGGCGTGGAAATAGCGGCCGAACGCAGCCGTGTCGCACTTTTTGGCGTCGTCGAGGTTGGTGACGGGCTCGGAAGTGAAAAACAGGCTGAACATGGAGCCCACACGGTTCACGGTATAGTTCAGGCCCAGTTCGGCGGCAATCTGGCGGGTGCCGTCGGCGAGGCGGGCGGTGCTGGCGTCGAGGGCAGTGTACAGTTCGGGGTGCTCGTGCAGGTAGCGAAGCTGGGCCATGCCCGCGGCCGTGGCCATGGGGTTGCCGGAAAGCGTGCCGGCCTGGTACACCTTGCCGGCGGGCGCTACGCAGTTCATGATGTCTTCGCGGCCGCCGTAGGCGCCCACGGGCAGGCCGCCGCCGATGATTTTGCCCAGCGTGGTCATGTCGGGCCTGATGCCGTAGAGCTCCTGCGCGCCGCCCTGCGCGAGGCGGAACCCAGTCATCACTTCATCGAAAATGAGCACAATGCCGTGCTCGGTGCACAGGGCACGCAGGGCTTGCAGGAAGCCTTCGGCCGGGGCCACGAGGCCCATGTTGCCCACCACCGGCTCCAAAATGAGCGCGGCCACCTCGCCGGGGTTGGCGGCTATGAGGGCTTCCACGGCGGGCAGGTCGTTGTAAGGCGCGGTAAGCGTGTCCTGGGCCACGCCACGGGTCACGCCGGCCGAGTCGGGCTCGCCGGCGGTGAGGGCGCCGCTGCCGGCCGCAATGAGGAAGGCGTCGCCGTGGCCGTGGTAGCAGCCTTCAAACTTGATGATTTTGGCGCGGCCCGTGTAGCCGCGCGCCGCCCGAATGGCCGACATGCAGGCCTCGGTGCCGGAGTTCACGAGGCGCACTTTCTCGATGCTGGGCACCATTTTCTGAATCAGCTCGGCCATGTCCACCTCGCGGTGGGTGGGCGCGCCGAAGCTGAGCGAGTGCGGCAGCGCCTTGGCCACGGCATCGAGCACCACCTGCGGGGCGTGGCCCAAAATCATGGGGCCCCAGGAGTTGATGAAATCCACGTAGCGGTTGCCGTCCACGTCCGTCAGCCAGGCACCGTGGGCGCTTTGCATGAACACCGGCGAGCCCCCCACCGAGCGGAAAGCGCGCACCGGCGAATTGACCCCGCCGGGAATAAGGGTTTTGGCACGTTCGAAAAGGGCAGCGGAGGTGGTAAGGTTAAGCATTACTGAGTCTTAGGTTTAAAAATTACGGTCGTGCTGAGCGCCGCCGAAGCACCTCGCGTGCAGCGGGAATCATCACTTGCGCGGGAGAGATGCGTCGACTGCGCTCAGCACGACGGTCGTCAATTACGCCGATTTCAAGGTTCTACCGAAGCACCTGCAGCTCCAGGTTGCTGAGCTTGACGATGGGCACCGTCTGGTTGTCGTGGGCCCCGCCGGCGTAGTTCTGGCCTTCAAAAATGGCCCCGGGCGTGGCCCCGGCATTGGCGAGATTGGTCTGGAAAGCGGGGCCGTACTGGAACAGCGCCGTGCCGAAGTACAGCAGCAGCTCGAAACCCTGGCTGGCAAAGAGCGAGGGCGGCAGATGCTGGCGCTGCAGGTAGAGCTGCCGAAACCGGCGGAAGCCCGGCCCCTGCTCGTCGTAGTACTTGGGCTGCAGCATGTACACGCCGGGGGCGGCCAGCTGCGACACGTCGAGGCGGGCGTTGTCGAGCCACGAGCCGGGGCACAGCAGGGCCGGGCGCGTGGCAGCGGGCAGCTGCTGCCACTGTTTGAACGCGGCGGGCCCCACGCGGCGGTTGTCGGAAAACACCACCAGGTGGCTGGCGCCGGCCAGGTCGAGGCCGGTGAAGGCGGCGGTCAGGCTTTCGTCCACGTCGGGGTTGAAGCGGCGCAGCGTGCCGATTTTGCCGCCGTCGGCTTCGTAGGCGGCTTTGTAGGAATTGGCAAAGGCGGCGTCGTCCTTGCTGTCTTCGTGCAGCACCACCCCGGGGCGCCCGGCCCCAAAGGCATTGAGCGCAAACTGGGCCGCCACCCGGCCCTGCGTGGCCGTGCTGGGCGCAAACAGGTAATGCCAGGGGTTGTTCAGCACCAAATCCGCGTCCTGCGACAGCGGGTTGACGCACACAATCTGGTGCTCGCGGGCGTAGCGGCCCAGCAGCTTGGCACCCGACTTATACACCGGCCCGATGAGCAAGTCCATGCCGGCCAGCTCGGGCAGGGCCAGCACCTGCTTGAGCGTGAGGGTGTCGGCCCCAGTGTCGTAGGCGAAGAGCTGGACGGGGTGACCAGCACGCTGCAGGCTGTCCTGGGCCAGGCGGAGGCCGGCGTAGAGGTCGGTCACGAACTGGTTTTTCCGGACGGTTTGCCAGCTGGGGTCGCTTAGCTCGAAGGGCAGCAGCACGGCCACGTTGTAGCTGGCTTTTTTGGCCACCACGGCGCGGGGGCGCGGCGTGTAGCGGGTGCGGTCGAGGTTGAAGCGCGCCACCAGGGCGTCGAGCTGCGGGCGGTCGGCCTCGGTGAAGGTGCCGCCGACGACGAGGTTGTCGGCGTAGGCGCGGGCCAGGGCGGCATCGTCGGGGTAGCGGCGCAGGTTGCGCTGCCAGGTGCTGCGCTCCTTGATGCGGGGCAGATAGGTGGCCTTCATGGCCTCGCGCTCGGGCACAAACTTGTCGGCCGGCAGCTGGGCCAGGGTTTTGAGGGCGGTGTCGTAGTCCTCCTGCTCGAAGGAGGCTTGGCCCTGTAGCAGCAGCGCGTCGGGCAGGTTGGGGTACGCGGGGTACTCGGTGCGCAGCAGGTTGAGCAGCTGCTCGGTTTCGGGCCACTGCTTGAGGCGGGCGTAGGCCACGGCGCCGAGGTACGCCGCGTCGGCGGCGCGGGCGAAGCGGGCGCCGGGCTGGGCCAGCGGCTCCAGCAGGGCCACGGCCGCGGCGTAGTTGCCTTGGTCGAGCTGGGCCTTGCCGCTGCGGTAGCGCGCGGCGGGGTCCGCCGCGGCGGGCGGGGCAGCGGGCCGGGGCTTGGCGGGCGTTTGGGCCAAGGCAGGCTGAGCGAGCAGCACGCCGGCCACCAGCCACCGAAGCGGAAGTCGCAGCGAAGGGAATGGGGTCATGGAAGCAAAAAACAGACTTCCGCTACTACGGAAAGCCGGGCAAAATTAGCCATAAATACCCCGGCGCGGCGGTGCCCCTCCCCGTTCCCGCCCCGCTGGCTACCGCCGAGATTAAACCCCTCTTAAACTAGGATTAAATCGCTATTAAAAATGATAGTATTGCTTTCATCGGCTGTCCGGGCGCCGGAATTTTGCAGTACAAACGCTGTTTCCAATGCTTCCCACCCTTCGCCCCGACCTCAACCAGCACCTGTACCTGCGCGACCCGCAGGCCACCGATTTGGGCCGCCGCCTGCTGGCTGAGAGCGTCCGCCTGCTCGACGACATCGGCTTTGAGGCCTTCACTTTTAAGAAGCTGGCCGCGGCCATGGGCTCGACCGAGGCCTCGCTCTACCGCTACTTCGAAAACAAGCACCGCCTGCTCACCTACCTCGTGAGCTGGCACTGGGCCTGGCTGCGCTTCCGGGTGCGGGTGGCCCTGCACAATGTGGCCGACCCGCAGCAGCGCCTGCGCCTGGCCCTGGCGGCCGTGTGCGAGGCCAGCGTGGACGACCCCGCCACGCCCGATTTCGACGAGGCCGCCCTCTACCGCGTGGTGGTGGCCGAGGCCAGCAAGGCCTACCTCACCAAGGAAGTGGACGCCGACAACCGGGCCGGGCTGTTTCAGGAATACAAGCAGCTGGTGGCCGAGCTGGTGGCCCTGGTGCAGGCCGTGAACGCGCGCTACGCCCACCCGCACGCCCTGGTGAGCACGCTGCTGGAATCGGCGCGCAAGCAGCACTTTTTTGCCCAGCACCTGCCCTCGCTCAGCGACGGCGCCGACCAGGTGCCGGCTTTTCTGACCCAGCTGGCCTTTGCGGCGCTGGCTTAACTGATTCAATACCCACGTACTGCTATGGCTTCTTCTCATTCCCTCACCCCAATGCAGCGCCTGTTCCGCCTCTTCGCGGCCGAGCGCACCGACATTGTCTACCTCTACGTGTACGCGGCGCTGGCCGGGGTCATCAGCCTGAGCCTGCCGCTGGGGGTGCAATCGGTGATTGGCTTCGTGAGCAGCGGGGCCGTGAGCACCTCGCTGGTGGTGCTCATCGGGCTCATTGTGCTGGGCACGCTGCTGGTGGGCGGCCTGCAAATCATGCAGGTGACGCTGGTGGAGTACATGCAGCAGCGCCTGATGGCGCGCGTGGCCCTCGACTTTGCCGTGCGCCTGCCCAAGGTGCGCGCCGAGGCCTTGGAAGGCGAGTACCTGCCCGAGCTCATGAACCGCCTGCTCGACGTGCCGACGCTGCAGAAAGGCCTGGCCACGCTGCTGATTGAGTTTTCGGCCGCCGCCCTCCAGATACTGTTTGGCTTGCTGCTGCTCTCGTTCTACCACCCCATCTTCATCGCCTTTGGCCTCACGCTGGTGCTGGTGCTGTACGGCCTGATAGCCCTCACCGGCCCCAAAGGCCTGAGCACCAGCATCACCGAAAGCCAGTACAAATACCGCGTGGTGGCCTGGCTCGAAGACGTGGCCCGCACCGTGAGCAGCTTCCGGCTGCCGCCCCGCCAGGGCCTGGCCCTGGGCCGCACCGACGACCTGCTGAACGGCTACCTCGGGGCCCGCGCGGCCCACTTCCGGGTGCTGCTCACGCAGTCGTGGGGGTTCGTGGTGTTCAAAACGCTGGTCACCGCGTCGCTGCTGGGCATTGGGTGCTGGCTTCTGATTGAAAAGCAGATTAACATCGGCCAGTTCGTGGCCGCCGAAATCGTCATCATCCTCACCATTGGGGCGGTGGAAAAGCTGGTGCTCAAGCTCGACGTGGTGTACGACGCCCTCACCTCGCTCGACAAAATCGGCCACGTGCTCGACCTCGAACCCGTGACGCCCCCGGCGGGCACGGCGCTGCTGCCTGCGGGCGCGGCCGGCGCGGGCCTGGCGGTGGAGCTGCGCGGCCTTTCCTACAGCTACCCCAACGCCACCCACACCACCCTTGATGACGTGTCGCTGACCCTAGGGCCGGACAATCACCTGGCCCTGGCCGGGGCCGACGGCGCCGGCAAAACCACCCTGCTGCGCCTGCTGGCGGGCCTGCTCGACGGGTATTCCGGCCAGATAGTGTACGCGGGCCTGCCCCTGGCCGACCTCGGCCCCGAGGCGCTGGCCGCGGCCGTGGGCGACAACCTCTCGCACCAGCACCTGTTTTCGGGCACGGTGCTCGAAAACATCACCCTCAACCAGCCCCACCTCACGGCCGCCGACGCCGCCTGGGCCGTGGAGCTGGTGGGCCTGCGCGACAACCTGTACGCCCGCCCCGGCGGCCTGCAAACCCCGGTGGGCCCGGGCCATCCGCTGGGGGCCGGCATCACCCAGAAGCTGCTGCTGGCCCGCGCCCTGGTGGGGCGCCCGCGCCTGCTCCTGCTCGACCACCTGCTGCCGGCCGCCTCGCTGGCCGAGCGGGTGCGGGTGCTGCGCCGCCTGCTGGCGCCCGGCCTGCCCTGGACCGTGATACTGGGCACCACCCAGCCCGAGCTGCTGGCCCTCATGCCCCGCGTGGCCGTGCTGGACGAAGGCCACCTGGTGGCCGAAGGCACCCTGGACGAAGTGCGCCAAACCCCCGAGATGCGTGCCCTGCTGGGCGCGTAGCCATGCGCTGAAAATGAATGGCGGATTATGAACAGCACGAAGTCAACGAATTGACAAGTCGCGGCTCACCCTTCCGCCGTCATCTACCTCCCCTTTTCTCCTTACTCATTCGACGGGCGCTTCGCTGCCTCTCCAACCTACTGAAATATGCCATTTGCTGAACATCCCACCTCTGAAACCCACCCCGACGCGGGGCGCTTCACGGCGTTTCGGCGGGCGCGCACGCCCCGGGCCGGCCGCACGCTGGCCCGGTGGGCCGGCGGCCTGGGGTTGCTGGTGCTGCTGTGCGGGTTTCTGCCCTGGACGCAGAACATCCGCTCCACCGGCAAGCTGACCACGCTGCGCCCGCAGGACCGCCCCCAAACCGTGCCCAGCACCATCGGGGGCCGCATCAAAACCTGGCGCGTGCAGGAAGGCCAGCTGGTGCAAAAAGGCGACACGCTGGCCGAAATCGTCGAAATCAAAGACAAGTATTTCGACCCCGAGCTGCTGGCCCGCACCCGCGAGCAGCTGGAAGCCAAAATTGCCGGCCTGCGCGAGAACGCCGCCAAAACCCGCGCCCTGGGCAGCCAGCAGGACGCCCTGCGCCTGGCCCTGCAGGCCAGCCTGGCCAAGGCCCGCAACAAGGTGCGCCAGGCCGACCTGAAAGTGCGCTCCGACCGCGCCGAGCTGGTGGCGGCCCGCGCCGACTACGCCATTGCCCAGCGCCAGCTGGAGCGCCAGGAGCTGCTCTACCGGCAGGGCCTCAAGAGCCTGACCGAGCTGGAGCAGCGCCGCCTGAAATTTCAGGAAAGCACCGCCAAGCTGCAGGCCGTGCAGAACAAGCTGGGGGCCTCGCGCCAGGACTCGGTGAGCGCGCGCATCGAGCTGCAGTCGCTGGACGCCGAGTATGCCGACAAAATTGCCAAGAGCGAGAGCGACCGGCGCTCGGCCACGGGCTACCAGTTCGACACCGAGGGGCAGATTGCCAAGATGCGTAACGAGCTGGCCAACCTGAGCATCCGGGCGGGCTATTACTTCATCACGGCGCCCCAAACCGGCTACGTGGTGCGGGCCCTGAAGGAGGGCCAGGGCGAGATTGTGAAAGAAGGCGAAGACCTGGTGACGCTGATGCCCGCCAACCCGCGCCTGGCCGCCGAGCTCTACGTGAAGCCCATGGACATCCCGCTGCTGCGGGTGGGCCGGCGGGTGCGCCTGCAGTTCGACGGCTGGCCGGCGCTGGTGTTCACGGGCTGGCCGGGTAGCAGCTTCGGCACCTTCGGCGGCGTGGTGCAAGTGATTGACAACATTGACTCGCAGGGCCAGTACCGCATTCTGGTGACGCACGAGCCCGGCACGGAGCCCTGGCCTGCCCCGCTGCGCGTGGGCTCGGGCGTGTACGGCTGGGCCCTGCTCGACGATGTGCCGGTGTGGTATGAGCTGTGGCGCCAAATCAACGGCTTCCCGCCCAACTACGTGGGCGCCGAGCCGGCCTACGCGGGCGGCAAAGACAGCAAGGATGTGAAGAAAGCCAAAAGTGCGGATTATGGAAACGAGGAATAAGGGCTTGCGGGCGGCGCGGAGGTGGGGGCTGCTGGCCGCCCTGCTCCTGCTGCTGCCCTGGGCATCTCAGGCCCAACCCACGCCCCCGGCCGATTCCGTGGTCATCAGCCACGCCGAGTTTCTGGCGGTGCTCGACCAGTTTCACCCGGTGGCCCGGCAGGCCAACCTGAACCCGGAGCGCGCCCAGCAGGAAATTCGCCAGGCCCGCGGCGCCTTCGACCCCGCGCTCACGGGCAAGTACTACGGCAAAGAGCTGAAAGGCAAAGACTATTACCACGACTGGGAAACGGCCTTGCGCATTCCCACCTGGTTTGGCGTGGACGTGAAAGCCGGCTGGGACCGGGGCGTGGGCCCCTACGTGAACCCGCAGGAGTACACTGCCAGCAGCGGCCTGAGCTACGTGGGCCTGAGCGTGCCCCTGAGCCAGGGCCTGCTCATCGACGAGCGGCGCACGGCCGTGCGCGTGGCCCAGGCCCTCGCCGGCCTGGCCGAGGCCGAGCGCCGGGCGGTGCTGAACAAGCTGCGCCTGAGCGCCAGCAAGGACTACTGGGAATGGGCCCTGGCCACGCAGCGCCTGCGCCTGCTCTCGGCCAACGAGCGGGTGGCCGGCACGCGCTTTGCCGCCACGCGCCAGCGCGTGCTGGCCGGCGACTTGGCCGCCATCGACTCGGTGGAAGCCCTCACGGAGTTGCAAAACCGGCAGGCCCAGCGCGTGGCCGCCCGCGTGCAGTGGCAAAACGCCGCTTTGGTGGCGTCAAGCTACCTCTGGGACGCCGAGGGGCGCCCGCGCGAGCTGCCGCCCACGGCGCAGCCGCAGCCGCTGCCGGCCGCGCCGGCCTGGCGTCCGCTCCTGCCCGATTCGCTGGCCCAGCTCACCGAGCAGGCCCTGCAGCGCCACCCCGACCTGGCCAAAACCCGCGCCAAGCAGGTGCAATTGGGCTTGGAAAACCGCCTCGCGCTCAACAAGCTGCTGCCCAAGCTCAGCGTGGACTACAACCTGCTGCTGCCGGGCCAGCCGTTTGCCCTGGAAGGCAACCCTAGCCCCTTCACGGGCGCGTATTCCACCAACAACTACAAGCTGGGCATCAGCTTCTCGCAACCCATTTTGCTGCGGGCCGAGCGGGCTAAACGCCAGCTGGTGCAGCTCAAGCTGCGCGATGCCGGCTACCAGCTCAGCAACGAACAGCGCCAGGTAACCAACGCTTTGCAAACTGCCGCCAACGACTGGCAGGCGCTGCTGGAGCAGCTGCGCCTGCAGCAGCAGGCCACCGTGAACTACCAACGCTTGCGCGACGGCGAGCTCATCCGCTTCGAGAGCGGCGAAAGCACCGTGTTCTTCATCAACTCCCGCGAGGCGAGCCTGCTGGCCGCCCGCCAGAAGCTGGCCGAGCTGCAAGCCAAATACGCCCAGACGCAGGCCCAGGTGCGGTATGCAGCCGGTGGCGACTAAACGCGACCTTGGGCAGCAGCGGAGGCAGGATGCACAGAAAACCGCCCGCCCGGACAATACGCCTGGTCGGTTTGGAGTTGTGCCTGCCGCCGCTGGCAGACCTGCCGATTGGCCCCGCCGTATATTAGTCTTATGCAAGCACTGTCCCTCTCCAGCCTCCCCGTTTCCCGCGCCCGCCTCACGCTGATGTTCGTGCTGGGCGCTTCGCTCACGCTCAGCATGTTGCTGATAATGGGACGGGTGCTGCTGACGGGGCACCTCACGTTTTTGTTTCTAGTCTGGAACCTGTTTCTGGCCGTCATTCCCTTTGCCCTGAGCACCTTGCTGGGCATTGCGCAGGCCCCGCTGCGCACCCGCATGCTGGTGCCGGTGGGCGCGGCCTGGCTGCTGTTTTTCCCAAACGCCCCTTACATCCTCACCGACCTTTTCCACCTCGATGCCCGCCCCGGCGTGCCGCTCTGGTACGACCTGGCCCTCATTCTGAGCTGCGCCTGGAACGGGCTGATGCTGGCCTACGCCTCGCTGTCGGACATGCAGCGGCTGGTGCAGGCGCGGCTGGGCTTCTGGACGGGCTGGGTGTTTGCCACGCTGGCGCTGCTGCTCAGCAGCTTTGGCATCTACCTGGGCCGCTACCTGCGCTTCAATTCCTGGGACGTGCTCACGAACCCACTCACGCTGTTTTACGACATTGTGAACCGCATTCTGCACCCCTTCTCTTTTCCCGGCACCTGGGGCGTTACGCTGGTTTTCGGCTTGTTTTTGCTGGTGGGCTACGGCACGGTGCGGCTGCTGGGCCGGGCGCACGAGGAGGAGGCGTAGCAAGTAGCCGCGCTACTGTTGTTTTGCCAGAATCTGCAGCGTCTTGTCGTCTGATGCGCCGGCGTAAAACTTGTCGAGCACCCGCTGAAAAACCGGGTGGGCTTGCAGGTTTGCAAACAGCGTCATCGAGGATTTGAGCTTCATATCGTCGGGGCTGCCGAGGATGCGGTAAGGGTCGTTCGACGGCAAATCAAGCAGAGCCTGGCTGATTTCCAGCAGGCGCGCGCCCAACACCGGATGCTGCAAAAACGCGGCGGCTTCGGCCCGGTCGCGCAACGCGTAGAACCGGGCGGTTTCGCTCAGGCCCAGGCCCTGAATCTGCGGAAAGATGTACCACATCCAATGCGTGCGCTTGCGGCCGCTGTTGATTTCGGCCAGGGCCGTCGGGTAAGACGCTTGCTGGGCGTCGAGAAAGCGTTGCAGGGAGTTTTCGCTGGGCATGAAGCAAAGGGCGGGTGAGCTCCGTTGAACGGAATTTTGCCGCTTACCGATGCCATTTCCTGGTGGCAACCGGCGCTTACGGCGTCGCCTTTCGCCGTGCTGTTCTCCGGCGCGCCGTAGCTTCGCCCCGGGGCGCGGCTCTACTCCCGGCTCTTCCTGTTTCGCATGAGAAAACGTTTCCTCTTCGGCCTGTTGGCCCTCCTGCCGGGCCTGGCCCTGGGCCAGCGCCGCCCCAAACCCAAGCCCGCCGCCCCGGCCAAAGCCGCCGCGGTGCCTTACTTCCAGCAGGAAGTCACCTATTCCATCGACGTGAAGCTCGACGACCGCGCCCACTACCTGCGCGGCCGCGAAGAGCTGACCTACCTCAACAACTCGCCCCAGGCGCTGAGCTTTATCTGGTTTCACCTGTGGCCCAACGCCTACCGCGACAACCACACGGCGTTTGGCCAGGAGCAGCAGCGCCACGGCAGCCGCAAGTTTTTGTTTGCCAAAGCCCAGGACCGGGGCTTCATCGACAGCCTTGGCTTCGTGGTGAACGGGCAGGCGGCCAAGCTCGAATTCGACCCCCAGAACCCCGACATTGCCAAGCTGGTGCTGCCGCAGGCGCTGGCGCCGGGCGCGTCGGCCACCATCGCCACGCCGTTTCGGGTGAAGCTGCCGGGGTCGTTTTCGCGCCTCGGCCACGTGGGGCAGAGCTACCAGATTTCGCAGTGGTACCCCAAGCCGGCGGTGCTGGACCGGCGCGGCTGGCACCCCATCCCTTACCTCAGCCAGGGCGAGTTTTACTCCGAATACGGCTCCTTCGACGTAAGCATCACCCTGCCCAGCAACTACACGGTGGGGGCCACCGGCGTGCTCCAAAACCCCGACGAGCAGGCCCGCATGGCCACCCTGGCCACTGCCTCGGCCCAGAAGAAAACGGCCGATGATTTCGGCAAGGACGTGGCCTTCCCGGCCTCGGCGCCCACCACCAAAACCCTGCGCTACAAGCAGGACCGGGTGCACGATTTCGCCTGGTTTGCCGACAAGCGCTTCAACGTGCTGCGCGACTCGGTGCAGTTGCCTTCGGGGCGCGTGGTTTCGACGTGGGTGCTGTTTACCAACCGCCAGGCAGTGAAGTGGATAAAGGGCCTGCAGGACGTGAACGACGCCGTGCGGAACTACTCGAAGTGGGTGGGCGACTACCCCTACGCCAGCGCCACGGCCGTGGACGGCGCCCTCTCGGCTGGCAGCGGCATGGAATACCCCATGGTGACCGTGACCGAGCCCGAGGCCATTGTGCACGAGGTGGGCCACAACTGGTTTTACGGCATTTTGGGCTCGAATGAGCGCGACTTTCCGTGGATGGACGAGGGCATGAACTCCTACTACCAGATTCGGGTGGAGTCGCTGACGGACCCGCAGGCCGGCATGCTGGCCGCCCTGCAAAAGGCAAAGCCCGTGGCCAACGCCTTCGGGCTGGAAAACCTGCCCGGCCCGGCCCTGAGCCTGCTGCCCTACCAGGCGCTGGCCACGCGCGGGCTGGCGCAGCCGGTGCACGGCCCCACCTCGGCCGACTACACGCAGGTGAACTACGCGGCCACGGTGTACGAGAAAACGGCCGTGTCGATGAAGTACCTGGCGGGCTACCTGGGGCAGGAGAAATTCGACGCCGCCATGCAGCTGTACTACTCGCGCTGGCAGTTCAAGCACCCCTATCCGGAAGACATGCAGGCCGTGTTTGAGGAAAGCACCGGGCAAAAGCTGGGCTGGTTTTTCCGGGATTTTCTGGGCACGGCGCAGCCCTACGATGCCGACATCAGCGCGCTGGCCGTGTTCAATGACGTGGTGAAGGTGCTGGTGCGCACCGATTCTTCGGTGCCGTGGGCCGTGCCCGTGTCCACCGTCGACGCCCAGAACAACGTGCTCGAAACGCTCTGGACGCCGCCCTTCGGCAACACCGACCCCAACGCCGACGAAGAAGTAACGAGCCAGCTCAACTTCAAGCGCGAAAACGTGGCCGCCGTGGTGGTGGACGCCGGCTACCTCACCCCGCAGCTTAACCGCCGCAACGACCGCCTCAAAATTGAAAGCGGCCCTCTTGACCGCTCCGAGCCGCTGCGCCTGCGTCCGCTCTTCAGCGTGGAGCGTTGGGACAAGGCCACCGTGAACTGGCTGCCCGTGCTCGGCGCCAACACCTCCGACAAGCTGATGCTGGGAGCCGCGTTCTACAACAACCCGCTGGCGCCCAAGAAGCTGCAGTACCTGCTCATGCCCATGTACAGCTTCAACCGCAACGAGCTGAACGGCATTGGGCGCATCCAACTCAACGCCCTGCCCCAGCGCGGCTCGCGCCAGTTCATCACGGCCCTCACCGTGCAGCGCTTCGAGCGCTATTTCAAGACCGAGCCCAGCTTCACGTTCATCTTGCCGCACCGGGTGGGCTACGTGCCCCAGCAGCAGGTGCAGGTGGCTTTTACTTCCGTCACTGACCAGGACCTGAGCCGCACCAGCAGCATCGTGACGGCCGACTACAACGTGCGCCACGAAAACGCCCTGCAGGCGTGGTCGGCCAACGTGGAGCTCAACCACCTGCTGGCCAGCGCCACCGAAAGCAACGACCGAGGCGCCCTCCTGCTGCGTGCCTCGGCCGCCTACCAGCGTTTCTACACCCAGAAGAAGCGCGTGCAGGTGCGCCTGTTCGGCGGCCGTTTTCTGCAAAGCGCGGCCCAGACCGATTTCGTGCTGGGTCTGAGCGGCAGCCCCGACTACCGCCGCCAAACCGCCTTCCTCGACCGCCAGCAGATTTCGCACGCCCTCACCGCCCAGGTGCACCAAACCGACAACCGCGACGGCGCCTTCAAGGCCTTTGTGCCCGTGGCCAGCCAGAAGTGGCTCAGCACCTTAAATGTGCAAGTCGACGTGCCTGCCCTGCCGCTGGCGGTGTTTGCCGACCTCGGCGCCACCAGCGAAAAGCAGTTTATGGGCGGCCGTGCCACGGCGCAGCGCCTGTTCTACGATGCCGGCGTGACGCTGCCGTTTGTCCGGAACATCTTCGAGGTGTACGTGCCCGTGGCCGGCTCGCAGTTCGCCAGCGGCCTGCCCGGCAGCCGTCAGGAATTCACCGACGGCATTCGCTTCGTGCTGAACCTGAACAAGCTGAGCCCCTTCCGCTTGCTGGATGAGAATTTGACGCGCTAGAATGTGGGTGCTTACGCGCCGGCGGCAACATCCAGAAACAGGTACAAGGACTTAATCAAGCCATTTTCGACCACCGCCACATCTGAGCCGGTTGCTACCGGTGGCGCTCCCGCGGCGCCCAGCCGCCACGATACGAGCTGCACCGGATGATTGGCCTGCGCGGGCTTGGTCAATGCAAACTGAAACTCGACGGGCCATTCGGCCTGCAGCGTGGTAATAAGCTCATTTATCGCCCGATGCCCGGAGATGGCCTCTGCCCCCTCCCGTTCGAAAAAAGCAATATCGGCAGCGTAAACGCCGTGCATGGCGGCCAAGCGCCGGTTGGCATTTCGGTCGTTCCAGATGATTAACAAGCTGTCTTCCAGAAGTTGGGCGGCATTCATAGTGGCTCGATTGAGTGACCTGCGTTTTATAACCGCAGCAATTTAGCCCAGCAACCGCCGCGGCCTTCCCCGATGCTTCCCAACGCTTCCCACTGAATCGAGTCGACCGTACCCGTGTCTCGCCCGACGCGGCCGCTACTTTTGCCCCATGCCCGCCGAAACCCCGATGTCCTGGCCGCGCCTGCTCTCGCAGCGCCGCTTCCCCGACCAACAGCTGCCGCCCGCCAGCGCCGCCCCCGTGCGCGGCGCCTTCGTGCAAGATTACGACCGGGTGGTGTTCAGCTCGGCCTTTCGGCGCTTGCAGCGCAAAACCCAGGTGATGCCGCTGCCCGAAACCGATTTCGTGCACACCCGCCTCACCCACTCGCTCGAAACCGCCGTGGTGGGCCGCTCGCTGGGCCGCCTCGCCGCCCGCCACCTCATGGAGGCCGACGCCGAGCTGGCCCGCCAGCTGCCCAACCTCGACCAGGACTGCGGCGACATTGTGGCCGCCGCCTGCCTGGCCCACGACATCGGCAACCCGCCCTTCGGCCACTCCGGCGAAGACGCCATCAGCAGCTACTTCCTGAGCGCGGCCGCCGCGCCGTACCTGGCGCGCCTCAGCCCGGCCGAGGTGGCCGACTTGCAGCATTTTGAAGGCAACGCGGCCGGCTTCCGCATCCTCACGCACACCTACGCGGCGCACAGCAGCGGCACCGCCGGGCTGGGCCTCACCTACGCCACGCTGGGCGCCTTCACCAAGTACCCGCGCCCCAGCCTCGTGCCCGACGATGCCCGCGTGGGCGGCGCCTCCGAGAAGAAATACGGCCATTTCCAGACCGAAAGCGCCCGCTTCCGGCACGTGGCCGCGGAGCTGGGCCTGCTGCCCAAAGACGTTGCCAACGGCTTCTACCACCGCCACCCGCTGGCCTTTCTGGTCGAAGCCGCCGACGACCTCTGCTACCGCATCATCGACTTTGAGGACGGCCTCAAGCTGGGCCTCATTGCCCCGGAAACCGGCCTGCCGCTGCTCAAACGCATGCTCAACGACCCGGCCGGCCGCGTGGGCAGCGTGCAGTGGCACGACTGGCGCGAGGAGCTGGGCTACGTCCGTGCCCGCCTCATTGGCAAGCTGGTGGCGGAGCTGGCCGCGCTTTTTGCCGCGCATGCCCCCGCCATCCTGCGCGGCGAGTACGACCAGTCCCTTATCAAGGAGCTGAGCTGCTGGGTCGATTTGCAGGAAGTGCAGCGCCTGAGCATCAACCAGCTCTACCGCAGCCGCCCGGTGCTGGAAATCGAAGCCGCCGGCTTTGAGGTGCTTGGCGGCTTGCTCGATGCGTTTCTCTGCGCGGTTTTTGATGCCAGCCAGGGCCACCGCAGCCGCAAGCTGCTCCTGCTGCTGCCCGAGCAGTTCCGCGCCGAAGGCCACCAGGCCCACGTGTCGGCCTACGAGAAAATCCTGCTGCTCACCGATTTTGTGGCCGGGATGACCGACCAGAACGCCCTGAGCTTATACAAAACCATCAAAGGAATTGACCTGCCGAAGGGATTCTAAAGCACGCAATTGTCGACAACTGACCTTATGACGGACTTCGAAAACCTGAAACAAACCACGCTACACGGCATGGGCGTTGATGCCCTGACGGTCGATTTCAAACGCAGCGCCCTCACCCTCCAACTCGGCATTTACAACGAAGACACCCGCAGCTATGATACGCTGACGCTGGCGTTTCAGGGTGTCGGCGAGCTCAACTTGGGGCCGCTCGACTTGTCCGCCAGCGCCCTCACCGAGCTTGACATCGACACCCACACCATCACGCCGAAAGGCGCGGCCCACGCCATTCGCTTCCAACTGCTCACCGGCCATGGGCAGGCGGGCACGGAATGGACTTTTACTTTCGAACAGGTTAAAATTAGCTAGCTGCCGGAGGCAACCGTTTCTCCTTCGTGCAGGGCGACCAAGTTGGCGAGCAGCGATTCCAGTAGCTTGCGCCCTTTCCACACCGATTTGAGCTTGGCGCGAATCTGCTCCGCGGTCTGCACGAACTCCTGCTCCTCGGCCTGCTCGTGCCCCTCAAAGGCCATGAGCTGCTCCACCATTGCCACTGTCATTTCGGGATGAAACTGCAGGCCGATGACGCCATCGCCCCACACGAAGCCCTGCGTGGCGCACCCCGCCGACATGCCCACCCGCATAGCGCCCGGCGGCACCGTGAATGTATCGAGGTGCCAGTGTAGCAAGGTGGCCTTCTCGGGCCACCCGCGCAGCAGTGGATGCGCCAAAGACTTTGCCGAAAACCGCACCGTCCAGAAGCCGATTTCGGGCGCGTGGTTGGGTTTTACCTCCGCCCCCAGCGCCTCGGCCACCAGCTGCGCCCCCAGGCAAATGGCCAGCGTGATTTTACCAGCACGGAGGGTTTCGTGAATGAAAGCTTTTTCGTTGCGAAGCCACGGCAGCCGGTCCTCGTCGTGCACGCTCATGGCGCCGCCCAGGAGTAGCAGGGCGTCGAAATCAGGCAGCACCGGAAATACCGGGTTGGATTCAAACAGCTTCGTGCACGTGAGCGTGTGGCCGTGTGCAGCCAGCCAGTCGGCCGCATGGCCGGGGCCTTCGTCGGGCATGTGTTGGAGGCAGTGCCAGCGCATGGTTGTTGTTATGGATGAGAAGGAAGAACGTCATGCTGCGCTTGGCGAAGCATCGCTACCGCCGAAGTAATTGATTTTACTCTCGTGGTAGCAATGCTTCGCCAAGCGCAGCATGACGTTCGGTTTTTCTGGTTTACCTACTGGGTTACTCCCACTCAATCGTCGCCGGCGGCTTGCTCGAAATGTCGTACACCACGCGGTTGATGCCGCGCACTTGGTTGATGATTTTGTTGCTTACCTCGGCCAGAAAATCGTAGGGAAGGTGCGCCCAGTCGGCGGTCATGCCGTCCACGCTGGTCACGGCGCGCAGGGCCACCACCCGCTCGTAGGTGCGCTCGTCGCCCATCACGCCCACACTTTGCACGGGCAGCAGCATGGCGCCGGCCTGCCACACGTGCTGGTACAGGTCGTGCTCCTTGAGCAGGTTGATGAACACGGCGTCGGCGCGCTGCAGCAGGTCCACTTTTTCGGGCGTGATGTCGCCGAGAATGCGGATGCCCAGGCCGGGGCCGGGGAAGGGGTGGCGGTTCAGGATTTCGCCGGGCAGGCCCAGGGCGGCGCCCACCTCGCGCACCTCGTCTTTGAAGAGCATGCGCAGCGGCTCCACCACTTTGAGGTGCATCTTCTCGGGCAGGCCGCCCACGTTGTGGTGGCTTTTGATGGTCACGGCCGGGCCTTTCACCGACACCGATTCAATAACGTCGGGGTAAATGGTGCCCTGGGCCAACCACGCCGCGCCTTGCACCTTGTGCGCCTCGCGGTCGAACACCTCGATGAAGGTGCGGCCAATGGCCTTGCGCTTGCCTTCCGGGTCGCTGATGCCGGCCAGGGCGGCGTAGAACTCGGGCGCGGCGTTCACGCCGGTCACGTTCAGGCCCAGGCCTTCGTAGGCTTTCAGCACGGTTTCGAACTCGTCTTTGCGCAGCAGGCCATTATCCACGAAAATGCCGTGCAGGCGCGGGCCGATGGCGCGGTGCAGCAGCAGGGCCGCCACGCTGCTGTCCACGCCGCCGGAGAGGCCCAGAATCACCTGGTCGTCGGGGCCGATGGTGTGTTGCAGGGCCGTCACGGCCGAATCCACGAAGTGGTCGGGGGTCCAGCTTTGGCTGCACTGGCAGATGTTCACCACAAAGTTGGCCAGCAGCTGCTTGCCTTCGGTGGAGTGCGTCACCTCGGGGTGAAACTGGATGCCGTAGGTGTCCTGCCCTTCGATTTTGAAGGCGGCCACGGCCACTTCCGGCGTGCTGGCAATGATGTCGTAGCCAGCGGGCAAGGTCTGGATGGTGTCGCCGTGCGACATCCACACCTGCGAGCCGGCGTGCATGCCCGTCAGCAGCGGCGAGGCGTTGTTCAATTCGGCCAGCCGGGCACGGCCGTACTCGCGGATGGTGGCCGGCAGCACCTCGCCCCCGCCCTGCTGGGCCAGCAGCTGCGCGCCGTAGCACACGCCCAGCACCGGCACGTGGCCGAGCAGGTGGCTCAGGTCGGGGTTGGGGGCGCCTTCTTCCCGCACCGAACAGGGCGAGCCGGAAAGAATAACGCCCCGAATATCGTCGCTGATGACGAGGTTCGGGGCGTGGGTGTAGGGGTGAATTTCGCAGAACACGTGCAATTCGCGAATGCGCCGGGCTATCAATTGCGTGTACTGCGAGCCGAAATCCAGAATGATAAGTCGTTCCATGCCGCAAAGCTACTCACGGCGGCAAACGTAATACCACACCCCGGGCAACATTGCGCCCCGCGCCCAGAAGCCGCGCGTACGTAACTTGCCGGCTCACCCCTCATTTTCTCACTTCACCCACCGCCATGAAAAGAATCTTACTCTTGTTTGCCCTCACCAGCAGCCTTGCGGCGCAGGCCCAAGTCGTCACCGTTTCCGTGGGCACCAGCGGCTCCGCGCTGAGTCCCTTCAACAGCACCCAGGCCAACAGCGTCTACGAGGCCATCTACAAGCAAACCCAACTCAACCTGGCCGGCACCATCACTCGCGTGGCCTTTGAGAAGAACAGCGGCGCCTTTCAGTCGCCGCTCACGCGCACCGTCATTTACATGAAGCACACCACGGCCACCGTCTTCACGGCCGGCACCCTCGACACCACGGGGTATCAGCGCGTGTGGGCGGGTGCGTTTACCAACAACGGCACCACCGGCTACCAGGAAGTGGTGCTGAACACGCCCTTCGTCTATAACAACACCGGCAACCTCTCGTTGCTGGTGGTCCGCAACGGTGGCAGCACGGGCACCACGCTGTGGAACTACAACTTCATGGGCACCAACATTGCCCGGCGCAACACCTCCGGCGCCGCCATTTCCAACACCACGGCCCTGGCCACCAGCGACGCCCTGCTGAACCTACGCCTGACCTTTGGCACGGCCTCGGCCACACGTAGCGCCGCCGCGCTCCTGGCCGACGTGTACCCCAATCCGGCCACGGCGGCGTGCCGCGTCCAACTGCCCAACGGCCAGCCTGCCAGCTACCAGCTCACCGACATGCTTGGGCGCACCGTGCGCGGCACCACCCGCCTGCTGCCGGCCGCCGACGGCACCGCCACCCTGCCCTTGGCCGACGTGCCGGCCGGCCACTACCTGCTGCGCCTCACGCAGGGCGCCGAAACCGCGGTGCAGCGCCTCGTGCGGGAATAAAGACGGACCTACGCGAAACTCTATTCGCTGCTTAATCAGCTTCCTACGGCGGATAAGCCGTAAAAAAGCCCCTTCCTGTTTCATCTGACGCAATCCGTGCGTATCTTTGCAGCGGCAAGTCAGAACGACCAGCTCCTGCTGAACTCCCCCAGGACCGGAAGGTAGCAAGGGTAGGTGGTTGTAGCGGTGCGATTTTGGCTTGCTTTTTTTTGCCTTTTCCAGTCGGCCCCGGCGCTGCTCTGTTCCGCAATTTGGCGGGCCAATGAGTAGCTTTGGGGCCGATTCTTTTTCACGGCCTGAGAGATTTGCGGTAGTGGAAACTTGGTTTTTGGCCAGGAATCCTCTTTTGACCGCCACCCCTAAGCCCCAGTCCCCTAAGACCTTATCATGAAATTCTTCATCGACACCGCCAACCTCGACGACATCCGCGAAGCCGTGGAGCTGGGCGTGCTGGACGGCGTGACCACCAATCCCTCGCTGATGGCCAAAGAAGGCATCCGCGGCCTCGACAACGTGATGGCGCACTACCGCCAGATTTGCGAGCTGGTGGACGGCGACGTGTCTGCCGAGGTCATTGCCACCGATTTCGACGGCATCATTCGCGAAGGCGAGGCGCTGGCCGAGCTGCACCCCAACATCGTGGTGAAGGTGCCCATGATTAAAGAAGGCGTAAAGGCTATCAAGTACTTCGCCGACAAAGGAATCAAAACCAACTGCACCCTGATTTTCACGGCCGGGCAGGCCCTGCTGGCGGCCAAAGCCGGCGCTACCTACGTGTCGCCCTTCGTGGGCCGCCTCGACGACATCGGCCACGACGGCCTGCAGCTCATTGAGCAGATTGTGCAGATTTTCAGCAACTACGGCTACCCCACCGAAGTGCTGGCCGCCTCCGTACGCCACGTGCCGCACCTCATCCAGTGCGCCGAGATTGGCGCCGACGTGGTGACCTGCCCGCTCAACGTCATCACCGGCCTGCTCAACCACCCGCTGACGGACAAGGGCTTGGCCACGTTCCTGGCCGACCACAAGAAGGTCAATTCTTAATGTGCTGATTTTTTGATGTGCTGATGCGCTTGCCTTTGCTGGCAATGAAACTCAGCACATCAGCACATCAATCAATTAACACATCACCGACATGTACATCATCAAAGTAAAGGGCAAGGCCAAAATTCCGGACTACATCCAGCTGCGGGATGAGGCGTTTGTGCTCATCGCCTATTTCCGGGCCGACCGGCCGCTGAAGGACCTGCACCGCTACGGCCTGGAGGGCAAAGAAAATGAGCTGGCCGCCGTGATTTCGGGCCTGGAATTTGGCAAATTGCAGCCGTTGAGCTTGTAGCTGTATGATTGAAAACGTGATTGAGCTGCACGACGCCACCATCATGCAGGAGCAGCAGGCCGTGCTGCAGGGCGTGACGTTCGCGCTGGAAAAAGGCTCCTTTGCCTATTTGGTGGGCCGCACCGGCTCGGGCAAGTCGTCGCTGCTGAAAACCCTGTACGCCGACCTGCCCCTGCAGAGCGGCATGGGCACGGTGGCGGGCTTCCCGCTGGCAAAGCTGCCGGCCAGCAAGGTGCCGTATCTGCGCCGGCGGCTGGGCATTGTGTTCCAGGACTTTCAGCTGCTGTCGGACCGCACCGTAGCCGAAAATCTTTTGTTCGTGCTCAACGCCACGGGCTGGAAGGGCAAGGCCAAAAAGCAGCAGCGCGTGAGCGATGTGCTGACCCAGGTGGGCCTCAACGGCGCGGCCAACCGCATGCCGCACCGCCTCTCGGGCGGCGAGCAGCAGCGCGTGGTCATTGCCCGGGCCATGCTGAACGAGCCGGTGCTACTGCTGGCCGACGAGCCCACCGGCAACCTCGACCCGGACGTGTCGGACAGCATCATGCGGCTATTTGCCGAGATTAATAATGCCGGCACGGCCATTCTGATGGCTACGCACAATTTCCAGCTGCTCGAAAAATACCCGCACCGCGTGCTGACCTGCAAAGACGGCGAATTGCTGGATTCGGCCCGCCCGCCGCAGTAATCGACCGGCCCGCGCCCGTTCGCTGCCACGCCTCTGCTCATCTCCCCTTTCCCCTGCCATGACCGAAGGCTTGTCGGTACTAATTCCGGTGTACAACTGGGAAGTGGGTGCGCTGGTGAATTCGCTTCGGGCGCAGCGGCCCGACTGGCCCGGCCCGGTCGAAATTCTGCTGCTTGACGACGGCTCGCGGCCGGAATTTCGCGCGGCCAATCGGCTGCTTGGCGCGCACGCGGGGGTGCAGTACCAGGAACTGCCCCTCAACGTGGGCCGCGCCGCCATCCGCAACCAGCTGGCAGCCGCCGCGCAGCACGAATGGCTGCTGCTGCTTGACAACGACAGCTCATTGCCGGACAGCCGGTTTCTGGCGCGCTACGCCGCGGCCCGCGCGCAGGCGCCGGTGCTCATTGGGGGCACCAGCTACCGGGCCGCGCCGCCGGCCGACCCCGCCCTGCGCCTGCGCTGGCTGTATGGGCAGACCCGGGAGGCGCGGGCGGCTTCCGAGCGCCGAGCGCAGCCCTACCAGCAGCTGACCGTCAACAACGCGTTGATTCAAGCCGACGTATTCCGGCAATACCCGCTCGACGAACAGCTGACGGGCTACGGGCACGAAGACACGCAGTTCGGCGAGGCGCTGGCCGTGGCCGGAGTGCCGGTGCGCCACCTCGACAACCCCGTGCTGCACGAAGGGCTGGAACCGGCCGCGGTTTTCCTGCATAAAAGCGAACAGGCGGTGCGCAACCTCGCCCAGGTACATCGGCAACAAGGCTTGGGTACCGACTCCCGCCTGTTGCAAACGGCCCTGCGCCTGCAGCGGCTGCACCTGGCCAGGGCGGCCCGGGCAGCCTTGGCCGCGGCAGCGCCGACACTGCGCCGCCAGCTGCTGACGGCGGCCCCCAGCCTGCGCCTTTTCGACCTGCTGAAACTGCACTGGCTGCTGCGCGAGCTGGCCTGAGTTTGCCCAGTATCTTTGGCGGCCCCGTTTGCTGCGCCGCTTTGATACTTCCCGCCCCGCCCGCCCCCATTCACCTGCTCGATTTGGCCGCCGAGCACGCCGCCCTGCAACCGGCCCTCGACGAGGCCTTGCGCGAGGTGCTGGCGTCGGCGGCGTTTATTCAGGGGCCGGCGGTGGCCACGTTTGCGGCCGAGCTGGGCGAGTACCTGGGCGGCGCTCACGTCGTGCCCTGCGCCAACGGCACCGACGCCCTCACGCTGGCCCTCATGAGCCTGGAACTGCCTGCGGGAGCCGAAGTCATTGTGCCGGCCTTCACCTACGTGGCCACGCTGGAAGCAGCGGCATTGCTGGGCCTGAAACCCGTGCTGGTTGACGTGCGGCCCGATACCTTCAACATCGACCCGACGGCGGTGGAAGCCGCCCTTACGCCGCGCACGGGCGCCGTCGTGGCGGTGCACTTATTCGGGCAATGTGCCGATTTGGAGGCCTTGAAAGTTATTTCCACGCGTCACGGCGTGGCCCTGATTGAGGACAATGCTCAGGCCATTGGCGCCACGTTTCGGTTTGCCAGCGGCGAGACGGCATTTGCCGGCGCGGTGGGCGAAGTGGGCACGACCTCCTTTTTCCCTTCCAAAAACCTGGGCTGCCTCGGCGACGGCGGCGCCCTGCTCACCCGCGACACCGCCCGCGCCGCCCTGCTCCGGCAGCTGGCCAACCACGGCCAGAGCCGGAAATACCACCACCAGCATATCGGCCTCAACTCCCGCCTCGACACGCTGCAAGCGGCCCTGCTGCGCATAAAGCTGCGGCAGTTGCCCGCAAACACCACCGCCCGCCAAGCCGTGGCCGCCCGCTACGATGCGGCCCTGGCCGGCATGCCGGCCCTCACCATTCCGGCCCGCGACCCGCGCAGCACGCACGTTTTTCACCAGTACACCATTCAGGTAAACGAACCCGAACGACGCAACGAGTTGCAGCATTTCCTCAGCGGCTGCGGCGTGCCGACTATGATATACTACCCTTTGCCCGTGCACGCGCAGCCGGCGTACGCCTACCTGGGCTACCGGGCGGGGCAGTTTCCCGTTGCGGAGCGGCTGTGCGAGGCGGTGCTGTCACTGCCCATTCACCCGTTGCTGACGAGGGAGCAGCAGGAATATATTATCGGCTGCGTTAAGTCGTTTATGGGTTGAGTAAGACCTAATGAAAAGATACCAGCGCATGTATTTGCTCTACCTATTAGTGGTCATTGGGCTTTTCTTTCTAGGTTGGTTTGGGTTTCGGTATCTATTTTCTTTTTGGTGCTGAGGCGCAATTATTCACGCAGATTTGCGTAGCCTTTGCGGCTCAAATTCTTCGCTTTTGATGAGTAATAATTCTGGTGCTTCCGTTCGCTTCGCCATTAGCGGCGTGGGCCACATTGGCCGCCGCCACGCGGCGCTGGTTTCGCGCCACGACGGAGCCGAACTGGCAGCCCTGATTGACATCCGCACCGACCTGCAGCCCGGCCTGGCGACGGAGTTTCCGGGCGTGCCCTTTTTCACCTCGCTCGAAGCATACCTGCAAACCGGCCCCGCGGCCGACGTCCTCACCGTGGCCACGCCCAACGGCCTGCACGCCCCGCAGGCGGTGGCCGGCCTGCGCCACGGCCTGCACGTGGTCATCGAAAAGCCCATTGCCCTGCACAAGGCCGATGCCGAAACCATCGTGCACACGGCCCTGCAAACCGGCCGGTTGGTGTTTGGGGTGATGCAGAACCGCTACTCGCCCCCGGCCGCCTGGCTCAAGCAGATAGTGGACGAGGGGCGGCTGGGCCAGGTGTTTCTGGTGCAGCTGAACTGCTTCTGGAACCGCGACGCGCGCTACTACCGCCCCGGCGGCTGGAAAGGCACGCAGGCCCTCGACGGTGGCACGCTCTTCACCCAGTTCAGCCATTTCGTCGATTTGCTGTACTGGGTGTTTGGCGACATCACCAACATTGCGGCCCGCTTCCGCGACTTCACCCACGCGGGCCTGACCGAGTTTGAAGACAGCGGCCTCGTCACCTTCGACCTCGTGCGCGGCGGCAGCGGCACGCTCAGCTACAGCACCGCCGTGTGGGACCGCAACCTCGAAAGCTCCCTTACCGTGGTGGCCGAGCGCGGCAGCCTGCGCATCGCCGGCCAGTACATGGACAAGGTGGACTACTGCCACATTGAAGGCTACCACATGCCGGAATTACCCGCCACTAATCCCGCCAATAATTACGGCGCCTTCCAGGGCTCGGCCGCCAACCACGTGCAGGTCATCGAAAACGTGGTGGACACGGTGCAGCGCCGCAGCTTTGCCACAACGAATGCGCTAGAGGGGTTGAAAGTGGTGGAAATTATTGAGCGGATTTATGCGCTGCGGTGAACTGCGGCATCCACTGGTTAGTTTCACTCGCCGCCCCCCTGCTGCAATGCTGATTACCCGACTTCTCCTCGGCCTCCTAACCACACTGTCTTTCGACCTGTTGGGGGCTCATCCGTCCGGCGCGGCAATGCATAAAAACGTAGCCGCGTCCCCGCGCAGTCAACTTGACGGCTTGACTACGGACGCCCAGGTTTTGCAGTTTGTTAATCAGTCGCTTCAAGAGTCATACGGCTCGCAGTATCAGGCATTTTACTTATTGGAATTGCCGGTCACTGCCAGCAAGCAACCGTTTTTGCTCACCAAGCCCAGCACAGAACACCTCGGTCGGCGTCAGCAAGGCTCAACCACGGAAACCTATGTGCAATCGGTGAGCGCGGCCCAACTGGTGGATTGCAGCGGCGCGCGCAGCTGTTTTGGTGCTCGTCCGCTGAAGAGTTGGCTGAAAGCCGACTTTGACAGCAACGGCCGTAACGACCTGCTGGTGTACGGCCACCTGAAAGGCGGCTCGAAGGCAGCTTTTTGTTTCATGGACCAAGGCGTAGCGGGCATTAAGAACGTGCTCATCGACGGCGAATACGGCTCTCCCTGCTATTTACTGAACGCGGTGCAGGTGCGCGGGCGCGTCGCTATCCAGCGCGCTCAGCAAAGCAGCACGTGGTCGGCGGCCACGCAAAGCGTAGCCTTGCAGTGCCAATTGGATACGCTAGTCTTTGCCCAAACCCGCTTCATTCCCTACAACGCCCATCCGAGCCGGCACGATTTTCAGAAGCTTGTCTTTAGCACCACGCGATGCTACGGCCGGTGCCCGGTTTTTCAGGTAGAGATTGACCGCAACCGCCTAGCCCGATACGAAGCCATTGAATTTCCATCCAAGACCGGAGTCCTAAAGACTACCATCGACCTAAAATCGCACCAAGAGCTGTGGGTGCTGTTGGGCTACATCAATTTCATGCAAATCCCCGATAATCAGCACCACCTGAACATCGACCTGTCCACTTACACCTTGGCCGTGACGGACGCGGCTGGCCACACCAAGACCGTCCAAGACTCCGACCTTAGCCGAAACCCCGGGCTGCGGCAGGTTTTCGACCTGTTGCTGCGGCTGCCCGACACCCAGTCGTGGAAGTGATGCGCGGGGGCGCCGGCCCTACTTTTTCGCGTCCACGAAATTCTGCACCGAATACGCCACCCCGAGGGTGAGGCCCTGCGAAAATTGCACCGCGCCGTCTTGGTCGTAGTCGTAGAGGGCAATGCCGTTGAGGGCCACGTTCACGTACTTGCCCACTTTGGCGGTGAGGCCCACGTCGAGGCGGTGGTCGATTTCCTGGGGGTTGATGTTTCTGTAGTTGGCAAACAGCAGGTAACGCGCTTTCAGGTTGACGTTGGGGCTGATGTTGCGGTCGAGTTCGGCCAGAATTTGGGCAGCCAGGATTTCCCAGCGCGTGCTGTGGCCGGGGTTCACGCCGTAGGGCGTGTCGCCGAGGACGTCCACAAACCTGTCGGCGCGGTTCACGACGGTCAGGCGGGGCGCAAAGGGCGCCAAGCGCAAGTGGAAATAGGGAGCGGGGCGGTACTCGAACCCATAGGCGGCGGTGAGAAACGCCGGCGCAAAAAAATCGGACACCTGCCGGGCGCGCTCGTCGCCGTTGGCATCCTTATCGTACTTGTAGCCGGGGGCAAACTGCGAAAGCAGGTTCAGCGACACGAACATGTCCCACTTTGTGCTCATGGCCCAGCCGTATTTGGTGTCGAGGTAAAGCCGGTCCTGGCCTTTGCGGTAGCCCAGGCCCTTGGTTTGGGAAAAGGCGAAGAGGAAATCGGCTTCGTTGTCGAAGCTGTGAGCGCCGCTTTTGCGGTTGGCGCGGGCGTTGGCCAGGGCGTTGAAGCCGATGGTGTTGACGCCGCCGCCGCGCCAGTTGCTGCTCAGCAGGGCCTCGTTCAGCCCCAGGCCGGTTTTGAGCGACTTGCGCCAAAGCGGGTCGGGCGCGGGCGCCGTGGGCGCGGGGTCCGGAATGACGGTGGGCGTGGTTTGGGCCCGCACCGATAGGGTGCCGCACAGGGCGACCAGCGGCAGGAGAAGACGTGTTTTCATGAATGCAGGAGTGAGTGTGGCGGCAAAGTAAGCTTGGCCATACAGAAAGCAGTATCCGGCCGCGGACCGGTGCCGATAACGGAGTCTATTTTTATACGTAGTAACTGCACTATTCTTTTGAGTAGCAATATGCGTTGCGCATCGGGGCAGGGTTTGCTTCGGGCCCGAAGCCGGTCGCCGCCCTGCTTGCCGTTCTTAAACATTCGCCCCATGGCTTTGCATCAACTCGTGTATCAAAGCCAGGCGCTGGTGCCCTTCGAGCCGCGGGAATTGTCGGCGCTGTTGGAGCAAGCGAGGCGCTACAACCGGGAGCATGGCATCACGGGGCTGTTGCTGCTCACGCCCGACGGGCGGTTTGTGCAAGCACTGGAAGGCGAGTACGACGCGGTGCGCCACCTCTATCACAACCGCATTGCCTTGGACCCGCGCCATTTCAACTGCCAGGTGCTGGGCGAGGCGGCCAACCGCAAACGCGTGTTCGGGGGGTGGTCGATGGGGTTCCGGCCGGCGCAACCCGCCGACCTGCGCCGCCTGCTGAGCCCCGTGCCCCCCGATACGCCGGCGCTGCTCATCCCGCGGCCCCACACGTGCCCCGAATTGCTGGCGATTCTACACGATTTTGTGGCCTGGGGCGAAACGGCTGCCGAATTGGAGCAGCCGCTTTAGCACGCCAGCGCCAGGAGTTTACCGAGGGCAGGACTGTTGGGAAATTTCCGAAGGTGCACGTGCCAGCCCGCGAACTGCACCGTTCGCGCTGCTGTCTTGGTATCTTTACCCCGATGCCTTCCCGCCCTGCTTCCGACGTTTTTTCTGCCCCCACGGCGCCCGCTGCCGCGCCTGCCTCCTTCCTCGCCACCGTGGCCCGCGAGCTGCTGGACCGCTACGGCTCCGGCCCGCTCGATGAGCTGTCCGACATTGTGGTGGTGGTGCCCACGCGCCGCGCCGTGGTGTATTTGAAGAACGAACTGGCCGTGAACCTGCCCGTGGGCGCCCCGCTGTGGGCCCCGCGCGTGGCCGCCATGGAAGACTACATGGTGGAGCTGGCCGGCGTGCAGGTGGAAGAGCCCATTGCCCTGCAGCTGCTGCTCTACGACATCCTCAAACGCATTGACCCGCACCTCGATTTCGACCAGTTTGTGGGCTGGGCCGGGCTGCTGCTGAGCGACTTCTCCAACCTCGACCAGAACCTGGCCCCCACCCGCAAGGTGTTCGAATACCTGAGCCAGGCCAAGGCCCTGGAGCGCTGGGACCTCGAAGCCCTGCCCGAGAAAAGCCGCGCCGCCGCGCACTCCTTCAGCTTCTGGGACCAGTTGGAGCAAGTGTACCGCGAACTGCAGCGGCGCATGAAAGCCAACCACCTCGCCTACCCCGGCCTGGCCTACCGCCTGGCCGTGGAGAAGCTGGAAAAAACCATCCAGGACCCGGCGGCGCCCGAAGTAGCCCGCCACGTGTTCGTGGGCCTCGGCAACTTGTCGCGCTCCGAAGAGAAGCTCATTCGCTTGCTCCTCACCGCCGGGCGGGCCGAAGTGCGCTTCGACGCCGACCCGTTTTACCTCGAAAAAGACTCGCCCAACCGCGCCGGCCAGCACCTGCGCCGCTACTTTGAGAAGTGGCAGCTGCCACTCGACAACTTTGGCGGCGGCGTGGAGTGGCTGCGCGGCCGGCCCCGGCACGTGCGCTACCTCGGCGTGGCCAACCCCAGCATGCAGGGCAAGCTGGCCGGCCAGCTCCTGGCCGAAGCCCGCCGCCAATACCCCGACGCCACCGTGGCCGTGGTGCTGCCCGACGAAACCCTGCTCCTGCCGGTGCTGCACGGCCTGCCGCCCGACGAGGTGCCCGACTACAACGTGACCATGGGCCTGAGCTTTCAGGCCACGCCGCTGTTCAATTTGGTCGATTTGCTGTTTGAGGTGCACCTCACCGGCATCCGCGAGGGCAGCCCCGAAACCGGCTACGGCGTGCCGCGCTACCATCACCTGGCCGTCACCAAGCTACTCAGCCACCCCTTCCTACGCCGCTACCAGCAGTGGCAGGACCGCCAGGCCGACGAGCCCCAGTACCACGGCGTGCTCGACCAGATTTGCCGCGAAATCGTGCGCCTCAACGCCGTGCTGCTGCCGGCCGAGGAGCTGCTGCGGCTCGGCGCGCATCATCCCATCGTGGAGGCGTTGTTCAAAACCTGGGATAACTGCGACGACATCATTGCCGCCTGCAACACGCTCATCGACTTGCTGAAACGGGTGTACGCCGACCAGCAGGGCGGCATCGAGGCCGAATACCTCTACCTGTTTTATACGCTCGTCAAGCAGCTCGACTCGGCCTTCGACTGCCGCGAGCAGCGGCTGTCGGTGCGCTCGTTCCGCCGGTTTTTGTACGAGCAGATGGGCCGCACCCGCCTGCCCTTTTCCGGCGAGCCCCTGGCCGAAGTGCAGGTGATGGGCTTGCTGGAAACCCGGGCGCTGGATTTCGACCACCTCATCATCCTCAGCTGCAACGAAGGCGTGCTGCCGGCGCCCAAAAAGCAGCAGTCGCTCTTCCCCTACGACGTCCTCACCGAGTTTAAGCTGCCCACCTACGCCGACGCCGAGGCCATTACGGCGTACAATTTCTGGCGCCTGCTCCAGCGCGCCCAGCGCGTCGACCTGGTGCACGTGCTGCCCGGCGCCGAGGGCATGAAAAGCGGCGAGCGCAGCCGCTTCCTGCTGCAGCTGGAAAACGACCTGCTGCCCCAAAACCCGCAGCTCACGCTGGAAGACCTGACGGTCTCGGTGGCCGGCCCGGACGCCGAAGTGGGCGCCAATCCTTACGAAGGCGACCTCATTCTGGAAAAGGACCCCGAGATGCTGGCCGCCCTGCGCGGCGTGCTGGAACGCAACATTTCGCCCTCGCGCCTCAACGATTTTCTGGCCTGCTCGCTGCGCTTCTATTTCTCGAAAGTGGCCCGCTTCCACGAAAACGACGCCGTGGAGGAAACTCTGGAAGCCAGCAGCTTCGGCACCATGGTGCACGAGGCCTTGGAAAACCTCATGCAGCCCTTCGCCCAGGAGGCGCGCTCCATCACGGCCGACGACATTCCGGAGCTCATCCGGCAGGCCCCGCACGAAGTGCAAAAGGCCCTGCGCCAGGAAGAAACCGAAAAGCACGCCCGCGCCGACGAAGGCCTCAACCACGTGTACGGCCAGGTGGCCACGCGCCTCATGGTGCGCCTGCTCGAAAGCCTGACCGAGCAGCCCGGCCTGCTGCCCATCCGCTTGTTTGGGTTGGAAAAGGAATTGGCGGCCACCGTCTTCGTGGATGTGCCGGGCCAGCCGGAGCCGCTGGCCGTGCGCCTGTTCGGCTTCGCCGACCGCGTGGACGAGCTGCCCGACGGCCGCCTGCGCGTGGTCGACTACAAATCGGGCCTGGTGAAGCGCAACGACCTGCAGCTGCGCGGCTACCGCGACCGCCTCAGCCCCGCCGAAGCCACCGAGCGCCTGCTGCTCGAAGCCTCCTCCAGTGCCGACAAAGTGCGCCAGCTCTGGCTCTACCGCCTCATGCTGGCCCACACCGCCCAGCGCGAAACGGCCGAAACCGCCATCCTCTCCCTGCGCAACATCGACGAAGGCCTGCTCTCCGCCGACCTCAGCTTCATCACCGACGGCGGTCAGGAGTTCGTGGCCGCGTCCGAAGAACTGGTGCGTAAAATTGTGCTGCGCATCCTCGACCCCACCGAGCCCATCCGCAAAACCGACGACTTCACCAAGTGCGAGCATTGCCCCTACAAGGGCATTTGCGCCCGGTAGTGCTTTCTGTTTTGTCAGCCTGAGCTGTCGCGAATCAAGCGAGGTCGAAGGTCCTTCTCATCAAAGAACAACTTGCAACAGGTAAAGCAGGCGTGAGAAAGTCCTTCGCTCACCTCAGGCTGACAGTCTCCTTTCTCATTTACCCAATAACAACACCCATCCCATGACCAACCAAAACCCCACTGGCAAAGACGAATTCATGCAAGCCGCCATCGACGAAGCCCGCCTGGGCCGTTCACAAGGGGGCATTCCCATCGGCTCGGTGCTCGTGCGCGACGGCAAAATCATCGGCCAAGGCCACAACAAGCGCGTGCAGGAAGACAGCGCCATCAAGCACGGCGAAATGGACTGCCTCACCAACGCCGGCCGCCAGCGCAGCTACCGCGACACCGTCATCTACACCACGCTCATGCCCTGCTACATGTGCGCCGGCACCATCGTGCAGTTCAAAATTCCGAAGGTGATGGTGGGCGAGAGCCGCACCTTCGGCGAGTCGCGTGCTTTCCTGGAAAGCCACGGCGTGGAAGTGGTCGACCTCGACCTGCAGGAGTGCGTGGATATGATGAACGAGTTCATCGAAGCCGAGCCCACCCTGTGGAACGAGGACATTATGGAGCTATAGACTAGCTCGATAGCGGAAATTTAGTACGCTGATAAAAAGGCGAGTGAGTGTTTGCTTACCAATAGTGAGCTAACACTTATATGGCCTTAGCAACTCCTCACCTACCTTTGTTGCGCTATCAGTCATAAAGTTGACCGAGCAGCCAATTCCCACGTCCTCTTTCGCCAGGTGTATCCCACCCCACCTGGGAAAACAATGGTTGAATCCGTTCGGGCCTCCGTCCTAGGAGCTACGGCATGCGGAGTTCAACACGTTACAGCCGGTTAAGTCGAACGCGCTTCGATTTAACCGGCTGTATTGTTTTGGGCCATTGGCGCGTTTCCGGCAGAGCACTCCGAGGGCCATGCGAATGGCACGGACGGGTTTACTTTTTGGCGAATACGTTCATTTCTGCGTGCCCATACGCCCTAAATGCCTGCCGCGGGCCCTATCTTGCCACCGAGATAGGGCCGTAAACGGTCCTGAGACTGATTTTTGGCGGTTTATTTATATTCGGTTGGGCTATGACCAGTCATTCCAAAATTGAGCAGGCGGCCCTGCAGCTTTTCGGAGAACGAGGCTACGACAGCACCTCCACCCTGCTCATTGCCAAGGGCGCCGGAGTGTCGGAAGCGCTGCTGTTTAAGTATTTTCTGAGCAAGGAGAAGCTGTTTGAATACCTCATCAAGCAGGGGTTTCGGCGCATTGTGGAAGCCAACCGCGGCATTCTGACGGAGAAAAACCCGCGCGTGCTGGTCGAAAACGTCATCGACCTGCCCTACAAGCTGGTGCACGACGAGCCCGACTTCTGGAAGATGCAGGACAAGGAGTTCAACCGCCCGCTGGTGCAGAAGTACTTCCAGCGCTTCATGAGCCCGATTGACAGCCTGCTCAAGCAGGCCTTTACCGACCTGGGCACCCCCAGCCCCGACATGACCACGCAGTTGCTGCTGCTGCTCATTCAGAGCCTGTGGCGCAACTTGCTGTACGAGCACGACCCCAACCTGCAACAACTCGGCGCGCACCTGAAGCGCACCTACCTGCAGGGCGTGTCGGCCGCGAAATAACCCGGGCGCCAGGCCCGCGCGAAGCAACCCCGCGGCCGCGGCATCCGAATCCTGAACAGAGGCCTGACAATATGGGCCGCCGGCACTGCGTTGCCGACAGCAAGCCGATGGTTGGTTTCACGCGCCTCTCATCTGCCGGCATTTTTTTTGCGTTGATGCTTTTGCGTTGACTTCCCGCTCTCGCTTATGCCCCACCACGCCGTTCACCGACTGTTGCGCCCGCTGCTGGTTTGGCGGGCCCGCCACATCAGCGAACGGATGTACATGCTCATCCTGAGCGTGCTGGTGGGCGGGGCGGCAGGCTTGGCCGCTGTGCTCCTCAAAACGTCGGTGCGCTGGGGCCAGGAGATGCTGCAAAACGGTATTGCGGAACCCAGCCGGGTGTTTGCGCTGTCCATCTACCCGGTGGTGGGCATTGCGCTCACGGTGCTATTTACCAAGTTTTTCCTGGGCGGGCAGCTGGGGCGGGGCATCGGCCCCATCATCTACAACACGGCCCGCGAGGGCAGCGTGGTGCCGCGCTCCAAGCTCTATTCGCAATTGGTGACGGCTTTTCTCACGGTCACTTTTGGCGGCTCGGCCGGTACCGAAGCCCCGATTTCCGTCACCGGTTCGGCCATCGGTTCCAACGCCGGCCGGGTGCTGCACCTGGACCGTCGGCGGCGGCGCCTGCTTACGGGCTGCGGGGCGGCGGCGGGCGTGGCGGCCATCTTCAACTCCCCCATTGCCGGGGTGCTGTTTGCGGTCGAAACCATTTTGCTGGAGCTGCCGGCACAATATTTTATTCCGCTGCTGATTTCGTCGGCCACGGCCACGGTGGTGTCGAAGGCGCTGTACGCGGGCCAACCGTTTGTGCTCATTACCACGAGCTGGCCCGTGGATGCGGTGCCGTTTTATGTGCTGCTGGGCCTGTTCACGGCGTTTTTCTCGGTGTATATGATTCGGACCTACCATTGGTTCGAGCATTTTTTTGAGCGCTGGCCGGGGCTCCGCTGGCGCAAAGTGGCGCTGGGCGGCCTCACGCTGGGAGGCCTTATTTTCCTGTTTCCCACGCTGTACGGCGAGGGCTATAACACCGTGGAGCTGCTGCTGCGCGGCCACCCCGAGCACATCACTGACGCCAGCATATTCTCGGTTTACCAGGACAATAACCCCTGGCTGCTGCTGGTGCTCGTGCTGTTCAGCATGCTGCTGAAGGTGGTGGCCACCAGCATCACGGTGGGCAGCGGCGGCAACGGGGGCATGTTCGGCTCGTCGCTGTTTGCGGGGGCGCTGGCCGGGTTTTTCTTTGCCCGCATCATCAACCTGAGCGGGCTGGTGCACATTCCGGAAGTGCACTTTGTGGTGCTGGGCATGGCGGGCACACTGGCGGGCGTCATTCACGCGCCGCTCACGGCCATCTTCCTCATTGCCGAAATCACGGGCGGCTACGCCCTGTTTGTGCCGCTGATGCTGGTGGCCAGCTCTTCTTACCTCATCACCAAGTACTTCGAGCCCTACTCGGTGTACACGCGCAAGCTCACGGCGCGGGGCGTGGACGTGTACGCCAACAAGGACCGGGGCCTGCTGGCCCAGCTCGACCCGCGCCAGCTGCTCAAGACCGATTTTATTCCGGTGCGGCCCAGCACCACGCTGGGCGAGTTGGTCGACATTTTCCGGCATTCCTCGCGCGACTTGTTTCCGGTGGTGGCCGCGGGCGGACGGCTGCTGGGCGTGGTGAGCCTGAACTCGGTGCGCGACGCGCTGTTCGACGACGCCCACTACGCCACCACCCACGTGCGCGAGCTCATGAAGCCCGCCCCCGCCGTGGTGGGCCCCAACGACGACCTGGAGCACACCCTGAGCCTGCTGGACCGCTACGAATTCTGGGCCCTGCCCGTGTGCGAAGAAGACGGCCGCTACCTGGGCTTCATCGTCAAAACCGACATTCTGGCCCGCTACCGGCGCCAGCTCATCCAGGAAAGCGAGGCCTGACCTTTGGCCACCTGCCTGTCAATACTCGCCGAGCTCCGGGGCCTTGCGCGCCAGCTGCAGGCCCACCATCATGAGCAGGCCGGTGAGCAGGATGACCACGAAAAGGATATTTTCGCTCACTTCGCCTATCAGAAAACGAGCCGGAATGCTGTAGAACAACAGCACCGATATCAGGCCTTTGGGGGCAATGAACAGCTCGGGCACCAGGTCGGTGCGGGCCACGTAGCGCAGGTACACGTAGCGCACCAGCGTGAGCACGCCCACGATAAGCGCCCCTTGCAACAGCAGGCTCACGCTGGCTAAGTTGCTCAGGGTGATGGAGTAGCCAAACAACAGAAAGAAGAACGTGCGAATAAGAAACGCCGACTCGGCGGTGATGCTTTTGAGCTGATGCAGCTCGCGGGCCAGTTGCTCGGGGTGCAGAAAGCGGCGCAACAGCGGGTGCTGCAGCAACTGGTCGGCGTTGTTGACGGCCAGCCCGAAAGCCAGTACCAACACCAGGGAGGACAAGTGCAGCATTTTGGCGATGCTGTAGATGAGCACCAAAAACGCAAACAGCAGAAAAAACTTGACGTGCGAGCGCAGGCGGCCCAGCAGCCAGGCCAGCAGCGCCGTGCTGAGCACCGCCACCACGGCCACGGCCAGCACATCGCGCCCAAACGTGACAACGGACCAGCCCTGGGCAAAGTCGTCCTGCAAAATGAAGTTGAACAGCATGATGCCCACGATGTCGGAAAACGTGCTTTCGTAGACGATGAACTCCTGCTTGTCGCCGCCCAGGCCGGCCACGCTGGGAATGGCCACGGCGCTGCTCACCACGGCCAGCGGCACGGCATTGAGCAGGCTGCTTTGCCACCGGGCCCCCACGTAGAAATGCAGCAGCGCCGCAATGGCCGCCACCTGCACCCCCATGATGAGCACCGCCGCCAGAAACGAGCGCCGGATGAGCGGGGCCTTGTCGCGGGTGAGGCGCAGGTCGAGGGAGCCTTCCAGCACAATCAAGATAAGCCCCACAATGCCGAAAAGCTGCAGCAGCACCGGCGGCACGGCCACCGGCACGCCTCCCCAATAAGCGGCGGCCTGGCTCAGGGCAATGCCGGCCAGCAGCAGCATGAGCACCGACGGCACCTTGGTGGCCCGCGCGGCCAGGTCGAACACGTAGGAAAGCAGCACGGCCAGGCTCAGGCCAATGAGGATGGTGTAGGGTCCCATAGAGGAGCTTGCTAACGGGCGAGCCGGCGGTGGGGTTAAGCCCTAGCGCCCGTGGGCCGTAACTTGGCGGCCCGTTTCGGGGGTGCGCCATGGCCTTTCCAACCTTCTTTTTGTATGCATAAGCGCCGCGGCGAAGTCGTCGTAATCGGGGGCGGGCCGGCGGGCCTCATGGCCGCCCAGCGCCTGGCCGAAGCCGGGCTGGCCGTGCAGGTGTTCGAGGCCCAGGCCACGATGGGGCGCAAGTTTCTGGTGGCCGGGCACGGCGGCTTCAACCTAAGCAACGCCGAAGAAACCGCCCGGTTTGCGGGCCGCTACGGCGCCGAAGCAGCCCGTTTTCGGGAGCTACTGGCGCACTTCTCGCCCGCCGACCTGCGGGCCTGGGCCGCCGATTTGGGCATCGAAACCTTCGTGGGCACCAGCGGGCGCATCTTCCCGGTGGCGGCACACAAGCCGGCCGAGCTGCTGCGGGCCTGGCTGGCCCGGCTGCGGGAGCTGGGCGTCGGGCTGCATACCCGCCACCGCTGGCTGGGCTTTGCGGGCGACCACGGCCTCCGGCTGCGCGACGAAACCACCGGCCAGGAAACCACCCTGGCCCCCGCCGCCACCGTGCTGGCCCTGGGCGGCGCCAGCTGGGCCAAAACCGGCTCCGACGGGGCCTGGGTGCCGCTGCTGCAGGCAGTTGGCGTGCCCGTAGCTCCCTTCGCTCCCGCCAACTGCGGCGCAGAAGTGAATTGGTCGGATTTCTTCAAGCAGAAAGTTGGCCGCGCCCCACTCAAAAACATCAGTGTGCGGGTGAACGACGGCCCGCCGGTGCGCGGCGAGGCCCTGCTGACCGAATACGGCGTCGAGGGCACGCCCGTGTATGCGCTCACGCCGCAGGTCCGGCAGGCGCAGGCCGCCGGCGGGGCCACGCTGTTTCTGAACCTGAAGCCCGACTTGCCGGCGCCGGCGCTGCTGACCAAGCTCCGGCAGCGCCGCAGCGGCACCTCGCTGCCCGACTTTCTGCGCAAAGCCCTGCACCTGGGAGCCCCAGTGCCCACGCTGCTGCGCGAAACGGCGCCCGACGTGGCCACCTACCCGGCCGAAGCCCTGGCCGCCTTGCTTACAACGGTGCCACTGCCCGTAGCCGGGCTGCGGCCGCTGGAAGAAGCCATTTCCACGGCCGGCGGCATCGGCTTCGCGGCCGTTGATGAATTCCTGATGCTGCGGCAGCGCCCCGACACCTACGTGGCCGGCGAAATGCTGGACTGGGAAGCGCCCACCGGCGGCTACCTGCTGCAGGGCTGCTTCAGCACCGGGGCGTGGGTGGCGCGGGGCATTTTGGCAAGGATGTGATGTAGCGGGGATAAGCCGTTTGTCGTTGCGAGCGCTGCGTTCGCAATACCAGGTACTGCCCCTTCTATTCCTTGGCCAGCGCTTTGGCTTTTTCCTCGGCTTCGCGCAAAATCTGGCGGGCTTCGCCGAGCAGGCGACGGCCGGGGTCGAGCTCTTCGCGAGCGATGAGGGCGAAGAGCAGGAAAAACGAGGCCAGCGGCAGCAACCAGCCCAACGCAAACCACAGCCAGAACGAGCGGCCCCGGCTTTGGGCGCAGTACCCGGTGAGGATGGGGATAAAGGAAATGGCCACCGCCATCACAAAAAGCATGTCGACGAAGAGCATAGGCCGGGCGTGCGAAAGGGCGGTGGAAAGCGCCGACGGCGGGCCGGCGCTGGTTCGAAGATACGGAATTCTGAACGGGGGATGAAGCGCGAAAACAGGAATTTTGTTTCGTTCTACCACTATCCCCGCGTTTTTTCCGTAGTTCGGCCTGAAGTCGGGGCCGCAGCGAGGCCCGGCCGTCTTGAATCTGCCCATGTGGGAACACCAAAGTTTGTTTCGCGTTTCGGCCCAACTCTTTGCCGAGGGGGTATTTAACTTGCTCGACCGCAACCTGCGGCCGGAGATTTTTCTGCTTGGTTTTGCCTCGGCCAAAGAGGCCGACGAGCCCGATGCCGTGGTGGTGGAGCCCCCTACGGCGCGCTACAAGCCGCAGGATTTTCGCCACGTCAAAACCAACGCCGCGGCCCTGGAAGCCGACACCGGCCCGCAGGGCTCGGTGTACCACCTGCACCCCAACGACCACGACCGGTTTGAGAAGCAGCACTGGTACGAGCTGATGTGCCGCGCCACCGAAACCACGCTGCACGAGCTCACCCGCAGCCGGCACGAAAACCGTCGCTCGTTCTGCTCGGTGCCGGTGAGCTTGCAAGGCTACCTCGTGACGGTGGTGCTCCAGCTCTCGGCCGACTGCTACGAAGGCTACTATTCGCTGCCCAAAGCCACCAGCGCCCGGCCCGCCAACCTGCCCCACGCCACGGTGGTGGAGTTTCTGCACGACTGCGCCCGCGCGCTGCGCGAAGCCGATACGGCCGACAACGACCAGCCCGTGCTCGACCGCGACTACAACGAGCTGCTGCGCTCGGCCGGCAGGCGCCTGATGCTGCGCGTGGCCCCCGCGGGCACCCACGGCCTGTATGACGCCTGCAACGGCGTGGCCGCCCTGCGCCACGAGGGCGACGAGGGCATCGGGACCATGCTGGTGAGCCGGCGCCTGCACCCGGCCATCGTGCCGGTGCTCACGCTGGAAACGCCCGTGCCCATGCGCGACCACCGCTCCATCCGGAAGCTGCTGGAGCTGAGCGAAGGCCACACGGCCCTCATTTCCGACGCTTCCCACGTGTTCGGGCTGGGCCAGCTGGTGCCGGAGTCGGATGGGCAGTACGAGCCCTTGGTCACTGTGCATTTCACCAACCACTACAGCTGGGAAATGAGCCACGCCGGCCACGTCCTGATGCGCGTGGTGAGCAACACGCCGCGCCTGCCCCAGGGCCGCGTGGCCGCCGACAACTTCGCCCGCATCGTGCGCATCGTGTTTCCGACCCTCGACGCCGATAGCACCGACTACCTCTGGGACCTGGCCCAAAAAGCCAGCACGCAGCCCACGGGAACCATTCTCGTCATCACGGCCGGCGCGGCCCAGGAGGCCCAGCGCCTCACGCGGCAGTGCTTCCGGGTGGTGCCGCGCATCATGACGCCCTCAGTGCTGCGCCTGGTCACCAACATCGACGGGGCCGTGCTCATCGAGCCCAACGGCATGTGCCACGCCATCGGCGCCATCCTCGACGGGCTGGCCACCGACAAAGGCGACTCTTCGCGCGGGGCCCGCTTCAATTCGGCCCTGCGCTACGCCAACAGCAGCAAGTACCCCATGCTGGCCGTGGTGGTGAGCGAAGACGGCTGGATTGACCTGCTGCCGAGCTAGGCCCCTTGGTCATTGCGAGGCCGCGGGCCGCGGCAATCCATTCTGCCAAAACCAGACAATCTTAAAATGTAAAAAGCCCCGGTTCTGGGATAGAACCGGGGCTTTTTTTGTGTACAACTCGTTATCAAAAAGCAGTCACATGTGAAGGCTGTTCGCTGAGAACCGGCCGGATTGCTGCGGCCTGCGGCCTCGCAATGACAGATTTTACCCGTTCACCGAGCCCATCATGGCGGCCGGGTAGCGCAGGCCGGCGGCCTTGCCCTGGGGCGCAATCTCGTCGAGCTGCGCGAGTTCGTCTTGGCTCAGCTGCACTTCCAGCGCGCCCAGGTTTTCTTCCAGGTACTTCACGCGCTTGGTGCCGGGAATGGGCACCACGTCGTCGCCCTGGGCCAGCACCCAAGCCAGAGCCAGCTGGCCAGCCGAGCAGTTTTTTTGCTTTGCCAGGTCGTTGATGCGGGCCACGAGGTCGAGGTTTTTCTGGAAGTTTTCGCCCTGGAAGCGGGGCGTGTGGCGGCGGTAGTCGTCCTCGGCCAGGTCTTCAAACTTTTTGATTTGGCCGGTGAGGAAGCCGCGGCCCAGCGGCGAATAGGGCACGAAGCCCACGCCCAGCTCGCGCATGGCGGGCAGAATCTCGTCTTCGGGTTCGCGGCTCCAGAGCGAGTACTCGGTTTGCAGCGCGGCAATGGGGTGCACGGCCACGGCCCGGCGCACGGTGGCGGGGGCGGCCTCGCTCAGGCCCAGGTAGCGCACTTTGCCTTCTTCCACCAGCCGGCTCATGGCGCCCACGGTGTCTTCGATGGGCGTGTTCGGGTCGACGCGGTGCTGGTAGTAGAGGTCGATGTAGTCGGTGCCGAGGCGCTTGAGGCTGGCTTCGCAGGCCGCTTTCACGTACTCGGGCCGGCCGTTGATGCCGCGCTTGGTGGGGTCGTGGGGGTCGCGCTGAATGCCGAATTTGGTGGCCAGCACGATGCGACCGCGCTGGCCTTTGAAGGCGCGGCCCAGCAGCTCCTCGTTTTTGAAGGGGCCGTACATGTCGGCTGTGTCGAAAAAGGTGACGCCCAGCTCAAGGGCGCGGTGCAGGGTGCGGGTGCTTTCGGCGTCGTCCTGGCCGGCGTAGAAGTCGGACATGCCCATGCAGCCCAGGCCGAGGGCCGACACGGTGAGGCCGGAGCGGCCCAGTTGGCGGGTTTTCATAAAGCAAAACGGAAAGTTGATGGTTGATGTAGGGAAGGCAGCGCCTGCTGGCTCTACGCAAGGGCATCTCAAACCGGCTAGCCCGAGGTTTTGATTTCGCTTTTTGCGGCTTTCGTTTTTGCTCTACGCCTCCATTCCCTACGGCCGTCAGTTCCGCGCCACACGTCCGCCGGCCGTACCTTTGCCCCGTGAACATCGCCCCGAAAAACGTCCTCCCGCTGGCCCTGGTGGCCCTGGCTGCGGCCTGCTCCTCCCCCAACCAGCCCATTGCCGAGCAGGGCGCCCCCTCCGAAGCTTCGGCCGCCGAAATGGCCCTCATGAACCGCCACGACTCGCTGATGGCCGAAACCAGCAAGCTCTACGAGTACAAGGCCAAGCTTTCGGGCTACCACACTGAGGCCGCCGCGCCCTACATCCACGGCCTGCTGGCCGCCGATGCCGCCATGATGGACTGGATGCACCAGTACAAAGCCCCCGACACCACGGCGGCCCCCGCGGCCCGCGTGGCCTACTTCCGGCAGCAGCAGGAAATACTGGCGGGCGTGAGCCGGCAATACCGCGCCACCCTCGACTCGGCCCAGCGCTTCACCACCGAGCACCCCGCCGCCGGCGACGTGCCCCCCGCTTCTAAATAACCTGCTTTGTTATGTTGAAACGCCTGCTGTTGCTGCCCTCGCTGGCGGCTGCCCTGCTCACCACCGCCTGCACCGAGGCACCCAAAGAAGCCGCCAAGCTGCCCATCATGGGCGAGCGCGACGTGCGCCCCCGCGCCGACGGCGGCCCGGCCGACACCGTGTTTGCCACCGTGCCCGCGTTCCGCCTCACCGACCAGTTCGGGCAGGTGCTCACTAATAAGAGCTTTGCCGGCCGCGCCTACGTGGCCGATTTCTTCTTCGCCACCTGCCCCGGCATCTGCCCCAAGATGCAGGCCGAGATGCTGAAGGTGTACAAGAAATTTGGCCAGCAGCCGCAGCTGGCCTTCCTCTCGCACACCATCGACCCGGCCCACGACTCCATCCCGGTGCTGCGCGACTACGCCGAGCGCCTGGGCGTGGGCACGGCCCGCAACTGGCACTTCGCCACCACCGGCGCCCACGGCGAGCCCACCGCGCGCGACACCGTGTTTCAGCTGGCCCAGGCCTACTTCACGGCGGCGTTGCCCGACAAGCAGGCCCCCGGCGGCTTTGCCCACAACGGCACCTTCGCCCTCGTGGACGACCAGGGCCACGTGCGCGGCCTCTACGACAGCCTCAACCCCAAGGAGGTGGACCGCCTGCTGGTGGAGCTGCCCGTATTGCTGGCCGAAATCGACAGCCGCAAGCCCGGCCTGGCCCGGAAATGAGGCGGGCCATTGCCCGGCCGGCCAGCGCGTTGGGCGCGGCGCTGGCCCTGCTGGCGGCGCTGCTCCAGCAAAGCTGCTTCAGCAACAACCGCCACCAGGGCGAGAAGCTGTATGCACAGCACTGCGCGGGCTGCCACGGCGAGCAGGGCCAGGGCCTGGGCCGCCTGATTCCGCCCCTGGCCGGGGCCGACTACCTGGTGGACCACCGCGCCGAGCTGCCTTGCCTGCTGCGCTACGGCCAGAAGGAAGTCATTGTGGTGAACGGCGTGGGCTACCACAACGTGATGCCCGGCGAAAAGGGCCTGAGCCCCGCCCAGCTCACCAACCTGCTCAATTTCATCGAAACGCACTGGGGCAACAGCGCTTCGCCCCGCACCATCCGGGAGGTGGAGCAGCAGCTGGAAGCGTGCCGGGGGCGGTAAGGGCCTGAAGTGTAGAACGGTTGTGTTCAGCATGTACTTTCCCGCGTTTTGCCCCTGCCAAACCCGTTTTTCGCCGTAGATTGCACCCCAATTCACTTGCATTCTTATCCGATATGGGCCTGTTTGACTTCCTGAAAAATAAACCCGCCGACACCCCGGCTACCCCCGCTCCTGCCGGCAACCCCGGCAGCGCACCCGCTGAGAAACCTGCTGGTGGTCCCCGCTACCAAGGCTCCAAGTTCGTGGCGCCGGTCGAACCCGTGGCTCCTGCCCCGGTGTACCAAATTCCGGAGCCGATGCCGCTGCCCTTCGAGCCCGAAAACGTGCTGGAGCAGCTTCTGCTGCTGGCCGCCACCGACGAAAACGCCCGCCCGGCCTTCTACCAGGCCCTACTGCAGGAAGAAATCCTGATGATACTCGCCCCGATGGAAGGCATCGAGCCCGGCGAAGTGGTGCTGAGCGAAGGCCAGGAAATCCAGCTGCAGGTGCTGAACGACGGCAAGTTGCCCATTTTTAGCTCCGTGCCGCGCCTCACCGACGGCGACATGGACCACCCGCCCATGAGCTACGTGCGCCTGCCCGGCCACGCGTTTTTCCAGATGGTGCAGGGCCAGGACTGCGTGCTGAACCCCTTCTCGCCCGCCGGCAAGCTGCTGCCCAAGGACGAGCTAGCGGCGCTGCTGTCGGGCCAGCTCACCGGCCCGCTCTCGCCGGCCGGGGGCGACGCGCAGGTGCTGCTCAGCCAGCCCGCCGAATACCCGCAGGCCGTGGCCGACGCCATTGCCGCCTGGGCCGCCACCGAGTCGCACATCGAAGCCGCCTACCTAGCCCAGATGCAGCTTGCCGACAACCCCGACGTGCCGCGCCTGCTGCTGGCGTTCATCAGCAACAACCCCGACCCGAGCTTCATGCAGAACCTGGGCCCCGTGCTGCAAGGCCAGACCAATGCCTACCAGTTTGTGGACCTGATGCTGCTGGACCCGAACTCGGAAGAAGGCGTGAACCCGTATTTCCGCACCGTGGAGCCTTTCTATCGCAAAGGATAACAACCGGTTCAGCTAGCGACAAGAACGTCATGCTGAGCGCAATCGAAGCATCTCTCCCGTGGAAGTAACCAGCTTACTCTCGCGGGAGAGATGCTTCGACTGCGCTCAGCATGACGTTCTTTTTTCTTTCTATTCCCAAGCCACGTCCTACCTTCCCCGCATGAAACTTGCCTCGCTCTTCCTGCTCGCGCCCTTCGCTGCCCTGGCCCAAACCAAGCCCGCCCCGCTCCTGCCCCCGGCCGACCCCAAAATCCAAAAGCTGGTGGATGAGATTTCGGCCAAAAACCTGGAGGCTGACATCCGCAAGCTGGTTTCCTTCGGCACGCGCCACACGCTGAGCGACACGCAAAGCCCCACGCGCGGCATCGGCGCGGCCCGCAACTGGGTGCGCGACGAGTTTCTGAAATACAGCAAAGCCGGTGGCGGCCGCATGACGGTGGAAATGGACACCTTCACGGTGAAGCCCGACGGCCGCCGCATCAACAAGCCCGTGCTGATGGCCAACGTGCTGGCCACCCTGCCCGGCACCGACCCCACCGACACCCGCGTGATTCTGGTGAGCGGCCACATCGACTCGCGGGTGAGCGACGTGATGAACGCCACCGCCGACGCGCCCGGCGCCAACGACGACGGCTCGGGCACGGTGCTGGTGATGGAACTGGCCCGCGTGCTGGCCGGCCAGAAATTCCCCTGCACCCTCAAATTTGTGGCCGTGCAGGGCGAAGAGCAGGGCCTCTACGGCTCGGGCCACCTGGCCGAGCGCGCCAAAAAAGAAGGCTGGAACCTGATTGCGATGCTCAACAACGACATCGTGGGCAACTCGCACGGCTTCGACCCCGAAATCAGCGACGCCACGCAGGTACGCGTGTTCAGCGAGGGCGTGCCGGCCAACGAAACGCCCGAGCAGGCCCGCATCCGCCGCCAGCTCAGCTCCGAAAACGACGCGCCCAGCCGCCAGCTGGCGCGCTACATTCAGCGCGCGGCCCAGCTCTACGGCCGCGGGCACAAAGTGGCCCTGGAGTACCGCCCCGACCGTTTCCTGCGCGGCGGCGACCACACGCCATTCAACCAGCAGGGCTTCGCCGCCGTCCGCTTCACCGAGATGAACGAGGACTTCACCCACCAGCACCAAGACCTGCGCACCGAAAAAGGCCGCGCCTACGGCGACACCCCCGAGGGCGTGGACTACGCCTATCTGCGCCGCAACGCCGGCATCAACCTCGCCACCATGGCGGCGCTGGCGCTGGCCCCCGCCGCCCCGGCCAAGGTCGAAGTCCTGACTGCCAACCTCACCAACCGCACCGAGCTGCGCTGGCAGGCGCCGGCGGCCGGCCCCAAGCCCAACGGCTACGTGGTGCTGGTGCGCGAAACCAGCGCCCCGCAGTGGCAGCAGCGCTTCCCGGTGAGCGGCACCACGGCCGACTTGCCCATCAGCAAGGACAATTTCATTTTCAGCGTGGCCTCGGTTGATGCGGCCGGGCACGAGAGCGTGGCGGTGCTGCCGGTGGTGGGGCGGTAAGAGCGGCCATTAGCGAGTGAGCGTCTCCGTAAACATAGTGAGGCGCGCGCAACCACTTGCTACGCTCGCAGGTCAGGCAACGAAACCAATCCTCTGACCATGCGCTTCTCACTGTTCTCTGCTGTGTATTTTCTGCTGCCAATAACTAGCTGCCAGAAGTCGACTCCCACTCCCGATTTAAACGGTACTTACACCGGCACTTTTCAGCGGCAGTCAGGCGGTGGCGGACAAGTTTCTCAGGTGAGCCTCACTTTTTCAGGAGGCAAATGGAGCGGCAACAGTCAGATTCCCAAGCACCCCGGGCTTTGCAGCGGCACTTATGACGTGATTGGGAAAAGGATAACATTCACGAACATTTGCTATTGGACCGCAGACTTTGATTGGTCGTTGATACTGAGTGACGAATACGACTTGAATGTGAGCGGCAATGTGGTGGAAATTACTAAGCAAGCCCCTTCCTATAAGGATGTCTATCGGCTAAGCAAGTGACGACACATCTCATCCAACAACGCTTGATTAAAGCGGAGCCTAACGCTACATGAGCTTTGATTTTACTTTCGCGCATTGCGTGCTGATGCCTCTTGACCGGTTGTAATACTTTGTTGGTTGTGCCGATACAACCTCTGAAAATTCACCAACCCCAACCGGTCATGTCTCCGCTCGTCATCGTTCTCATTATTATTGTCATCCTGCTCTCCGGCCTGCGCATTGCGCAGGAATACGAGCGGGCCATTGTGTTTCGGCTGGGCCGGTTTGTGGGCACGCGCGGGCCGGGGCTGTTCTGGATAATTCCGTTTTTTGAGCGCCAGCAAACCATCGACATCCGCACCAAAACGGTGGATTTGGAGCAGCAGGAAACCATCACCAAGGACAGCGTGACCATCAAGGTGAACGCCGTGCTGTGGTTTCGGGTGGTGAACCCGGCCGATGCCATCATCAAAGTGGCCAATTTCAACCAGGCGGTTTATCAATTGTCGGTCACAGCTTTGCGCAACATCATCGGGCAGCACCAGCTCGACGAGGTGCTGCGCGAGCGCCAGCAAATCAACTCCGCGCTGCTGCAGATTGTGGACGCGGCCACCGAAAACTGGGGCGTGAGCGTGGAGATGGTCGAAATAAAGGACGTGGAAATTCCGGAGTCTATGCAGCGGGCCATGGCCCGTGAGGCCGAGGCCATTCGCGAGAAGCGCGCCCGCATCATCAAGGCGGAAGCGGAATTGGAGGCCTCCATCAAGCTCACGCAGGGCGCCAAGCAGATGGAGGAAAGCCCCATTGCGCTGGAGCTGCGCCGCATGCAGATGCTCTCAGAAATCGGCATCGACAACAACACCACGACGGTGGTGCTCATCCCCTCCGAGTTCACCAACGCGGCCAAGAGCTTCACGCAGATGGTAAGCCAGGAGAAGCAGTAAACGCCTTTGTAATCAACCGGAAGCCGCGTCGCATTCATTTGCGGCGCGGCTTTTTTGCGGGTTTTGGAAAGCCGCGTTTCAGATTCGCGACGGTCATATTGGCAAAGCAGCTATTTTTAGCAATATTGACCTATTCACTTTTTATCTTGACTTCATCCAACCCACTTTTCTATGAAACGACTAGTACTTCCGTATTTGGCATTTGTGCTCGGTGCCCTGCCAGCCCATGCGCAGTGGAACCCCAACCCCGCCCAAAACCTGGCCGTGCGCGACGTGGCCGGCACCAGCGAAGTCACGCCCCGCATTTCGCCCGCGCCGAACGGCGGCACCTGGGTGTCGTGGTTCGAAACCGTGGCCACCACCAATTACCAGATGCGGCTGCAGCTGCTCGACGTGAACGGGCGGCCCCAGCTGGGCGCGGCCGGCCTGCTGGTGAGCAACCAGCCCCAGGGCACTGCCCTCTACCGCTACGACCTCAAAACCGACAACCTGGGCAATGCCATCCTGGCCTTTCAGGACACCCGCTCGGGTGCCAACCAGTGCGTGGCCTATAAGATTTCGCCCACCGGCCAGCAGCTCTGGGGCGCCAACGGCATTCCGCTGCTTGATGCCGACGCCACCTCCGGGTTGTCGCCCAGCATTGGGGTCACGTTCGGCAACAACGTGGTTATTGGGTGGAATTCCAGCGGCACAGCCAATGCGGCGCACGCCAGCAAATGGGTGTCGTTTCAGAAGCTTTCGCCCACGGGCACGGCCCTGGGCGGCGTGCAGCGCGTGCAAGACCCCGTGAAGCGCTACAGCCGTCCCGGCTTCGTGGCCATGACCACCAACGCCTTCGGGGCCGACGACGTGGTGATGCAGTACGTGGAAGAAACCGGCAGTGGGCTGGGCGTGTCCACGGTCTTAGCCCAGCGGTTTAGCACCACGGGCGCGCCGGTGTGGGCCACGCCGGTGCGCGTGAGCGACAAAACCATCGGCTTCGCGGCCTTCCCTGAGCTGGTGCCCGACGGCAGCGGCGGCTTCTACGTGCTGCTGGGCTCGGGCAACCCGGCCAGCGCTACCCTGGGCGACATGTATGCGCAGCGCATCCTGGCCGACGGCAGCCAGCCCTGGGGCACCACCGGCACCGAAGTGTTGACGGGCACGGCCACGGCCCGCATTGGCGGCTCGCTGCAGTGGGTGCCCGCGCGCAACGAAGTATGGGTGGTGGTGAACGAGCTCAACAGCGCCCAAAGCAATTCGGGCTTCACGGTGCAGCGCTTCTCCCCCGCCACCGGCGCCGCCCAGCTGGGCGCCAGCGGCGTGCCCGTGCAGGCCGTGAGTTCGAGCTACTACTCGGCCCAAAGCCTGCGCGACACCGGCACCGGCCTCATCATCACCTACACCGAAAACACCAGCGCCGTGAACCGCGCCCTGTGGGCCATCAAAACCAACTATCAGGGGCAGTCGGCTTTCCCCACGGGCAGCGGCATCATTGCGCTCAGCACCGGAACCAGCCCCAAATTCAACGTTGCCACTCTGCCCTTCGCCAACGGCCAGCTGGTGAACGTGTGGGCCGACCAGCGCCAGGACGACGGCGTGTACGCCCAAACCATCAGCGACAACGGTGCGCTGGGCGTGCTGGGCACCCGCGGCGCGGCGGCTGCCCAGCCGCTGGGCATCAGCCCCAACCCGGGCGCGGCGCCGGCCCTGCACCTCACGCTGCGCCACGCCCAAACCCTGGCCGTGCAGGTGCGCGACCTGACCGGCCGCACGGTGCTGGAGCTGACCACGAACGCGCCCGCCGGCGAGGCAACGCTGGCCCTGGAAGCCCCGCAGCTGGCGGCAGGACTCTACCTCGTTGAAACCACTGTGGCGGGCCAGCCGTGGCGCGGCCGCTGGGTGAAGCCCTGATGCTCGACTGGGAAACGCACAAAAAAGCCCCGCCAATCTTTTGACGAGGCTTTTTTGTGTAGTGACACGAGCTATTTCTTGGCACCAGCGGCGGCCAGCACCTCTTGGTTGAGGCGCGTGTATTCGGCCTTGGACACTTCGTTTTTGTCAGACTTCACCAATTCTAACGACTTGTTGGCGGCTTCGATGGCTTCTTTGTTTTTGCCCTGCTTCTGCAGCAGCTTGGCTTTCCAGTAGTAGCCGTAGTAGCTGGGGTTGGCCTTGATGGCCTCATCGACCCAGCCGATGGCGGGCGTGAGGTCTTTGCCGGTGTTGTAGTAGTACTGGGCGGCGGTGATGTAGGGCTTCTTTTCGCCCTTCATGGCCTGCTCAATCTGGGCCATCACCATGCGGTCGGGGTCGGCGGTGAGGGGCATGGCCACTTGGGTGCGGTCCCAGCTCACCACGAGGTCGGCGGCGTTGGGGCGCAGGTTTTCCACGGTTAGGGACATGGTTTCGACGGCCGCGGCCAGCTTGGTGGGCTTGGCTTTCACGCGCAGCACGTCGAGGGCCGGCTTGTACTCGTAGCTGCCCCACTGGGCGGTGTCGCGGTTCAGGATGAAGGTCCATTCCTTGGCGTCGGGAATGGTGAGCAGGGCGTAGGCGCCGGCGGGTACGGCCTGGCCATTGATTTTCACTTCTTCGCCGAAGCGCACTTTGGTGATGGTGTTGGCCCCCGTGCGCCACACCGTGCCGAAGGGCACGAGGCTGCCAAAGGCCGTGCGCCCCCGCAGCGACGGCCGCGAGTACGCAAGGTCGATGTAGGAGGTAGAAAAGTTTTGGTGAATGCGCGTGGTGGGGCTCAGGGGCGGGGCCGTGAGCTTGGTCTGGGCCTGGGCGGCCGTGGCCAGCAGCAGGGCCGTGGCGAGGAATGCGGCGAAGTGTTTCATGCGCGCAAAGATGCCGATTAAGTGCTGAGGATGCAGGGGGTTGCTCCCGTCGCCGCCGGGGGCTGCGCCGAACAAGCTGGCCTTTCTGCCGTTCAGCTAAAAGCACGGTTGGATGGGCCTGTGCCCCCACTTGCTGCATTTCACTCCGCTTGCCCTTCGCCTTATGAAAATCCTGCTCACCGGGGCCACCGGCTACATTGGCCAGCGCCTGCTGCCGCTGCTGGCCGCCGACCACGACGTGGTGTGCCTGGTGCGCGACGCCCGCCGCTTCTCGCTGGCCGACCTCCTGCCCGAGGCCCTGCAGACGCGCGTGACGGTGGCGCAGGGCGACTTGCTCAAGCCCGATACCCTGGCCGACGTGCCCACCGACATCGACGCCGCCTATTACCTGGTGCACTCCATGAGCGGCGGCAGCGAAAATTTCTTCCAGCTAGAGCAGCAGTCGGCGCACAATTTCACGCAACTGCTCAATACCACCGCCGCCCGGCAGGTCATATACCTTTCGGGCATCGCCAACGACCACGGCCTGAGCGTGCATTTGCGCTCGCGCTTTGCGGTGGAGAAAGTGCTGGCCAAAGCCGACAAGGCGCAGCTCACCGTGCTGCGCGCGAGCATCATCATCGGCTCGGGCTCGGCGTCGTTCGAAATCATTCGCGACCTGGTGGAGAAGCTGCCCGTGATGGTGACGCCGCGCTGGCTGAATTCGCGCTGCCAGCCCATTGGGGTGCGCGACATCATGTTTTACCTCACGGCGGTGCTCGACAACCCGGCCTGCTACGGGCGGGCCTTCGACGTGGGCGGACCCGACGTGCTGGCCTACCGCGACATGCTGCTGGGCTTGGCCGCCGAACGCGGCTACCGGCGCTGGATTGTGACCGTGCCCGTGCTCACGCCCCGGCTGTCGTCGTGGTGGCTGTACCTGGTCACGAGCACCACGTTTTCGCTGGCCCAAAGCCTGGTCGAGAGCCTCAAAAACGACACCGTGTGCGACCCGGCCAAGGGCATCGGCGCCGTGATTCCGCACGAGTGCATGAGCTACCGGGCTGCGCTGGCCCTGGCCTTTCAGCGCATCGAGCAAAACGAGGTGGTGAGCTCCTGGAGCGACGCCATCAGCTCGGGCACCATGCGCCAGAACTACATGGACGCCATTCAAATCCCGAAAAACGGCATGTTCTTCGACCGCCAGTTTGTGCCTTTCACCCGGCCCGTGGGCGAAGTGCTCGACAACATCTGGCGCATCGGCGGCGACCGGGGCTGGTACAAAACCGACTGGCTTTGGCAAATCCGGGGCCTGATGGACAAGGCCGTGGGCGGACCGGGCCTGCGCCGGGGCCGCCGCTCGCCCTCGCGCCTGCGGGCCGGCGACCCGCTCGATTTCTGGCGCGTGCTGGTGGCCGACAAGGCCGGCCGCCGCCTGCTGCTCTACGCCGAGATGAAGCTGCCCGGCGAGGCCTGGCTGCAGTTCAGAATAATCGACCAAGAAGACGGCACCCACGCCCTAGAGCAGCTGGCCGCCTACCGCCCGCGCGGCCTGGCCGGACGCCTGTACTGGTACTCGGTGCTGCCCTTCCACGGCATCATTTTCAAAGGCATGGCGAAGAACATTGTGCACTATGAGGAGGAAATGCAGCCCGCTGGCACAAATTAGCGCCGACGCTGCCGTGCCTTAGGGCGCAACTCCCTCGCTTACATCCAATGCCTGCTCCCGATACCTGCGCCCTGCTTAGGGCTTTGCTCAACCAAATTCCCGGTTTGACGGCCGAGGAAGTAGCCGATTTTGCCAGCCGTTGGGACCAGCCGATACGGTTGCGACGAGGCGATTTTTTGGTGCAGCCGGGCCAGCCCGAGCAACGGCTGTGCTTTGTGCGTCACGGCTTGCTGCGCATCTACTTCCCAACCGCGCCCGGCGAGGAAACCTGCGTCGGGTTTGGGCACGCCAACTCCCTGTTGTGCTCGTTCCCTTCGTTTGCCACCGGCGCGGCGTCCGAGTACGCCATTCAGGCGCTGCGGCAGAGCGAACTGCTGGCCATCGGGCGGACCGACTTCCTGGCGTTTCTAGACCAAAGCCCGGCCTTTGCCCGGTTCTGGCGCCTGGAGTTGGAAAAAGCCTTGGTGGGCCGCATGGAGCACGAAATAGACCTGCTGCTGCCCGAGCCGGCCCAGCGGCTGGCCCGCCTGCGCCAACGCAGCCCGCACATTTTTCAGCTGGTGCCGCGCAAATACCTGGCTTCCTACCTGCGGATGTCGCCCGAGACCTTAAGCCGGCTGCGTTAGCTGCTAAATCTTGACCGCAATCAAGGTTTGGCAAGGACTAAGGGGCAGAACTTTGCAGCATTCCATCACCTATTTCTGCGTTCCTGCCCCTCATGAAAAACGCCCCTTTTCTCGCCGCCCTCGAAACTGCCGTGACCGAGCTGCGCAACACGGCCCAGGCCAGCTTCGTCCCCCTGGATGCCGTGCTGCTCAACCAGCGGCCCGCCCCCACGAACTGGAGCATCCTCGAATGCCTGGAGCACCTGAACCGGTATAGCCGCTACTACAATGCAGCTTTCGCCAAAGCCTTGGCCCGGCCCACGAACGCGACGGCCGACGAGGTACAGTATTCCTGGCTGGGGCGCAAATCGGTGGACATGATGCGGCCCACCAACGCTAAAAAAAGCAACACCCTGAAGCACCTAAACCCACTGGGCAGCCGGCTGGGCCACGAGGTGCTCGCAGAATTTGACCAGCACCAGGCCCAGCTGCTGGCGCTGTTGGCCCAGGCCGCCCGGGCCGACCTCAACCGCCGGGCGGTGCCCGTCGAGTTTTTTCGGCTGCTGAAGCTGCGGCTGGGCGAAGCGCTGGAATTTGTGGTGGTGCACCAGCAACGGCACGTGCAGCAGGCGCGCCGCGTGCAGGCCGCCCTCCGCGCCGAGTTGGCCTGCTGATGTTCCAAGGCACTCGGGCACCGTTCGCCTCGGGCGGGCGCCGTCAGGCGGGCAGCAGCATGTGCACATTGTCGAGGCCGGGTCCCCACCCGGCCGGCTCGACGGCCAACGTGCGGAAGCCCAGCTTTTTGTAGAACCCGGCCGTGCGCTGCGAGGTGTTGATTTCAATGGCCCGCCCCGGAAAGGCCCGCCGGCAGGCGGCAATGCGAAACTGCGTGAACACCCGGCCCAGTCCCCGCCCGTGCAAACTACGGCCAACCATGCCCCAGGTAAGCACCGCATAACGACTATTCAGGGCATAGCCTCCGGCGGCGGCTAGCTGGCCCGCCTGCGCGGTTCCGGCCTTCCATTCGGCCACAAAATAAGCCCCCGATTCCTGGCGCAGGAAGCTGCTTAACTCGGCGGCTTCCGATTCCAAAAAATAGGGTGCGAGGTTGCTGCGGAATAGCGCCATCACGGCGGCCTCATCGGCGGCGCAATACGGGCGAAATACGAAGTCGGAGAGCGTCATCGGGCAAAAGGGGCCGTACCGAGGCCACCCGTACAAGATAGCCGGTGGGCACCGCCAAGCCAATTTCTACCCAAATACCGGCACCACGCGGCCTTCCTCCACCTTCAGCGCGGCGTCGTACTTCTTGCCGGTTTTGCTGGAGACAAAGCCCTTGATGACGCTGGTTTCGCCCTTGCGCAGCAGCTGCTTCAGCTGGGTTTCGGTGAGTTGCTTGCCGCCCCACTCAAACGCCACCCGGAACTGGCAGTCTTCGCGAAAGCGTGAGCACCCGTAGGCCGCCTTGCCCTTGAGCATGGTGCCCAACTTGCACACCGGGCAAGGAATCAGGCCCGAATCGGGGGCGGCACCGGGCTTGGCTTCGGCCACCTGCAGCAGCATGGGCTGGAAACTCATATCGAGCCCAATGGCGGCGTCGAACTTCTGGCCTTCGGCTCCCACAAAGCCTTTCATCACGGGCGTGCGGCCTTTGGCCAGCAGGGCTTTCACCTGCGGGTCGCTGAGCTTTTTGCCGTGCACCTCAATGGGCAGCCGGAAGGTGCACCCCTCGCGGAAGCGCACGCAGCCGAAAGCGGTTTTGCCGCGCACCACGTGGCCGGTTTTGCAAGCCGGGCAGTAGCCTAGGCCGTTGGCGCCGGGCAGCGTGGCCGGGCCGCCGGGCTTGGCGGGGCGGCTGCCGGTCATGCCGGCGGGCACTTTGCCACTGGCCACGGCGCCGCCGTTCTGGGCCGCCTGCACGGCCAGCTCGGCGCTGCCGGAGGTCACCATGCGGCCGCGGCCGTCGTTTTTCACTTCGGCCACCATCTCCTTCACCAATCCCGACAGCTCGCCCAAAAAGCCTTCCGACGACAGCTCGCCGCGCTCAATCTGGCGCAGCTTGTGCTCCCACTGGCCGGTGAGCTCCGCCGATTTCAGCGTAGGGTTGCGAATCAGGCCAATCAACTCTACGCCGGTCGGCGTGGGCACGATGCGCTTTTTCTCGCGCCGGATGTAGTTGCGCTTGAACAGGGTTTCGATGATGGCGGCGCGGGTGCTGGGGCGGCCGATGCCGTTTTCCTTCATGGCCTGGCGCAGCTCCTCGTCGTCGATGTTGCGGCCGGCCGTTTCCATGCCGCGCAGCAGCGTGGCCTCGGTGTAATCTTTGGGCGGCTGGGTCATCTTGCTTTCCAGGCGCGGGTCGTGGGGGCCGCTTTCGCCCTTCACGAAGCTGGGCAGCACCGTACTCACGGCGTCGTCATCGGCATCGGCCGCCGCGCCGGCGGCTCCCGGGGCGGGTGCGGGCTTGGGCGCGGCTTGCTGCGTGGGGTCGCCGTACACCACGCGCCAGCCGGGGTTCAGAATCTGACGGCCGCGCACGCGGAACGGGCGCTCGGCGGCTTCGGCCAGCACGGTGGTGTTACTGACCTCGCAATCGGGGTAGAAGGCGGCGATGAAGCGGCGCGCAATGATGTCGTACACGCTGGTTTCCATGCCGCCCCCGGGCCCGGCCGCACCGGTCGGGATGATGGCGTGGTGGTCGGTGACTTTATTGTTGTTGAAGACCTTGGGCGTCTTCGGAATCTTGGCGGCGAGCAGCGGGGCTGTCAGGCTATCATAACCCATGCCGCGCAGAATGCCGGGGATTTTGGCGTACTGGTCGTCGGGCAAAAACGTGGTATCAACCCGCGGGTAGCTCACGGCTTTCTTCTCGTACAGGCCCTGTACAATCTTCAGCGTGTCTTCGGCCGAGAGGCCCAGTTGGTTGTTGCACTGCACCTGCAGCGAGGTCAGGTCGAAGAGGCGCGGCGGGGATTCGCGGCCTTTCTTAATCTCCACGTCGGTCACGCGCAGCGGGGCGGGGCGCACGGCTTCCAGGGCTTCGCGGGCTTCTTCCTCGGTCACGAAGTAGCCCAGGGCGCGCAGGCGGCTTTTGGTATCGGGCGCGGCGTCGGCGTCCTTGGCCTTGTCGGGCGCGGCCATGTGGCTGAAAAGCGTGCCCCGGTATTCGGTCTTCAGCACCCAATACGGCTCGGGTTTGAAGTTCTGGATTTCGTGCCAGCGCTCCACCAGCAACGCCAGCGTGGGCGTTTGCACCCGCCCAATGCTCAGCAGCTGCTTGTCTTGGTAGGTGGTGTATTTGAGGGTGAAGAGGCGCGTGGCGTTCAGGCCCAGCAGCCAGTCGCCCACGGCGCGGCTCTTGCCGGCCTGGTAAAGCGAATCGAACTCCTTGGCTTCCCGCAGGTTGGCGAAGCCCTGGCGAATGGCCTCCTCGGTGAGCGACGAAATCCAAAGGCGCTTCACGGGCTTGCGGCATTTGGCCTCCTGCAGCACCCACCGCTGAATCACCTCCCCCTCCTGCCCGGCGTCGCCGCAGTTGATGACCTCGGTGGCCCCGTCCACCAGCTTCTTGATGGTATTGAACTGATTGACCACGCCCGCATCGCGGCGCATGAGTTTGATGCCGAACTTATCCGGAATCATGGGCAGGTTGTGCAGGCTCCAGCGCTTCCATTCGGGCTGGTAGTCGTCGGGCTCTTTCAGCTGGCAGAAATGGCCGAAGGTCCAGGTCACCTGGTAGCCGTTGCCTTCCATGTAGCCGTCCATGCGGCGGGTGGCGCCCAGCACGTTGGCAATTTCACGGGCCACGCTGGGCTTTTCGGCAATGCAAACTATCACGGAATTCGAGTTGATTTGAACGGGGGCGCCGGAGGCTTTCGGCGCAGGGAATCAACAAAGGTAACCGGAGAAAAGGTCGTTTTTGAGTACCGCAACCCCATGGCGCAGCCCGTACCCGCCTCGGGGCAATGCCCTGGCCGGCACCCGTTGAATGGCGGCCCAACGCCCGGAGCACCTGCGGGCCTGAGGCGTGCCCTACCGCCCCAGTCGCTTCAGCGTGGCCTGCAGCTCCTGCTGAATGAGGCGGGTGATGTGCGTGGCTTCGTCGAGGCCGGACTGCTGGTAGGCCAGGGCCTCCGCGCTGTCGGGGTCTTCCCACTCCCCCAGGCCGGCAAGGGTATCCAAGCGGTCGAGGGACTGGCTTACGTGCTCGTCGAGCACTGTGCGCAGGCTGGAAAAGAGGGCCGGGTCGTCGGGCTGGGCGGCGCGGATGTCGAGCAGGCTCATGGCCACGTCGCCGAGGTGGTTGAGCAGGGTGCGCTCGGCCATGCTGAAGCGGCGGGCCTGCCGGTCCATCACGCACAGCGCCCCAATGGGCATGCCGCCGGAGGTGCGCAGGGCGCAGCCGGCATAAAACTGCAGGTTAAACGTGCGGGCGGCGGCGTCGGTGGTGAGGTGGCAAGGGCGCTGGAGCAGGTCCTCAAAGAGCGTGATGCCGTCTTGCAAGATGGCCACCGAGCACAGGCTGTCGGCGCGGGGCACGGCGGCCACGCCGGGCAGCCCGGCATTGCCCACAAACTGCACTTCTTCGGCCTGCACCAACGACACCAGCGCCACCGGCACGTTGAAGACCCGTGCCACGATGGCCACCAGCGTATTGAAGGCTTCTTCGCCGGGCACGCTCAGCACGTGGTAGCGGCGCAAAGCCGCCAGGCGTTGGGGTTCAAAAGCGGGAATAAGCTCGGGATGATGCAAGGCGGTGGTGGACATAACGGGGCGAACTGCCGGCGACTGACATGGGGTGGTCAGGTTTTCCGCAAACTAGTGCAAGACGGCCGGAGCGCCCGGTTTCGACCGGCGAATGGAGAAGTTTAGGCAGTGAATGACTGGCCTGACACGGCCAACGGGAGGATGTTGAATTTGGCATTGCACGAATGAAAAGCCCCTAAAAATTACTCTGGCGCGCAAGACGCCATCTTTTCTGAACGGATTGCCCCAAACGCAAAACGGGGCGCCTCTTGCGAAGCGCCCCGTCCGTTCAGCCGGCCGGCTGGGGGTTAATAGATGCGGTAAAACAGGGTTTTGCCGTTGCCCGAGCCGCCGCTGCCGGTGGTGGTGATGTGGCCGGTGTTGCCGTTGCCGTCGTAGCCGCTGGCTTTGTTGTTGCTGGAAGTGCAGCCCGTCACGGTGTGGGCCACGTTCTGGCCGGCGCTGCCCAGCTTGAAGCCGTTGCCGTCGCCGGTGCCCCCGTAGCCGTTGTTGGTGGCCGTGCAATTGGTAATCCGCACGGTGGAAGGCTGGCCGTAGAGGTCCCAGCCGTCGTCGGAATTGTGGTTGGCGGTGCAGTGGTCGAACTTGTTGTTGGCCCCGGCCGAGAGCTTGCAGGCGAAGCCGTCGGCGTTTTCGCCGCCGTTGGCCACGTCGTAGTTCTCGGTGGAAGTGCAGTAGGTGATGTTGTTGTCGTGGGCGCCGTTGTACACCTGCAGGCCCGAGTCTTTGTTGGCCGTGGTGGTCACGTTGTTGGTGTAGTTGTAGCCGCCCAGCTGAAACACCAGGCCACAGTCGGGCGCGTTCTTGATGGTCATGTTGGTGATGTTCCAGTAGCTGCCGTTCACCTTCACGCCCCAGCCCGAGGGCACGCCGGAGCAGTCGAGGGTGCCGCCCGTGAAGTTGATTTTGGCGCTGGAAGTGCCGCTGCGCAGCAGTTGCAAGGTGCTGGTGAGGCGGATGGTGCCGCTCACGGTGATGACGTCGCCGGGGTTGGCGGCGGCGATGGCGTTTTTCAGGGCGGTTTCCGTGGTCACCGTCACGCTGGCGTTGGCCGTGGCGGGGGCCGCGGTGGGGGCGCTGGCAGAAGCGGCTGGGTCGTTGGCTTTGTTGCAGGCTGCCAGCGCCGCGCCGAGGAAAAACAGAACGAAAAGCTTGTTCATGGAATGGTGGGTTTTAGGGAGTAGTGGTGGAAGTGAAAGCAGTGGTCCAAACGGCCGGCTGGAGCACCAAACGTAGAAGCTTTGGCACAGGCCACAAGCTCTTTAGCCGCATTAAACTGCGCAATCGATGCCGGCATCGATACCGGTATCGTTTGCATTAAAACAGCACTGTTTTTGCTCCTCCCCACCGCGCAGATGCGCAATCGTTGCCATCAAAACGAGGACAGTCCCCCTGCGGTCAGCCCTGCCAAGGTCCTGCAGCTTTGCACAACCAGCCCTACTCACGTCCGTAAACCGACGGGCACCTTCCCTACACGCACATGGCCCGTACCGTCGTTGGCTTATTCGACCACGTTTCTGAAGCGCAATCCGCCACCGAGCAACTGCTGGCGGCCGGTTTCCAGCGCACCGGCCTTCACCTGGCCACCCAAGACACCTTGCGCGCCGAGCACCTCGCCGCTACCGAAACGGAAGCGCCTGCCGAGCCGCTGGGCACGGGGTTCATTCGCTTCTTTACGGACCTGTTTGCGGGCAACGAAAACGCCGACGCCCAGGCCCACATCGCCGCAGCCCGCGCCGACAGCGCCGTCCTCACCGTGGAGGCCGCCACCGAGGACCAGGCCAACCGCGCCCGCACCGTGCTGGATGCCAACGGCGCAGTGGACGTGTACAAGCAAGCGCCGGCGCGCAGCGCTTCGCCCGGCTCGGCCTCCGCTGCCGACGACGCCGTGGATTTAGAAGGCAGCCTTTCCCGCGTGCGCGACAGCGACTCGCTGGACGCTAACGGCCTGACAACGCACTAGGCCGAGCCGCTTCGGCCGCTTGCGCCAGCCGCAGCTTGCTGTGCTTCTTGCCGTAGCCGTAATAAATGGCCAGCCCAATGGCCAGCCACACGATGAGGCGCAGCCACGTTTCGCCGGGCAGCGAAGCCATCATCACGAGGCACACCACGATGCCTAGGATGGGCACCACCGGCACCCACGGCGTGCGGAACGAGCGTGGGGCGTCGGGGTTGGTGCGGCGCATGATGAGCACGCCCAGGCACACCATCACGAAGGCCAGCAGCGTGCCGATGCTCGTCATTTCGCCCACTACCGAAATGGGCACAAAGCCCGCAAACAGCGCAATGAACAGCCCCAGCAGCAGGCTGGACTGAAACGGCGTGTTGAACTTCGGGTGAATGCGCGAAAACACCGGCGGCAGCAACCCATCCTTCGACATGGAGAAGAACACCCGCGACTGGCCCAGCAAATCGACCAGAATGACGGACGTGTAGCCCACGAGAATGGCCAGAATCACGGCCGAGGACAGCCAGGCGTACGGCGTTTTCTCGATGGCAATGGCCACCGGCGCGGCGCTGTTTTTGAACTCGGTGTAGTTGGCCAGGCCCGTGAGCACGTGCCCAAACAACACAAACAGCACCGTGCACACCGCCAGGGAGCCGAGGATGCCGATGGGCATGTTGCGCTGCGGGTTTTTGGTTTCCTGGGCCATGGTGGCCACAATGTCGAACCCGATGAAAACAAAGAAGATGACGCCCGCCCCGCGCAGGATGCCGCTCAGGCCAAACTCGCCAAAGGTGCCCGTATTGGCCGGAATGTAGGGTTGGTAGTTGGCGGGGTCGATGTACTGCCAGCCCAGCGCGATGAACACCAGCACCACCGCCACCTTCAGGGCCACCACCAGCGCGTTGAACCACGCCGACCCTTTGGTGCCGCGCGTGACAATGGCCGTGATGGCCAGTACGATGAGCATGGCCGGCACGTTCACGACCCCGCTCACGGTGGAGCCGTCGGCCAGCTTGGCGCTTTCAAACGGCGACATCACCAACTGCGCCGGAATGTGCAGCCCGTACTTGCCCAGAAACTTGATGAGGTATTGCGACCAACTGATGGCCACCGTGGCCGCGCCCACCGAGTATTCGAGCACCAAGTCCCAGCCAATAATCCAGGCAAACAGCTCGCCCATGGTGGCATACGAGTAGGTGTAGGCGCTGCCCGATACGGGCACCAGCGCCGCAAACTCGGCGTAGCACAGCGCCGAGAAGGCGCAGCCCACGGCCGCCACCACGAAAGAAAGCGTCACGGCCGGCCCGGCGTTGTTGGCCGCGGCTATGCCGGTGAGCGAAAACAACCCCGCTCCGATAATTACGCCGATGCCAATGGCAACGAGGCTGATGCCGTTAAGGCTGCGCTTGAGGGTGTTAGCCCCCGTTTCGGCCGCTTCGGCACGAAGCAGCTCGAGTGATTTTTTAAGCATGAAAATGGGTGAACGCGCCAACCGGGGCACGTTGAATGACGAAAAAATAGAACGTCATGCAGCGCACAGCGAGGCATGACGTTTCTCCGGTGCTGGCGTGGGTTACGCCAACACCTGAATAACCGACTCCGAAAACCGCTCCATCTCCTCCAGTTGCGGGCTGGCTTGCAGCAGGAAGAAGTCCACGCCCACCTGCTCGAAGGCCCCGATGCGGTCCTGCAGCTGGGCGGGCGTGCCGGTGAGCCCCGTGCGCAGGCCGCGGTTCGACACCGAATAATCCTGCAGCGACACCTGCTGCTCCAGCTGCGTGCCGGCCAGCCACTGCTGGTAGTTGCCGTAGCCCGAAGCCGACGCCTGCACGTTGGTGATGCGGTCGAGCTCCTTTTTCACGGCCTGCTCGGTATCGCGCACCACGGTGTAGCCGGCCACGCCAAACTTCATGGGCGGGAGGCCTTTCTGCTCGCGGCGGCGGCGCATGTCGGCAATGCGGGCCCCAATTTGTTCCGGCGAGTCGCCGTGCATCACGTAGCCGTCGCACTGGCTCGAAATGAGGTCTTTAGCAGCCTCCGACTCGCCGCCGGCGTACAGGAACGGCGCCTTGGCCGGCTTGGGCTGCAAGATGTTGTCGGCCACTTGGTAGTACTTGCCCTGGTAGCTGAAATGGTCCTGCTTCCACACGTTGGTCACCACGTCGAGCCACTCTTTGGTGCGGGCGTACCGGTCGTCGTGCTGCTCGAAGTGCAGGCCGTATTTGGTGGCCTCGTCGCGCCACCAGCTGCTCACCACGTTGAGCGACAGGCGGCCGGGAGCAATCAGGTCGATGTTGGCGGCCTGCTTGGCCAGCAGCGCGGGGTTGTGGAAGGTGGGGCGCACGGCCACCATGATTTCCAGCTGCTCGGTGACGGCGGCCAGCGCAGCGGCCGTGCTCCAGGCTTCCAACGACGGCGCCTCGGTGCCCTTGATGTCGTTCAAGTACAGCTCCGCAATCAGCGTGAGGTCGTAGCCCCAGGCCTCGCTGCGCTGCGCCAGCTGCTTCACATAGCTCCAGTCGGTGGGCATCTGCTCGTCTTCGACGTTGCGCAGCCAGCCCCCGAAAATGGGCATCCAATATCCAAATTTCATGCTGTTGGCGATTTTGAGGGGTCCTCCTGCGGAGCTTGCCGAAGCACTCCTACCTGGTGAGTGGGCAACTTCGCTGCAACGAAGCGGTAGAAATGCTCCGGCAAACTCCGCGCGGGGACCGGGTTGTTGGGGCGTTAAGCGGTGGCCAGCTCGGCCGGCGCCGTGGTGGCCACGGCCGCGGGCAGCTGCGACTCCAGGTAGTCCACAAACCGGGCGTAGGGGTCGAAGCCGACCACGTTCACGGCGTCGGCCACGAAGTTGGACAGGGCGTTGATGTCGTAGAACAGGACGTCGCCGGTGCGGTCGTCAATCAAGTATTCGATGCCGCCCACGTCAATTTTGGCGGCGGCCACGATGCGCTCCACAGCGGCAATCACCTCGGCTGGCGGCGTGAAGGCCTCCACCTGAATGCCCTTCTTGGGCGCTTCGGTCAGGCAGAACTCGGCCGACTGCTCCTCCGGAATCTGGCAGATTTCGGCCGGGCACAGGTTGAAGCTTTCGCCGGTGGTGTACACCTTCATGGCGTAGAGAAACTTGCCGTCCAGCGTTTCGACGCGGTGGATGTGGCCGCCGCGGGGCGTCACGTATTCCTGCACCAGCGCGGTCTGGTCGATGCCGAGGTCAATCTGGTTGTTGTCGACGGCGGCCTGCAGGCCTTCCAGCGTGTCGAAGCGGATGATGCCCGCGCCGCTGCCGCCGATGTTCACCTTCACCACCACCGGGAAGCGCAGCTCGCGGGCGGCGTCGACGGCCCGCGAGGCGTGGTTAATCACAAACGACTTCGGGTATTTCAGGCCAAGCGACTCGAACAGCGACAGCTGCCGGGCCTTGTTGGTCTCGATGGCCGTGGCCGCCGAGCCGTTGATGATGCGCGTGCCAATGCGCTCCAAATGCGTGGCGTAGCCCGCCGTGTGAAAAATGCCCTGCCCGTGCCCGCGCAGGTAGGCCGAGGAGCTCATGCGGTTGACCACGAGGCTGTAGCGGCTTTCCTTTTCGGCGGGATTGAAGAGGTGGTGGGCGGCATCAATTTTCTCGTAGGGCAGCCCGCGGCGGTCCAGCTCTGCGAAGAGCGGCTTGAACCATTCGGGGTGTTCGAAGTAGATGCCAATGGGCTTTTGAGCAGCAGACATAATGGAAATGAGGGGGTTGAAACGTAGGCAAGCGGGCACGCTGCTCAACGCAGGTGGTGAACTGGCAAAGCCCGACATGAGACAGGAATGGAATTGCGCAGAGCAAGGCGCTGAGCCGGGGTCGGAAGAGGCCGAAACGCCGAGGCGGGCAGGCAAGCCGGACGCCGCACACGGCGGCCCGGCGAAGCCAACTTGCTCCGGACTCAGCTTTGGCTACCCGCGATGAAAAAACTACAGCGGGTTAGGCCGGACAACAACAGCAACAACACGCCATGCCAACGCAACGCATGGCAGCGGCGCGGGCACGAAAAGCGGCAAGAAAAACGGGTTGGTTGTTGGGGGCTTCCACGGCAACTTGTTTTTATATGGTCAGGAATTGGCACCGTGCCCGCGGTTGCGGGTGGTTGCCGGCGCGTCGTAGAGCCTGTCTCTCAGCGCCTCTGTATAAAAACAATCCTTCAGGGAGAAAGAATTGATACGGCAAAGATACAGCAGAAGCCCCCGACTTGTTCCAAATCGGGGGCTTCTGCTGTTTTTGAGGGGACGGTAGGCGCTAGTTGCGCAGGGCCAGCCGCACACCGGCCATCAGCCAGCGACCGGGCATCTGGGCCCCCAGCAAGTCGGAATACTGCGCATTGAACAGGTTTTGGGCCTGCCCCACCACCCACACGCGCCCGGGCAGCAGCGCCACGTCGAGGCGGCCGTTTATCACCACGTAGCTGGGCGTCAGCTCCGCGTCGTTGACGGTGGCGCTGGGAGTGGTGCGCTGGCCGGCGCGCTGCTTGTACACGCCCCCCACGCCCACGCTGAAGCGCCGGTGCGTCAAGCTCACGTTGCCGGTAATCAGCTGCTTGGCCACGTTGCTCAGGTACTGCGACACCACGTCGCCGGCCACGTCCAACTGGGTATAGGTGTAGCCCACGCTGCCGTCGAGCCGCAGCTGGGGCGCCAGTTGGGCGCGGGCGGTGGCTTCCAGCTCCAGGCCCTGAGTAGTCACGGCAAACAGGTTTTGGGCCAGCCGGTAGGTGGCGGCGGGGTTGAGGTTGGTGAGGCCCGTGGTTTCAATTACCTGGCTGCCGGATTGGCCCACGTAGTCAATCAGGTTGCGGCCGTAGCGGTTGAAGTAAGTGGCGCGCAGCGTGAGCACCGGCAGGGGCTGAAAATCAAGCCCGCCCTCGTAGCTCCAGGTGCGCTCCGCGCTGAGGTTGGGGTTGCCGATGTTGAAGCCCGAGGGCACCGTGCCGGGGCGGATGGACGAGTAGTATTGCTCCGTGAAATTGGCGGCCCGAATGGCCCGGCCCACGGCGCCGCGCACCGTGAGCTTCTCCCCCACCTGCTGGCTGGCCGTGAGCTGAGGCACCACTTCGGTGCCGTAGGCTTGGTCGTGGTCGAGGCGCAGGGCGGCCGTCAGGCTCAGGCCCGGGGTTGGGGTGAGGCCGGCCACGGCAAAGGCGCCCTGGTGCCACACGGCGTGGCGGCCCTGGTCGTTGCTGCGCACGGCGCGGCGGTCGGCCTGGCCGCCCAGGGTCAGGCGCACCTTGTCCGAGAAGGTAAGTTGGTGCTGGCCCTGCACGTTGAGGTAGTGCATGAGGTGGCTGCTGGCCACCGAAGCGGGCGTGTAGAGATAGTAGTCGGTGCTGGCGGTGCTCACCAACTGCAGCTCGGTGCGGGCGCGGGCGCTCCAGTCGTAGCGCAGCTGGCCCTGGTACCAGTCGCGCGCCGTGGTTTCGCGGGCTCGGTCGCCGGCTGCGGTGGTGTAGAAATTCTGGGCATTGTAGTCGCGCCGGTCGAAGCTGGCGCGGGCCGCGGCACTCAGCTTGTCGCTAATCTGGTAAGCGCCCGACAGCGAATAAGTATTGAGCTTGAAATCGTTGCGCCCGCCGCCGGGCAGGTTCAGCTGCTGGCCGCTGGCCGTGTTGTTGAGGATGCCACCGGCCAGGCGCAGCCCCTTTTCCTGGCCGTAGAAGCCGGCGTTGGTGCTTTTCAGGTCGTACTCGCCGGCCAGGAAGGTCCCGCCCAGCTCCAGGGCATCGGGGCGGTGGGTGGCGGCAAAGGTTTTGGTTACGATGTTGACGAAGCCGCCCACGGCGTCGGGGCCGTAGAGGGCCGCGCCCGGGCCGCGCACCACTTCAATCTGCTCAATCTCGGCCGGCGCGATGGGAAAGTAGCCCGCAAAGTGCCCGGTGAGCGGGTCGTTCAGCCGCATGCCGTCCAGCAGAATCAGGACTTGGTTGAAGGTGGAGCCGCGCAGGGTGATGTCGGCCTGGGTGCCAAAATTGCCGCGGCTCTGCACTTCCAGGGCCGGCAGCAGGCGCAGCAGGTCGTCGAGCGAGGCCACGGGGTACTGGCTCAGCGTGCGGCCCGGAATTACGGACACGTAACGACCCGTCTGGCCAGCCACTTGGTTCAGGCGCGAGCCGTACACCGTCACCTCGCGCAGGCTGCGGGCGCTGTCGGCCGGGGCAGTCTGGGCGAACGAGTTAAGGGCAAAAAATGAGCAGAAAAGTGGCGTAGCGTAGCGAATTGGTCGCATTAAGCAGGAGGTTGATGAGGGTACAAACTTACTGTCGCCCGGCTCGGCGCGTCCGTTCCCTCCCGGCCCCGGCAGCGCGGCCCCGGCACCGCGGCACAGACTCGCGGCGCCCACGCTACTTTCGTGGCTGCGCCAAGCAACTCCTACGCCGCGGCCCGGTCCTTCGCGCGAACTCCCATTTTCACTCACCGCTGTTCTCTGAATGAAACATCTTTCTCTGCTGGGCCTGCTTGGCCTCGTAGCCACCAGCGCCGCCTATGCCCAGGCCCCCGGCGCCAAGTCCGAATCGCCCTACCGCGCTTCGGCCACCAAGATTAACGACTTGGTGCACACCAAGCTCGACGTGCGCTTCGACTACGCCAAACGCTACCTCTACGGCAAGGAGTGGGTCACGCTCAAGCCCCACGCCTACCCCACCGATTCGCTGCGCCTCGATGCCAAAGGCATGGACATCAAGGCCGTGGCCCTGGTGACCGGCGGCCAGCAAACCGCGCTCAAGTACAACTACGCCGACGGCATGAACCTGCGCATCAACCTGGGGCGCACCTTCAAGCCGGGCGAAGAATACACCGTTTACCTCGACTACACCGCCAAGCCCGACGAGCTGAAAGTGCAGGGCTCGGCCGCCATCACCGACGCCAAGGGTCTGTATTTCATCAACCCCGACTCAGCGACGGCCGGCAAGCCGGTGCAAATCTGGACGCAGGGCGAGACCGAGGGGTCGTCGGCCTGGTTCCCCACCATCGACCGGCCCAACCAAAAAACCACCGAGGAAATCTCGATGACCGTGCCCGCCAAGTACGTCACGCTCAGCAACGGCAAGCTGGTGAGCAGCACGCCCGCCGGCCCCGGCCTGCGCACCGACACCTGGAAAATGGACCTGCCCCACGCCCCCTACCTGTTTATGATGGCGGTGGGCGACTTCAAAATCTACAAAGACACCTGGCGCGGCAAAGAGGTGAATTATTACCTCGAGCCCAAGTATGCGCCCTTCGCCAAGCAGATTTTCGGCAACACGCCCGACATGCTGGAGTTCTACTCCAACCGCCTCGGCGTGGAGTACCCGTGGAACAAATACAGCCAGATTGTGGCCCGCGACTACGTGAGCGGCGCCATGGAAAACACCACCGCCACCCTGCACGGCGAGCAGGTGCAAATGACCGACCGCGAGCTGCTGGACCGCCAGTACAGCAGCGAGTCGGTGATTGCGCATGAGCTGTTTCACCAGTGGTTTGGCGACTACGTGACGGCCGAAAGCTGGTCCAACATCACCGTGAACGAGACGATGGCCGACTTCTCGGAAGGCCTCTACGCCGAGCACAAGTACGGCCAGGAAGCCGCCGACGCCCACTACCACACCTACCTGCGCCGCTACCTGAGCTCGCCGCGCGATGCCGCCAAAACCCTCGTGCGCTTCCACTACGACCAGCAGGAGGAAGTATTCGACCTGGTGAGCTACCAGAAGGGCGGCGCCATCATGGACATGCTGCGCACCTACCTGGGCGATGACGTCTTCTTCGCCGGCCTGCAGAAATACCTCAAGGACAACGCCTTCGGCAACGGCGAGGCGCACCAGATGCGCTTGGCGTTCGAGGCCGTGTCGGGCCAGGATTTGAACTGGTTCTGGAATCAGTGGTACTACTCGCCCGGCCACCCCGTCGTGACCATCGACTACGCCTGGGACGCGGCCAAGAAAGTGCAGTCCGTGACCGTGAAGCAGACCCAGCCGGGCACGCCCTTCCAGCTGCCGTTCACCATCGACTACTACGTGGGCGGCAAGGCCATTCACCAGGCCGTGACCATGACCGAAGCCACTCAGACCTTCAGCATGCCCCTCGCCGCCAAGCCCGAGCTGGTGAACGTAGACGCCCGCAAGAAGCTGCTCTGGAACAAAACCGACAACAAATCGGCCGCCGAATTTGCCTACCAGTACAGCCACGCCCCGCTTTTCGTGGACCGGCGCGAAGCTGTAACGGCCGCCGCCAAGGACCAAACCACCAACGCCGCTTCGCGCGCCGTGCTGCTGGCGGCCCTCAACGACAAGTTCTACGGCATCCGCAGCGTGGCCGTGCAGGCGCTGAAAATGGACGACAAAACCGTGGCCAAAGCCGCTGCGCCGACCTTGCGCAAGCTGGCTGCCAATGAGCCGAACACCAACGTGCGGGCCCAGATGTTTGCCGCGCTGGCGCAGCTGAAAGACAAGAAGGACGAGAAGCTGTTTAGCCAGAACCTCAACAGCCAGTCCTACAACGTGCAAGCCGCCGCCTTGAAGGGCTTGGCCACCGTGCAGCCCGCGCAGGCCCTGGCCCGCGCCAAAGCGTTGAAAACCGACGGCAACGCGGCCCTCGACCAAGCCGTGATGCAGGCCTACGCCCAGGGGGGCGGCGCGGCCGAGTGGGCCTACGTGCGCGACCAGTTCGACGCGGCCCGCCCTCAGGCCCAGTTTGGCATGATAGAGCCCCTGGCCACCATGACCGGCCGCCTCGACGACGCCACCGCCTTCGCGGAGGGCATCAGCCGCCTCAAAGGCCTGGGCGTGAAGTACAAGATGTACGGCGCCGACAAGCCCATCATCGAGCAGTTGAAAGCCATTGCCGACAAGAAGGCCAAAGGCGCCAACGCCGCCACGGCGAAGGAGCAGGTCGACAAAGCCATTGCCGAAATCGAAGCCGCGAAGTAACCCTTCTTCGCTACTTCGGCCGTGTTGGCCCACAAAAAAGCCTGCCGCAGCATGCGGCAGGCTTTTTTGTGGGTGCTTGGAAAGGAAAACGGGGGTAACGTTAGGCCACCGATTGCGGCTCGGACTGGGACGCGGGCGCGGCCTCCTCCTCGGCTTCCACCGGCGACTCGGTGCCGTAGATGTGCTCCATCTCGCTGAATACGGCGGAGTTGTCGACCTGCAGGTCTTTCAGCACGCCGTCGGCGATGTCGTACACCAAGCCGTGCAGCCGGGGCGGGTTTTCGCCGCGCATGGCGTTCTGGATGATGTTGGTTTTGGCCAAGTTGCGCACCTGTTCAATGACGTTGAGCTCCACCAGGCGACGAGCCCGCTGCTGCTCGTCTTTGATGCGCAGAATCTCGGTTTCGTGGGTGCGAATGACGTCGCGGATGTTGGTCAGCCAGTTGTCAATCAGGCCATATTGCTTGTTGCTGGCCGCCGCGGCCACGCCGCCGCAGCCGTAGTGGCCCACTACTAAGATGTCTTTCACGCCCAGCACTTCCACGGCGTATTGCAGTACGCTGAGCAGGTTCATGTCGGTGTGTACCACCATGTTGGCAATGTTGCGGTGCACAAACATCTCGCCCGGACCGGTGCCGGTGATGCCCGAAGCCGGCACCCGCGAATCGGAGCAGCCGATGAACAAGTACTTGGGATGCTGGCCGTTGGCCAGGCGCTTGAAGAAGTCGGGGTCCTGGGCGTTTTTATCCGCCACCCACTGGCGGTTGTTTCTAAGAATTTCCTCTACTCCGGACATGGGTTGAGACTTTTTTGAAATGAGCGAACGTGCTGGCACGATGATACGGAATTAAAAAGAAAACGGAGAAAAAAGCGGGCCCGGTGGCCTAATGGCTGCCCACCGCCACCGAACGAATGCCGCGCAGCTCCAGCTCAACGTGACGTTCGGGCGCCACCTGACGAAACGACTCAATGGCTTCGAGCACGTCGTGGTCGATATCGGCCGACTGGCTGCCGTCGAGGATGACGCGGCTGCCGGCGGGCAGGGCCTCCAGCGTGTTCACGATGCTGGCCTTGTTGAGAAACGACACATGCTCGGAAAGGCGCAGGTGCAGGGTACCGGGCTCGTGGTCGGGGGTGTCGCGGCTCAGGAAATACGCTTGTTCGGCGTTGGCTTTCAAAATGAAGAAGAAGCCCACCACCAGGCCCACGCCCACGCCTTTCAGCAGGTCGGTGAAAAGAATGGCCACGATGGTGACAATGAAGGGGATAAACTGCGCCCAGCCCAGCTTGAACTGCGTGCGGTAGAGCGCCGGCTTGGTCAGCTTGAAGCCCACCAGCAGCAGCACCGCCGCCAGCGCCGACAGCGGAATCAGGTTCAGCACCGAGCCCAGAAACAGCAGGCTGGCCAGCAACAGCAAGCCGTGGATGAAGGCCGACAGCTTGCTCTGGCCGCCCGCGGCGATGTTGGCCGACGAGCGCACAATCACGGCCGTGAGGGGCAGGCCGCCCAGCAAGCCACTGATGACGTTGCCCACGCCCTGGGCCATCAGCTCGCGGTTGGGGGGCGTGCGGCGCTTGTGCGGGTCGAGCTTGTCGACGGCTTCCACGCTCAGCAGGCTTTCGAGCGAAGCCACGATAGCAATGGTGAGGGCCACGCCGTAGGTAGCGGGCCGGGCGAAGGCGCCAAAATCGGGAAACGACATCTGGGCCATCAGCTCGTTCAGCGACGACACCACGGGCAGCTTCACGAGGTGCTCGGGGCGCACTTGCATGTCGGGCGCCACGGTACGCAGCAGCTGGTTGATGCCAATGGACGTGAGCACCACCACCAGGGCGGCCGGCACTTTTTGCACCAGCTTGAAGCGGCGCAGCGCGGCCGTGTCCCAGAGCAGCAGCAGGGCCAGCGACACGAAGCCGACCAGCACCGAGCCCGGGCTCAGCCCCTTGGCCGCCGCCCCAATGGCCGAGAACGTGTTCAGGCCATTGAACTGCAGGAAATCCATGTCCTCAAAGTAGTCGGTATCGGCGCCGAGGAAGTGGGGTATCTGCTTCAGAATCAGAATCAGGCCAATGGCCGCGAGCATGCCGCGGATGACGGCCGCCGGGAAATACAGGCCGATGACGCCCGCCCGGGCCACGCCCAGCAAAATTTGCATAGCGCCGGCCACCACCGTGGCCGCCATCACCGCCTGAAACGAGCCCAGCGAGGCAATGGCGCCCAGCACTATCACCGTGAGGCCGGCGGCCGGGCCGCTCACGCTCAGCTGCGAGCCGCTCAGCCAACTCACCACCAGGCCACCCACAATGCCCGTGACCAGCCCAGCCAGCAACGGCGCGCCCGAGGCCAGCGAGATGCCCAAGCACAGCGGCAAGGCCACCAGGAATACCACTAGGCCCGCCGGGGCATCTTGGCCGATGGTCCCAAAAACGCCCTTGGCAGGCTCGGGTGCCGCCGAAGGCGCCGGCGCAACGATGGGGGTACCCGTGCGGGTGGGCGAGGAAATAATCTGGGACATAAGCTATAACCTGAACGATAGAACTAGATAAAAAACAAGAAGCCGGTGGCGCAAACGCACCGGCTACGTCCTGTTTTTCGGAATCCAACGCAAGGTTACGGGCCCGTTATTAAGACGAAATTAAAGGCAAATTAAAAGGGCATTAAAAGCCCTAAGCCGCTATTTAGTGGGTCGGAATGGCCATTCCAGCCACACGTGGGTGCCGTGGCCGGGCTCGCTTTCGAGGCGCACCGTGCCCCCGTGCAGCGCCATGATGCGGGCCGCCAGCGGCAGCCCAATGCCGTGCCCCGGCACCCCGCGGGCCGAGGCCGCCCGAAAGAACGGCACGAACACCTGCTGCACATCGGCCGGCGGCAGGCCGGGTCCTTCGTCCGTCACGAGCAGGGCCAGGCGGGAGGCCGTGCGCGTGAGGGTGGCCGTGACGGGCCGGCCCGTGCCCGCCGAAAACTTGCAGGCGTTGTCCAGCACGTTGAGCACGGCCGAGAGCAGCAGGGTCTCGTTGCCGTGCACCACGAAGGCGCTGGCGTCTTCGCCATCGCCAAAATTGAGGTCAACGCGGCAGGTGGAATGGCGGCGCAGCAATTGCTCGTGGGCCTGCAGCAGCAGCTCGTCGAGCCGCACTTCGGCCATGGGCACCTGCGAGGGGTCGTCGGACGCCCGCGCAATGGAAAGCAGGCCGTTGGTGAGCTGGTTGAGCTGCCGGGCCGAGTCGAGGGTGCTTTGCAGCACGCGGCGGTACTCGGCCGGGGGCCGTTCGGCCTGCAGCAGCGCCACTTCCAGCTCGCCGATGAGGGCCGTGAGCGGCGTGCGCAGCTCGTGCGAGGCGTCGCGCACAAACGTGCGCTGGCCCGCAAAAGCCGCCTGCAGGCGGTCGAGCAGGCGGTTGAAGCGCTGGGTGAGGTGGCCGATTTCGTCGGTACTGCCCGCGCCCTGGGTCAGGCGCTGGCTCAGGTCGGTGGCCGTGATGCCGTCGACCTCGCGCACCATGCGCCGCAGCGGCCGCAGGGCCCGGCCCGCAAAAAACCAGCTCCCGAGGCCCATCACCACCAAGGCAGCCAGTAAGCCCAGCACCAGCAGGCGCCGCAGTTCGCCCAGCTGCTGGCGGCTGTCCTCATCTACCGACGAGGCCACCACCACCAGCGGGCCCAGGCGCGGGTCGCGGTAGAGGAGGCCCACGGTTTCGTGGTAGTTTTTTTCGGGTTCGAGCACGGCGCGGCCGTTGCGGCGCACCTCGGCCAGCCACTCGATGGGCACGGGCTTGGCCGCCCCCTGCCCTTCCCGAAACACCAAGCGGTTGGTTTGGTCGTACACGCGGCCTTCTTCGTCGGGCAGGGTGCGGTAGAGCTGGCGCAGGTAGCGGCGGTAGAGCGCGGGCGGGTTGCCCTCGTGCTGGTTGCGCTGGCCTTCGGCATAGGCGTGCCCCACCACCAGCGTGCGCTTGAACAGGCTTTGGGTGAACAGCGCGCGCCGCGACTGCAGCGTGGCAAAGTAGACACTCAGCGCAAACAGGAGCAGTATCACGGCCAGAATCAGCCCGAACTGCAGCGCCAGACGAAGACGAATGGACATGGATTGATGGGTTGGTTTTGTGATGTGCTGATGTGCTGATGCGGATGCCGATGTTCCGATTACGCCCCCCTTGCCCGGCCATAAGGCCGAAAAAGCACATCAGCACATCAAAAAATCAGCAAATCAATCCACTTTCATCACGTAGCCCATGCCCACCAGCGTGTGAATGAGCTTGGGCTCGAAGCCTTTGTCGACTTTTTTACGCAGGAAATTGATGTACACGTCAATGACATTCGAGCCCGTGTCAAAGCTCATGTCCCAAACGTGCTCCAGCAAATCGGCGCGCGACACCACCCGGCCCTGGTTGCGCAGCAGGTACTCCAGCAGCGAAAACTCGCGGGCCGTGAGCTGAATGGCCTGCCCCGCCCGCTCCACGCGCTTGGCGCTGGGGTCGAGGCTGAGGTCGGCCAGGTGCAGCACGGCTTTGGGGGCGGGGGCTTCGGTGCGGCGGCGCACCAGCGCCCGCAGCCGGGCCAGCAGCTCTTCAAATGCAAACGGCTTGACGAGGTAGTCGTCGGCGCCGGCGTCGAGGCCCCGGATTTTGTCGTCCGTTTCGCCCAGGGCCGTGAGCATGAGAATGGGCACGCCGGGGTCGTGGGCGCGCACCTGGCGGCACACTTCCAGCCCGCTCAGGCCGGGCAGCATCTGGTCCAGAATCAGACAGTCGTAGCGCGTGGATTGGGCCCGGCGCAGGCCCAGAAGCCCATCGGCGGCTAGGTCGACGGTGTAGTCCTGCTCGGTGAGGCCCTGGTGCAGAAATGCCGCAACGGAGGGCTCGTCTTCAACTAAAAGGATTTTCATGGGGCCGGAAGGTAGGGCTTAGCCCGCAAATCCGGCGCGGCGCGCGGCCGCCCGATGGCTCAGCGGGTGGCTGGGAGGCCAGTCTTTGGGGCCGCAGCGGCAGGGCTGGCAGCGCGCTCCGCCTGCTGTGGGGCGGCCCCGAGCGGCGCGGCCTGCAGTCGTACACCGGCGGCCAACAACCCGGAAAGAATCAATGCCAGATAAAACCGGAAGTGGTGCTGAAAGTTGGCTAGCATCGGGAAACGGACAACGGTGAAACAGGGCGAGCGGCGGAGCCAAAGCCAATTATTTATTTCAAAATTACCTTTCCACCGTAGTGGCGAAAAACTCGGCTAGCCGAGCATTCTTTTCTGCCGGCCCAACGGCGGGTTCTTCTCGGTGAGGGAATTAGCCCGAATTCTGCCTTCCTTGCCCTGGCCAAAAGTGCGCGGCCTAAGCGCCATTTAGGCCAAGCGGAACCGTGGCGGGTGGCCAAGCCAAGCAACATTATGGGTTCGAAGGCACGTATACCAAGCACGGCCGTGGACAGAATGCGCTGATTGCGAGTGCTTTTTCCGGGCTCTCACTTTCTTCACTTCCACCTTATGAGCCACGTTACCCAAGCTCCACTCGGCCGCCCGCCGGTGGCCCTGCCCCCTACCCAAGCCGTCAGCCTGAACATCAACGGCCAGGCCCACACCCTGCACATCGCGCCCTGGACCACCCTGCTCGACGCCCTGCGCGAGTACCTCGACCTGACGGGCACCAAGAAGGGCTGCGACCACGGCCAATGCGGCGCCTGCACCGTGCTGGTGGATGGCAAGCGCATCAATTCCTGCCTCTCGTTGGCTGTGACGCACGAAGACTCGCGCATCCAAACCATCGAAGGCCTGGGCACCGAGGGCCAACTGAGCCCGCTGCAGCAGGCCTTTATCGACCACGACGCCTTCCAATGCGGCTACTGCACGCCGGGCCAGATTTGCTCGGCTCAGGGCCTTATCAACGAAGGAAAGGCCCGAACCGAAGACGAAGTGCGCGAGCTGATGAGCGGCAACGTGTGCCGCTGCGGCGCTTACAGCAACATTCTGAGTGCGGTGATGGAAGTGCTTAACAACGAAGGATTAGTCCTGGAGGACAAGGCTTGGTCGGCCGGCGCCACCGCCCAAGACATCGCGCCGGTTGAGCCGCCGAAGAAATAATCCTTCACTCCTCATTTCAGTAAGATGAACCCATTCACTTTCACCCAAGCTACGGCCGTGGCGGCTGCCGTGCAGGACAATGCCGCGCACGACAACGCGGCCTACCTCGGCGGCGGCACCAACCTGATTGACTTGATGAAGGAAAACGTGGCCCGCCCCACGCACCTCATCGGCCTCAAAAAGCTGGGCCTCGACGCCATCGAAAACCTGCCCGACGGCGGCCTGCGCCTCGGTGCCCTCGCCACCAATGCCGACACAGCCTGGCACCCCGAAGTGGAGAAGCGCTACCCGTTGCTGAACCAGGCCATTCTGGCCGGGGCCAGCCCGCAGCTGCGCAACATGGCCACCGATGGCGGCAACCTGATGCAACGCACCCGCTGCTACTATTTCTACGACCTGGCCACGCCTTGCAACAAGCGCGAACCCGGTTCGGGCTGCTCGGCCATCGGCGGCTACACCCGCGTGCACGCCATTCTGGGCGCCAGCGAGCACTGCATTGCCACCCACCCTTCCGATATGTGCGTGGCCCTGGCCGCCCTCGACACCACGGTGCGCGTGAGCGGGCCCAACGGCGAGCGCACCATCAAGTTTGAGGATTTCCACCGCCTGCCCGGCGACCAGCCCGAGCGCGACAACACCCTGGAACCCGGCGAACTCATCACCGGCCTGGACCTGCCGGCCAAGGGCTTCGAGAAGAATTTCAGCTACCTGAAGCTGCGCGACCGCACCAGCTACGCCTTCGCGCTGGTGAGCGTGGCGGCAGCGCTGGAGCTGGACGGCAACACCATCACGGATGCCCGTCTGGCGCTGGGCGGCGTGGCCCACAAGCCCTGGCGCGACAAGGAAGCTGAGGCCCTGCTCATTGGCCAGCCCGCTACGGAAGATACCTTCCGCCGTGCGGCGACCAAGGTGCTGACCGGCGCCAAAGGCCAGGGCACCAACAACTTCAAGATTGAGCTAGCCAAGCGCGCCATTGTGCGCGCCCTCAAGCAAGCCACCGAAATGAATCAGGCGCTCGACGCCAACGCCTTCCAAAACTCCAACCCATGAGCCACACCACCGACTACATCGGCAAACCCACCAACCGCGTCGATGGCCCGGCGAAAGTGGCCGGCACCGCCAAGTACGCCGCCGAATTCAACGTACCCAACCTGCTCTACGGCTACGTGGTGAGCAGCCCCATTACCAAGGGCAAAATTACAAAAATCGACGCCGCGCCGGTGCTGGCGTTGCCGGGTGTGCACCAGGTTTTCTCGCACGAGAACGTGCCTTCACTGGCCTGGCTCGACCGCAGCTACAAGGACGACATCGCGCCCGGCGGCTCGCCTTTCCGCCCGCTGCACTCGCCCGAAATCAAGTTCAGCATGCAGCCCGTGGCGCTGGTGGTGGCCGACACGTTTGAGCTGGCCCGCTATGCCGCTTCCATCCTGCACGTGGAGTACGAGGAGGCAGCGCACGAAACCGAGCTGGCGAAGCACCTCGATGAGGCGTTTGAGCCCGGCCGCGGCAAAAGCGGCTACCAGCCGCCGAAGTCGCGCGGCAACTTTGGCAAGGGCTGGAAACAAGGCGTGACCCACATGGAGGCGCAGTATTCGCACCACGCCCAGCACCACAACCCCATGGAGATGTTTGCCAGCACCATGGAGTGGCTGGGCGATAAAAAGCTGAATATCTACGACAAAACGCAGGGCGCCTTCAACAGCCAGCAGTACGTGATGAAGGTTTTCGGCCTGAGCAAGGAACAGGCCCGGGTGGTGTCGAAGTACACCGGCGGCGGCTTCGGCTCGGGGCTGCGGCCGCAGTACCAGCTGTTTCTGGCGGTGCTGGCCTCGCTGGAGCTACAGCGCTCGGTGCGCGTGTCGCTCACCCGCCAACAGATGTTCAGCTTCGGCCACCGGCCCGAAACCCTGCAGCACGTGGCCCTGGCCGCCGCCGCCGACGGCTCGCTCACGGGCATCAACCACGTGGCCGTGGCCGAAACCTCGCAGTTTGAGGATTTCACCGAAAACGTGGTAGGCTGGAGCGGCACGCTCTACGACTGCGACAACGTGAGCCTGGGCTACCGCCTCAGTAAAATCGACGTGTATACGCCGCAGGACATGCGGGCGCCGGGCGCGGCATCGGGCTCCATTGCCTTGGAAATTGCGATGGACGAAATGGCCTACGCCGCCGGCCTCGACCCGCTCGAATTCCGCATCCGCAACTACTCCGATTTCGACAAGGCCCAGAAGCTGCCCTACTCCAGCAAGGCCCTGCGCAAGTGCTACGCCGAGGGCGCGGCCAAATTCGGCTGGCAGAAGCGCACCGCTGAACCCGGCTCGATGCGCGACGGCAACCTGCTGGTGGGCTGGGGCATGGGCGGCGGCATCTGGGATGCCTCCAAGCAGCCCGCCGTGGCCAAAGCCAGCCTCGACGCCGACGGCCACCTCACCGTGAGCAGCGGCACCAACGAAATCGGCACCGGTACCTACACCATCATGACGCAGATTGCGGCCGAATGCATGGGCCTGCCCATCGAAGCCGTGACCTTCGTGCTGGGCGACACCGAGCTGCCCGAAGCCCCCGTGCAGGGCGGCTCCTGGACGGCGGCGTCTATTGGCGTGGCCGTGCAGGAAGCCTGCGCCAAGCTCGGCGAAGCCCTGCTGAAGCAGGCGCAGAAGATGGACCACCCGGCTTTCAAGGATGCCAAAATTGACGACGTGCAGTTTGCCAACGGCCAGCTGCGCCTGCGCGCCGATGCCACCCAGGCCGTGGTGCTGCGCGACCTCGTGCAAGCCAGCGGCGAGCCCAAGATGGAAGCCGAAAACTCCACGACGCTCGCCAAGCTGGAAATGCTAAAGCCGCCAACCCACTCCATGCACGCCCACAACGCCGTGTTTGTAGAAGTGAAAGTTGACCCCGACCTGATGACCGTGCACGTCACCCGCGTGGTGAATGCCGTAGCCGCCGGCCGCATCATCAACCCCAAAACGGCCCGCAGCCAAGTGCTGGGCTCAGTGGTGTGGGGCATCAGCGCGGCCCTGATGGAGGAGTCGGTGATGGACCACCGCTTCGGCCGCTACATGAACCACAATTACGCCGAATACCACGTGCCGGTGAATGCCGACATCCACGACATCGACGTGATTTTCATGAACGAGGAAGACGACAAAGTGAACCCGCTCGGCGTGAAAGGTCTCGGCGAAGTTGGCCTGCTGGGCGTGGCCGCTGCCGTGAGTAACGCCATCTACCACGCCACCGGCAAGCGCGTGCGCGACCTGCCCGTGACGATTGATAAGCTGCTGTAGAGGCTCCGGCGGCTGATGCCGTTGAAGTGACATAAAAACGCCCCGCAACAAACCAGTTGCGGGGCGTTTTGGCGTTGGGAAGTGCCGAATCAACTCACGGCCGTGTGCTACCCCGCGGCCGCGAAGGCCGCCGCAAATTCCTGAGCAAAGTCTTCCAGCTTTTCCTGACCCAGCGGGGGCTTGTGCTGGTTGTAGTCTTCGCCCAGTATGCCGTTGCCAATGCTGGCGCAGATGTCCACCACTTCGTCGGTCTGGGTGGCGGGCAAACCGTGCCGCAGCAGGCTGGCCCGGCCAATGGCGGCGCTCAGCACATGTGCCACTTCGTTGGCGGTGCGCTCGTCGCTGGCCACGTAGCGCACGTGCCGCCCCGGGGCGGCGGACGTGGTCAGCTCGGCGGCGGCCCGGGCAATGTCGCGGGTATGCACAAAGGCCGATTTTGTACTAGCTGCTCCGATACGGCAGGTTGATGGGCAACTGAGCAGCAGAATGCGGCCCCGGAAAAAACACGCCCGGCACCTTTTCTTCTGTTTCGGTGAGCGAACTCAGTCGGTAGACGGAAATGGCAACGCGCATAAATGGCAATAAATCGGGGCAGGCAATCTACAACGCGGTGGGGCCGCGCGTCCTGGGCAGAGGCGTAGAAAAGCTGTGCTCGGCGCGTAGCACCACTTCCGCTCACAACCCTTGCCCAAGCCCCGCCAATACACGCGCCAATGGCATTCGGCTCACTTGGAGGCAAAACCACGCTTGCGGCCAGGTGGTTTTGCAGAACCCGGCCCCGCCACCAGGCGTATTCCTGGCTCCACCCGCTCCCCATGACCGAACTCCAACGCCTCCTCCTTGCCTACGACCGCCACCGCGCCAACGCCCGGCCCTGCGCCCTGGCCACGGTGGTCGAGGTGCTGGGGTCGGCCTACCGCCGCCCCGGCGCCCGCATGCTCGTCACCGAAGACGGCGAGCTGACCGGCGCCATCAGCGGGGGCTGCCTGGAAGGCGATGCCCGCCAGCGGGCGCGCCGAGCCATTTTCCAAGGCGAGCCGGCGCTGGTCACTTACGACACCCGCGACGAAGACGACCCGCGCCACGGGCTCGGCCCGGGGTGCCAGGGCGTGGTGCGCATCCTGCTCGAACCGCTGGAGTTCAACGCGCCCGACAACCCCATGGAGCTGCTACGCAGCTTTGCCCAGCATCCGGAGCCGGCGGTGCTGGCCACCGTGTTTGAAGCGGATGCCAACGGCTTGCGGGCAGCCGTGGGCCAACGGCTGCTGCTATCGGCCGGTGGCGTAGTGCGGGGCACTCCCCTGCTGGCCGCGCCCCTGGCACAGGCAGCGCAAGCCACCCTGACGCAGGGCCAGTCGCGGGTGCTGGACGTAGCAACCGACGCCGGCCCCGTGCGGGCCCTGCTGGAAATCCTGACGCCGCCGCTGCGGCTGGTGGTGTACGGCGCCGGCAACGACGCCCAGCCCCTGGTGCGCCTAGCCGCGTCGCTGGGCTGGCAGGTATCCGTGGTGGATGGCCGGCCAAACCTGGCCACCGCCGCCCGTTTTCCGGAGGCGACCCAAGTACGCATTGTGCCCGTGCGCGAGCTGGAAACCCAGCAGCCCGACGCCGCCGCCTACCACGTGCTGCTGAGCCACAACTACGCCTACGACCTGGCCGCGCTGCAAACCCTGCTGCCCACGGCCGCGCCCTACGTCGGGCTGCTGGGCCCGCGCGCCAAAGCCGGCCGCCTGCTAGAAGAGTTGGAATTGTCAGAAGCTGAGCGCCGCCATGTGCTCGGCCACCGGCTGCACAGCCCCATTGGGCTGAGTTTGGGTGGCGAAACGCCCGAAGAAATAGCGCTGGCCATTGTGGCCGAGATTCAGGCCGTCAAGAACGGGCGCCAGCCGCAGCACCTGCGCGATACGTCGGCCTCGATTCACGCCGACTCGCCGAAGTCTCCCGCTTCAGCGCCTACTTTAGAAGCCGCCACACCAGCCGATTTCTCTGCGTAAGCTGCCGGCCTACGGAGCGGGCACCCGGTAGCTCAGCGCCAGCCTACATGCCATGCCCTTCTCGATGCGGGGGCTGAGCGGAGTAGGCGCCTGCCCCAGTCCAATGTAATCGATGGTGGCGGGCCATTGGTCGTTTTGGGCATACACTTCCAATCGCCGCGTCACGGCGTAGGCGGCCGTGGCCCGCACGGCCCAGTGGGGGCTCAGGTAGGTTTCGGCAAACAACCCGTAGTGCCCTTGCTGGTACTGAAAATACCGGTTTTGCTCCTGCAGGCGGTAGGCCGTGTTGATGCCGTTGAGGTTGAAGCCCACGTTGAGGCGCGGCCCGGCCGCGTAGCTGACGTTGAACGTGGTGGGCAAGTCGCCAAACAGCCGCCACCGCTCCCCCAGCCGCCAGTCGAGGCCCAGCAGCAGCACGTACTGCGGCCCGTAAAACTGCTGACGGTAGCCCACCGTGAGCCGATACGCACGGCGGGGATTGAAGCGAAAAGTGGCCCGCCCCACCCCGCCCCAGGTGATGTCGGCCGCGCGCACGTCGCGCAGGTCAGAGTTCAGCGCCGGCAGCGCCAGCGCGGTTAGCTCCAGCCTGGGCGAGATGCGTTGGCGGTAGCCCACAATGGGCGAAAAGCCATATACATTGTTCACGGCAAAGCCCGGCCGCTCGCCGCTAAACCGAAGTGCTTCGAGGCCAGCCCCCAGCAGCAGGCCGTGGCTGCTATCGGCCGATACGGCAAGGGGAACAATGACATTGGCCCGGTACACATCGGCCCGGAAGGCGGCCTCACGGCCGCTCAGCTTCAGGGGCAGCACTTCGTAGCTCAGGCCCACGCCTTCCGCATAGCCCTGGGCGCGGCTCGTGGCACAGTGCAGCAGGCCCAGCACCAGCGCGAATAGTGGCAGGCGCCGCAACCCCCGGTCAAATAACTTCATACCAGCGAAACTCAAGATTTTGCCAAAGAACGAACACCCGGCCGCACATATCCGGTCTTTCCGACTGGCCAGCACAAAAAAGAGGCTGTCCGCCTCGTCAGCGAACAGCCTCTTTCGACTTTGCAGGGCGCTAGCCGTAGTTAGCGGCGGCGTCCGTTGCCACCGTGGTAGCCATTGCCGCCGCGGTAGCCACCGTGGTAGCTGCCCCGGTAGTACGGCCGAACCGGCACCACCACCGCGGGGCGGGGCGTGTAATAATAGGGGCGGGCATAGTACGGGCGAGGATAGTACGGCTGGGCCGGCGGATAGTACCCGTAGTCGTAGCCAGTGCCCACCGAAGCCACGCAGCCGCTCAGCAGGAGCATGCACAGGCCCAAGGCAAAAATCACTGATTTCGTTTTCATGGCGAAGGTGCGTAAGCACATTGAATGACAAAGACTGACTTGTATATAAGACAAATGGCCAGGCGAAATAGTTGACTTTTCCGTCGCGTTTGCCCTAGCCTACAAGCACTTTACTCATACGTTTCTGTTCCACCTGCCGTTGTGGTTTTCGAAGGGCCAAGCTCACCCGTTACCAACCCCATTGTTGCTCCACGGACGCCAACCCAACGCCCCATATCAAGCCCAAAGCCCCTTGGCACGTCGCCAAGGGGCTTCTCTGCTGTTTGTATTTTCAAGTCCACAAGTGCTGGCGCACTTATGCTTCGGCCTGGGCCGGCACCTCGGTTTCGCCCGAATAGAGGCGTGCTTTGCCGGGCAGGGTTTTGTGGCGCTCCTTGCCGAGGGCGGCGCTGGGCTCGGGCACCCAGTGGTGGCGGCCGCCAGCCTTTTCGTCCTCAAACGTGGTGGGAATGTCGCCGGCTTCGGTGCGCTCCTTCCAGGTGAGGTGCTGGGTGCCAGAATCGGTCTGCTCCATCGTGATGCACTGCTCGACGGGGCACACCAGCGAGCACAGGTTGCAGCCCACGCAGTTTTCTTCGATGATTTCGGGCACGCGGGTGCCGGCGTTGAGCTTGATGGCCTGGTGGGCACCGTCTTCGCAGGCCGTGTAGCACAGCTGGCAGCCAATGCACTTGTCCTCGTTGATGTTGGCCGTCACCTTGTACTTCATGTTCAGGTCTTCCCAGTGCAGCACATTGGGCAGGGCCTTGCCTACGAAGTCGTAGATGGTGTTAAAGCCCTTCTCCACCATGTACTGCTCCAGCCCGGACGTCATTTCCCGAATGATGCCGAAGCCGAAATGCATGGCCGCCGTGCACACTTGCACCGAGCTGGCGCCCAGCAGGATGTGCTCCACCGCATCGCGCCAGTTTTCGATGCCGCCAATGCCCGAGATGGGCAGTTGAATGTCAGGGTGCTGGGCGCAGTTTTTCACCATGTTCAGGGCAATGGGCTTCACGGCCGGGCCGCAGTAGCCGCCGTTGGTGCCCTTGCCGTCCACAATCGGGTACGGGGCGAAACGGTCCAAATCAACCCCAACGATGCTCTGAATCGTGTTGATGAGCGAAATGGCGTCGGCGCCGCCGCGCCGGGCGGCCAGGGCCGGCTCGGTGATGTCGGAAATGTTGGGCGTGAGTTTCACGATGACGGGCTTCTGGGCCACTTCCATCACCCATTCCACTATCATCTGCAGCACTTTAGGCTCCTGCCCTACCGCCGAACCCATACCCCGCTCGCACATACCGTGCGGGCAGCCAAAGTTCAGCTCCAGGCCGTCGGCGCCGGCATCCTCCGAGGCGCGCACGATGTCGTGCCACTCCTGCCGGCTCTGCACCATGAGCGAGGCAATAACGGCGTGGTTGGGGAAGCGCTTTTTCACTTCCTCAATCTCGCGCAGGTTGTGCGAAAGTGGCCGGTCCGAAATAAGCTCGATGTTGTTGAAGCCCACGAGGCGCTTGTCGCGGTAGTTCACGCCGCCGTAGCGGCTCGACACATTCACGACGGGCACGCCCAGCGTCTTCCACACCGCGCCGCCCCAGCCGGCGTCAAAGGCTTTCATCACCTGGTAGCCGGAGTTGGTAGGCGGGGCCGAAGCCAACCAGAACGGGTTCGGCGATTTGATGCCGGCGAAATTTATTGAGAGGTCGGGCATGACGTTCTATGTATATCGCACGTCATGCAGAGCGCAGCGAAGCATCTTGCCCGCAACAAGTAAATAATACTGTCACAACGAAGCGGTAAAGATGCTTCGCTGCGCTCTGCATGACGTGCGTTTTTGTGCAAAAAAGAAAATTTACTTGCTCAAATAAGCGTGAATGCCGCGCGCCGTGAGTTTGGCCTCTGCTGCCGCATTCACTACCTCAGCCCCGCCATTCCAGGCATCGCCTGAGGCGAAGTATTTCGGGTTCGACGTTTGGCCGGTATGCGCGTCGGCCATAATTCGGCCCTTGCCATCCACTTTCAGGCCGGGAATCAGGCTCAGGAATTCCGTCTGCTTTGCCTGACCAGTGGCTTTAATCACCATGTCGCAAGGTTCCACAAACTCAGAGCCGGCAATTTCCTGCACCTTGCCGTCCTTGGTTTCGGTGCGAATGAATTTCACACCCGCTACGTAGCCGTTGCCGGTGATTTCCACCGGGGCCACGTTAAACAAGCCCTTCACCCCTACCCCTTTGGCTAGGTCGTATTCGAACTCGTAAGCGCCCATTTCCTCCTTGGCGCGGCGGTAAGCGAGTATCACATGTTCAGCACCGAGGCGCGAAGATTCTGAAGCCGCATCCATAGCCGTGTTGCCGCCGCCAAGCACAATTACCTTGCGTCCCACCGCAACTTCATGATGGTGCTGCCGCAATTCAGCAATAAATTCGACCGCACCGGTGCAATTAATTTTATCCTCGCCCGGCAAGCCCAATTCGTTGGTTTTGCCCAAACCAATTCCGAGGAAAATAGCGTCGTATTTATCCTCCAGCTTTTCTAATTCCTCACGGGAAGAAATAGCGGAATTAAAATGCACATTATAGCCGAATTGTGCTTGCAAATAGGCCATTTCGGCCAGCGTTTCTTCGTTGGTGATTTTGTACGGTGCCACCCCGTATACCGTGAGGCCCGATGGCTGGGCTTTAGCCTCGAAAACATCAACGCCGTAGCCCAGCGCCCGCAGTTCGCAAGCCGCCGAAATGCCAGCCGGGCCGGCCCCAATTACAGCTACTTGCTTGCCATTATCCGCGCCGGGACCAAACAGATGCTTGCCGCTTTTAATTGCCTTTGTTGTGGCGAAACTCTGCAGGCGGCCAATCTCAATCGGCTTCACTTCCTGCAGGTTATACACACATGCGCCTTCACAGAGCACTTCCGTGGGACACACCTTGCCGCAGGCGTTACCGAAATAATTGGCCTCGTAAATGGTGCGCGCCGCGCCGGTGTCGTTGCCCGAATTTATCTGGCGAATAAACTGCGGAATATCAATCCCCGACGGGCACGCTTTTATACACGGCGCATCGAAGCAAAACAGGCAGCGGGAGCTTTCGTACAGCGCCTCGGTGCGGTTCATCACCGGCTTCAATTGCGCGAAATTTTCCGCGAATTGTTGCTCGGTGGTAGGTGTAGAAAATTCAGCCATTGGGGCGGATTGATTCGAAATTATTAGGAAATAAAAAACGGTCATGCGTCGACTAGCCTTCGCATGACCGTTTTTATGTCAGCTAAGGGCCTACAGTTCTACCAGTTTTTCGTAGGTTTCGGGGCGACGGTCGCGGAAGAACTGCCAGGTGTTGCGCACCTCGTCAATCATGTCGAGGTCGAATTCAGCAATGAGCAATTCGTCTTTGTACTCATCGGCTTGCGCGATGATTTGGCCGCGCGGGTCCACGAAGTAGCTGGTGCCGTAGAAGCGGCCCAGGTCCCAGGGCTTCTCCTCGCCCACGCGGTTGATGCAACCCATGAAATAGCCGTTGGCGGCCGCGTGCGCAGGCTGCTCCAGCTTCCAGAGGTACTGCGAGAGGCCGGCTACGGTAGCCGAAGGGTTGTAGACGATTTCGGCGCCGTTCAGGCCCAGGATGCGGGCGCCGTCGGGGAAGTGCCGGTCGTAGCAGATATACACGCCCACTTTGGCATACTTGGTTTGGAACACGGGGTAGCCCATGTTGCCGGGCTTGAAGAAAAACTTCTCCCAGAAGCCGGTGGTGTGCGGAATGTGGTTTTTGCGGTACTTGCCGAGGTAGGTGCCGTCGGCATCAATCACGGCGGCCGTGTTGTAGAGGAAACCGGCCGACTCGCGCTCGTACACGGGCACAATCATCACCATGTTGTATTTCTTGGCGTATTCGGCCATGCGGTCCGTGGTCGGACCGGGCACGGCTTCGGCCGAGGCGTACCAGGCTTTGTCTTGGCCGGGGCAGAAATACGGGGTGTTGAAGATTTCCTGCAAACAAAGAATCTGCACGCCCTGACGGCCGGCTTCTTCAATGAGCGGAATGTGCTTTTGCACCATGGCTTCCTTGATTTCCTCGATGGAGCCTTCGCCTTCGGTCATCGGCAAGCTCATCTGGATGAGGCCGGATTTAATTATTCTGGGCATTGTGTAGGTTGTGGTGGGGTTTAATTCAGTTCTGTCATTGCGAGCGCAGCGCGGCAATCCGTCCTATTCTCAGCAACTAGCCTTAAGCTGTGATGAAGTTTAAATCAAATAGCTAGCCCAAAGCGGGCTAAAAGTTAAGCAAAAAGAAGGGCTTTGTCACGTCTCGGCTGGTCGCTCTGGGAGGACGGATTAGCTGCGCTGGCCTTGGGGTACCACGGCTGCAGCCTCGCAATAACGAATAGTTAACTATTCGTCTTGCCGCGCTTGATGAATTGCCCGTAACCTTTCGACACCTTCGTTTCGCCAGCATCAACGGCTACCTGGCCGCGCAGCAGCACGGTGTCGATTTTGCCGGTTAGCTCCCAGCCTTCGTAGGCCGAATAATCGACATTCATGTGGTGGGTGCTGGCCGAAATGGTGTGCTTTTTCTGGGGGTCGAATATCACCAAATCCGCGTCGGCGCCAATGCTGATGGTGCCTTTGCGCGGAAACATGCCGAAGATTTTGGCGGGGTTAGTCGACGTTACTTCCACAAATTTCTGCGGCGTGATACGGCCTTTGCTCACCCCTTCCGAAAACAGCAGTTCCATGCGGTGCTCAATGGCGGGGTGACCGTTCGGAATCTTCGAGAAGTCGTCCTTGCCCATCAGCTTCTGCTCCCACATGAATGGGCAATGGTCGGTGCCCACCACGTTTACGAGGCCCTGATTGATGCCGGCCCAGAGCGTGGCTTGGTCCTTCTTCTCGCGCAGCGGGGGCGACATCACCCACTTCGCGCCATTGGCCTCGTCCTCGTACAGCGAGGCATCGAGCGTGAGGTACTGAATGCAGGTTTCGACCAGCACGCGCTGGTTGCGCTCGGTGGCGCGGCGCACCTGGTTGAGGGCGCCCTCGCAGGTGAGGTGCACGATGTAGGCGTTCACGCCCGTGTAGTTGGCGATGTCGGCGAAGCGGCCAGAGGCTTCGGCTTCGGTCACTTCGGGCTGCGAGAGGTAGTGATAGAGCGGCGTGAGCTTGCCCGCGGCCCGGTGCTGGGCGATGAGCGTGTCAATCATGTCGCCGTTGGTGGCGTGGGCCGTTACAAGGCCGCCGTGGCGCTTCACTTCCTGCATCAGGCCCACCATCTGCGCGTCATCAATCATGAGCGCGCCCTTGTAGGCCATGAAGGTTTTGAAGGACGTGATGCCCTCGGCAATCATGTCCTTGATTTCCTCTTTGGTGCTCGGGTTGAAATCCGTTACAGCCATGTGAAAGCTGTAGTCGCCCACCGCGTTGCCAGTGGCGCGGCCGCTCCACTCCTCAAAGGCCGAGCGCAGCGAATTGCCTTGCTTTTGCAGGATAAAATCGATAACGGTGGTAGTGCCGCCGTGCAAGGCAGCACGGGTACCGGTTTCGTAGGTATCGGAGCTGAAGGTGCCCATAAATGGCATCTCCAGGTGCACGTGCGGGTCGATGCCGCCGGGCATGACCAGTTTGCCAGTGCAGTCAATTACCTCCGCCCCCTCGGCCGATAAATTGCGGCCGATGGAAACGATGGTTTCGCCTTCAATCAGAATATCGCAGACGGCGTCCGAATCGGCGGTGACGACGCGGCCGTTTTTGAGGAGTAAAGCCATAAGGAAAAGTAGCGCGGACTTTTAGTCCGCGTCCCCACGCAATTAATAACAGTTCAAGTTATGGTGTTTTGCGGATTACAAAGGCCGCACTGCATGCTAATGCACGTACTTATCCGCAATGCTGATAGCCTCACTGATAATAGCCAGTCCCTCGTCAATTTCGTCTTTCGTGATGCTCAGCGGGGGGCAGATAAAGATGTAGTTCCAGCGCACGAATGTGTACATGCCCAGCTCGCGGATTTTGGCCGCTACCTGGTTCATGATGTCCATTTGGGCGGGCGTGGCGTTCCAAGGGGCCATGGGCTCCTTGGTGTCGCGGTTTTTCACCAGTTCCAAGCAGCCGAAGAGGCCGGTGTTGCGCCAGTCGCCGATGCTGGGGTGGTGGCGCATGAGCTGGGCCACTTGCTCATCCATGTACTTGCCCATTTCCACGGTATTTTCAAGCAGGCTGTCCGTCTCGTAGATGTCGAGCACGGCCACGGCGGCGGCGCAGCTCACCGGGTGGGCCGAGTACGTGAGGCCCAGCGGCAGCGGCTTGTCGTCGAATGACTTGGCGATTTTCTCGTCCACCATCACGGCGCCCAGGGGCAGGTAGCCGGCGGTGATGCCCTTGGCCATGCACATGATGTCGATTTTGACATTATGGTGGTCGGAACCGAACCACTTGCCGGTGCGGCCGAAGCCCGACATCACTTCGTCGGCAATGAGCAGGATGCCGTGCTTGTCGCAGATTTCGCGGATGCGCGTCCAGTAGCCGGGCGGGTATTTGATGCAGCCCGACGTGCCCGATTCGCCTTCCATAATGATGGCGGCTACGCTGCCGGGGTTCTCGTAGCCGATGATGCGCTCCATGGCGTCGGCGGCGCGCTGGGCGCACTGCTCGGGCGTTTCGGAATGCCAGGGACAGCGGTAGAAATAGGGGTTCTCGACGTGCACGGTGCCGGGCATGGCCTGGCTGTCGACGGCAAACTTGCGGGGGTCGCCGCCCACGCTCATGGCGCCATAGCTGGCCCCGTGAAATGACTGGTACAGCGACACAATCTTGTGGCGGCCGGTGTAGATGCGGGCCAGCTTGATGGCATTCTCAATCGACTCGGCCCCGCCCAACGTGAAAAATGCCTTGGTGAGGTTGGGCGGGGTGATTTCGGCAAGGCGCCGGCCGAGGTCGCCGCGGGCCTTGGTAATCATGCCGGGGTACACGTAGCTGAGCTCGCGCATCTGGGCGGCCACGGCTTCGGTCACGCGCTGGTCGCCGTGGCCGATGTTCACGTTCATGAGCTGGGCCGAGAAGTCGATGTAGCGCTTGCCGTCGCGGTCGTACACGTACACGCCTTCGGCACGCTCGGCGTTGATGGGGTTCAGGCCCGTTTGCTTCGACCACGAGAAGAGCGTGTGGTCAAGGTTGTCGTGCAGGATTTGGTCTTTATCGGTGGCGAAGGTGGTTTCCATGGGCTAATTGCGGTTTGCTGACCGCGTTTGCGGGCATTGCTGGCCGCAGTTTAGCGCAAAGCGCGTAACTGCTGGCTATAGGTAATGCGAGTTTGCAACTCGCTGCCGCAGAGCGGCAATTTTTTAGTTTATTTATCGTCAAGTTAATGCAACTCACACTTGCGTCGTGAGTCACAGACTCACTGTTACCGTCGGCCAGCAGTTACGCGCTTCGCGCTAAACTGCGGCCAGCGGCGGCTAGCTTTCTAGCTCATCCAGTTCACGCGCGACTCGGGGTTCCACTTGGTCGTGGTCTTCTTGAGTTGCGTCCAGAACTCGATGGAGCTTTTGCCGGTGATGTCGCAGGCGCCGAATTTTGATTCGTTCCAGCCGCCGAAGGAGAAGGGCTCGCGGGGCACGGGCACGCCGATGTTCACGCCAATCATGCCGGCATTGGCGTGGTCCATCACGTAGCGGGCGCTGCTGCCGCTGCTGGTGAACACGGCGGCGGCGTTGCCGTAGGGGTTGGCGTTTTCGATGGCCAGGGCCTCGTCCAGGGTGTTGGTGCGCATGATGGCGAGCACCGGGCCGAAGACTTCTTCCTGGGCAATTCGCATGTCGGGCGTCACGTAGTCGATGACGGTGGCGCCCACGTAGTAGCCGTCTTCGTGGCCGGGCACCACGGCGTTACGGCCGTCGAGCAGGACTTTGGCGCCGGCGGCTTCGGCTTCGGTGATGTGCTTTTCGATGCGCTCCTTGGCTTCTTTGCTGATGACCGAGCCGAGGTTCTGGCCGGCCACAATCTTGCGGGCTTCTTCCACGATTTTGGCCACGATGTCATCGACCGGGCCCACTCCTACCATGGTGGAGCCGGCCATGCAGCGCTGGCCCGCGCAGCCCGACATGCTGGCGGCCACGTTCGAGGCCGTCATGTCGGGGTGGGCGTCGGGCAGCACCATGAGGTGGTTTTTGGCGCCGCCGAGGGCCACGCAGCGCTTCAGGTTGCTGGTGGCGCGGATGTAAACGACTTTGGCAATTTTGGTTGAGCCCACAAAGCTCACCGCCTGAATGTCAGGATGGTCGCAGATGGCTTCCACGATTTCCTTGTCGCCGTTCACCACGTTTAGCACGCCATCGGGCAGGCCGGCTTCTTTCAGCAGCTCGGCAATCCGCACGGCACTCAGGGGCACTTGCTCCGAGGGTTTCAGAATCATGGTGTTGCCCAGCACGATGGCGTTCGGGATGGTCCAGTGGGGCACCATGTTGGGAAAGTTGAACGGGGCGATGCTGGCCACTACGCCCAGCGGCTTGCGCTCGGCTCGGGCTTCCACGCCCTTGCTCACTTCGAGAAATTCGCCCTGTATGAGCTGGGGCATAGAGCAGGCAAACTCGGTCAGCTCGATGGCTTTCTCGACTTCGGCGCGGGCCTCGTCGTAGGTCTTGCCGTTCTCTTCGCGCACGAGGTCGGCCAGGGCTTTCATGTCGCGCTCCAGCAGGGTTTTGTAGCGGTAAAAAATCTGCACCCGCTCCTTGATGGGCGTGGCCGACCACGACGGGAAGGCGGCTTTGGCGGCCTGAACGGCGGCGTCCAGCGCCGCGGCTCCGCTCAGGGGCACCGTGGAAATCAATTCGCCCGTGAGGGGGCTAAATACGTCCATCGCAGACGTAGAGGCATTTTCGAGGGGTTTGCCCGCCACGTAATTGCGGATGGCGGGATACTTCAAAGTCTGGACTTCCATATTACCTTATTGTTAAGCGGGGCGCAAGCTAAGGGTTTTGCCGGAGATGGAACAACGACACAATCGTTTCCGGAACAATATTTTTGTATCTCCCCTGCCAGCGGCCTTTGCTGGGCCTGCTAACCGTTAAGTTAATCAAGGTATCCGACACTTCCAGACGAGCGCATTGCCCATTGGTTTCCAACGATTTCAAGCAATGAACATGGCACGCCGAACCCTTCCGCCGAGCCTCATCGGCCACCCCATAATTTTATTCGTTGATTTCTTCGCCGCGCTTGTCAATCAGAAAGCTGCGGCCGTGCTGCGTGACGCGGGCCTTCCCGTCGGCAAAATCGGAAGCCAGCTCGTAGCGACCGAATGGCGCGGTGCCGTCCTGCGGGTCGTCGAGGTAGCCGGGAGTGATAAAGGTGTAGCCGTCGGCTAGTTTCACCCGGGCCAGCCCGTCGACGAAGGAATAGGCTTCTTTGAAGAGCACAGGCTTATCGGGCGCCTTGGGGCCGGTGATGTAGTACCAGCCGCGGTGGTCGAGCACAGCGGCGTGGCCTTCGGCGAAGTCGAGCCCGTTGAAGTAGTAGTGGTCGAACTCCTCGCCGGCCGCATCGATGTAGGTGTAGGCATCGCCCACCCGCACGCGCGCATAGCCGCCGGCGTAGGGGTTCAGCGCATCGTAAGCCGGTGGCACCACTTCCTTGCCGTCTTCGTCGAGAAAGCCGTAGGCCCCGTCCCGAGCCACCACGGCCCGACCCGCCTGAAAAGGACCGGCCGTGGTGAAACGGGCCGGGATAACCGCCTTGCCTTGGGCATCGGCATACCCCCACCGCCCGTTCTCCTGAAAAGGTACGAGGGGAGCGCCTCCGAGGTGGCTAAGTGTCCAGGCTCCCACCCCGCATAATAAAAGGACAACCGCCGCGACCCGGGGCCGCTGGCGAAGCGCGCGCAGCAGATGCAGCCAGTAGCCTTTGCCCAGCTTTTGCCACTTGTGGAAGGAATAGCTTTCCGTTTGTTTCCCCGCTGGCTGCGAAGACTCTGTTGCCGGGCCCGTGGGTGGTGCGGCGCCTGCGGGTTGGGGCGCCGCAGTAGCAGTAGCCACCGGGGTATTCAGCCGCTCCAGCAGCTGGCCCAGCTGCTGAATCTTAGCATCCAGCTCGCGGTTGCGCGCCGCCGATTCGGCCCGGGAGGCTTGCATAGCCGCTTCGAGGGCGGCCTTTTCGCGGGTTTCGGCATGAAGGCGCGACACCAGCGCCGTGGCATCGGCGGCCACGGTGGGGGCCTGGGCCAGCTGGGCCCGGAGCTGGGCAATGCTGCGTTCGCGCTCGGCTTCGCGGGCCTCCAGGGCCTGCAGCTGGCCGCTGAGGTCGGCCTGCATTTGCCGGCGCAGCTCCTCAAGGCGCTGCTTTTCTTCGCGGCGGGCAGCGGCGGCATCGTAGCTGCCGTAGTCCGGGTCCTCGTCGGGCACGTCGGCCGCCCCCAGCCAGTTCCACAAGGCCCGGGCTTTCTGGCTCAGGAAACTGCTGGCGGGCCCGGCCTCATCGCCTTGGAATGCGGCAGCTGCCGGGCGTTGCGGCGCGGCCCCATGCTCCGGCTCCGGCGGCGCCAAGGCGGCAAACCTGGCCCACTCGGCGGCCCACTCGGCCAGGTCGGCGCTACTCAGGTCGATTTCGGGCGTGGACAGTTGGCGCAGGCGACGCGGCAGGTCGGCGGGCTCGCCCAGCAACTGAAACACGGCTGGCGCCTCGTTGAGGGCGGGCTCGACGTCGGGCGCATACGCAACCGGCGCACCAAACAGCACCACGCCGCTGATAAAATGCAGGTTCACCTGGTCTGCGCCAAACCGAGCGCGCAGCCAGGCCGCCACGGCCGCTTTTTGGGCTACAAACTGCTCAAACGGGTTGTCGAAACCCTCGGCCCCGGCCAAGGGGGCGCCTCCCAGCTGCCAGTGGCCGTAGCTCAGGGCCGGCATGCCCAGCCGGCCGCCGGTGGGCACCAGCACCAAGACCGTGATGCCGTGCGGCCGCACCACCAGCGCGTCGATGGGGGCGGCCTCGTCTTCCAGCACCAGGTTGCCCAGCAACAGTGAATCGGTGGGGTCGGCCTGCAGGGCGGCAAGCACGGCCGCGAACTGAGTGGCGCGGCCGTCGTCGGCAAAAGGACTGGCTAGGAAATGGTGAACCATGAAGTGCAGAAACGAAAAGGGCAAACAAAGGGGACGGGCCGCGAAACCGGGTTAGTCGTCCTCCCCTTTCCAGCGGCCGTGGCCTTTGCCCTTGCCGTGTTTTTTCTTGGCTTTCTTGTGCTTGAAATAGCGGTAGTTGCCTTCGCCAAACAGTTCGGCGAGCACGCTGCGGGGGGCATTCTCGACGGGCACCGCGGCGGCGGGGGCGGCCAGCGTCAGGCTTCCGTTGGGGGCTTGGCGCACGGCCACCGGCCGGCCGCGCAGGTCGCAGCCCTGGCCTTCGCGCAACTCGGCCCGCTGGCCGCTGGGGCTTACCACGAAGCCGTCTTTGGTGACGGTGGCGCCGGTGGGCAAATGCACGTCATGCGCCATGGGCCGGGCCTGCCCGTTTCGGACAACCACCATCTGCCCATTGCGGCGCTGGAAGCCGTCGTTATTTCCTGCTTGTTGAGCCGGCGCGGCCAAGGACGACAATAAGGCCCCGCAAAGCCCGAGGGTACGCATCAACATAAATTAACAACCGAAAAGCCCGGCGGCGCAGCTATATATTAGCCGGCCCGGTTGCGCGTATACGACAAATACGGCGCCAAGCTGCTTTTAATGCCTTTTTTGGCGGGCCTGCCTCAGTGCATGCGCCATGTGCCGGCCAGAGCGGCCGACGCCAAACCATCCATCTGCCCTCAAACCTGGCTACCGCTAAGCCAATGCATTGGCTACTACCGCCCGCGTTTAACCGCAAACGATACCGAAACCGCCCGGTGATTGGCTGGGGTGCGGGTGTTCAAAAAATCGGTATCGGAATGCACCGCCTCAGTCGATGAATTAGGCCCTCTTGGTCGAGAAAACCCGTTTCAAGGGGTTCAAGGGGGATAATTTCACCCTCGGAGGCCAACATTTCTCTTCAATATCCGGTTGAAGACCCTTGCGGCCATGGCGACGCGCAAGCATTAGCAGAAGTAGCAGTATGTGGATAGTTAGACTGGCGCTGGCGCGTCCGTACACCTTTGTGGTGATGGCGCTGATGATTTTGGTGGGCGGAGCGTTGACGATTCAGCGCATGGCGGTGGACATTTTTCCCGACATTCCGATTCCGGTGGTGGGCGTGGTGTGGGGCTACTCCGGCATCTCGCCCGAGGAGATGAACCAGCGCATCATCGTGCCGGTGGAGCGCGCCATCACCACCACCGTCAACAACGTGGAGCACCAGGAAAGCCAAAGCCTCAAGGGCGTGGGCCTGATTAAGGTGTTTTTCCAGCCCGGCACCAACCCCGACGCCGGCGTGGCCCAGGTCACGGCCATCAGCCAGACGCTGCTGCGGGCCTTGCCGCCGGGCATCACGCCGCCGCTGATTATTCGCTACTCGGCCTCCAACGTTCCCATCTCGCAGGTGTCGCTCAGCTCCGAGACGCTGGGCGAGTCGGACTTGTTCGACGCGGCCAACGCCTTCATCCGGCCGGGGCTGGCGGTGGTGCAGGGCGCCTCGGTGCTGCTGCCGAACGGCGGCAAGCCCAAGCAAATAATGGTGGACCTGGACCCCGACAAGCTGGCCGGCAAAAACCTGAGCGGTAACGACGTGGTGAACGCCTTGCTGGCCCAGAACCTCATCATCCCGGCGGGCTCGGCCAAAATTGGCGACCGGGAATACGACGTGAAGCTGAACTCCAGCCCCGAGGCCATTGCCACGCTCAACGACTTGCCGGTGAAGACCATCGACGGCACGCCGGTCTACATTCGCGACGTGGCGTTTGTGCACGAGGGCGCGGCCGTGCAAACCAACATTGTGCGCCAGAACGGGCGCCGCACGGCCATCATCCCCATCCTGAAAAGCGGGGCGGCCAGCACGCTCGACATCATTTCAAAAATCAAAAAGGCGCTGCCCACCATTCAGGCCAACGCCCCGCCCGGCCTGAACATCAAGCTGCTGTTCGACCAGTCGTTTTTTGTGCGGGCCAGCATCAAGGGCGTCATCGTCGAGGCCTGCATTGCGGCGGCCCTCACGGCGCTCATGATACTGCTGTTTCTGGGCTCGTGGCGGTCTACGCTGATTATTGCGACGAGCATTCCGCTCAGCATTTTGGTCAGCATCATCGTGATGAACATGCTGGGCCAGACGCTGAACATCATGACCCTGGGCGGGCTCTCGCTGGCCGTGGGCATTCTGGTGGACGACGCCACGGTGGAAATCGAGAACATCCACCGCAACATGGGCATGAAGAAGCTGCTGAAACGCAGCATTCTGGACGGCGCGCAGCAGATTGCCACGCCGGCGCTGGTGGCCACGCTGGCCATCTGCATTGTGTTTGTGCCGGTGTTTTTCCTGGGCGGGGTGGCGTCGGCCATTTTCGCGCCGCTGGCCACGGCCGTCATTTTTGCCATGCTGGCCTCGTACATTCTGAGCCGGACGCTGGTGCCCACGCTGGTGATGTACTTGCTGCGCAAGGAGTTGCCCATTTACCATGCCCAGCAGGAGCCCGACCTGCCCAGCCAGCACCAGCGCAACGGCCAGCCGGTGAGCGACGTGGAGCGCGACCTGGAACGCATCCGGCGCGAGCAATACGAAAAAGCCCATCCCAGCGGCACGCCCGAAGAGGAAGCCGAAGACCCCATCACCGACGAGGAGCGCAAATCGGCCGACGGCATCACCCAAACCTGGGTGTGGAAGCTGCACGTGGCCTTTGAGCACCGGTTTGAGAAATTCCGGGCCGGCTACGGCAAGGCGCTGGATTGGGCTTTGAGCAACCGGCCCAAGGTAGTGGTGGCCTTTGCGGTGCTGTTTGTGGGTTCGCTGGGGCTGTTTCCGCTGATTGGCCAGAACTTCTTTCCGACGGTGGACGCCGGGCAGCTGCGGCTGCACGTGCGGGTGCCCACCGGCACGCGGGTAGAAGAAACGGAAGAGCGGTTCCGGCAGGTGGAAGGCGTGATTCGCCGCGTGATTCCGGCCGAGGAGCTGGACCTGGTGCTGGACAACATCGGCCTGCCGGTGATTCCCATCAACCTGCTGCTGAGCGACAACCCCACCATCGGGGCCGGCGACGGTGAAATCCTGGTGAGCATGAAGGAAGAGCACGGCCCCACGGCCGACTACATCAACGAAATCCGGCGGCGGCTGCGCAAGGAGCTGCCGGATTTGACCATCTTCTTTCAGCCGGCCGACATCGTGAACCAGACGCTGAACTTCGGCCTCCCCGCCCCCATCGACATTCAGGTGACCGGCCGCGACAAGCTGGCCAACCGGCGAATTGCGTCCGAGCTGCGGGCCAAAATCAACAAAGTACCGGGCGTGGTCGATGCTTTTGTGTACCAAGCCTTTGACCAGCCGCAGCTGCGCGTCGACATCGACCGCGTGCGGGCCCAACAGGCCGGCCTGGCCCAGCGCGACATCGCCAACAACGTGCTGGTGAGCCTTTCCTCCAGCACCCAAACCAACCCCAACCAGTGGCTGAACCCGACCACCGGCGTGAGCTACACGGTGGCCGTGCAAACGCCGCCGCGGGCGCTGTCTTCGCTCGATGAAATCGGCAACATCGGCGTGACGAGCGCCACCCAGCCCGAGGCCCAGCTGCTGAACAGCTTTGCCACCATTCGCCGCAGCCAAACCACGGCCGTGGCGTCGGACTACAACATTCAGCGCACCGTGGACCTGTACGCCAGCGTGAGCGGCCGCGACCTGGGCGGCGTGAGCAAAGACATTCGTAAAATCCTGGCCGAGGCCGAGAAGAACCTGCCCAAAGGCACCACGCTGGCCCTGCGCGGCCAAGCCGATTCCATGCGCACGTCGTTTGCCGGGCTGGGCCTGGGCTTGGCCGGCGCCATTGTGTTGGTGTATTTGCTGATGGTGGTGAATTTCCAGAGCTGGATGGACCCGCTCATTATCATCACGGCCTTGCCCGGCGCGCTGGCGGGTATTTTGTGGATGCTGTTTGTGACGCAAACCACCCTGAGCGTGCCGGCCCTGATGGGCGCCATCATGTGCATCGGCGTGGCCACGGCCAACTCCATTCTGCTGGTCACCTTCGCCAACGAGCGGCGCGAGGAAGAACCAGATTTGAGTCCGCGCGATGCGGCCCTGGACGCCGGCTTCACCCGCCTGCGCCCGGTGTTGATGACGGCCCTGGCCATGATTATCGGCCTGCTGCCCATGTCGCTGGGCATGGGCGAGGGCGGCGAGCAAAACGCGCCGCTGGGCCGCGCCGTGATTGGCGGGCTGATGCTGGCCACCGTGACCACGCTGTTTTTCGTGCCCATTATGTTTTCGTACCTCAAAAAACCCGCGCCCGTGCAGAATGCCGCGGCTTGACATTTTGCTACCAAGAACTTGTACGCGAACGTCATGCTTCGACTGTGCTCCGCATGACGACCAGAATTTTGTTTGACCCTTCCTAATGTCTGATTCCAACTCTTCCGGCTCCGGCCGGTTCTGGCTGCTCATCTTCATCGTGCTGGCGGTCTTCGGCGGGCTGTTTCTGCTGGGCTACATGCCGCGCCACAAGCAGGAGAAAGCCCGCGACGCCGAAGCCAGCCAAGTAGCCAACGCCGCCCCCACCGTGACCGTGGCCCCGGCCAAAGCCGCCCCCGACACCACCACCCTCACGCTGCCCGCCGACACCAAATCGAACCGCGAAACCTTCGTGTTCGCCCGCGCCAATGGGTTCGTGAAGTCGTGGTCGGCCGACATCGGCCAGCGCGTGCAAGCCGGGCAGGTGCTGGCCGAAGTGACCACGCCCGAACTCGACCAGCAGATTGCCGAAGCCCGCGCCACCCTGGGCCTGGCCCGCACCAGCTACAACCGCCTGGCCGGCGTGGCCCTGCCGGGCGCCATCTCCAAGCAGGAGCTCGACGCGGCCCGGGCGCAGTACGCGGCCCAGCAGGCCGCCGTGCAGCAGCTGCTGGCGCAGCAGGCGTTTCGGCGCATCACGGCACCGTTTAGTGGCATCGTGACGCAGCGCAACGTGGAAGTGGGCACGCTGGTGAGCAGCAGCAACGCGCCCGGCTCGCAGCTCTATAAGGTGGAGCAAACCGACAAGCTGCGCGCCTACGTGCAGGTGCCGCAGAACTTTGCGCCAGCCATCAAAAACGGACTCGAAGCCGATTACCTCGTGCCGGAGTTTCCGGGCCGCGCCTTCAAGGCGAAGGTGGTGCGCGACGCCGGCGCCCTCGACGCCAGCACCCGCACGCTACTCACCGAAGTGCAGGTGCCCAACGCCCGTGGCGAGCTGCGGCCGGGCAGCTACGCGCAGGTGCGGTTTCATTTGCCCCGCACGGCCCCCAGCGTCATCATCCCGGCCAATGCGCTGGTGCCCGGCGGCACCGACGCGCGCGTGGCCACGGTGCAAGACGGCAAGATTCACTACCAGCCCATTGTGACGGGCCGCGACTTTGGCTCGCAGCTGGAAGTGGCGCAGGGCCTGAAAGGCGGCGAGCAGCTGGTGCTTAACCCCGCCGAAACCCTGACCGAAGGCGAGGCCGTGCAAACCAAAGCCTTCACCCCGCCCGCCAAGCCGGCCGGCCCGCCCCCGCCCAAGCCTCGGCCCAACGACCCCGATGCCCCGCGGGTGTCGTCGCCGGTGAAATAGGCGCGGCTTCTGACGGTCGTACAGACCGCAGCGAAGCATCTCGCTTGGGGTAAGTTATTAGTTGTTGCACGCGAGATGCTTCGCTGCGCTCTGCATGACGTTCTAGTCTCTGGTAATGACCTTCCGCCTCTCCCCTTTTCTGACCTTGCTGTTGCTGGCGGGCTGCGTGCGGCCGCCCAGCTACGCACCGCCCAGCCTGCCCACGCCCACGGCCTGGAAGAATACCGCCGACAGCCTCACGGCCGCCACGCCGCCCGCGCCCGTGGCCAGCAGCACGCCGCCCACCGTGAACCAGCCTCCGGCGCCCGGTGCGTGGTGGTCGCTGTTCAACGACCCCGGCCTGACGGCGCTGGAAGCGCAGGCCATCGCCCAGAACTACAGCCTGCAAGCGGCCGTGGCCCGCGTAGAAAGCGCCCGCGCCAACGTGCGCGTGGCCAATTCCTACCGGTCGCCCCTGGTGACGGTGGACCCGCAGGTGTACCGCACGCGGCTGTCGGCCACGCGGCCGCTGCCGTTTGCGCTGGGCACCAGCAACCTGGGCGTGGTGCAGACGCAGTACTACATTCCCGTGAACGCCAGCTACGAGGTGGACGTGTGGGGCCGCATCCGGAGCAGCGTGCGGGCCGCCGAAGCCGATGCGCAGGTGCAGGAAGCCACCCGCCGCACCGTGCAGCTGTCGCTCACGGCCGATGCGGCCACCTACTACTTCAGCATCCGCGGGCTTGATGCGCAATTGCAGGTGCTCGACACCGCACGCGCCGACCGCCAACGCAGCCTGGAGCTCACCCGCGCCCGCTTCCAGGCCGGGGTCGACAACGAGATTGCCGTGCACCGCGCCGAAACCGAGCTGGCCAACATCGACGCCAGCGAGGCCGAAACCCGCCGCCAGCGCCTCGGGCTGGAGGCCTCGCTGGCCACGGTGCTGGGCGTGCCCGCCAGCAGCTATGCGCTGCCGCCGCAGGCCGGGCCGCTGCCAGCCCCGGCGGTGCCCGCGTCGTTGCCCGCCGCGCTGCTGGCCCGCCGCCCCGATTTGCAGCAGGCCGAGCGCCGGCTGGCCGCCGCCAGCGCCCGCGTCGACGTGGCCAAGCTCGCCCGCCTGCCCACCCTGCGCCTGAACGGCTTCCTAGGTCCGCAAAGCGCCCGGCTGGGCGACCTGGCCCGAATATCCGACAGCTACACTTACTACGTGGGCGGCGGCGTGAGCATCCCCGTGTTCAACGGCGGCCGCAACCGCGCCAACGAGCAAGTGGCCCGCTCCGAAGCCGACGCGCTGGTGGCCGACTACCGGCAGGCCGCCCTGGCCGCGTTTCAGGAAGTGGAAACCAGCCAGGCCGACGTGCGCCAGTACCAGGCCCAGGTAGCGGCCCGCAGCAGGGCCCTGCGCGCCGCCCGCCTCGCCAGCGCCCTCACCAAGGAGCGCTACCGCGCCGGCCTCACCAATTATTTTGAAGTGGTGGACGCCGACCGGCAAACTTTGGATGCGGCCACGCTGCTCACCCAGGCCCAAAGCAACCTGCTGGGCGCCACCGTAGGCCTGGTGCGGGCCCTGGGGGGCGGTTGGGAATAGCCTCCGCGGGTCGGCGGCACCTTCAGATATGCCCTTGCTTGCTGAGCAGGGGCATTTTTTTGTGTATTTCGGCAGCAGCGCGTAAAAATCCTCGTTTTCGACGCCGGTAATGTTACGTTAATGTTACGTTCCCCGTAGAAGCCCGTATCATCTTCCGTTCCATTACGCTTCTTCCTGTTCATGCGCTCGCAACTGTTCTCCTTCCTCACGTCATTTTTTCTGCTGACGGCCAGCCTCGGCCCGGCCTTCGCGCAGGTGCCCACCGCGCCACCGGCCACCGATACCACTAAGAAATACGCCAACCCCGGCGGCGTTTCTTCGGCCGTAAAAGCACCCTGGTATAAAAGCAAGCTGGTGAAAGCCGTGGCCATCCCGGCCGTGCTCATCACCTACGGCGCCATCACGGCGCAGGGCGACGCGGGCATCAACCAGCGAAACCGGGAGTTTGTGCAGAAGCAGTTTCGACCGGTGAGCACAGGATTTGACAACACGCTGATTATTGCCCCTTATTTTGAACTGGCGGCCGTGGCGCTGGCCGGCGTGGAGTCGCGCAACGACCGCATCAATACGCTGCTCATCATAGCCAAAGGCGAGGCCATCATGCTGGCTTCCACGTTTGCCGTGAAATACCTGGCCAAGGAAACCCGGCCGGACGGGTCCGATAACCTGTCGTTTCCGTCGGGGCACACGGCGCAGGCGTTTCTGGCGGCCAGCATCGTGCACACCGAGTTTCGCGACAAAAGCCAGTGGTACGGCATCGGGGCCTACACCATTGCCACGAGCGTGGCCGCCCTGCGCATGATAAACGACAAGCACTGGCAGAGCGACGTGGTGGCCGGCGCTGGCTTCGGCATCCTGTCGGCTCACTTGGCTTACCTCTCCCACCGCAACCGCTGGGGCCGCAAGTCCATTGGGCGCGACGTGGGCTTGTCGCCCACCTACTTCGGCAACGGCACACCGGGCATGACCATCAGCTGGCGCCCCACCAAATAAGCTCCTGCTGGTTTTCAGCATGAAAAAGCCCCCGAAACCACCCGCGATGCCGGGGGTTTTGGGGGCTTTTTTGTGCCTGTTGGGTTCGAAGCAGGGCCATGTTGGTATTTTTTTGGCAACTGCGCAACGCAATGGGCAGGTTGCTGTCTTTTCCATTAAGATTTGTGCCCATCTTTACGAATCTCCTTTCGCTATTCCCGAATTATTACGCTGCTTTGAAACGACGCGACTTTGTGGGACTGACCGGCCTGGCGGCCGGTGCCCTGTTTTTGCCCGCCTTTCCCAGCCGGGGCGTCACGCCCGTCGACCCCGCCCGGCTGCTGGAACCGGGCCTGGACCCCGCCCAGAAAAAGCGCTTGGCCGACGCCGGCCTCAACGCTGCCAAAGCTGCCGGGGCCTCCTACGCCGACGTGCGCATCGGCCGCTACCTCAACCAAAGCATTTTTACCCGCGAAAAGCAGGTGCAGAACATTGCCAGCGGCGAGAGCTTTGGGGCCGGCGTGCGGGTGATTGCCAACGGTACCTGGGGCTTTGCCGCCACCAACACCGTGACCGAGGCCGGCTTGGCCAAAGCCGCGCATCTGGCCGTGGCCATTGCCAAAGCCAACGCCAAGGTGCAGAAGGAGAAGGTGCAGTTGGCCCCGCAAAAAGGCTACGGCGACGTGACCTGGAAAACGCCCATTCAGCAAAACGCCTTCGAGGTGCCAGTGGCGCAGAAAGTGGAGCTGCTGCTGGCCGCCAACGCCAAGGCCCTCGACAACGGCGCCAGCTTTGTGAATTCTTCGCTTTTTCAAATCAATGAGCAGAAGTACTTCGCCAGCACCGACGGCTCGTACATCGACCAAGACGTGCACCGCATCTGGCCCACGTTTTCGGTCACGGGCATCGACCGGGCCAGCGGCAAATTCCGCAGCCGCGACGCGCTGAGCGCCCCCATGGGCCTGGGCTACGAGTACCTCTCGCCCAAAGAGGCCGATAAGATTGCGGGCCCCGCCGGCACGGGTCTCGTGGGCTACCGCAACAGCTACGACATCCTGGCCGATGCCGCCCTGGCCGCCAAGCAGGTGAAGGAAAAGCTGACGGCAAAGTCCGTGACTGCCGGCAAGTACGACCTCGTGCTCGAACCCAACCACTTGGGCCTGACCATCCACGAATCGGTGGGCCACCCGCTCGAACTCGACCGCGTGCTGGGCTACGAAGCCAACTTCGCCGGCACCTCGTTCGCCACCTTGGAGTGGAAAGCCAAGCAGATTCCTTACGGCTCCAAACTCGTCAACATCGTGGCCGACAAGCTGCAGCCGGGTTCGCTTGGAGCCGTGGGCTACGACGACGAGGGCGTGAAAACCAAGCGCTGGGACCTCATCAAGGACGGGGTGCTGGTGAACTACGAGAAAATCCGCGACCAGGCCCACATCGTGGGCCAGAAGGAATCCGACGGCTGCTGCTACGCCGACTCCTGGGACTCGGTGCAGTTCCAGCGCATGCCCAACGTGAGCCTGCAGCCGGGCAAAGCCAAGCTCAGCGTGGACGAATTGATTAAAGGCGTCGATAAGGGCATCTACATTGCGGGCCGGGGGTCGTATTCAATTGACCAGCAGCGCTACAACTTCCAGTTTGGCGGGCAGGTGTTTTATGCCATCGAAAAAGGCCAGATAACCGGCATGTTGGAAGACGTGGCCTACCAGGCCAACACGCAGGAGTTCTGGAACTCCTGCGCCGCCATCTGCGACGAGTCGGAGTACCGCCTGTTCGGGTCGTTTTTCGACGGCAAAGGACAGCCTTCGCAGAGTTCGGCCGTGAGCCACGGCTCGGCCACCACGCGCTTCAACGGCGTCAACGTCATCAACACCGCCCGCAAGCTGGGCTAACCGCTACAATAACATGGCCCTTCTCTCGCAAACCGAGGCCCAAGACATCCTGAAAAAAGTACTCAGCTTCAGCACGGCCGACGAGTGCGAGGCAACGCTCAACGGCAGCAGCGCCGGCAACGTGCGCTCGGCCCGCAACTCCATCAGCACGGCCGGCGCCTCCGACAACGTGTCGTTGGCCGTGCAGTCGCGCTTCGGCAAGCGCACCGGCCTGGCCACCTGCAACGAGTTCGACGACGCCACCCTGCGCCGTTGCGTGCAGCGAGCCGAGGAAATTGCCCGGCTCGCACCCGAAAGCCCGGAGTACGTGCCGTTGCTGGGCCCGCAGAAGTACCTGGCCTCGCCAGGCTCGTTTGTGCAGCGCACGGCCGACATCACGCCCGACTACCGGGCCCAGCAGATTGGGGCCAGCATGGCGCTGTGCGACCAGCGCAAGCTGTCGTCGGCCGCGTTTTTCAGCGACTCGTCGGGCTTCGTGGCCAAGCGCAACAGCAAGGGGCTGGAGGCGTACCAAAAGCTGAGCAGCGTCGACTTTTCCATCACCGTGCGCACGCCCGACGGCACCGGCTCGGGCTACGCCATTGCCAACTACTCCGACCTGGCCCGGTTCGACGCCGCCCGCCTCACCCGCGTGGCGGCCGACAAAGCGGCGTCGTCGGTGGGCGCCAAGGCGCTGGAACCGGGCAAGTACACCGTCATTTTGGAGCCGGCCGCGGCCATCGACCTGCTCAACAACATGATGGGCGCCATGGACGCCCGCAACGCCGACGAGGGCCGCAGCTTCCTGAGCAAGAAAGGCGGCGGCAACAAGAAGGGCGACAAGGTGTTCGACGAGCGGGTGACCATCTACTCCGACCCCACCCACCCCGACGTGCCCGACCTGACCTTTGCCGGCGACGGCCGCCCGCAGCAGAAGGTGACGTGGGTGGAGAAAGGCATCGTGAAAAACCTCTACTCGTCGCGCTACTGGGCCCAGAAAGCGGGCATCCCCGACATTCCGCCCCCCGGCGGCTGGATAATGGAAGGCGGCACCCAAAGCACGGCCGACCTCATCAAGGGCACCGCCAAAGGCATTCTGGTAACGCGCCTCTACTACATTCGGGCCGTCGACCCGCAGACGCTACTGTATACCGGCCTCACCCGCGACGGAACATTTTACATTGAGAATGGGCAGATTAAGTTTCCGGTGAAAAACTTCCGCTTCAACGAAAGCCCGGTCATCATGCTCAACAACGTGGAGGCCCTCGGCAAGCCGGTGCGCCTGAGCGGCAGCCTGGTGCCGCCGCTCAAAATCCGGGACTTCACCTTCACCAGCCTCTCCGACGCGGTGTAAAGCAACCCATCGGTTCTCACCGCTACTTTAGTCCGGGCCTTGCGCTGCTTCGGCTCGCCACTCCTTCATCACCTCAGTACCCTTCAATGAAACGTCGCGACTTTGTGGGAATTTCCGGCCTGGCGGCCGGCGCCCTGTTCTTACCCAGCTTTCCGGGTTTCGCCGGCGACCTTGTGGACCCGGCCCGCCTGCTGGAGCCGGGCGCCGATGCCGCCCAGAAAAAACGCTTGGCCGACGCCGGCCTGAACGCGGCCAAAGCCGCCGGGGCCTCCTACGCCGACGTGCGCATCGGCCGCTACCTCAACCAGGGCATCTTCACCCGCGAGAAGCAGGTGCAGAACATCGCCAGCACGGAGAGCTACGGCGTGGGCGTGCGCGTAATCGCCAACGGCACCTGGGGCTTTGCCGCCACCAACACCGTGACCGAGGCCGGCATTGCGAAAGCCGCGCAACTGGCCGTGCAGATTGCCAAGGCCAACTCGAAAGTGCAAAAAGAGAAGGTGCAGCTGGCGCCCGAGAAGGGCCACGGCGAAGTGGCCTGGAAAGCCCCCATCCAGCAAAACGCGTTTGAAGTCCCGATTAAGGACAAAGTAGATTTGCTGCTGGGCGTCAACGCCAAAGCCCTGGACCTGGGCGTGAATTTCATTAACTCGGCCCTGTTCCAGGTGAACGAGCAGAAGTACTTCGCCAGCACCGACGGCTCTTACATCGACCAGGACATTCACCGGATTTATCCCACGTTCAGCGTCACGGCCATCGACCGGGCCAGCGGCAAGTTCCGCTCCCGGCAGTCGCTGAGCTCGCCCATGGGCCTGGGCTACGAGTACCTCTCGGCCAAGGCGGCCGACAAGGTAGCCGGCCCCGCGGGCTCGAACGTGGTGGGCTACAAGAACAGCTACGACATGCTGGAAGACGTGGCCGCCGCCGCCAAGCAGGTGAAGGAAAAGCTGACCGCCAAGTCCGTGACGCCGGGCAAGTACGACCTCGTGCTGGACCCCCACCACCTGGGCCTGACCATCCACGAATCGGTGGGCCACCCGCTGGAGCTCGACCGCGTGCTGGGCTACGAGGCTAACTACGCCGGCACCAGCTTCGCCACGCTGGAGTGGAAGGCCAAGGGCATCCCTTACGGCTCGAAGCTGGTCAACATCGTGGCCGACAAGCTGCAGCCCGGCTCCCTAGGCGCGGTGGGCTACGACGACGAAGGCGTTAAGACTAAGCGTTGGGACCTCATCAAGGACGGCAAGCTCGTCGACTACGAAAAGATTCGCGACCAGGCCCACATCGTGGGCCAGAAGGAATCTGACGGTTGCTGCTACTCGCAGTCGTGGCAGGACGTGCAGTTCCAGCGCATGCCCAACGTGAGCCTGCAGCCCGGCAAGGCCAAGCTCAGCGTGGACGAGCTGGTGAAGAACGTGGACAAGGGCATCTACATCGCCGGCAACGGTTCCTTCTCCATCGACCAGCAGCGCTACAACTTCCAGTTCGGCGGGCAGGTGTTCTACGCCATCGAGAAGGGGCAGATTACGGGCATGCTCGAGGACGTGGCCTACCAGGCCAACACGCAGGAGTTCTGGAATTCCTGCGCCGCCATCTGCGACGAATCCGACTACCGCTTGTTCGGCGCCTTCAACGACGGCAAGGGCCAGCCCTCCCAAAGCTCGGCCGTGAGCCACGGCTCGGCCACCACGCGCTTCAACGGCGTCAACGTCATCAACACCGCCCGCAAGCTGGGTTGATGTGCTGAGGAGGTGATTTGCAGATGTGCTGCTTTTCGCATGCCCATCTCAATTGCCCATGCTATCAACGCATTGCTGCATCAGCACATTGACACATCGGTTAATCAGCACATCAACTTATGCCCATTCTTTCTAAAGACGAAGCCCAGAACATCCTCAAGAAGGTGCTGAGCTTCAGCACGGCCGACGAATGCGAGGCCAACCTCAACGGCCGCACCGGCGGCAACGTGCGCTCGGCCCGCAACACCATCAGCACGGCCGGCGCCCTCGACAACGTGTCGCTGGTAGTGACAAGCTACTTCGGCAAAAAAAGCGGCACCGCTACCTGCAACGAGTTCGACGACGCCACCCTGCGCCGCTGCGTGCAGCGGGCCGAAGAAATTGCCAAGCTCGCGCCCGAAAGCCCCGAATACATGCCCCTGCTGGGCCCGCAGCAATACACCGAAAGCACCAAGGCGTTTGCGGCCAGCACCGCCGCCATCGACCCGGACTACCGGGCCCAGCAGGTGGGCGCCAGCACGGCGCTCTGCGACCAGCGCAAGGTGACGTCGGCCGGCTTTCTGGAAGACATGGCCGGCTTTGTGGCCAAGCGCAACAGCAAGGGCCTCGAAGCCTACCAGCAGTACACCAATGTGGAGTTTAGCGTGACGGTGCGCACGCCCGACGGCAAAGGCTCGGGCTACGCCGCCGCCGACTACACCGACGCCAGCAAGTTCGACGCGGCCCGGCTGACCCGCATCGCGGCCGAAAAGGCTTCGTCGTCGGTAAACGCCAAGGCGCTGGAGCCTGGCAAGTACACCGTCATTCTCGAGCCCAACGCGCTGCTCTCCAACGTCGACACCTCGCTGATGGCCGTGCTTATGGGCAGCCTCGACGCACGCTCGGCCGACGAAGGCCGCAGCTTCCTGAGCAAGAAGGGCGGCGGCAACAAGAAGGGTGAAAAGCTGTTCGACGAGCGGGTGACGATTTACTCGGACCCGATGAACGCCGAGATTCCGGACATCACCTTTGCCGGCGACGGCCGCCCGCAAAAACGCGTGACCTGGATTGAAAAGGGCGTGGTGAAGAACCTCTACTCGTCGCGCTACTGGGCCCAGAAGGCCGGCATTCCGGACCTGCCCCCTCCCGGCGGCTGGATAATGGAAGGCGGCACCCAAAGCACGGCCGACCTCATCAAGGGCACGGCCAAGGGCATCCTGGTGACGCGCTTGTGGTACATCCGCCCCGTCGACCCGCAGACGCTGCTGTATACCGGCCTCACCCGCGACGGCACGTTCTACATCGAGAACGGCCAAATCAAGTTTCCCATCAAGAACTTCCGCTTCAACGAGAGCCCGGTCATCATGCTCAACAACCTGGAAGCCATCGGCAAGCCGGTGCGCCTGGGCGGCAATCTGATTCCGCCGCTCAAAATCCGGGACTTCACCTTCACCAGCCTCTCCGACGCGGTATAAGAACGCAGCGTGGACTCGACCGAGTCCACGCTGCTTATTTCCCGCCGCCGAACTGGAAGGCCGCGTATACCTGGTACACGCGGTTTTGCAGGCGCGGGTCGTTGATGCCGGACAGGTTCTGCACGTCGTTGATGTCGTTGAGGCCAGCCACCAGCCGGGCGCCCAGCGAGAAGTTGGAAGCCAGTTTGAGGCCGGCGCCGCCCACCAGGCTGAAGTCGCCGCGCTTGAAGCTGCCCGTGGCCGGACGCGACACTTTGCCGTAGGCGGGCGTGCCGTCTTCGGCTAGGCCCACCTGCATGTTGCCCGACTGGTCGGCATTGAGCAGCACGCCGAACTGCGGCCCGCCTTCTACGAAGACCGGCCCCACGGTGAGCTTGGCCAGAACGGGCACCGTGAGGTAGTGCAGCTGGCTATCATAGTTGGTGAAAGCCGATTTCAGATTGCCGCCCTGCAGCGAGTACTGCACTTCGGGCTGAATGGAAAGCGGCCCCAGCAAGTGGGCTTGGTAGAAGACACCAACGTGGTAAAAGGCTTTGTACGAAGCGCTTTCGCCGTCGCGGCCCGTGAGCTCGGCCACGTTCAGGCCGCCCTTCACCCCAAACTGGGCGTGCGCGAAGGGCGTGATGAATAAGGTTAGCAGACCAATAACGAGAAGCTTTTTCATAGCAAAACGCATAACGAGAGCGTAGAATACGGGCCGATGGAATTCCACCAGCGCTTGTTTCCAACGTAGTACGAGTGGGAATTATTCCTTGTTGGCGCGCGGCCATTCCGCTCCGGCTTCATTGCCAGCCCATTACATCCTTTTTCAGCTACCGTATTCTGTGCCCGCTGCTCCTTTCACTTTTGTGCGCCTGAAGTACCACTCCGGCGACTGGGACGCGGTGGACGAGCGCATGCCCGCCAACCTGCTGCACTCGCTGGTGCAGTACACCACCGTGCCCGTCGACCCCAAGGAAAAAGTGGTGGCGCTCGACAGCCCCGAACTGTTTAACTACCCTTTCTGCTACCTGAGCGGCCACCGGTTGGTACAGTTTTCAGGCGCTGAAAAACAGAACTTTACCCAGTACGTGCGCAACGGAGGCTTCGTGTTTGTGGACGACTGCAACCACGACATCGACGGCCTGTTTGCCCGCTCCTTTGAGGAGCAGATGCGGCAGTGTTTCGGCGCCGGCGCCCTCAAGAAAATCCCCAAAACCCACCCGATTTACTCGCAGTTTTTCACTTTCAAAGACGGCCCGCCCAATACCGGCTTTGAGCTGAACGGCTGGGGCGACGACCTGGTGCACGACTACCTCAAAGCCATCGAAATCAAGGGCCGAATCGGCGTGCTGTATTCCAACAAAGACTACGGCTGCGAGTGGGACTACGACTTTCGCAACAAGCGCTTTCTGGCCGAAGACAACACCAAGTTTGGGGTGAACATCCTGCTGTATGCCTTGACGTGAACGACGGGCAAACGTCATGCTGAGCGTAGCCGAAGCATCTCGCGTGCCATCACTAAATCACAGATGTTGTGAAAATTGAATTACTACCACACGCAAGATGCTTCGGCTACGCTCAGCATGACGTGCCTTTTCCTCTCCCGATAACCGAATGACCGAACAAGAAGTAAACGCCCTCCTGGCCAAGCTGCCCGTCCTTAAGGCCGAGATTGCCAAGGTCATCGTGGGCCAGGAAACCGTGCTCGACGAAGTGCTGGTGGCCCTGCTGGCCGGCGGCCATGCCCTGCTCGAAGGCGTGCCCGGCCTGGCCAAAACGCTGCTGGTGCGCACCCTGGCGGCGGCCACCGACCTGCCCTTCCGCCGCATCCAGTTCACGCCCGACCTGATGCCGACCGACATCCTGGGCACCGAGGTGCTGGAGGAAGACCACGGCACGGGCCGCCGCTCCTTCAAGTTCAACCCCGGGCCCATTTTTGCCAGCCTGGTGCTGGCCGATGAAATTAACCGCACGCCGCCCAAGACGCAGGCCGCCTTGCTCGAAGCCATGCAGGAAGGCCACGTGACCTACGCCGGTACCGAGCACGCGCTGCCCAAGCCCTTCTTCCTGCTGGCCACCCAAAACCCCATCGAGCAAAGCGGCACTTACCCGCTGCCCGAAGCCCAGCTTGACCGGTTTCTGCTCTATGTGCGCATTGGCTACCCCACGGCCGACGAGGAGCTGGCGGTGCTGCGCGGCACCACGGGCGCGGCGGGGCAGCCGGTTTCGCCAGTGCTGGGCGGGGCCGACATTCGGGCGCTGCAGGCGCTGGTGCGGCAGGTCAGCCTCAGCCCCGAGCTCATGGACTTCGTGAACCGGCTGGTGCGGGCCACGCGGCCGGCCACGTCGGAAGTGGCCTTTATTAAGGCGTATGGACGCTGGGGCGCGGGGCCGCGGGCCGGGCAGGCGCTCATCCTCTGCGCCAAGGCGCGGGCCCTGTTGCACGGCCGCTTTGCCGCCACGCTGGAGGACATCCGGACGCTGGCGCCGCCCGTGCTGCGCCACCGGGTGCTGCTCAACTTCAACGCCGAAGCGGAGAACCTGACGGCCGACGACGCCGTGGCGGAGCTGCTGAAAGCAGTGAAGGTGTAGCGCGGACTTTCAGCCCCGTGTAAGCGTCTTTGCATTCAACCCCGATTCGCGGACTAAAAGTCCGCGCTATTTAATGCTGTCTCCCGAACTCCTGCACGGCTTGCGCAACTTGTCCCTGGCTGCCCGGCAAGCGGCCGAGGGCTTCCTCAACGGCGCGCACGCCAGCCGGCGCCACGGCGCGGGCATGGAATTCAGCCAGTATCGCCCCTACCAGCCCGGCGACGACCTGCGCCGCCTCGACTGGCGCTTGGCGGCGCGTTCGGACCGGTACTACCTGCGCGAGTCGGAAGTCGACACCAGCCTGACGGTGCACCTGCTGCTGGACGCCAGCGCCAGCATGAACCACCGCGACGACAACGGCCTCACCAAGCTCGACTACGCCCGGCTGCTGCTGGCCGCACTGGCCTACCTGGCCACCCAGCAGGGCGACGCCGTGGGGCTGACCGTGCTGAGCCCCGCCGGCCTGCGACACCTGCCGCCCCGCGCCGACGCCCGCCAGCTCCCGCGCCTCTACCACGCCCTCGAAACGGCCACGGCCGCCGGCCACTTCCCCGACGCCGCCACGCTGGCCCCGCTCACGGCCCGGCGGCAGCGGGCCCTGACGGTATGCGTGAGCGACCTGTACGAGGAAACCGGCGAAATCCAGGCCCTGCTTACCCGCCTGCGGGCCGTGAGCGGCGACGTATTGCTGCTGCATCTAGCCGCTCATAACGAACTTTCATTCAGCCACAAAGGTCCGGTTACTTTCAGGGACTTAGAAAGTAACCAGACCATTCAGCTCGATGCCGACCAGCAGCGCGCGGCCTACCTGCAACAACTGCAACACTGGCTGCGTGAAACCGCCCAAACCGCCCGCCGGCAGGGCTTCGATTACCATTTACTCGATACGTCCCAACCGCTGGACGGCGCCATGCGCGAGTTTCTGCGCCGCCGCAATGCCACGTAGGGACGGGCCCCGGTTGGACCGAAATCCGTTTGGCCAAGCGCTACTTTCCTAACTTCTACGCCTTCCCTTTTCGCTTTGCTCACCCTGCTCACCCCGTCTGCGTTGCTGGCTTTGCTGGGCTTGCTGGTGCCGGTGGCCATCCACTTGTGGAACCGCCGGCCGGGCCGCGAGGTGCCGGTGGGCAGCCTGCGCTGGCTGGCCGCGGGCGCCAACCGCCGCCTGCGCAACCTGAGGCTGGAGCAGCTTGGGCTGCTGCTGCTGCGGGCCGCGCTGCTGGCGGTGCTGGCCCTGGCGCTGGCCGGCCCGGTGTGGCAAAGCGCGCGGCCGCGCAGCCGGGGCCAGGTGCTGCTGAGCCCCGAGGTGCTAGGCAACCCCGCCCTGGCCACCCTGCGGCCCACGGTGGACTCACTGCGGCGGCGGGGCTACGGGCTACGCTGGCTGACGACGGGCTTCCCCAAAATGTCGGGGGCGGCGTGGCGGGCCCAGGCGGCCGGGCCCCGCGACAGCGCCCGTTTGCTGAGCGCCGGGCCGCGGGCCGGCAGCTTCGGCTGGGCCCGCGTGCAGCAGGCGGCTGATGCCTTTGCCGGCCAGCCTTTGTACGTGCTGACGCCGGCGGCGCTACGCAGCGTGCAGGGCCCCCACCCTGCCTTGCGCTCCGGCATCACCTGGCAGACGCTGCCCAGCCTATCCAGCGCCGCCTGGCTGCAGGACGCTACTCAGCGCGGCGACAGCCTGTACCTGACCATTGGCCGCAGCACGGAATCGCAGACGACTTTCCGGAGAGCCGCTGCCGCCGTGCCCCGGAGCAGCGGGGAGCAAATTCGGGTGCCGGGTCTGGCGCCGCTACGCTACCAAGCTACCGCCGGCAAGCCGGCAGCCTTGGTGCCGACCCGGCCGGCTGACGGTGAGCGAGTTGGTCCAGCGGCTACCATTGCTGCGGCCCCGCTGGTTATTGAGCTATATGCCGCGCCGGGCTACGCAGCCGAGGCCCGCTACCTGAAGGCGGCCTTGCGTGCCGCCTCGGTGGGATTTTCGGTGGCGCCAACCATTCGCCTGAGCGCGGTGCCACCTCGCCCGGGCGCTGAATGGCTGTTTTGGCTGACCGATGAGTCGCTGCCCGAGGAATGGCACGTGGCCGCGCAAAACGGCGCGCAAGTCTGGCAGGAAGCCGCCGCGCCGGGAGTGGCCGACGACGCCCGGCTGGTACCAGAGTTAGCCACCGAAGCGCCTGTTCACATCCTTCGGCGCGACGGCAAGGGCGCGGCGCCGGCCGACCAGCCGCTCTGGCGCGATGGCCGGGGCCGGGCAGTTCTTTCAGTCCGGTCGTTGGGCCAGGGGGCGCTGTACCGGCTGCACACCCGCCTAGACCCTGCCTGGAGCGACCTAGCCGACAACCCAGCTTTGCCGGCCCGCCTGCTGACGCTTTTGCGCCCGGTGCCGGTCGATACTCGGGTGGCGGCCACCTCGCCCACCGACCAGGCCCTGGCGGCGCTCGACCAGCGGGCGCTGGACCCCGCGCAACTGCCGGCGGCCCGCGGGAGCGAAGCCGGCACGCCATTGGCGACGACTTCAGTACCTACTGCTTTCCAAGCGGCCGATTTGCGCCCTTGGCTGGTGCTGGCCGCTGGAATTTTATTCGCTCTCGAACGCCTGCTGGCTTTCCGCCGGGAAAAACGGGCCCTCACCACGCCGCTATGAGCCAAGCCTTAGAATCAGCTTCCGCCAGCATGACTGGTGCCCGGGCCCGCCAGCGGCTGGCCGCGGTGCGGCGCAGCTATGCGTGGCGGCGGGCGGCGGCCGTGCTGCTGCCAGCGGTGGCGGCTGCCCTGCTGCTGGGGCTGCTGGCGCAACGCTGGCCGGCCAGCCGCGGGATGCTGGCAGCAACTGCCGTCGTCGGTTTAGGCATAGGGGTCTGGCTCTTGTGGCCGTTGCGACGCCTACGCCCAGCCGTGATAACGGCCCGGCTCGACCGCCAATTTCCGGAGCTGGAGGATAGCGCCGGCCTGCTGCTGCGCGGGGCCGATGAGCTTAACCTGCTGGAGCGGTTTCAGCAGCGCCGGGTGGCCCAGCGGCTGCACGCATTGCAGGAAGAAAAGCGGCTGACCATTCCGGTTTCGTTCCGGCGCGCGGTTTCGGCTACGGGGCTGTTGCTACTGGCTGCGGCCGTGGCCTGGTGGTGGCCCGCCAAGCAAGCGGCCCGCGCGCCCCGGGCCGTGGCGGTGCATTTCTCCGAAAAGCAGGCCGCCGTGCCGAGCCAGGCGCCCGCCCGCATCGCCGAAACCCAGCTGCTGGTGACGCCGCCGGCTTATACCCGTCAGGCGGCGTTCGGGCCGGCGCAGGCATCTTTTCAATGCCCGGAAGGGTCGCGGGTGCGTTGGCAGTTGCGAGTGAGCGGCGGGGGCCGGCTGGCACCGACGCTGGAAATTGGCCGGCTCCGGCGGCCGATGCAACCGGTAGCGGGGCAGCCGGGACGGTATTACACGGAGCTGACGCTTACCGCTTCCACCCTCTACCGATTGCGGCTGGGCGGCACCGTGTCCGACGATTACGCCATTGACGTGCGGGCCGACCAGGCGCCGGTGCTGCGCATTCAAACCCCCAAGCCCTACACGCTGGTGGAGGCCTACGGCCGGCGGCCCGAAGTAGCGGTGCGCGCCACCGCACGCGACGACTACGGCCTGAGCCGGGCCGAAATGGTCATCACCGTGGCCCAGGGCCAGGGCGAGGCAGTGAAGTTCCGGGAGGCGCGGCGCGACCTGACGGCGGCCCTGCGCGGCGGCGCGGTCCAGGCCAGCCTCACCGGCGCGCTCAACTTGCCTAGGTTGGGCCTCACGTATGGCGATGAGCTGTATTTCTACCTCACGGCGCGCGACAATGCCGGACACACCTCCCGCACCGACGCCTACCTGGTGCAGTGGCAGGACACGGCCGTGGCCGACAGCCCCGCCGACGTGGGCATGGGCGTGAAGGTGGCCCCCGCCTACTTCCGCAGCCAGCGCCAAATCATCATCGACACCGAAAAGCTGATTGCCGAAAAGCCGAAGCTGGACGCGGCCACCGTGGCCAGCCGCGCCAACGCCCTGGGCTTCGACCAGCAGACGCTGCGCCTGCGCTACGGCAAGTTTATGGGCGAAGAATCGGAGCAGGTCATGGGGTCGGCGCCACACTCGCCCATTGCCGAAGAGGAAGAGGCCCCCGGCCCACCCACCGCCGAAGCCCCCGAAGAGCACCCGCACGAGGACCACGCCGCGCCCCTGGCGGCGTCTTCGGCCAAAGCTTCGCCCACGGCCGAAACCGATGAGCTGATGGACCCATACATGCACAAGCACGACGACGCCGAAACTGCCGACTTCCTGGAGCCCGCCGTGAAAGCCAAGCTGCGCGCCGTGCTCAACGAGATGTGGGCGGCCGAGCTGCGCCTGCGCACCGGCCAGCTGGCAGCGGCTCGCCCCTACGAGTACCGCGCCCTGCGCCTGCTGAAGCAGGTGCAGCAGCAAACCCGCGCCTTCGTCAAGAAAGCCGGCTTCACGCCGCCGCCCATGCCCGAAGCCACCCTGCGCCTCACCGGCGAGCTGAAGGGCGCGGCGGCCCCGCGCCGCCAGCAGCAGGTAGCGGCCGCGGTGTCGCAGCCGGCGGTGCGGGCCGCCCTGCGCTGGCTTGCGGCGCACGGGCCCGGCACCAAGGCCCGGCCGGCCGAGGCGCCGGTGCTGGAGCAGGCCGGCTCGGTGCTGGCCGGGGCGGCGCTGGAGCGGCCGGGGCTGTATCTGCCGGCCCTCAAGGCCTTGCGCCAGCTGGTGGCCGACGTGCGCGCCGGCCGCCCCACCTGCCCCGACTGCCGCCTGCCCGTGGAGCGCGCCCTCACCGACCTGCTGGCCGCGCCCAGCCCCGTGCCCGTGCCGCCGGCTGCCCCCGACCGGCTGGGCCGGCGTTATTTCCAGGAGTTAAGCCGCTAGCATGCCCCCAATTATCATGGCCCAACCTACTGCCTATTACGTTTTGCTGGGGTTTTGCGTGCTGCTGGGCCTGGGGCTGCTGGCACAGGCCTGGCGCGGGCATCGGCGGCGCCTGCTGCGGGCGCTGGCGGGACTGGTGGCGGCCGGGGCGCTGTGGCTCACGGCCTTTCCGCCCACGCGGCAGATGCCGGCGGCGCGCGGCCAGGCCATTCTGCTCACGGCCAACTACTCGCCCGATACGCTGCGGCAATTGCTCCGGCGGCTGGGTGCTGGCACGCCGGTGTGGCGCTACGGGAACGTCGCTGCCTCCGCCAAAAGCCGACCACTCAACTCCTTGCTAACCCTGGTCGAGCAGCAGCCCAAGCTGCAGGGCCTGCACATCATCGGGCGGGGCTTGGCGGCGGCCGAGCTGCCGATGCTAGGCAATACGCCCATAGTATTACACCAAGAGGCAGCCACGGTAGGGTTCAGCACCGCGTTGTGGGAAAGCAAGCTGCCTTTGGGCGACGTGCTGCGGGTGGAAGGCACGGCCTTGTTGCCCCAAGCTGAGGCTCCGGCCTGGGCCTGCCTGCTGGCGGCCGGCGCCGTGCGCGACTCGGTGCGGGTGCCGGCGGGCGGCGGGCCTTTCCGGCTGCGCTACCAGCCCAAAACGGGGGGGCTGAGTTTGTACGAGCTGCAGTTGCGCCGCGGCGGCCGGCAGCTCGCGGCTGAGCCCGTGCCCGTGGAAGTGACCACGCCGCCGCTGCCCGCGGTGCTGCTGCTCACCGCCACGCCGTCGTTTGAGTTTAAGTACCTGAAAAACTACCTCGCCGAAGCGCATTACCCCGTGGCCCTGCGCACCACCGTAAGCCGGGGCCTGGTGCAAACCGATTTCGTGAACCAGCCGGCCACCGACCTGGCCCGCCTCACGCCGGCCCTGCTGGCCCGCTACGCCATCGTGGTGGCCGATGCCGCTACCCTGGCCGCCCTGACGCCCGCCGAAACCGGCGCGCTGCAAGGCGCCATCTCGGCCGGGCGCCTCGGCCTGCTGGTGGTAGCCGAAGCGGGGCCGCTCCCGCGCAGCGTACCCAGCCGGAACGATTTTGCGGTGGTGGCCCGGGCCGCCGCGCAGGCCACGGCCCAGCCCCTCACCTGGCCCGATGCGCCCCCCGGGGCCCGGGCGCCGCTGCCCGCGCAGCTGCGGCCCGCGGCCGGCCTGCAGCCGTTGGCCAGCGGCCCGGGCCAAGCCGTGGCCGCCGCCAGCCGGCGGGTGGGGCTGGGATTTGTGGCGGTATCGCTGGTGCCCGAAACCTTCCCGTGGGGGCTGCAAGGGCGCCTGGACCTCTACCGCTCCTATTGGAACCGCCTGCTGACGGCCGCCCGGCCGCCCGCTCCTACCGAAGCCGCCTGGCAGGTAGGCACGCGCTGGCCGCGCCCGCAACAGCCGCTGCTGCTGCACCTCACCGCTGCTTTTCCCGAAAGCCAGCCCACTGTTCGGGCCCTTTCAGTAGGGCCTACTGTCCGATTGGCGCTGCGCCAGGACACCCGGCTGCCCGAATGGAGCACGGCCCAGTTCTGGCCGCAGGCGCCGGGCTGGCACCAACTCACTGGTCCGGGGCGCGTCACGCATTCGTTCTACGTGTACCCAGCCGGCGCCTGGGCTGGGCCGGAACGAGAGGAACGCCAGCTGGCAATAACTCAGCGGGCCCTGGCAGTACCCGACGCGGCCGTGGCGAGTGAAACCGTGGCTCAGCCGTGGCCGGCGGGGTGGTTTTTCGGGCTGTTTTTGCTGGCCGCTGGGTACTTATGGCTGGAAGAAAAGCTGTAGAAACGCAATATGTTGCGTCTCGTCATTGAACGGCCGGGACCGCACGTCTGCATCGTTAAGGCGTTATGCGTTACCGTTCAGACGATAGTCGTTCAACGAGGAGACGCAACATATTGCGTCTCTACACCATTTGCTAGTGCAGCCAAGCCTACCTGGAAGCCGTGCGTTTCTGCCAGGCCGGATATTCCTTTTCGAGCAGCTCGGCCGGCCAGGTGCTGGCGTACACGTAGCCCGCCCGGCGCTCGTTTTCAATCTCGCTGAGCTGGTAGTGCACTTGGCTGTCGCGCCCCACGTAGATGGGCCGGTTGGTGCCCAGCTCGTAGAACCGCGCCCAGAGAGTGGCGCCGGGCTGCGGCACAATCACCCGGTCGCGGTGGGTTTTCTCCTGCGGGGCGGCAATTTCTTTGAGCGCGTAGCCCGGCATTTTCACCTGCTCAAACCAGGCCACGGCCCCCTCGATGGCAGCTTTCACGGCCGGCGTGGCGGGCTCGTCCATCAGAAAGCGCACGATGCTCACCGACTCCGCCCCGCTCAGCGAAGGCAGCTCGAAGGCGCGGGCTTTGGCGGGCAGCAGGCTCACTTCGTCGTATTGGGCGCACCAGGCGGTGGGGCGGCCGTTCTGGAGTACCTGCGTTTTCAGGATGCAGCCGACGCCGCGGGCCACGGCGGCCTGCGCCAGGGGCACCAGCTCGGGGTCGACCAGGGCGTAGCGCTCTTCCTTGCGGGCCACGCGGCGCAGCACGCCCAGGGCCCGAATCATGGCGTCGTCGTTGAAAGTGATTTCGCGCCGGTAGCCGCTCAGGTCGGGGTAAAACTGCGGGAAGCCGCCGTTGGGGTACTGCATTCTCAGCAGGTAGCCGATGCCGTTTTCGGCGCCCTGGCGGTAGGCCGGGTTGTGGGTTTGCTGAAAGGCTTTGAGCAGGTAGTGGATTTCGCGGGTGGTGGCGTCGTTGTCGATGGTGGCATCGTTCTGGTTTTTGCTGTCGAGCAGGCCCGCGCGGGCGCCCTCGCTCAGGCGGGCGGCGTAGTTGATTTTCACTTCGCCCAAAGCCTTGGGCCAGCCGCCCACGGTGCGCTGGTAGAGCAGCATCTTTTCGGCCGTGGTATCGAGCTGTGCGGCGGGCACGGCGGCCATGGCGCCCATCAGCGGGTTCCAGCGCCCGCCGAAGGTCCAGGCGGCGGTGAGGTCTTTGGGCTTCGGCGCGCCCTCGGCGGTGGCCAGGTTGTCGCGGTGCCAGGCGTAGTCGCCGCCCTGGCGGTGGCAGTTGGCGTAGTATACGCGGCGGCCCCACTGCTTGGGCCCGGGGCCCGAAACGGCATGGTAGATGTCGGCATCGGCCATGTTCCGGGCAAAGGTGCAATCGACCAAGTAAAACTGCGCCTCCCGGTGGAAGCGCCCCAGCTTGAAGCCGTCATCGCCGACAAAGGAGCAGTTGCGCAGCACCGTTTTCGAGTCGCGGCTGCCCGAGCCGTCGTGCCAGATGGCGGCCTCCTTGCTATGGCAAATGAAACGGCAGTTTTCGGCGTAGGCCCAGCCGCGGGGGCAGTAAAAATCCACGCCGCCCTCCATGGTGCAGTCCTTGAAATAGTAGGCGCCGGCTTCCGTGTCCCAGGGGCTCACCGTGTCGCCGCCCAGGGCCCGGAAGGTGCAGTGCCGCGCTATCAGGCGCGTGGCACCGGGAAGGGCCCGCAGGGCCATCTGGTGGCCGGTTTTGCTTACTTTCTTCTGGCCGCCGGGCGCCGTGGGGCAGTCAATGGTGACCTCGCCGGCGGCGTCGAAGCCGTAGCTGTTCACCACGCTTAGGGTTTCGAGGGTGATGTCGGGGCTGTTGCGCAGGTTGAGGGTGGCCACGCCCCAGTCGCCGGCCTTGGCGTCGGGGCCGCACAGCCACAGGTCACGGGCCTGCGGAAAGGTCAGGACAACGCCCCTTTCGCTTTGCCCCCTGAGCACGAGGTTGGCTTTGCCGTCGATGTACACCTTCTCGCGGTAAGTGCCGTTTCTGATGTACACCGTGCGCGGCCGGGCAGCCGTGGCCGGCAAGCTGTTGATGGCCTCTTGAATGGTCCGGAAATTCGCGGAGCCATCCGCGGCCACGGTCACGGTCTGGGCCCGAACCGGCAGCAGCCAGAAGCTCAGCAGCAAGAGCAACACCAGTCCCAGCAGGCGCAAGGCAGTTGTTTTCATGGGGAGTTAAAAAGTGACCGGCCGGGGTTGGCGGAACAGCGCAGCCACTGGCTACAGAAAATCGTCGCGCCGCGGGGTAAAGGCATCCACCAGCACACCGGCTTCCAGGCACTCCACGCCGTGCCAGGCCAGCGGCGGCACGTAGCAGCTGTCGCCGGCGCGCAGCGTCTGCGTCTCGTCGGCGATGGTGTAGGCAAAGGAGCCGCTTTCCACGTAGCTCAGCTGGGCGTGCGGGTGGTTGTGGCGGGCGCCCACGCCGCCGGTTTCGAAGGCCACGCGCGTCAGCATCAGGTCGGGGCCGTGGGCCAGCACTTTGCGGCGCACGCCGGGGCCGGTGGTTTCCCAGGCCGCCTGAGCATCGGGCACGAAGGACGGTTGGCCGGGTTCGGAAGAGAAGTCGGGGTTCATGGAATTACGGGTTATCAGGTGCAATGCGCCATTAAAAGTCCAACCATTTGCCGCCCTGGCCAAAGCCCGGGCGGGTTTTACTTGCGCAATCGTTCCCGACAACGATGCCGCAACCGCCCCGACGGCGCACAAAAAAAGCCCCCGCGGGTGCGGGGGCTTTTCGCGTCCTTCAGCTCAGCCCATTCGGGCCGGGCATTCGGCAGTACTTAGTTTTTCTGAATGCGGCGCACGGCGAACACCTCGCCCTGGCGCACTTCCAGCATGTACACGCCGGCCGCGAGGCCAGCGGGCAGCAGCACCTGCTTGTCGGCACCAAGCGCCACCGGCGCCAGCACCAAGCGGCCAGCCAGGTCGCGCAGGGCCACCGTAGCAGCGCCCGCCGAGGGCAGGCTCACCGTCACGCGGTCAGCAGCCGGGTTCGGGTACACGAGCAGGCCGGGCAGTGCTTGGCTGGCCAGCGCCGCCGACACCAGGTTGAACGAGCCGGTGCTGGTGGCCGTGCCGCCGGGAGTTACCACCGTGATAACGCCCGTCACGCTACCCGTGCCGCTGGGCACCACGAAGGTGATGCTCGTGGCCGATACCACCGAGAAGTTGGGCACGTTGAACGAGCCGATGCGGACCGCCGTGGCGCCCAGCAGGTTGGTGCCCGTAATGGTCACCGTGGTGCCGGGGCCGCCCGTGGTGGGCGTGAAGCTGGTGATGGTGGGCACCGGGTTCACAATCGTGAACGTCACGCCGTTGGAAGTTCCGCCGCCGGGCGTGGGGTTCACCACGGTCACGGTGTAGGTGCCTGCCGGAGCGCCAGCGGGCACGCTGGCCGTGAGCTGCGTAGCCGAAACGAACGTACTCGGGATGGTCGTGGTCGGAATGGTTGCCCCGTTTACCACCACCGTAGACGCGCTGGTGAAACCCGTGCCCGTGAGGGTAATGGTCGCGTTGGAGCCCACCAGCACCGAGTTCGGCGAGATGGTGGTGATAACCGGCACCGGATTGTTGGGGGCCACAAAATCCGAAATCGAGATGTCGTCGATGATGATGCGGGGCGCCGTGGCCGTGGTGGTGGTCACGGTGTTGCTGATGCGCAGGCGCACGTTGCCGGCCTGGTTCACCGCAAAGGTGTAGGGCGTGAGCGTGGCCGTGAGGGCGGCCGGCGCACCGGGCACGGTGGTGTAGGTGGTGCCGCCGTCGGTCGAAATTTCCAGCAGGAACGATGCGCCGGTGTCGGTGCCGTAGAGGGCCGAGTTGATGATAATCGTGCCGGCGCCGTTGGCCTTGTCGAAGTTCATGGTGATGGCGCCGCCGGTGCGCAGGCGGGCCGACTTCAGGCCGTTGAACTTGTCGGCAAACGAGTCGCCGATGAGGGCATTGGCGAAGTTCCACACGCCGCTGGTCAGCGTCACGGTGCCGGCGGTGTAGCTGGTCTTGGTGCCGGCCTCAAAGGTTTCGAAAGCGCCAGCCGTGCTGGGGTTGCTCACCACGAAGGTGAAGGCGTTGGAAGTACCAGCCGAGTTGGTCAGCGTTACGGGGAAGCTGCCGGCCGTGGCCAGCACCGAAGCCGGGATGGTCACGGTCACGGTCGTGGCCGTGCTGCTGGCGGGGGTGTACGAAACGTTGTTGAAGTTAACGGTGGTGGTGGGCGTGATGCCCGTGGCCGTTACGGTGAGCGTCACGGCCGGGCCGCCGGCCACTTGGGCCGTGGGCGAGAGGGCCGAGATAACCGGCGTTACGGCCGGGGCGGTCACCGTGAAGGTGCCCGTGCTGGTGCCCGTGCCGCTGGGCGAAGTGATGGCGATGGCACCGCTGGTGGCGCCGGTGGGCACCGTGAACGTAGCCGAAGTAGCGCTTACCACCGTGAAGTTGGTAACGGCCAAACTATTGAGCGTAGCACCGGTGGCACCGGTAAAGTTCGTGCCGGTCACCGTTACCAACGTGCCCTCGGGGCCGCTGGTGGGCGTGAAGCTCGTAATGGTGGGCGCGGCGGCCGGCGCGTTGAAGGTGAAGGTGCCAGTGCTGGTCACGGTGCCGCCGGGCGTGGTCACGGCAATGGTGCCGGACGTGGCCGTGGCAGGCACGGTGAAGGTGATGGTGGTGGCGTTCACCACGGTGAAGCCGGTGATGGCCACACCGTTGAGGGTCACGGCCGTGGCACCGGTCAGGTTAGTGCCGGTGATGGTAACGGTAGCGCCGGGGCCGCCCGAGGTGGGCGTGAAGCTGGTGATGGTGGGGGCGGCCACCGTCGACACGGGCGCGAAAGCCACACCGCGGAAGTTGGCGTTGGTGCCGGCCGTGGCAACGGAGGCGGGTAGCGCCAGGTTGCTGGGCGCCGCGTTGTAGCCGGCGTTGTCGGTGATGAAGTACAGGTTGGTCGAAGAGCTGGTGGCCAAGTTCACCGTGGTGCCGGTGAGGCTGCCGTTGAGGCCGCGCAGGGCCGGGCCCGCCGTGGTGGCCGTGGCGCCGGTGATGACGCCGTTCAACATCCAGGTGCCGCTCACCAGGCTCCATTTCTGCACGCCGCCGTCTACCGTGGTGCGGTCGTCAGCCACGTACACCACGTCCACGCCGGGAACGGTGGTGCTCAGGTCAGCAAAGTAAAAACCGTAGGGGCTGGGGCCCGTGGCGGTGGGGAAGCCCGGCAGCGGCGTAGTAGTGGTGCCGGTGGCGGTGGGCAGGCCGGTGCCCACCTGCGAAATGCCCAGGAAGTTGCCGCCCGTCGTGGTGGACGAGGACACGTACAGGTTGCCGTTGTAGATGCCCACGCCGCGGTTGTTCGACGGCACCGCCGACACCACGGTGCTGGTACCGGAGGCCGGGTTGCCCAGCGGAGCGTAGCGCACGCCGCCGGTCGAGCCCACGGCGTAGAACGTGGTGCCGTCGACGGTAGCGGCCGAGCGGATGTTGCCGCCGCTAAAGCCGTCGCTCAGTCGCGTGCTGGTGTCGAAGGTGCCGTCGGCGGCAATGCGGCCGATAACGCGGTTGTTGGCGGCCGACGTGGTGGCGGCAAGACCGGTGGTGCCCACGGCGGCGTCGTAACCGGTCAGCACGAGGTAAGCGCCGTTCACCGAGCGGGTGAGCAGGGCATCAGAGCCCGACGAGCCGGTGTTGGTCAGAATGCTGTTGTTGCCAGCGGCGGCCGTGGGCAGCGCGATGGTTTGCACCAGCACGCCGGCCGGCGTGTACTCCAGCAGAAAGGTGGGGGCGGCAGCGGCCGAGAGGGCCGTCGCGCCGCCATCGCCTACGCGCACCACCACCAGGTTACCGGGAGTGAAGGGAGCAGCAGAACCCAGCACGGGCCACATGCACACCAGAAACATCAGGCATTTGAGGAGCCTGCCAGCGAAGAATTGCTTCATACAGAAGGAGTAAAAGTGAACGGAAATAGAAAAATGAAGAAGTGATAAAAACGCGGTGGTGGGGCGCAAAGGTAGGGCTGCGCGGCGAGTGGAAAGTTACGCCAAAATGACCTTGTAGCGGGGCAAATGGTTGCCCGCAATTATTCCCACAGCGGATAATGTTCGAGGTGCACTTCCTGCTCGAAAAAGATGCGCGTGCTTTCCTCGAACGAGCGAGTGAAATCTGACACGTAGAAGTGGTGCGCGGGCGGCGCGGCGGCGGGCGGCGCCAGCAGGCCGTGGGTGGCCAGGTAGGCTTCGGTGTCGGCAGCCACCACGTCGGAGGCGTCCAGCACGTCGACGCGGCCGGCGTAGTAGCGCGCTATCTGTTCCTTAATGAGCGGATAGTGCGTGCAGGCCAGCACCAGCGCGTCGATGTCGGCCAGCGCGGCGCTGCTCAAATACGTCCCGATGATGTCGTCGCTGATGGAGTTGCGGAAAAACCCTTCCTCAATCATGGGCACCAGCAAGGGCGTGGCCAGCGAGTGCAGGTCGACGCCGGCGTCCAGCTCGTCGACCTTCTTTTTATACACGTTGGAATTCACCGTTTGCTTGGTGCCGATGAGGCCCACGCGGCGCCCGGCGTAGGCCCGGCCCAAGTGCGCCACAATGGGGTCAATCACGCTCAGCACCTTGGCCTTGCTGCCCACGTATTCGCGCACCAGCTCGTAGGCCGCGGCCGAGGCCGAGTTGCAGGCAATCACAATCAGCTTGCAATTCTGGCGCAATAGCAAATCGCAAATTTTGACGGAGTACGCCTGAATGGCGGCCGCGCTTTTGTCGCCGTAGGGCAGGTGGGCGGTGTCGCCGAAATACACGATGCGCTCGTGGGGCAGGCGCCGCGCCACGGCCCGCGCCACGGTGAGGCCGCCAATGCCGGAGTCGAACATGCCAATGGGCCGGGCGGCCAGCGCCGAGGCAGAAGCAGCAGTTGTCATGGCGCAAAGGTAGGCCGGGGCGCCACGCCACCGCGGACTGCCCGGGTTTTTGGTTTCTGGAAAACCTCGGTATATTTCCGCCTACTTTTCAGCTCACATCTTTGCCATGAGCACCATTTTGGCCGAAATCGACCACGCCCTGGCCGCGCACGACGCCCGCCAGGGCCGCCCCGTGGCCATATACCTCGGCGCCCGCAAGCTCACCCAGCTCACCCTCGACGCCGCCCGCGCCGCCCTGCCCGACCTCAGCACCGACGCCGGCCGGCCCCTCGCCTACCGCAACCTCGAGCTGCTGCGCGACGAAGTGAACGTGGACGGCCTGCGGGTCATCTAGGTTTTTGCCTGCAGCAAGGGCTGCAGCACGGCCCACACCGTGCGCGCCACAATGCGGTGCCCCGTCGGCGTGGGGTGAATGCCGTCGGGCTGGTTGAGGCGGCGGTCGCCGCCCACGCCTTCCAGCAGGAAAGGAATGAGGACGAGGTTGTTTTTGGTGGCCAGGTCCTGGTAAATGGCTTTGAAGTCGGCGGCGTAGCTGGCGCCCAGGTTGGGCGGTATCTGCATGCCGGCCAGCACGATTTGGGCGTTGGGGCTGCGGCGCCGCACCGTGTCGATGATGCCCTGCAGGTTGCGCCGGGTGGCCGTGAGCGGCAGGCCGCGCAGGCCGTCGTTGCCGCCCAGCTCCAGCACAAACACGTCGACGGGCTGGCGCAACACCCACCCCACCCGGCTGAGCCCGCCGGCGGTGGTTTCGCCGCTCAGCCCGGCGTTGACGACTTCGTACCCCAACTTGAGCGAGTCGATTTTCTGGCCAATCAGGCCCGGGAATGCCTGCTCGGGTTCGACGCCGTAGCCGGCCGTGAGGCTGTTGCCGAAGAACAGCAGGCGCTTTTTGCCCGTGGGCGTGGCGGCCTCGGCGCCGGTGCGTTGGCCGGCGGCCCGTGGGGCGGTGGCTTGCTCGGCGGGCGGGTTGGAATTGCACGCTCCCAGCACGAGGGAGAAAAAGGCGGCGGCAAATGAGAAACTAACTCTATTCATGGACAGCGTTTTGGGCAGGAAGCCGTAAGGACTACAAAACATGGGGAAGGGCTACGCGTCTTCGCTACCCGTAACGAACGGCGAGTGGCCCGGTTACGTGGGCGACCTGGGGGCCAGCCAGCCTTAGCCCCTCCCCGACCACCAAACGGCGAAACGCCCCCGGCCGACGTTTGGCCGCCAAAAATATTGCCTAGACTTTCCCTGCATGAGCATTCTTCGCGTCGACAACCTCACTAAAACCTACCCCAGCGCCGGCCAGGAACTCACGGTGCTGCATGCCGTTAGCTTCGAGCTGCAGGCCGGTGACACGTTTGCCATCGTGGGGCCCTCGGGCTCGGGCAAAACCACGCTGCTGGGCCTCTGCGCGGGTCTTGACCGCGCCACCGCGGGCAGCGTGTGGCTCAACGGCATTCAGCTCGACCACCTGAGTGAGGACCAGCGGGCGGCCGTGCGCAACCAGCACGTGGGCTTCATTTTCCAGAATTTCCAGCTGCTGCCCACCCTCACGGCCCTCGAAAACGTGCTGGTGCCGCTGGAACTGCGCGGCCAGCGGGGCGCCTCCCAAACGGCTCTGGCCCTGCTCGACCGCGTGGGGCTGGCCGCCCGCGCGCACCACTACCCGGCCCAGCTTTCGGGCGGCGAGCAACAGCGCGTGAGCCTGGCCCGCGCCTTCGCCAACCGCCCCGCCCTGCTCTTCGCCGACGAGCCCACCGGCAACCTCGACCCCGACACCAGCGAGCGAGTGGTTGATTTATTGTTCGAGCTAAACCGCGAGGCCGGCACCACCCTTGTGCTGGTGACCCACGACCTGGAGCTAGCCGCCAAAACCCAGCGGACGCTGCGGCTGCGCGGCGGCAAAGTGGTGGAGGAAGTGCTTGGCTAAGGCTAGGTCAATAGCATCGCCAGCAGCTTTTGATGCTTAAAGCCGCTTTTCAGCGGCGGCTCTTGCTTGGGTAAGAAACGGGCTTTGGTGGAACTGCGCGGCGGCCGGACGCTTGCTTCAGGTTCTTAGAGACGGGTGTTTTGGTTAGATGAGCGGGCGTTTTTGACAAGCCATTTAGCCTGAGTTTCTCTTCCTTTGATGGAATGAACTCAAGCCCTACGGTTTTGAATTCAACCCGGCGGTTGAGTTGACGATGTTCAGGAGAGTCGTCGGGTGCGGCGGGCCGCTTGGCACCGTAACTAAAGCTGACCAGCCGGTTTTCCGAAATGCCTTTTCGCAGCAAATGGGTATAGGCGGCCTCAGCCCGGCGCCAGCCGAGACGCAGCAAATACCGTTCGGGGTCGGGCTCGCTACGAGGAACCTCGAAAGGCTCGGCGTGGCCTTCTACTAGCAGACCCGAATTGGGAGTAGCATTCAACCGCCGGATAACGCTGTCCATCGTGGTCAGGCTCGTTGGTTGTAAGTCAAACCGCCGGATAGCGAAATAAATGTTCGGCCACCAACGCTCCGGATTTTCGGGCCCATCATAATTCAGATAGAAATTCTTAACAACGACCGAATCAGTAGCTGATTCCGGCACGGGAAATTCCTGTGTTTCGATGTTTTTACCATTCTTGCTTAGGGCTACCAGATAAGTACGGCCCGCAGGCATGGCCACGCGGTACGACCCATCGGCCTTGGTGGTGTCGCGCCAGTGCTGCACCGCCGCATCAGTTCCGCAGCAACTAAAGTCCACTGCCACCCCTGGAACCACCGTTAAGGAGTCTTTGGGACCATAAAAATGGCCTTGCACGCGAACCAGTGGCTTCTCCGGCAGTTGAACCCCGGCAGACGGCTGGCCGCTGCTAATTGCCGGCACTACCCGCGCCGAATGGCACCCAACGAAACCGGCAAACAGTGCTAGCCAACACCCCACCCGACCCATCATTTGCGAAAACAGTACCCTTGATTTCATTTTCTGGCCGAATTTATTCGCGGCATTGTGCCTTAAGCAACTCACTAGGCGCTAAATAACGCACAGCCTCAGTGGCCAACTTCGCGCAGGCCGTTACCGTTGTCGGAACAGCTGCTTAAAGTGACTGGCCTGCTTTCTACGTCTATGCCTCCGCTGATGCAGTGGTAACCCAGGTTTCACTGACTGCCATGCCGCGCCCCCAATTTTACATTCCTTCCCGTGACGCCCTCCCCCACTCCTCCCGCTTCTCGCCCCGCTTTTTCCTGGCTTTTCCGCATGGCCTGGCGCGACAGCCGCCGCAGCCGGGCGCGGCTGCTGCTGTTCATGGCCAGCATCATTCTGGGCATCGCAGCGCTGGTGGGCATCAATTCCTTTGGCGACAACCTGGCCAGCAGCATCAGCGGGCAAGCACGGGAGCTGCTGGGGGCCGACCTGGTGCTGACCGGCAGCAAGGGGTTTTCCAAAGAGCTGCGGCCCACGCTCAACCAGCTGGGTACGGCTCGCACCCGCGAGGTGGCCTTTGCCTCCATGGTCGAGTTTCGGCCCAACCGGGGGGTGCGGCTGGTGCAGGTGCGCGCCCGCGACGGCGGCTTTTTCTACGGCGACTGGCAGACCGAGCCGCGCACCGCCGCCCAGCGCTTCGTGCAGGACAGCACCGCGCCGGGCGCGCTGGTCGACGATGCGCTGCTGGCCCAGTTTGGGGCGCGGGTGGGCGACTCGGTGCAGGTGGGCAAGGTGCGGCTGCCCATCATCGGGCGGGTATTGAAGACGCCGGGACAGTCGGGCATCAGCTCGGCGGTGGCACCCACGGTGTTTATCCCGCTTGCGCTGGTGCGCCAAACGGGCCTGGTGCAGCGCGGCAGCCGGCTGCAATACCGGCGCTCCTACCAGTTTGCGCCGGGCACCGACGTGGCGGCCGTGGTGAAAACCCTGCAAACCCGCCTCGACAAGGCCGACATTGACGCCGACACCGTGGCCACCCGCCAGGAGCAAACCGGCCGCGCCTTCGCCGACCTCACCCGCTACCTCAGCCTGGTGGCCTTTGTGGCGCTGCTGCTGGGCTGCGTGGGCGTGGCCAGCGCCGTGAACCTGTATGTGCGCGAAAAGCTGGCCGCCGTGGCCGTGCTGCGCTGCCTGGGCGCCAGCGGCCGGCAGGCGCTGCTCATCTATTTGATTCAAACCGCGGGGCTGGGGCTGGTGGGCGCCGTGCTGGGCTCGGCGCTGGGCGCAGTGGTGCAGGGCCTGTTGCCGCGCGTGCTGGGCGACTTTTTGCCCGTCGACATCACCGTGAGCGTCTCGTGGCCGGCCGTGCTGACTGGCTTGGCTACAGGCTTGCTGATGGCCGTGCTGTTTGCCCTGCTGCCGCTGCTGAGCGTGCGGCGAGTGTCGCCGCTGCGGGTGCTGCGCACGGCGTTTGAAGACGAGGCGGAAAAACCCGACGCGTGGCGCGGACTCGTGATGGCCGTCATTGGCTTGTTCATTCTGGCCTTTGCCTACCAGCAAACCCAGAGCTGGAAAACGGCGCTGGGTTTCGGCGCGGGGCTGCTGGTGGCGGTGGTGGCCTTGGGCGCCGTGGGCCGCCTGCTGATGGAACTGGTGCGCAACTTCTTCCCCAGCGGCTGGAGCTACGTGTGGCGGCAGGGCCTGGCCAACCTGTTTCGGCCCCAAAACCAAACCCTCACGCTGGTCACGTCCATTGGCCTGGGCACCTTCCTGCTGGCCACGCTTTTCCTGACCCAAGCCCTGCTGCTGGGCCGCGTGCAGATAGCCGGGCAGGGCCAGCAGCCCAACCTGGTGCTGTTCGACATCCAGCGCGAGCAGCGGGCCGGCGTCGAGGACCTGTTGAAGGCGCAAAAATTGCCCGTGCTGCAGCGCGTGCCCATCGTGACCATGAGCCTGAAGGCCATCAACGGCCGCACGGTGGCCGAGCTGAAAAAGGACACCACCACCGGCATTCCGCCCTGGGCCCTCACGCGCGAGTACCGCGTCACGTACCGCGACTCGCTCAACTCTTCGGAAAAGCTGGTGGACGGCACCCTGCCCGGCCTGGCCCCCGACGGCACCCCGCGCATTTCGGTAGAAGCCGGCTACCTGCAGCGCGCCAAGCTCAAGCTCGGCGACACGCTGGACTTCAACGTGCAGGGCGCGCCGATGCGGGTGGTCATCGGCGGCACGCGCGAGATTGACCGGGCGCGGGTGCAGCCCAGCTTTTTGGTGGTGTTTCCGGCGGGCGTGCTGGAGCAGGCGCCGCAGTTCACGGTGCTGCTCACGCGCACGCCCAACACGGCGGCGCTGGCGGCCGTGCAGCAGCGGCTGGTGCAGGAATTTCCGAACGTGTCGGCCATCGACCTGGCCCTGATTCTGCAAACGCTCGACGACCTCATCGGCAAAATCTCCTTCGTCATTCGCTTCATGGCCGGCTTCAGCATCCTCACCGGGCTGCTGGTGCTCAGCAGCTCGGTGGTCATCAGCCGCTACCAGCGCGTGCGCGAAAGCGTGCTGCTGCGCACGCTGGGCGCCAGCCGGGCCCAGATTCTGCGCATCACGCTGGTCGAATACGGCCTGCTGGGCCTGCTGGCGGCGCTGGCGGGCATCGGGTTGGCGCTGCTGGCGGCCTGGGCGCTGGCGGTGTGGGTGTTCAGTGCCAGCTTTGGGCCGGCGCTGCTGCCGCTGCTGGGCCTGGCCGCGCTGGTCACGGTGCTCACGGCCGCCATTGGGCTGTTTAATAGCCGAGACGTGCTGCGCCGCTCGCCGCTGGAAGTGCTGCGGGCCGAGGGCTAACGGCAGCGGGGGCTGGAGGTATATTTGGGAAGAATCCCATTTCCAGCTATGCCCAAGTCCATTCTATTCATTGCCGCGCTGGTTTGCCAAGTGCCCGCGCTGGCCCAGCAAACGCCCAAAAACAAAAAGCCGCTCGACCACTCCGTGTATGACTTGTGGGAAAGCGTCGCCAACCCCAAAATCAGCAACAACGGCAAGTACGTGCTGTACCAGGTGAAGCCCCAGCAGGGCGACGGCACCTTGTACATCAAAACGGCCGGCAACCGCCAACTGGCCCAGATTGTCCGGGGCGACTCGGCTGCTTTCTCGGCCGACTCCCGGTTTGTGGCGTTTTCCATTAAGCCGCCCTACGCGCTGGTGCGGCAGGCCCGCATCAAAAAGAAAAAGCCCGACGACATGCCCAAGGATTCGCTGGGCGTGTACGCCCTCGAAACCGGCAAGCTCACGAAGTATGCCAACGTGAAGTCGTGGCAGCTGGCCGAAAAAGCCGCGGTGCTGGCCTTCCTGGGCAACAAGCCGGTGCTGAAAGACGCCAAGCCCAAAGCCCCGGCCGATACCCTCAAGAAGCTCACCGATGGCCTGCTCGACGCCAACAAAGCCGGCGCGCCCCTCACCGTGCTCAACCTGCCGGCCGGCAGCAGCCGGGAGTTTGCGGCCGTGACCGATTACCAAATCAGCAAGCCGGGCAACCGCGTGGCCTTCGCCGTGCTGGCCCCGAAAGGCAGCCAGGACGTGCAGTCGGGCCTGTATGCGTTCGACGTGGCGGGCGGCAGCCTTCGGAAGCTGAGCAGCGGCAAGGGCACCTACAAAAACCTGGCGTTCGACGACGCCGGCAAGCAGCTGGCTTTCGCGGCCGAGAAGCACCCCGAGAAGGCCTTGGTGAAGCCATTCAGCCTGTACTACACCAACTTCGCCACCGACTCGGCCGCCATCATCCTGCGGCCGGGCGATAAGGCACTGAAGGCCAACTGGTCGCCGAGCGGCTTTGGCAAAATTCAGTTCAGCGACAACGGCGAGAAGCTGTTTTTCGGCACCGCCCCCGACCCCATTCCGCAGGATACCTCGCTGGTGGAGTTTGAGCACGCCAAGCTCGACATCTGGAACTACAAAGACGACTACCTGCAGCCCACGCAGCTCAAGAACCTGAAGAAGGACCTGCAGCGCAACTACCTGGCCGTGCTCTACCCCAAGCGCGGCAACCAGTTCATCCAGCTCGAAGACGAGTACCTGCGCGACTCCTTCCTGGCCGAAAACACCAACGCCGAGTACGTGCTGGCCCTCACCGACACCGCCAAGCGCATTGCGGCGCAGTGGGAAGGCGCCGCGCGCCGGCAGGCGTTTCAGGTTTCTACCACCACCGGGCAGCGCGTGGCCATCAACCCGCAGGCCCTCAAAAGCCGGTTTCAGCTGTCGCCCAACGGCGACTACGCCCTGTGGTACGACGACGCGGCCAAGGCCTGGTTTTCGTTCGCCGCGGCCACCCGCCGCACCACCAACCTGACCGGCCAGCTCCCCGTTTCCTTCACCGACGAAGAAAACGACTCGCCCACCGACCCCGAACCCTACGGCGTGGCCGCCTGGACCAAAAACGACGAGGCCGTGCTGGTGTATGACCGGTACGACATCTGGAAAATCAACCCCAAAACCGGGGCCGCCGTCAACTTCACCAACGGCCTGGGCCGCGCCGCCAAGCTGCAGTTTCGCTACCGCATTCCGGTGGACAAAAAGAAGTTCATCGAGCCCAAAGACGAACTCCTGCTGCTGGCCCAAAACACCGAAACCAAGCAGTGGGGCTATTACCGCAAAACCATTGCCGGCACCAAAGCGCCGCAGTTTGTGACCATGGGACCGGTGAGCTACTCGCCCCTGATGCAGGCCAAAAACGCCGGCACGCTGCTCTACACCAAGTCGAGCGTGAGCCAGCCGGCCGACGTGTACGTGAGCACCGACCTGCGCAAAGAAACCAAGCTGAGCGCCATCAACGCCCAGCAGCAGAACTACAACTGGTTCACGGCCGAGCTGGTGCACTGGACCACGCCCCAGGGCCACAAGGCCACCGGCGTGCTCTACAAGCCCGAAAACTTCGACCCCGCGAAGAAATACCCCCTGATTTCGTACTTCTACGAAAAGCTGTCCGACGGCATCTACCGCTACCAGGCCCCGGCCCCCACGCCCTCGCGCCTCGATATCGCCATGTTTGCCAGCAACGGCTACCTCGTCTTCACGCCCGACATCAGCTACACCGTGGGCGAGCCCGGCCCCTCGGCCGTGGAATACGTGAACTCCGGCGTGGAAGCGCTGAAGAAAAACCCCTGGGTCGACGGCGCTCACCTCGGCATCCAGGGCCAGAGTTGGGGCGGCTACCAGGTGGCTTACCTCATCACCCAAACCAACATGTACGCCGCCGCCTGGGCCGGCGCGCCCGTCGTGAACATGACCTCGGCCTACGGCGGCATCCGCTGGGAATCGGGCGTGAGCCGGCAGTTCCAGTACGAGCGCACCCAAAGCCGCATCGGCGGCACACTCTGGGAAAAGACGGATGCCTACCTCCGCAACTCGCCGCTGTTTTCGCTGCCCAAGGTGCAGACGCCGGTGGTCATCATGGCCAACGACGCCGACGGCGCCGTGCCGTGGTACCAAGGCATCGAAATGTTCACCGACCTGCGCCGCCTGGGCAAGCCCGTGTGGCTGCTGCAATACAACGGCGAGGCCCACAACCTCGTGAAGCGCGAAAACCGCAAGGACATTTCCATCCGCGAGCTGCAGTTCTTCGACCACTACCTGAAAGGCGCGCCCGCGCCCGTGTGGCTGAGCACCGGCGTGCCCGCCGTAGAAAAAGGCCGCAACTGGGGCCTGGAAACCGCGAAAGGCAACGGGATGTAGAGACGCATATTTGCGTCTCGGCGTCCGCGCCGTTCGGACTTCGTTCCAACGCCGCCGTTCAACGATGAGACGCAATTATGCGTCTCTACTTCACGCTTTCAACAGAAAAAGGCCCGTTTCCAAATTGGAAATGGGCCTTTTACAATTTAAAACAGCCCACCCCATACCCCCGCCGCGACGGGGCGTGTCGGGCGCCGCGGCAGGGGCTTTAGTCACAATGTTACTCCCAACCATTCCACTCAAGTTCAACTTTGTCTCTCCACAATCCCTTGCCGGTTTCTAAGTAAACTACTCGCTCTAAAGACTTATCAATACCTAACAATAAACCCAGTGGAACTATGCGCATCACCTCTTTCGGTGTGTCGGGTCCTGCTCCTGAAAATATTTCCCATTCATCCTCTTCCCATCTGGTCACTTCGGTGGCCTTTTCTCCAAAAAGCACACTCAAATCGGTAACAGACATTGAGCTATTTGGAACAGGGTAATCCCATTTGCGAGATAGCCACTGCCAAATTGGTTGTGAAACAATTTCAAACGCTTGTGACATATCAGGCACATCCAACGTGCGATGATTAGCATCTGGCAGAATCTGCCAAACCTGTATTTCGGTTTGATTATAATAATCAAATACGCTTATCGTGAGCAATTCACTCCAAGACTTATCGACTTTAGCAATATAAAAATCGCCTAATGAATCTATGCTAATAGCATGATTATGCCAGCCGCGTTTTCCTTCACAAGCCGATATTATTTCATCAAAAATTTTGCTTACATCGAATTTGGAATAATACTCGCCACCGGCGAAAATGAACTCCCAACCCAAATTTTCCAAGCAGCCTATTGTGTATGCGAATCTAGGTAGTTGACCACCTGTAACCACAGTTACATGATAGCCATGTTGCTCAATGTTTGCTTTTATTTCACGCAGAAATTCTTCTCTCTGTATCATGTGCTCCTATGCAAGTTATGGGCTGACTAAGAATCAGGGCGGCTAATGTAAGTGGAACACCTCCCCACCCCGCCCGCCCCGGCCGTACCTTTGCGGCCTATGAACCTGTTATCCGCCGAATATATAATAAGGTGCAAAAAACCGCCTTTTTGCTATCATTATTGCACTTTTTTAAATTATGCGTATACATATTTGGCAAAAACGGATACACGCTTTACCTTGTTGGAAGTTGTTCTTTTTCAGCATTCTAACGGTCACGGTAATGTCCAAAATCACATTCATTCTTCGCCCTGCCAATGCCAAAGGCGAATGCCCGGTATCCATCAAGCACAAACACAGCACTTTAACCCCTTTCACCAAAAAGACCGGCGTTAGCGTTCCACCGCAGTACTTTGACAAAAAAACCGGCAAGGTCAGCAACCGCTTACCTAGTCACGTTAAGGATAACGCAAAGATTGAACAGGTACGTGCAGATATAGAACTGGCAGCCTTCCGGTTAGAAAGAAGCATCGAATTACGCGACCGGGCAGGCATGTCCAAAGCCTACGATGATATTGTCAGTAGTCGCATCAAACTGGACAAGAATTACCGCACTATGAAAGCGGGGTATGAAGACTTAGCCGAACAATTAAGGCATGAAATTGCTGAACTAAAAAGCCAGTTAGAAGAAAAGCAAATTGAATTACGGGATTACGAAATGATACTAGGCAACTTCGACGGGAAGTTGCTGAAAGCGTATGTACATCGGTACCGGGACACACAAAAAATAACCGATAACACCAAACGGGCATACACTAACCTTGCCCGATACATTACTGGCTTCAATCAATTTTGGGAAATTACCGACGTAAACCCCGATACACTGATTGGGTTTGAAAACTATCTGATTTCGCTAGGGCTGAATAATAGCAGCACCAATCAATATGTCAAGCGGGCAAAGACGGTCGTATTGAAGTATGCTGACGTATTGCAGATTAACAAGCAACCTATCAAAGACCACCGCGCAGAAAGCAAGCAACTGCGCAAGCAAGACGTACTATTTCTATCTACGGAAGAATTGAACGCCTTCAAAGAATTAGAAGTGCCTAAGCGTCGGGAAGTTGTCAAAGATTCGTTTTTGCTAATGTGTGCGACTGGCTTACGATTCAGTGATTCCCAAATAACGCCAAATCAAGTCGTCGGTAAGTTCATTGTATTGACAACTAAGAAAACTAACACGTTAGTCAAAATCCCGCTGAATGATACAGCAAAGGCAATTTTGGCTAAGTATAAGAATGAAATGCCTTATCAATATCTTCCCAACTTTTCGCGGGTATTGAAGGCACTAGCGAAGCAAGCGGGCATCGATGAATTAGTATACAATGCGAAGCGTGTAGGCACTGAAATAATAGCCGAATACGTGCCCAAACATACGCTTATCAGTGCCCACGTCGGGCGCAAAACATTCATTTCGCATTCCCTTGCCAGTGGTGTCAATCCCGCCGTATTGAAGCAGTGGATAGGGCATTCAAAAATGGAACTGATGTTTAGCAATTACGCAAGCGGTGCCATGAATACAGTCGAAGAAATGAACAAGGTAAGCAGCATCTAAGCAGCCTAGAAACGCACAGAAAGGCACCGCTACGGCGCGAACGTCGGACAAGCCAACCAACACCACCCGAACCCCTGACTTGTTGCTAGGTCAGGGGTTTTGTGTACCTTGGCAGGACACCTAAACCCCATAAACATGCTAATCCCAAAACTAGCCGAATATTTAGCGCCAGCAGGTTCGCACAAAATTATTGACTACATGATTCCTAAAATAAAGGAAATGAAATCCAAATTGGAAATAGTTTCACAGTTTGTTGACGCGTGTATAGCAAATAAGGAAAGATTAGAACTGAATTTTCCAAATTCAAAAAATTCAGGTTTAAACTTAAAAGATTCTGATAGTTATCCTTATCCTTTTCTAATTGCAGTTACGGGCGACGGGGTAACAACTAACTTAAATATTCCTGTAGATAGTCAGGAACAGATGGACGCACTACAGGAACGGGCGAATTCCCGTTTCAAGAAAGCAAGCAATTAGCCGAAGAACGCATTTTAAGGCACCCATACGGCGCGAACGTCGGGCAAGCCAGCCAACACCACCCGAACAGCAAGAACGACCGTCTAAGCAATAAGACGGTCGTTCTTGTATCTTCCCTTATCCATCATCAACGACATGAAGAACAATCGACTAGAAGACTGCTGCTTTATCATCAATGTATTAGCAGGCGAAATTCGCCACAGCATCAACGGTTCAAAATTCATCATGGAACGAATAGATACCGAAGAAGATAAGTGTAAAGAAGAAAATTATCTATGGAACATCGGATTACGTTACGGGTGCATTAAAATTTGTTCCTTTCTTGACGAATGGAATAGGAAATTCTTGACCCTTAAAGCCGAAAATATAGAAGCAACTAGAATTGAACGCGTCGAATTCATTTCAAAACCTGCTATGGATAGAATCAACGAATTCACCGACATTCATAAGTTTCGTAACTGGTTGCTTGCGCACAATCTACGGGTAAGTGTCCAGAATTACGCTAACGTATTTCGGGGCAATCATATAGCTAATATGAAGATGCCGACGACACTTGCAGATTACTTGCTAATTCGTGACTGCATTTCGCATTGCCAGCAAGCCATAAATGAAGTATTCCCTGAATACTATATGAAACCGATGACGTTTATTAACGCCAATTCTGACAGGAATTATAACAAAGGATTAGAACTGGATGAATATGAAATCGAAACGCAAAAGGTAAAGGCAGCCATCGAACGCAACCGTATAGCCGATAGCACTAACCACATTTCATAATTAAGCGCATTTATAGCCCCGCTACGACACGAAAACCCCTCAGCCCCTACACCGATATCCCTAGCCCACTAGCAGCGCCTTAAACGAAGAATTCTGAAACCCTAGTCACAGTAGCGGCTAGGGTTTCTTTATGCCCGAACATATCTGAATAAAAAAATAACTGAACTATTATCTACGAAACGCTAAAACCTGCCTAGTAAATGCTACTATATACTATAACCATAGTGTCCGAAATTACAACAACAATAAAAATAATAACCCCTATTTAATGCCCCAACATACTAAAAAAGACCTATTTACACTTTCACTAGATTGCCTAAATATTCGGTTGAATCATTCCTTTCCCGTAGCACTGGATTTAACAACGCTACACCCGTCAACCGCACTACCTATCTACGTTCAAGGTTCAACTACGTTGACCATGCTAACCGATGACAAACGTAACAGCAGCTACCATCTAAGCTATTCAGTAGACGTAAGCGGTAAGCGTATCGGCGTTGTTGACGTGAATCCAGTACGCGCCCACTATGCCGCAAATTTAGTGCATTACCGCGCCGATAACAGGTTGCTTTATACGGCATCACTGCTTTCGGCTATTCGTCAATTTATGGCAGACTTTAACTTGCTATTCCACAACTATGCGAAGCTAGATATTGCTTTAGATACGAACGTAGACGTAATGAAGCGGTTTAATAAGTATTTCTTCAACCCCGAAACCTATCACTTTCACAAAAATAAAAAGCAAATTGAAAAGATTAACGCGTTCGGCAGCGTCAGCCGAAACGGGGACACGAACTTTACTGTATATCTAGCTGAAAACGTGGGCGGGCGTTCACTAAAGCTGTATAACAAAACCCGCGAAATAGCCGAAAGCAGCAACAAGGGTTATATCACCGATTACCACAGCGCCAACGGTTTAGACGTAAGCAAAGACGTTTGGCGACTGGAATTAAGCATTACGAACAACGCTATTAAAGACACCGATTATATCTACCGACTGAAAACTGATTACAATACAGCAATTACCTACGATAAGTATTCGAAACTTGAACAAACCGAAAAGGCATTGTATACCCGCGAAAGCAAAGGCAAGGATTATAATCCCATTTTCAGCCAGTTACAAGATTCCGAACACCTGCTTAGCCTGTTCAATTGTTACGGTGAATCTATTGCTGAATTCAGAAAGAAAGATGACAGCAACAAAACCCGATGCACCCGTATGCCGCTTATCCATCTAGGCGACAACATTAAACCTATTATCCCAAATGAATATATAATAACAGCCAGCAAAAGCGAAGAAAACACCATGAAGCACAATATCAGATTCAACTTTGACCAATTCCAAAAGCGGAACAACTTGCTTTACCTTGAAGTAGCAAAGGATATAGCCCTGAACGGCAATCTAATCGACTACTACGATAGCCTATACCACAAGTATCAGTCTGTAATTTCCGCCTATAACCATAGTATCCTAAATTACAATAATAATTCTAAATCCTTATTCTAAAATTATTCACTAACAGCCACTTAAAGCCAATAATCAATTACCAAAAACAAAACAAAAAAGAACCCCGAACCTAGCAATAAGTTCGGGGTATTTTATTGAATCTACTAGCAGCAACAATCAATGCTTATTCACTGCTACGCAACCGCTTAACCGCCGTGGGCGTGAACTGGCACCCGCGCCGGGTTTTGTAGCCGCTAGCGTTCAATTTGTCGGCAATGGCTGCCAGTGTTGCCCCGCCCGATGCAAGCAGGTCTATCAGTTGCTTTGCTTGCACGTTGGCTTTATCCGTTTTGGCGTTGTTTTGGCGCGTCTGCTGCCCTTTTGCCCGTCCTTCGCTAGTCAGGTTCGCTACCGTCCCCAACGCTTCACCCCGCGCCCGTTTTGCGGCTAGTGCATCCGTTGTCCGTTTGGCTATCGTTTCCCTTTCATGCTGCGCAATCGACGCAAATATGCCTATTGTTAAGCCGTTGGCGTCGGGCATGTCTGCGCAACAAAAATCCACGCCCGAATCCCTTAACGTGAAAATGAAAGCAGCATTACGTGACAGCCTATCCAATTTGGCAATCAGTAAAACGGCATTGTTCTTTTTGGCGTGGGCAATGGCAGCGGCAAGTTGTTCGCGGGTGTTGTTCTTACCGCTTTCCACTTCCACGAATTCAGCCAAGATATTATCGGCTGTCTTAGCGTAGGCAACAACGGCGGCGCGTTGTGCTTCCAGTCCTAGACCGCTGCTGCCTTGCTTATCAGTCGAAACCCGCAGGTAAGTAACATAGCGTTTCATCGATGCTTTGCTGTCCCTAGTGCGACAACTGAAACAAAGGTAGCAGGATTTATCATTACTGCAACGGTCGTTACTGAAACGATAAATCTAGTTTCGGGCATAATAGGCAAAAGCAATAGCCCCGATTAGTGGTTATTAGTATTCCCGACCTATCCAACCCCTATCTGCCCGCCTATTCCGCGTCTATTCGCTGTTTTCCGGTTGTAGTATCAACTAACAGCGGTTTGCCCCGATGTATGAACACAAAAAAACCGCCACTTATTAAAGCAGCGGTTTCAATGGGTATTGATGCAACTAACGGATAACGGTAGGGGCTGCCGGGCGGCTTAGCCGACGGACTGTTGCCCGTTTCGGTACCGTTGTGGTGGTGGTTACCGTTGCTTCAAACGCTGGTTGCGAAGCTTTCAAGCTGTAAGCAACCAAATCGTCAATGAAAGCTTGCGCGTCAGCTTCCGTGTCAAAGAATACGGTTGTATCCAGTTCAGGACGCGACGCAATGATTTTGACTGCGGTGTTCTTTTCGTTTTCAACGGTCAACTTCATACCGGCAACATGGTCGATGTTGATGTACAACGGGCTTCCTTCTTTGGTGAATGTGATGAATGGCATTGTGTTGTTGATTAAGGTGAAGTATAAAGTTATACATCATTTTTTAGCATTCCAAGCTTCTTAGCATATCACTTTAGCAATTTCTTTTCCTTGCCCCTTGCCACAAGCATTCGGTGTCATTGTCCCTTTTCCTTCTATACGTTCAACAGCGGGCATATTTCGCCCCAAAAACGACGGGTTGTAGCTGTTGCTTCACTTGCCACTTTTGCCGCTGCTGTTGCGTTACCTTTTCCTTGCCCGTTGGGGCGGTCGTACCTTTGAAGATAGGCACCCCGCTAGAATGCAAAACCCGGCACAATTGGGCATGTATCCATTTTGCCGGGTATGTATCCAGCATGTATCCGTTTTCCCCGAAAAAACATATACACGCCACTTTGCCGCACTTAAAAACCGCCATAACGACACCGTAAAGGCATACTTTTTACAATGAACCTGTTATCCGCCGAGAACATCTCGAAGAATTACGCCGACCGCTGGCTGTTTAAAGACCTAAACTTCGGCCTCAACCAAGGCCAGCGCGTGGCCTTTGTGGGCATCAACGGCACTGGCAAAACCACCCTCATGAAGGTGCTGGCCGGCCTCGAAGCCCCCGACACCGGCGAGGTGAGCGTGCGCAAAGGCATCCGCGTGACGTACCTGGGCCAGAACCCCGTGTTCGACGAAAGCCTGAGCGTGGAGCAAACCATCTTCGCCAGCCAAAACGACACGCTCAAGGCCATTCAGGAGTACGAGCACGTCGTCAACGACCCCAACCACAAGCCCGACGACCTCCAGCGCGTGCTTGAGCGCATGGACGCCCTCAACGCCTGGGACTACGAAGCCCAGGTGCAGCAGATTCTCGGCCGCCTCGGCATCCTCGGCGACTTGCTCACCCGCAACGTGGCCCAGCTCTCGGGCGGGCAGCGCAAGCGCGTGGCCCTGGCCCGCGTCCTCATCGAAGAGCCCGACGTGCTGCTGCTCGACGAGCCCACCAACCACCTGGACCTCAGCACCATTGAGTGGCTCGAAAACCGCCTCTCCTCCCCCACCCTCACCCTGCTGATGGTGACCCACGACCGGTACTTCCTCGACAAGGTGGCCAACGAAATTGTGGAGCTCGACAAGGGCCAGGTGTACCGCTACCAGGGCAACTACGCCTACTTCGTGGAGAAAAAAGCCGACCGCGAAATGCGCGAAGCCACCGAAGTAGAAAAGGCCCGCCAGCTCTTCAAAAAGGAATTGGAGTGGATGCGCCGCATGCCCCAGGCGCGCGGCACCAAGCAAAAAGCCCGCATCGACGCTTTCTACGTCACCAAAGAGAAGGCCAGCACCAACCTCAGCAAGCAGCAGGTGGAGCTGAGCGTGAAAACCACCCGCCAGGGCGGCAAAATCATCGAAGCCAGCCACTTGAACAAACGCTTCGGCGACAACGTGGTGCTGGATGATTTCAGCTACGTGTTCAAGAAGAAGGACCGCATCGGCCTCGTGGGCCCGAATGGCGCGGGCAAGTCCACGCTGCTCAACATGCTTACCGGCAAGCTGCAGCCCGACTCCGGCACCATCGACGTGGGCCTGACCACCGTGTTTGGCTACTACACCCAGACCGAGCTGGAATTCGACCCCTCGCAACGCGTCATCGACATCGTGAAGGAAGTGGCCGAAGTGGTGGAGCTGGCCAACGGCGACGTGCTCACCGCCAGCCAGTTCTTGAACTTGTTCCTGTTTCCGCCGGCCCAGCAGTACACGCTGGTGAGCAAGCTCAGCGGCGGCGAAAAGCGCCGCCTGCAGCTGCTACGCGTGCTCATCAAGAACCCCAACTTCCTGATTCTTGACGAGCCCACCAACGACCTCGACCTGGGCACGCTCAACATTCTGGAAGACTTTCTGCTGCACTTCTCCGGCTGCCTGCTCATCGTGAGCCACGACCGGTACTTCCTCGACCACCTCGCCGAGCACCTCTTCGTGCTCGAGCCCGGCGGGGCCGTCCTCAACTTCCCCGGCAACTACACCGACTACCGCGAGTACCTCGCCGAGCGCGAAGCCGAAGCCGCGCTGATTGAAGAAGAGAAAGCCGCCAAAGCGGCCCGCGCCGCCGCGAAAGCGGCCATCACGCCGGCCGCCGTGAGCACCGCCGTGGCGCCCTCGCCCCAAAAGCGCCGCGCCACCTTCGCCGAGAAAAAGGAGTACGAGCAGCTCGAAAAAGCCATGGCGACGCTGGAAACCGAGAAGCAGGACATCACCGCCAAGCTGAACGGCGGCAGCGGCTCGCCGCAGGACTTTGCAGCCTGGGGCGCCCGACTCTCGGCCCTGAATGAAGAATTGGAGGAGAAAGAATTGCGCTGGCTGGAACTGGCGGACCTCGGCTAATTCCTCGGAGCCATCGGCTGCAATCCCAGCCGCTTTTTCAAATGCCCTTCAACCGGAAGCGGGGGATGCACAAGCCGGCTGGCTTGCGCATCCCCCGCTCTGCTTTTTCACTCATACCGCGCCGCCACACGGCACGAACCCGGGCGCTACTCTTTGCGCAAAGACACGGCAAACTGTTCATTATCAAACGTGTATCGCACTACATAAAAGCCGGGCGCCAAAGTAGCAAGATTGAGGAGTGTTTGCTGGGCCCCGGCCGCGCATGGCACCGTGGCTACCCGCTGCCCCAGGGATGAATACACCGCAATGCTGGCCTCGCGGCCGGCGGCCGGGTGCATCACCAGGCACTGGGCAGTGGCGGGGTTGGGGTATAGTTGGAGAGACTGCGCCACTGCACGGCGCGCCCCGCTGACCAGGTTGGCTTCGCCCTTCGCCTGCACGTTTTTCAGGGTGGCGAAGCGCGTAGTGACGGTAGTGGAGCCGCAACTGAAGTACACGCGGAACGTGAGGCGCTGCCCAGCGGCCAGCGTGAGGCCCGTGGCGCCGGCCAGCGCAAGGCGGTAAGCGGCGCTGGTGTTGGTGGTCAGAATGGGCGTCGCGAACCCGCCGTTGGCCGAGCTGAGGAGAATGCCGCCGGGGCCCTTGCCTCCGGTCACGTCGGCCGAATCGGTGGCAAAACCGCTGCGCGACCACACCACGGCCAGCTTGGTGTTGCTCACCGAGCCCGTAACGTAGGCGTTGAATACTACCGAATCGAGCCGCACGGCGCTGCTCCCGCTCGGGGCTACGGTGAATTGCTCGTAGTACGTCCGGTTCAGGTTGCCGCCGTTGCCGCCCAGGGCGGTGGTCCAGCCACCGTCGGCCACGGGCGCAAACGCCTGGCCGTAGGTGCGGGAATACGGCGGGATGGTGGCCGCCGCTGAACCGCTGGACAGCACGAACTTGCGCAGCGTGGGCGTGCTGGCTTGCAGCGCGGCCACGCGCACGGCGGCGCTGTCCTGGCCGCTGCGGGCCATGGGCCACCACTGCAGCACCACCGATTGGGGCAAAGCCGCGGCCTGCTTCAGCCCCGATACCGGCACATTGACCGTGACAGCCCCGGCGCTGGCCAGCGTCAGGTTGCCGGCGTAGGTGCCCACGGCCCCCGCGTTGAGGCGCACGCTGAGAGTGGTGCTGGCCACGGCGCCGGCGCTGCCGGGGGCCAAAGCGAGTGGCGCGGCGCTACCAAACCACGTTGCCCCGCCGTTTGCCGATACCTCAAATCCGGTCGGTGGCGTCACCGTGACGGCACCCGTCAGGTTCTCGGCACTCACCAGCAGGTTTTGGGCGGCAGAGGGTGGCGTGCCGCCCTGCAGAAAGGCCTGCGTGGTGCCCGAGGTGAAAATGGTGGGCGTGCTCGAAATCTCCAACGTATCGGTTACGTGCGTGGCCAGGCCGGTTTTGGAAGCCCGCACGTAGTAGAAACAAGACGTGCCCGGCGCCGGAATGGGGTCTGTGGTGCCAAAGTTGATGTTGGCGGCCACCGAGGAGGTGGTGCTGTAGAGCTGCGTGTAGGTGCCGCGGCGCGCCGAACTACGGAACAGCTGGTACTGCACGCCCGCAATCAGCCAGCTGCTGTTCCAGGTCAGGGCCGACGGGGCCGGGCCACTGCCTTTCACGGCCCGGAAATTCGACACCGCAATGGCCGGGTCCTGATGGCCGCAGAAGTTGGGCACCACGGTGCAGGGGTCCCAGCTGCCCAGCACGGCAGCGCGGGTGTAGTTCACCGTGTCGGCATCGACGAGCTGAAAAGACCACGGCACGCGCTGGCTGGTATTCACCAGGTTGCCGCTGAAATCGCGGCTTTTGTACTCAGCATATTGGATGACGCTGGTCACCGTGCCCGCGTCCCATACCTGCCAACCTGCAGGCTTGATGGAATTGCCCATGGTGGTGTTCAGCCACACTACCCGGGAGGCCGAGCGGTCGGTTGGCGTCGAGCCCAGGTCGTTCTGCCAGGGCCGGCCTAGGGTGTAGGTGGTGGTGCCCCGGTTTTCGGGAATGACACAATTGCGAAACACAAACCCGTAGGTCTGGCCGGGCTGCGTGTTGGCGGCCGTGATGTAGCCGCCGCTGCCGCCGTCGCGCCGGGTGCGGGGGTAAATGATACAGTTCTCGAACAGCCCGCGGCCCGCGCCAAAAATGAAATCCACCACGCCATCGATGTAGCACTCTTTGAAATAGCTGCGGTTGCCGGCCTGCGAGTTAAGCTGCATGGTGTCTTGCCCGCCCAGGAAACGGCAGTTTTTAAACGCCACCCGGTCGCCGGTGATGTACATGGCCAGGCCCTGCGGCGCGTCGCCATACGAGTTTTCGAAGGTGATATTCAGCGCGCTGATATCGGAGGCGTTGATGATGAAGCTGGCCGAGTTGCCCGGAAACGACGGCGTGTTGGCGTCGTTCCAAGTCAGCACGGTGCCCGCCACGCTCTCCCCGACGAATTGCAAAAACGGTTTGTTGGCGGGCACCGTCAGCTTCTCCCGGTACTTGCCGTTTTTGATGAAGATGGTGAAAACCGTGGTGCGCCCCGTGGGAGCGGCGTTGATGGCGGCCTGCACCGTCCGGTAAGCGCCCGAACCGTCTTTGGCCACTACCAGGTCGAAGGCCTGGGCCTGGGCGCCTTGCGCCAGCAGGAGCAGCGCGGTCAGCAACAAGGCCAAAAGCGTAAAGCGTTGTTTCATATAGCACAGCGTGGGGTTAAAAACCAGTGGTCTGCCCCGCCCGTGGCGGCATAAGACAGCGGCTAAAGGTGAAGGCCGCGCTCATAGAAACAATGCAAAATGGAATAAATAGTAGCGGGAACGTTGCCGGCAACGTTCCCAGGACGTCGCGCGCATGCGCCCCTACCCTACACAGCTCTCGTGCAGCAGCTACGGAAACCTACCGCCTGCTCAGTTGAATCATAAAAAAAAGGTCCTCGCATCGCTGCAAGGGCCTTCCATCGAATTCTGGCCTAACGCTTACTGCCGCGTGCGCACCTGCGCAAATTCCAGCGGCACCACGGTGCTGCCCACCGGGGCCTTCAGCACGAAGCCGTCGGCGGCGTCGTAGCGCGGGAAATAGAGGTAGCCGCGCACCTGCTGGCCGGGCTCCAGGGTCACTTTGCGCAGGGCGTAGTCCTGCAGCAGGGCGGCGCGCTGCTGCAGCACCTCGGCGGCCACGGCGTGCTCGATTTTGGTGGCGCTGGAAATCACGTTGTAGGCCACGGCCGCGTCATGAATGGCCACGCGGTTCTGGTATTGGGCCGCGGTTTCGCGCTTGCCAATGCTGGCCACGTCGGTGGCCAGGCTGGCAGCGGCCAGGCCCAGGCCCAGCCAGTCGAAGCGAGAGGCCTTCTCGGCTTCCTTATCGGCTTTGGCCTTCAGGGCGCTGATTTCGGGCTCGGGGTCGAAGGCGGCCACGGCCTGGGGCGGCAGCGGCGGCAAGGGCAGCGACATGCTGGCGGCGGCCACGGCGGCCGTTACTTCGGCGCCGGGCAGGGGCTTGGGGCGCTTGGCTTTGGGTTCGGCCGCGGGGGCCGGCAGGCGGTTGGCTTCGTACTGAAACGCGGCCGGGTCGACCACCAGCGAACGGCGCGTGGGGTTGCGGTACTCGGCCTCAAACACCACCCGGTTGGCCTCGTAGCACACAAAGCTCAGCCGGACTTCTACGCTATCGGCCACGGCCTGGGCCTGCTCGCGGCCCTCGGCAAACAGGCCGGTCGATTTGACGGGTTTCAAACCCAGCTGGTAGGTGGGAGCGCAGGCCGTGGCCAGCCCCACCAGGGCCAGCCAGCGCAACGGACGCAAGTAGAGAGACAGCATAAAACGGAACGTTTTAGAGGTTTGCTTCTGGGCGGAAGATGCGCCGCACCGCGCGGGGGTTGCACCGGACTTTAAAAATTTATTCGCCCGCGGATTGCAACTCCGCTGGCAGTTGAAGTTCTCCCTGTTTATTAGCCTCAAGGGGCCAGGCGCGGCAAATGGCACGCAGCGGCACCGGGCCAAACACGTGCGCAAAATGCTGCTGCCGGCTCTCGACCCATTCGCGCTCAACGCGCACGCCGGCCGCGGCCAGAGCCGCTTCGTCCCATTCCAGCAAGAGCAAATCGGTACGGCCGGCGTAATAGCGGCGGGCCGTTTCCAGAATCTGATGTTGCTCTGAGGAGTGAATGAAACCCTCGGCGGCCAGGTCGGGGCTGGCAAAGAAGCCGGTCTGTTGGGCGTGCTGCCAGTCGGTGGGCTCGGCAATGCGGTAGAGCATATTGGTCTATTTGGAATTGTGAAAACAGAACGTCACGCGCAGCGCAGCCGAAGCACCTCCACCTCACGCATGAATCAGTTGCGTGGTAGAGCTGCTTCGGCTGCGCTCCGCATGACGTTCTGTTTTTCGTCAGGAAACCGGCAGCCCTACGCTTTCCAGAGCTCTTGCTGCACGTTTTTGCCTACGGTCAGCATGATGCGCACGGGGTTGGGCACCAGCGTGATGCGGGCTTCTTTGCCGGGGTATTTTTCGGAATCCACCCACACGCCTTCTTTGGGCGAGGGCGTGGAGTTGGGGTTGCTGGGCAGGTAGGCGGTGGGGAGCAGCACGTCGGTGTCCGACTTGAGGTCGGAGTGCACCTTGTCGAGCGCCGTTTCGAGGAAATCGCCGTATTCGTCGTTGAAATCGTCTTCGAGGTCGTGCAGGGCTTCCTCCACGTCGTCGTAGCGGGCGTCGTCGTAGGTGAGGGTGTGCAGCTCGGCTTTCTTCTCAATCAGGGCCACGAGGGCGCGGTTCAGTTCTTCGGTATTCATTGGGTGGCGCTAAGGCAGATGATTGGACACAAAAATGGGAATGAATTGCCAAACCTGCGCGGCGCCGCGGCCGACGCAGCCCGGCAATCCGCCAAATGGAGCGCATAACCAATCAAACCCGTATTTTTACCGCGTTCATCCCCCACCCATTTCCCTTTCAACCGCGCCCATGCAAACCATGACCTCGCCCGAAGTGCTGGCCCAGCCCGCCCAGGACTTCCTCCCGCTCAAAGGCACCGACTTTGTTGAATTCTACGTGGGCAACGCCAAGCAGTCGGCCTACTACTACCAGGCCGCGTTCGGCTTCGAACTGGTGGCCTACGCCGGCCCCGAAACCGGCCTGCGCGACCGCGCCAGCTACGTGCTCCAGCAGGGCAAAATCCGGCTGGTGCTCACCACCTCCCTCCTGCCCGACTCCGACATCACGCGCCACGTGGCCCAGCACGGCGACGGCGTGAAGGTGATGGCCCTGTGGGTGGACGACGCCCGCAGGTCGTGGGAAGAAACCACCAAGCGAGGCGCCAAATCGGCTTTCGAGCCTTACACCATCGAGGACGAGCACGGCAGCGTGACGCTCTCCGGCATCTACACCTACGGCGAGAGCGTGCACACCTTCGTGGAGCGCACCAACTACACGGGCCCGTTCATGCCCGGCTTTGTGGCCAAAAGCAGCGGCGTGCCCCAAGGCGCCCCGGTGGGCCTGCTGCACGTAGACCACTGCGTGGGCAACGTGGGCTGGGGCGAAATGAACCAGTGGGTGAAATTCTACGAGGACGTGATGGGCTTCAAGCTCCTGCTCACGTTCGACGACGAAGACATCTCGACCGAATATTCGGCCCTCATGTCGAAGGTGGTATCCAACGGCAATGGCTACGTAAAATTCCCCATCAACGAGCCCGCCGAAGGCAAGAAGAAGTCGCAGATTGAAGAATACCTCGACTACTACCACTCGCCCGGCGTGCAGCACATCGCCATCGCCACCAAGGACATCCGCGCCACCGTGACCGAGCTGCGCCGCCGCGGCGTGGAGTTCCTGAGCGTGCCTGGCGCCTACTACGAAGACCTGCTGGAGCGCATCGGCGCCATCGACGAAGACCTGGAATCGTTGAAAGCCCTGAACCTGCTGGTGGACCGCGACGAGGAAGGCTACCTGCTCCAGATTTTCACCAAGCCCGTGGAAGACCGGCCCACGGTTTTCTACGAAATCATTCAGCGCAAAGGCGCCAAAAGCTTCGGCAAGGGCAATTTCAAAGCCCTGTTTGAGAGCATCGAGCGCGAGCAGGCGCTGCGGGGCAACCTGTAGGCTCTCGCAGCCCGTTCGGTGTGACTTATGAACGTCATGCTGAGCGAAGTCAAAGCATCTCTACTGCGCAAGTAATTCATTACTATTGCGGTAGAGAGGCTTTGGCTTCGCTCAGCATGACGTTCTTTTTTGCTCAGTGCTATGGTAAAAACCGCTACTCATTCGCTGCTCCTGCTGCTGGTGCTGGCCTGCTTCACGGCCCGGGCTCAAAGCGGCTGCACCGACCCGCGCGCCACCAACTACAACCCGGCCGCCACCCTCAACGACGGCTCGTGCCAGTACGCCACCACCAGCACCCCGCTCATCACCAAAACGCCGCTGGGCAGCGCCGTGCCCGAAAGCTCGGGGCTGCAATACACCGACCGCAACCTGTGGACCCACAACGACAGCAACAACACGCCCGGCTTCTACAAGATTGATTCGACCTCGGGCGCTGCGGTGCAGCACGTCGTCATCACCAACACCATCAACATCGACTGGGAAGACCTGGCCACCGATGCGCAGTACCTCTACGTGGGCGACTTTGGCAACAACAACGGCGACCGGCGCGATTTGCGGGTGCTGCGCGTGGCCAAAGCCGACATCGGCACCGGGCCTTCGGTGGCCGTGACGGCGCAAGCCATCACCTTCAGCTACCCCGACCAAACCACTTTCACCCCGGCCATTAACAATCACAACTTCGACTGCGAGGCGTTTTTCTACGCCAACGATTCCCTGCACCTGTTCACGAAGAACTGGGCCGACCTGCGCACCAAGTACTACACCATCCCGGCGCAGCCCGGCACCTACGTGGCGCATTTCAAGGGCAGCTTCAACGTGAACGGGCTGATTACGGCCGCCGACCTCAACCCCGCGGGTACCGGCGCGGCACTGCTGGGCTACAACGCCAGCACCGGCGCCACGTTCCTGTGGCTGCTGTCGGACTTCCGGGGCGGGCAGTATTTGAAGGGCAACAAGCGCCGGATTGAGCTGCCCAATGCCCTGTTCATCGGACAGGCCGAGGGGCTGACATTTGTGGACCAATACCGCGTGTTTATCTCCAATGAGCAGGTAAATTCCATTGTCACGGTTCCGGCGCGGCTCTATGCCCTGAACACGCGCCCCTGGCTGG